>CAYWWD010000025.1:0-43925 GCA_964461965.1 uncultured Halioglobus sp. | reverse complement strand
ACTTACCTCACAGACTTAACGCTCTTTGATGTCTATACGGGCAAAGGCATTGATCCTAAAAGAAAAAGTGTCGCGCTGGGTTTGACATTCCGCGGTCAATCACGCACTCTTGGTGAGGAAGATATACATCTGGCAGTAGGTCAAGTCATTGATCTATTGGAAAAAAAATACAACGCCGAGCTGAGAAACTAGGTAATAGGGAAGATGACGGCTCTGACCAAATCCGAGATGGCGGAACGCCTGTTCGAAGAGCTAGGACTCAACAAACGGGAAGCTAAGGAAATCGTCGAATTGTTTTTTGAAGAAATTCGCGGATGTCTCGAAAATAACGAGCAGGTTAAGTTATCCGGATTTGGCAATTTCGATTTGCGTGACAAGAGCCAGCGTCCCGGCCGCAATCCCAAGACGGGAGAAGAGATTCCTATCTCCGCCCGCAGGGTGGTGACCTTTCGACCTGGTCAAAAGCTTAAAGCCCGAGTAGAAGAATATGCTGGAACTGACCCACAACAATGAATTGCCCGCAATCCCCGGTAAGCGCTATTTCACCATTGGTGAGGTGAGCGAACTCTGTGCGGTAAAGCCCCATGTGTTGCGCTATTGGGAGCAGGAATTCCCGCAACTGAAACCGGTCAAACGCCGGGGTAACCGGCGCTATTATCAACGAGAAGATGTGCTCACGATTCGCCAGATTCGTGGTCTTTTATACGATCAGGGATACACCATAGGCGGTGCCAGGCAGCGGATGACGGACGAAAATGGCAAGGGCTCTTTGTCCGTCGATATGAGCGCGATCATCGAGGAAACCATTAAGGAACTGGAAGACGTACTCAAGGTGCTCGCTCCATCCAAATAGCCTTTGTACGGAGCGCGGTATTGAGTATAATGCCGCCCGTCGCAAATCAGGCGATCTCGGGGCGTAGCGCAGCCTGGTAGCGCACTTGACTGGGGGTCAAGTGGTCGCAGGTTCAAATCCTGCCGTCCCGACCAATTCGACATCCAGTAACATCCCAGAACATCCCTGAAGCCCTGTAAATCAGGGCTTTTTTGTTTATACCGCTTCCATAGCTGTCCAGCATCATCCAGCTCGAGATACCCCAAAAAGGGGGTATTTCTGGCGGTGCTTTTGATACCCCCAAAGTTGATACCCCTAAATTGCGACGGAGGCGGGCCGTGCCACTGACTGCAACCGGAGTGAGTCAAGCGAAGCAGAAAACGATCGCCTACAGGCTAACGGAAGGGCGCGGACTGTACCTGCTGGTGAAGCGGAACGGCGGCAAGTACTGAGACGTGGAGCGCCATGCAGTCTCGCTCAAAATTGTTGCCCCGAAGCCGATGATGTGTGGTGGCGAGGGAGGCGGCTCTACCGTGGCATTACACCGTGAAGTGTATTAGGTGGATGGTCGGCTCATGTCATGGGAGAGGATAGATCAGCGGGCGCTGCGCGAGATCTTCAGGTGCGACGATGACGCGATGGTTGTTCTGCCACTGGAGCACATAGTTGTGTCGGCCCTTCTGCCGACCGGTGTGATCGACGTTGTAAGGTCCAATCAGTGAACGGAAAAACATGGTCCGCAATTGCTCCCGCACGGCATCGTGATCCGTGGTGCCGGCGAGGCGTACAGCAGCTTCCAGAATTTCGCCGGCGCTGTAGCCCATTACCGCATACACACCCGGGCTGTAGCCGTAGCGTTCGTAGAAGCGAAACGCAAAATCCTGTGCGCCCGGCTGACGCGAACCGCGTAACCACTGGATCACACCGATCACACCTTCTGCATCGGAACCCAGTTGTTCGCCGAACTCACGCAATCCTGGGCCGACAGTGAAGCCAAGCAGTTTCGGTTTGACGCGCTGGCTTTTGAGCGCACGCACTAGGGCGACGGAATCGTCCAGATAAGAGATACCGAAAATTACATCCGCATTTACTTCGCCCAGTTTCCTGGCCAGAGCGGTGAAATTCCGCTGTTCTGGCGCATAACCTTCTTCCAGCACCAGTTGCAGCCCCCGGCTCGCCATTGTTTTACGTGCGCTCGCTGCCAGTTCCTTGCCAAACTCAGTGCGCGCGTACACCAGGGCGATGGTTTTCGCGCCCACCCTCGCGGCGACGTTCAGGCTTTCCAGATAGTCATCGACCGGGGTGTCAGCACCGAAAATATTGGTCAGCCCGCGACTCCAGATTTCCTCCGCCGAGGCGGCGGTGGAAACCATCGGGGTGTTGAATTGCTCAGCGACTTTGCTGGCTTCGAGGGTCAGCGATGATGAATAAGGGCCCACCAGGAAATCCACTCGATCCTTGCTGAGTAGTTTTTTGAAGCCCTCCACTGTGCCCGCATCGCGGGAGCGATCGTCGTAGTAGACCACCTCGACGGGGCGACCCAGCAACTCGCCGCGCGCATTGACGTCCGCCGCCCACATCTGCAGTCCACGCAACTGCTGCTCGCCGAACTCACTGTAATGTCCAGTCAGCGATTGCGTTGTGCCGATTCTGATCGGCTCAACGTTTTTTGCCGTGGCAGAAAATGCCAGCGCGAGAAGAATTCCGGTTAGGAAGATATGCCGAATTGTTTGGGTTCCCGTCATTATTGCATTACGTCCAGGTCGCGTTTCGTGGAGAAAAGCCATCGCACCATTTCATACTCGAATGCGGAACCGTTTTCGAAGTAGCGGAACGACGTGTTGGCTCGGGTATCAATGGGATAGAGTATGGTCGCGCCCAGGTCGACAGGTTCTGACAATACTTCGCTCTTGACGGTGCTATCGACGTAGAAGTCAGGAATCTTGCCCAGGCCGTCGCGCAAGTTTGAGGGGCCCAGGAAGGGAATTACCAGGAAGGGACCACGCCCCGCGCCCCAGTAACCCAGCGTCTGCCCGAAATCCTCTTCGGGCCTCGGAATATCCATGGCGCTCGCGACATCGATTAATCCGAGCAATCCCACCGTGCTGTTGACGAGCACGCGCCCGGTGCTTTGGGCTGCCTTCTCAGGGCTGAGTTGCAGTACGGAATTGAGTGCCGTCAGCAAATCCTCGAAGTTATTGAAGAAGTTGTGAACGCCTGTGCGCGCGACTTCGGGCACGGCTGTTTCATAGCCGCGAACCACGGGCAGGAAAACCATCTGGTCGAATTGGTAGTTGAACACGTAAATGCGCCGGTTCATGGGCTCCCATGGATCGTAAATGTACGTGATCGAGGGATGCCCGGGGGGTAGCAAGCGTTTTGCGGTGAAGACAGGTTCGGGATAATCAAGCCCCTGTTCCTGTGGCGACGGACCGCTGGCACAGGCACCAAGCGATAGCGCCAGCGCCAGCAACGAGATGCGAAGAAGGAACTGCATCATCACAGGTTGCCTCCTTCAGTAAACGTAGCGACCATGCGCGCCATATTGTCGCGATAGGTCAAATTCCCCAGGTGCCCGCCGTACGGGAAGATGGTTGCCCGATCTCCAAAGACATCGCGGAAGAAGTTGATTTCTCCCGGCTCCAGAATCACATCATTGGCATTGTGCATGACACTGATCTTTTTGGCGTTGCGCAGGTAATCGGCGATGCTCTTCAGGCTCATGGCAGAGATGAACTTCTGGCGGGATTGCCCCGGATTCGCCGCGTCGTAATAGGGGTAGAAGAACTCGTGGTAGTAATCCGTAAATCCTGTGCGTAAGGCAACATCGTTATAAATACTGAGATCACTAAAGCGATTCAATTTGAGTCCCTTCGGTTTGATGTAACCGTAATCCGCCATGACATCGGATGTGAAAACCAGTGAGGCTGATGAGATGCGGAATGAAGTGCCGATCAGTGCGGCCAGCTGCTCATCTTTCAGGTTCAGTGCCTTGTAGGCCTTGTAGAGGAAGTCGTCACCGACGGCGTCCGTGGACTCTTTATAAACTTTTGTGTAGGCGTGAATGAGGTTGTCCACGAACGTGTTGAAGTTATCGACGCCGCCGGGAATATTCTGGGTCATGCGGTCGAGAAGTGAAATGGAATTGTAGAGCGATACCGGCGGATTGATCAGTAACACGCGCCGAAAATTGAATGCCTTGCGTTCATCGTCGAGTTTCGAGACGAACGCCGCGTTGAATCCTCCCAGACTGTAGCCCGTGAGGTTGAAGGATGTCGCCGTAATATCTCCCTTCAGTTCCGCCCAGATCTTCTCCATGACCCGGTAGAGGTCCGCGGCGTCCCGTTCCGCGTGACCGACTACGCCATTCTCAGAAGCGGCAATTACAAAGTTGTTAAATGTGGGTGAAGAAATGGCGACGACATGGAAACCTGCCTGGAAAAACGCCTTGGCAATACTGACGTTCTTTGAACTGTTGTGCGCGGCACCGGTTCCAGCGATGAGGAATATCAGCGGCGCATCGTGGCGCTGCAGCGCGACCGAATACAGCAATTGACTGCCATAGAAAAATACGTCCGGGGTTTTCCGGTCGGGAAAGATCGTGATTCGTCGTTCCCGAAGGGGAATGGAAGCCGGCAGATCGGCTTCGAATGCCGTCGGTGTGCCGACGACGGTTGCTTCAAAACGATCGGTTATCGGGTAGGAGTAATTCTCGACGTTAACGACGGAGGCACCAGCCAGTGAAGCGAACAATAGTGCACACAAGCCGGCAACCAAAACCTGCGCGGATTTGAGTAGGGTCACGGGATTTCCGAATTATTCTTGAGCGAGCCGCGATGTTGGCATGATTACGTGGCGCTGTCACTAGGCGCTGTGGAAAAACCCCATCCGTGGGGGCGTTTCCGAGGGTGGTGGTTCAGGGGCTTTCGGGCAGATAGAGCGCATCTATCAACGCATTGCGCAGGTCTGCGGGCGCGATGACCTGATCAAAGGCCATGGCGTCCGCAGGCACCCATGCACCGGATTGGATCTCCCGAAGTTTGGCCGCTTCCTCCGCGCTGGCACCGGCTGCCTGCGCGCCGCTGATGGCAGGAATTCCTCCGAGATTCGCGCAGGGTAGCGCGAGGCTGACCACCTGCCCGTCCCAGGGATTCATGCCCATTACCGAACTGCCAAATCCGAAGGCCTTGCGCAGAGTCACCACGATTTTTTGCCCGCGGTAGCGGCGTTGAGCCTGGAACATACGGCCGGCGGCCCGCAGTACGCCGGATTTTTCTGCGGCCGGCCCCGGCATCACGCCGGGGTTGTCCAGCAACGAGATCAACGGGAGCCCAAAACTATCCGCTACCTCAATGAAATGACAGGCTTTCTCCGCGCTCTCGCGAGTGATCGCGCCGGCCTGCACAGCCGGCTGGTTGGCGATCAACATGCAGGGTATTCCCCCGAGGCGGGCGAGGGCGGCGATAAGGCTGCGACCGAACTCGGGTTGCAGTTCAAGCAGACTTTGCGCATCGACCAGTTCCTGCAATACGCGGCGCATGTCATACGACTGGTTTACCTGGGGCGGAATGACATCCATCAATCCCTCAACGGTGCGTCGCGCCGCTGAGGTCTGGTTTCGCAGTTCCGGCAGCGGAGCACCGGCATGGGAGGGGAGAAGGGAGAGGAAATAGCGCGCCATGGCGAAACACTCCTGTTCCGTCGCACCGAAGTTGTGTGCCACGCCGCTCTCGCGGGTGTGCAGGGTGGCGCCGCCGATTTCCTCGGCGCTGGCGTCGATTCCCAGAGCGGCGCGAACCAGGGGAGGGCCGGCGCTGAATAGCGCCGAACCTGCTGCCATGATCATCAGGTCGGCGAACATGCCGGTCAGTGCGCCGTGACCGGCTGACGTGCCGAGCACCAGCGCAACCACTGGCACGCGCCCCTTGAGGTCGGCCAGCAGTTGCAGGTCGCTGGGCGCATTGGGATAGCGCTCAGCCTGGTTGCTGGTTCGTTCACCAGCACCGTCCAGCATCAGCACCAGTGGTAGTTGTTGCTCTAGCGCCAGGCGTACCAGCCGGGTACGTTTGGCGGCATTAGCATGTCCGATAGAGCCGCCCTTGACGGTAAAATCTTCCGCGACGACAACAATGCTGCGACCGGCTATGCGCGCCGTTCCGCCTACGAGCCCGTCACCTGCAAGTGCTTCTACGCCTGCGGGATGGTTACCGCCGACCAATGCGCCGTATTCGTTGAAACTCTGCTCATCAGACAGGTGGCTGATCCGTTCGCGAACATTGAGTCGGCCCCGATCGCGTTGTTTGCGCAGCTTATCCGTACCACCCATGGCGGTTGCGAGTTCAGTCCGCTGGCGAAGCTGATCCAGCAGGGTTTCCCAGCCCTCACGATAGGTGTTCACGGCGTTGCTTCCTGTGTCGGGATGATGGACAAGGGTGAGAACATACGGGATGATTTTTGCCAACACAACTGCGGCGACGCAGGCGTGGAATTTACACCGATGCATACATATCGGATCCTCACGACCCTTCTACAGCGCCTAAATCCGGGAGCAATGAACTTGACAGCACCACAGATGATTTTGATCGAACAGCGGGGTTCCGTAGAGTGGGTGACGCTGAATCGCCCGGAGGCCGGTAATGCGCTGAACGCGGAACTGGTGGAAGCACTGGCGAACTATTTCGAGGGGTTGCGGGATCGTGAAGCAATCCGCGTGGTGGTGTTGCGGGCGGCCGGCCGGCATTTTTGCGTGGGTGCGGACCTGTCGGGGAGCGCATTCGCCGATGCCAGCCGTACCCCCCATACGATCTGGAGACTGCAGCAGAGCATTGCACGCATCTACCAGGCCATGCGCCGCTGTCCGCAACCGATAATCGCGTTGTTGCATGGCGCGGCCTGCGGTGGCGGATTCAGTCTTGCGATGGCCTCAGATATCCGTGTGGCGGCGCAGGGTGCGAAGATGAATGCCGCGTATATCAAGATCGGTTTGACGGGCTGCGATATGGGCAGCAGCTATTTCCTGCCGCGACTGGTGGGCACGTCGGTGGCAGCAGAGTTGCTGATGACTGGCCGATTCATCCAGGCCGAGCGTGCATTGGCGGTCAACCTGGTCTCTGAGGTGGTGCCGCAGGACGGACTCGAAGCGGCAGCGCAGTCGTATATCGACGACATGCTGCTCACGTCGCCCATGGGTCTGCGCCTGACCAAGGAGTCGTTGAATCTCGGCGTGGACGCACCGGGTCTCGAAGCCGCTATGGCCCTGGAAGACCGGCACCAGTCACTACTTGCATTAACCTCCGATGCGGTAGAGGCAGGTGTGGCATTCTTTGAAAAACGCGCGCCCCAGTATCGCGATCAATAGAACTCTTGCACGGTGTGGCCAGGTGTCAACATTCTGGTTGACCCAATACATCGGGTGCTTTACACTGGCCGCCGCTTGTAAGTAAACGTTCTTATGTATCCCATCTCGAAGTCTCGCTGTCTGTACCTCGCCCTGTTGTTCATAAGTAATTCTTCGCACTTCAAGCGCACACTGCCTTTGAGAAAGGCGTAATTCAGTAATCAAAAGCAATAGGAAGTATGTATGGCTACAGGAACCGTGAAGTGGTTTAACGAATCCAAGGGCTACGGCTTTATCCAGCAGGAGTCCGGGCCGGATGTCTTCGCGCATTTCAGCGCGATCGTGGGTTCAGGCTTCAAGACGCTGACCGAAGGTCAGAAAGTCGAATTCAACGTCGTGAAAGGGCAGAAAGGCCCACAGGCCGAGAATATCGTGCCGATTTGATCCCGCACTAACCCTCACACCTGATACAAGCCCGCACCGATTTCGCTGCGGGCTTTTTCATGGGCGATTGTCCGAAAGCGGTAGATAGAATTGCTCGTACCATCGCCGTAATTTGTGGATGGGGCCGTCGCCATCACACAGGATGGGGTCGGCGCGATAGACCTTGTCGCGCCAGATTTCGACGTCCTGACCGAAAGCGATGTGCGCCAGTTGCGGATAGAGGGCGGTGAATTCCTCCGGCAGGGGTTCGTCGGTCAGGCTGCTGACGATCACTGCGGAACACAGGTCGACTTCGTTCTCATCGACCGCTGTGTGGCAATTTACCCACCAGCTTCTGAAGCTGAGCTGGGGGCTTCTTGATTCCGTGTAGTAGTACATGATGGAAGGGCCGTGGTAGGTGGCGTCACCCCAGGCGTCGGCTTGCCCCGAGGTATCGCTGCGCACCGATTCAAGATCGAGTAGGGTACCCGGCGGAATGATCATGCGCGCATCAGGGTGGCTTTTGACGCGCGAGAGCTGGGTGACACTGCGCTCGCCGAAACGATTTTCCCAGGATTGTACGCGGCCGCCGTGCACATGTGGGAAGTGGGCGATGTCGACGATGTTCTCGATAACGTCGCAAGGCCTGGCGCGAATCCGTGAGCGGTAGAAGATCCAATCGCCCCAGCCTTCCGGTCCCCACGGCACGATGTCGGGCAGGTAGCTTTCCGGTGCTTCATCATTCGGTGCGTACCACAGGGCGATAAAACCATTTTTCTCGAGCACCGGCCAGCCTTTGAGCGCGTTGACGGCTTTTTCCGGAATCGCTTTCGCGTACGGGATCGCGACACACTCTCCTTTGGGATTGAACGTCCACCCGTGGAATGGGCAGGCGATGGTGTCGCCCTGTATGCGCCCGCCGCCGCTGGCCAGGTGGGCGCCGAGATGGGGGCAGTGCGCATCGAGAATCGCCACCTGTCCGGATTCGCCGCGATACACAACGAGATCGCGGTCAAAGTAGCGCAAGGGTTTGGTTTCCCCCGCCCGCAACTCCTGGGAGAACAGCACGATATGCCAACCCCGCGCGTAGTTACCGGGTTCCAGGTAGGCGTACTTGTGCTCAGGCATGGTGCTGGGTCTCTTCACGATCGGGGCCGAAGGCATGTTGCGCGGCGATGTAGGCGAATGTCATGGCGGAGCCGATGGTCGCGCCCGCCCCCGGATAGCAATTCCCCATGACAGCAGCGCTGGCGTTGCCGGCGGCATACAGCCCTTCGATGATGCTGCCGTCCACGCGCAGCACCCGCGCGTATTCGTCACACAGCAGGCCGCCCTTGGTGTCGAGGTCGCCCGGTTCGCAGCGCAGGGCGTAGAAGGGGGCGGTCTCGATCGGTGCCAGCGACGGGTTGGGGGCGACCGATTTGTCTGCGTAGTAGCGGTCGTGCTCCGATGCGCCGCGCCCGAACTCGGGGTCCTCGCCGAGGCGTGCGTGGTGGTTGAAGTCGCGGATTGTGCGTAGCAGTGCGACGCGGTCGATCCGCAGTTTATCCGCGAGCGCTTCCAGGCTGTCGGCTCGCGTCAACAGGCCAGACTCGAAGTTCGCCGTGGACAATCGGCTGTCGTGTTCCACCTTGCCGGGCTTGATGTGCCCGACGGCGTACTTACCGCGATAGGTCGCGTCGAATACGAGATAACAGGGTATCGCGCCCTCGCCCCTGACATGGCTGGCGTATTGGGCCTTGACCAGGTCCTCGTAAGGTTGCGCCTCGTTGGCGAAGCGCCTGCCCTGGCGGTTGACCATGATGGAGCCCGGATTGGATTTCCCGGAAATTAACGCCAGTACCCGCCCGTCGGGAATCGTGTAGGTGGGCGACCACCAGGCACATTCCATCAGGCCGAGTGCAGCACCGATACGTTCGCCCATAACGACGGCGTCGCCGGTCGCTCCCGGTGCCGCCGCCGTCCAGTCGCTGCCAATTGGGTGCTGTTGGTACTGGCGGCGCAGCTCTGCGTTGTGGGAAAAACCACCGGTGGCCAATAGTACGCCGCGCCGGGTGTGGATGCGTTGCGGCCGGCCAGCACGATTGACAATGGCGCCGCTCACTCGGCCATCGTCCAGCAGCAACTCCTGCACCGGGGCGTCCAGCCACAGCGGGATGCTCCGGTCCTGCAGCGAGCGGCGCAGCCGCGCGACCAGAGCTGGCCCCAGTGTCAGGCGGTCGTCGCGCCTGGTTTTGAGGCGGGCGGGCAGGTCCAGCAAGTAGCGCAGCAAGAGTTTGCAGCCGAGCAGGTAGGCGCCGGCGTCCATCGCCTGCAGGCGCTGGCCCTCTTCGACGGTGACATTGAAAGGCAGTAGCAGGCCATCGTAATGCCCCAACCGGATGGTACGGGCGTCCGCGCCCAGTTCGCGCAGGTTGAATGGAGCGTTGTCCATGGATCGCCCGCCAAACTTGTAGCCCGGCTGGCGTTCGTAGTAATCCATGTATTTCGGAAGGGCGGAGTACTGCACATGGCTGTGCCGCATCATGTACTGCAGCATTTCCCTGGCCCGAAAGGCGTACGCCCGGATGCGGGCATCGCTGACGTCGTTGCCGATCAGGCTCTTAAGATAGGTGTAGCCTTCTTCGGCGCTGTCGCGAATCCCGACGTCAGCTTGCCGATGATTGCCGGGAATCCATGCCACACCGCCGGATTTGGCGGTGGTGCCGCCGTACACGGAGGCTTTCTCCGCTACCAGTACCGTACCGCCCAACTGGTGCGCCACGATAGCGCCGGTCATGCCAGCTGCGCCTGCGCCGGCAATCAGCCAGTCAACCTGCAGATCCGGATTTGTCACGGACGCTCCACCCCGCCACGTTGTTTGGGCGGTCAGTGTGGCAGTGCACTACTGCGCGAACCAGCGCAGGCCAGAAAAGCCAGCAACCGGTTCAATATTCCGGACGTGGCGGTTGACCCGGCTCTGGCTCGGTCCTATGGTCAGCAGTGTCTAAAAGCGCGGCGCGGGGAACGCATCATGACGTCTATACCACTGGCAAGAATCCACGGCGTGAACGACCTGCGCCTCGACCGGGTAGCGCCGCCGGTGTGCGGGCCTGACGATCTCGTGGTGCAGGTGCGTGAATGCGGCATCTGCGGTTCCGATCTGGGTTATCTGGCGATGGGCGGACTCACCGCGCCGGGTTCGCCGATGCCGATCGGCCATGAATTGTGGGGGCAGGTCAGCGAAGTCGGTGCCAACGTGACGCATGTGGTCACCGGCGACCGGGTTGTCGTGCAGCCGCTCAGTAACAGCAACATCATTGGCAATGGCGGCCCGGAAGGCGGTTTTTCACCCTACCTGCTGGTGCGCAATGCCGCGCTCGATCCAGGGTGCGCGCTGAAGCTGCCAGCCGACGTCCCGTCGGAGTACGGCGCGCTGGTTGAGCCCCTGGCGGTGGCGCAACACAGCGCAAACCGCGTTGCAGCGAGCGCCACCGACAAGGTGGTGATCTTTGGCGCTGGCCCCATCGGACTTTGCATACTGCAGGTGCTGCAATACCGAGGGCTGCGCGAGATCGTCGTGGTGGATTTATCGGAGCGACGGCTGGCAGCTGCGCGACTGCTGGGAGCGACTGCCCTTCGCGCCGACGATCCACAATTGCAACACCAGTTGATGGCGCAGCATGGCACGGCGACATTTTTTGGCATGCCGATGCCCGGGAG
The DNA here is from genome assembly GCA_964461965.1 of uncultured Halioglobus sp. Classification (GTDB taxonomy): domain Bacteria; phylum Pseudomonadota; class Gammaproteobacteria; order Pseudomonadales; family Halieaceae; genus Marimicrobium. The sequence goes on along the minus strand of CAYWWD010000025.1, from coordinate 32,631 downwards.
CACGCTGTTCTTCGAGGCGACCGGTGTGCGCACCGTGTTCGAGAACATTGTGGCAATGGCGGGGCCGGGCAGTCGCATCTGCCTCACTGGTGTGCATAAAGAGGCGGCAGTTGTCGATCTCGTGATGCTGCTGGCTAAGGAGGTGTCCATTGTGCCAGCCATGGGGTATGCAGGAGAGTTTGAGGAAGTGATCGCCATGCTGTGCAGCGGGCGTATCGATCCCACCGCCCTTGTCACGCACCGCTTTCCACTGTCGGATATCGTGACTGCCTTTACGATGGCCAAGGATCCGCACAATGCCATCAAGATCATGATCGATTGCCAGGCCTGAACCAGCGGCGGGGCATAACACAGTCAGGGGCTACCTATGCAGGTATTGGAAGGCAAAGTCGCCGTCGTAACAGGAGCGGGTTCCGGGATCGGCGAGGGTATCGCGCGGGCTGCTGCCGCTGCCGGCATGCACGTCGTTGTCGCAGATATCGATGTCGGGAAAGCCGAGAGCGTCGCGGCGGAGATCGGCGCGCGTGCCATGGCGTATGCGGTGGACGTCGCCAGTCTCTCCTCGGTGGAAGCGCTGCGCGATGCGGCGCTGGCCCGGTTCGGCGCCGTACACCTGCTGTGCAACAACGCCGGTGTGTGGATCGGTGCCCTGATGCAGGAGGCGGACATCCGGGACTGGCAGTATCTGATCAATGTGAACCTGTACGGCGTGATCCATGGTGTGAAGGCGTTCCTGCCGCTGCTGGTGAAGCAGGGCGAAGGGCACATCGTGAACACTGCCTCCATGGGCGGCCTGATTTCCGGTCCACCCGAGGGACTCTACACCACCACCAAATTTGCAGTGGTCGGCTTGTCAGAGGCGCTATTGATGGAGGTCGCGGACAAGGGCGTGGGTGTCTCCGTGCTGTGCCCCGGCCTCGTGAACACTAACCTGATCACCCAGTCCGCTGCGGTTCGCCCGGGTGAATTCGATTCCGGTATCGATCACCGGCAACCCGCGCCAGACGTAGCCAGCGGTATTGCCCCGCGCGTCGTCGGCGAACAGGTGCTGGACGCGGTGCGCGAAGGCGGCTTCTACATCATCACGCACGATGATTACCGCGATATCATCGCCATGCGTCATGACGGTATTCTGGCTGCGCTTGATGCGCACACCAGGCGCTACGGGTCGACCTCCGGCAAAACAGTTTGAAGGCTGGAGATAGGCGTTTTCCGCGCGGGCTGTCGCAGCGGATCGCGTGGCTGCTGGTAACAATCGCGACCGGTTCCGCAGCAGACATTGAGTACACAGAAAAACGCCAGCCCTGTACATCCCGCGCCCCGCTGATGCAGCCCTTTTTCGGGGACCTGCATGTGCACACACGTTACTCGCTGGACGCCAGCACGCAGGGTACACGCACCACGCCGGAGCAGGCCTATCGCTTTGCCCGTGGCGAAAAACTTGCGGTACAACCCTGGATCGACAGCAGGCAGGCGCTGCGCTCCATTCGACTCGAGCGGCCGCTGGATTTTGCCATGGTGTCGGATCACGCCGAACTGTTCGGCGAAGTGCACATGTGCGAGACGCCGAGTATTGCCGGTTACAACAGCTGGGAGTGCCGAGTATTCCGCAACTGGCATTGGGGCGCCTACTACCTGTTCAATTACATGGCGTCCATGCAGGCAGCGCATCTCGGACTGTGCGGCGAGGATGACCTGCTGTGTCATCGCGCGGCGGCGGCGCCATGGACTGAAATGCAGGACGCAGCTGAACACCAGTATGATCGCAGTTCCGACTGCGCCTTTACCACGTTCGTCGGTTACGAGTGGACGGGCATGGAGCCGGAATCCGGTGGCAATCTGCACCGCAATGTGGTGTTTCGAAATGCCGAGGTGCCCGCGCTGCCAATCACCTTTATCGACGAGCCGCACGCGGAACGGTTGTGGCGGCGCCTGGAGGAAAAGTGCAACCAGGCCGGCAGCGGGTGCGACTCGCTCGCCATTCCGCACAATTCCAACCTCAGCGCGGGCTTTATGTTCAACAGCAAGCGCGATGCCGGCGAGGCGATAGACCCGGACTACGCGCAGCGTCGTCAGCGCTTTGAGCCGCTCTTGGAAATCATGCAGAAAAGTGGCTCCTCTGAATGCTTTTTTGCCGCCGGGACGAGTCGTGACGAACTGTGCGCATTCGAGCAGCAACCCATAGACAATCTCGCAGGCTTCAACACCCCGCCGAATGAAAACACCGGTTTCGCGCGCCGGATACTGGCTGATGGCATGCTGCTGGAGCGCCGGTTGGGAACGAACCCCTATCAGGTGGGCTTTGTCGGCAGTACGGACACGCATCTCGGGGCCGCAGGCGCGGTGGAGGAGAACGGTTACATCGGGCACGGCGACGCCGGTGTGCCGGCCCGCGAGGACATCCCACCCGGTCTGCCGGACCTGCTGAGCAACAATCCCGGCGGGCTTGCCGTGCTGTGGGCGGAGGAAAACAGCCGCGATGCGCTGTTCGCTGCCATGCGCCGCCGGGAAGCGTACGCCACCAGCGGGCCGCGCATCATCAGCCGGTTTTTCGGCGGCTGGCAGTATCCCCGGGATATTTGCGCCCGGGCGGATCGGGTGGCACTGGCTTACGCCGGCGGCGTGCCAATGGGCGGGCAACTGAGCACTGATAACGACGGCAAACCCACGTTCCTGGTCATGGCCAGCCAGGATGCCGGTACCGCCGCGCGACCAGGTCTGCCCCTGCAACGTGTGCAAATCGTGAAAGGCTGGCTGACATCCGACGGACATAATCAGGAGCGAGTCATCGATGTCGCCGGCGAAAGCGTGAACACGGTGGGAGTCGACCTGCCGACCTGTGCTGCGTCCGGTGAAGGTTTCACGGAGCTCTGCGCGGTGTGGACTGACGAGAGTTTCCAGCGCGGCGAACAGGCCTACTATTACTCGCGTGTACTGGAAGTTCCCTCCTGTCGCTGGAGCCAGCGGATTTGCGCGGACCGGGGCGTGGACTGCGCCCGGCCCGAAACTATCGGCGAAGGGTTGGAAGACTGTTGCGCAGCGCAACACCAGCGCGTGATACAGGAGCGCGCGTGGTCATCGCCCATCTGGTACACACCCGGCACGCACACTGGTCGTTGAATCGTGCTACCGCGCAATTCCCAGTGCAGATTTGGCGATGGCGAGTGTGGCAGCGGAATCCACGCGCGTACGATTGTCCTCCAGAAAGAGCTTGGCAACCACGATACCGTGGGGATCGATCACGATCATTCCCGGATGGGGGTTGCCGTAGCCGGCATCGGCGGGGAGGAAGTGCTCGTCCAGAAGGCCCAGTGTTTTGACGCTCAGCGCGTCGATATCCGAAAGCAGGGGGATCGTAATCTGGTATTCAGTGACGAAAGCCCGTTGTTCTGCTGGCGTATCCGGCGTGATCGCGACCATGCCGATGCCTGCGGCATCGAAGGCCGCCTTGTTCGCCTGCAACTGCACCATCTGGCGACGGCTGTACGGGCTCGTTGCGAGCGAGCGGTTGACGATTAGCAGCGTGCCCTGGGCTTCGGCGAAGGGTGCCAGCAGAGTGATCGCTTTCCCCGCGAGGACGGCCTGCACGCCTGGAAAACTTGAACCCAGGGCCGGGCCTGGATCAAATGCGTCGTTGTCGAGTGCCACAAACATGTTCCTGGTGAGCTGCCCGTACACAAATGCACGGAGCGTATCGCGCAGCAGGTAGCCGATGGCCAGACTGAGTGCCAGCAGGCTGGCGACCAGCACCGAATTTTTTATCGCCACAGACAGTGGGGCACTTCCCGATATCGAGACTGGCTCAGTTCATCCCGGTGGTAAACCCGCCATCCACGGGCAGCGTTTGCCCGGTGATCCACGCGGCGGCCGGGGAGGTGAGGAACAACACGGCAGCGGCGATATCCTTTGGTTCGCCTGTGCGCTTGAGGCCCTGTCGCCGCAGCGTTTCGGCCACCATGTCCGGCATGTTATCCAGTACCCCCGCAGTGAGGTTGGAGCGGGTGAGTCCGGCGGCGACGGCATTGGCGCGTATCCCCAGTTCCCCCCAGCTCATGCCGAACGTTTTCATCATCTGCACGAGCCCGGCCTTGGCGGGGCCGTAGCCCGGCGTCCAGGCGAAGCCAAAATACGACGCCATCGAGGCGATGCCGATCACGCTGGCACCGCCGGGAAACGCGCTGGCGGCAAGCAATTCCTTGCACGCCATGCTGAGGTGAAATACGGCAGACAGATTGATACTGATCGACTGGTCAAAAGCATCCGCATCCCACTCATTTCCCTGCACGCCACCGGCATTGTTGACCAGGATATCCAGTTCTCGCAGCGAACTGGCCAGCGCATAGAGGTCGTCGCGGCTGGCGACATCCAACTGGTGGTAGCGCATGCCCTGCAGTTCGGCGTCGTACTCGGCCGCGCTGCGTTTGCGCCCGGTCACGATGACGGTGGCGCCCGCATCCCGGTAGCCCTGTGCGCAGGCGAGGCCAATGCCGCTGGTTCCTCCGGTGACCACTACTGTCGCACCCGAATAGTCAAAGCTGATTCCTTGGAACATGGTGAATCCTCCTTGCAGGCTACAGTTGTGGCAGGGCCTGATTGACGAGCCCGGCACTCCAGCCGCCGTCGGCGATGAATTCCGCGCCAGTGCTATAGGTTGCCTCGTCCGACGCCAGGAACGCCGTCAGCGCCGCCACCTCCCGCGGCAGGCCGACACGCGGGAGCGCATGCTGCTGGTAGAACTGGTTGGCGTCCTCCAGCGACATGAACTCTGAGCCGTGCATCGCGGTGTAAATTCCGCCGGGATGCACGCTGTTGACGCGGATATTGAATTTTCCCATTTCCATCGCCGCCGCCTTGGTCATGCCGCGTACCGCCCATTTGGTGCCGGAGTACGCCGCAAGGGAGTTCTTGGATTGCAGCCCATCGATGGAAGAGACATTGATGATGGAACCGCCGCCATTGGCCCTGAGGCTGGGAAAGACCGCTTGCATGCCCAGGAAGACGCCCAGCTGGTTGATGCTGACAATGCGCATGAAATCATCTTCCGTGGTGTCCATGATGGTTTTCTGCAGCAGGATGGCGGCATTGTTCACCAGCACTGTCAGTGGGCCGAGTTTCGCCGCCATTGCCACTGCCGCTTCCCACTCATCCTTGTGCGATACATCCAGATGCGTGTATCGGGCTCGGCCACCCAGTTCCGCCGCCAGCGCTTGTCCGGGGCCGTCCTGCACGTCGCCGATCAGCACCGTCGCACCTTCTTCTACCATGAGGCGCACCGTTGCCTCGCCCATGCCGCGTGCGCCGCCTGTGACTATTGCTACTTTTCCCGCTAAACGTGCCATGTCGTGTCCTTGTGTGGGTTCCCGGTTTCGAGCAGCGCCGATTATAGTGCAGCTGGTCGCCGGCGGCTGTAGTCATCCGCTAGAATACGGCGGTGATTCATCCGAGGGGTCTGGTATGTCATTCGCTGTTCTGCAGAAAAAACGTTCTCATCCGGCGCGCGATGCTGCCAGGAGATCCATTGCGGCGGTGCAGGCCCGGGATCGCGACGCCTGGCTGGCGCTATGGCACCCGGAGGCGGTCATCCAGGATCCGGTGGGCGTTTCACCGCTCGATCCGACCGGGGAGGGCCATCGCGGTATCGAGGCGATTACCGCGTTCTATGACAATGTGATTGCCGCCGGCGATGTTCGCTTCCACATCCGCGAGTCATTCGCCTGCGGCGATGAATGCGCCAACGTCGGCACCATCACCACGCGCTCGGCCGATGGTGCGGTGGGGCGCTGTGAGCTGGTGATGGTTTATCGCGTCGATAGCGGCGGCAAGCTGTTGTCCCTGCGTGCGTTCTGGGAGTTTGACGACCTGATGGAAGACTATTTCTGAGCCTCCCGCCAGCACTCGGCGCGCACCTGCGCGCGCGAATGCGACGGGAGTCCATCGCCTACATATATTTGTCGAACGGGCTCCAGAAACCGAATTCCATCATGCCGTAACCGACCTGGTCGCCCATCTGGAAGCGGGCGGGCGTTTCAATCAGGCCGAACATCTTGTCGTCATCCCGGGCGGCATGCCAGTGCAGGCCCTGTACCACCAGGTCTCCCTGGTACATACCGTGGCGCCAGTCGGCTTCCAGACCATAGCCAGTACCAGCGGTGAGATAGGTTTGCAGCAGCGGCGTGCCGCGTATCTCCAGCGGTCCGCCGGGCGCGTCAGGAAAACGTATAACGCCCTCGCGGATGCGCGCCTTGAACGGGGCGGCGGATTCGAACACATGGTCGTGTTCAGGCCTGCCCAACCACTCGGGTTCCCGCGCGGGATCCTTCCAGATGCGCACCGCTTCCTCGGTGGTACGGCTGCCGTCGTTGTTCTCGTTGACGATGTAATGCAGGGCGAAATCGTCGAACAGCATGGGAAAGTAGTTCCACATGCCCTCCATCGAGGGTGTCCCCGCATGAATGCCTGCGGGTTCTGCTTCGCCGACGGGACGGATGCCCCAAGAGCGGTCGCGACTGCCGATCCACTGCCGGGGCTCGACCTGCCAGGTTCTGCCGCCCGCTTTTACTACACCGGACCAGCGGCCGAGCTGGGCGAAGCGCACGGTGTCGAACAGCACGCGGCCGCGCTTGCGAATGTAGTGGCGAGGCTCGAGGAAGGGAAAGTGTTCGCCCTCCCAGGTGACGTCGAGTTCGATCCCGTGTTCGTTGGGGTCGACGACGATGCGAAGTTTCTGCAGACCTTCAAGCACTTCGATCCGCATGGGTCCCACAGTGATATCGGCCCGGTCGCCCAGCGTGCGGGACGCGCGAAGCACGCGGTGGTCGTCACCGTGCCGCACCAGCAGGAAGGCATCCTGTACACCCAGGGTGGGATACTGGCCGAGGCCGAACACCACGAAAATCTCCTTGCTGCAGTTGTGCAGGTTGAAGTAGTAGCGGTCGTAAAAGTTTCTATCGCTGGTGTCCACATGCCGGATGACATCGGCGATCTGGTGCAGGGGGTAGTCGTCCATTCTGGATAACATGGCGTTCTCTCCGCGTGAGGCTGCGCCGCATCGTTGGCAGCAGGGCACCGATTCTACTGGCTGGTTGGCATATTCGGTAGCACCAAAGAAAAGGGCGGGCACCTTGCGGTGACCGCCCTGTTGCTTTGTTGCTGGGGTTGAAACTTAGAACTGGATCCTGGCACCCAGGGTGATGGACTCGCTCTCGGTTTCAAGACGGAAGTTGGTGAATTCAACATCATCCGGATCCAGCTGTGAGTACGCCAGGTTGACTGCGAAGGAGTCGGTGATGAACCACTCGGAGTTCACTTCCCAGCCCTGCACTTCATAGCCGCCAGCGCCGGTATTCAGGTAATCAGCGCCGATGCCGATGTTGTTGGTGAAGTACCAGGTGCCGCCCACGAGGTATGTGTCGACATCATCCGCGCCGGAAACGATCGTCCGGCCGTAGCTGCCGCGCGCCTTGAAGCCGCCATTGGAAAACAGCCACATATGATCCAGATCTAATGCGTAGGAGTCTGTGTCGCCGCCATTGTTGAGGCTGGAGTTTTCGTAGTTCACGACAACAGTAGTGTTCGGGGTGACGTATTTACCGATCCCGAGGTTGTAGTTGTCGATTTCCAGGTCGCCCGGCTCGAAGCGGTTGTAGCCCAGGTCCACCAGCCAGCCGGACAGTTTCCAGCCCGGGCCTTCGGCCACGTAGCGGCTCTGAACGCCGTAGCGCTGCCCGTCTTCGTCATCGAGTTGGTTGTTGCTGCCGAGCTGGCTCAGTTGCACTTCGCCGTCGGTACCGAACAACGTGATGTTGGATGCGTGATCCAGGAACGCCGCTTCAGACAGGGGGCCTTTGCTGGTATCCACGTTTTCCATGTACCAGGTGCCATACAGCATGCCGACGTCGGTGTCGACGTTGTCGGAGCGGCTGGCGCCGGTATTGCGATTCTTCAGTTCGGTGTCGATATCGCCCATTGTGTAATCGCCACCCAGTTCCCAACGGTAGTCGGCGTGGGCAGTGATGGACAGTGCCAGGCCTATGCCTGCTACTAATGCGGTTCTCTTGAACATTGTGTTCTCCTTACGGGGTCTCAAAAACGTTAGGGCTCCCCAATTCTTTGCTGCGGGGATGCGTTTAATGGTACTCGTCGAGCGCTCGCCAACAAGGGTATAAGTTGGCGCGCGGTAATGTGAACTAATTACTTGTTTTTGTAAACCCTTTTAGGGGCCAATGCCCCTGCGGACGGCAGGGGGAAGTCTGCGAATTTGCCATGGTTTATCATGCGGTTTTCGCCTTTGCATGGGGCTGCCTGCGACCACCCTGCAGGTGGGCTTGCAGCTTCCGCAGGCCATTTAGTGTTTTTCGCGCCTGCCTTGTTCAAGTACCCCGAGGCGCCTGGACTCGACGGCCTCACCCGAGGCCTGCTTTGCCCACCAGATGGCGCGTGCCTCTTCCCATTCCAGCGCGTCGTGCAGCGGCATCGAATAGCCGTCTTCGATCATCTCCCGGTAATGTGCGAGCACTTGAGGCACACACGCGCAGATATCTTGCGCCATGCGGACCGCTTTCGGCAGCAGCTCGCCGGCGGCGACCACGTGATTGACAAGGCCCCACTCGTACGCCTGTCGGGCGGAGATCGCAGCGCCCGTAAATGCCATTTCGCGGGCGCGGGACAGCCCGATCAGGCGGGGAAGTTTCTGGCTGAGACCCCAGCCGGGCAGCATGCCGACGCGCGCGTGGGTGTCCGCGAAGCGCGCATGCTCCGAGGCGATCAGAATGTCGCAGGCCAGCGCCATTTCAAATCCGCCGGTGATGCAGTGCCCGTTGATGGCGCCGATAATCGGGCCGTTGAAGTCCAGCATGGCCCGCGCGACGACGTTGTCCGCCTCGTCGGCGGTACTGGCGGCATCCTGCGAGCCCAGTTCCTTCAGATCAAAGCCTGCGCAGAATGCTTTGCCCGCCCCGGTGAGAATGATCACCCGGGTGTCGGGATCCGCCGTGCAGGCGGCGAACACCTGCACGAAATCACGGCGCAATTCGCGCGAGAGTGCGTTCATCGCCTCGGGACGATTGAGTGTGACGATGGCAAAGCCGGGATGTTTTTCCAGCAGGACGGTGTTCATGCGTCAGATATCCAGAAAGGAGGGCGATTGCAGCAGGTTGAGTGTTTTTGCGATAACAGGGCCGTGCAGTACGCTCAGTGGTTCCCAGTGCGCCGGTGGTTCATTCAAGGCCAGCCAGGCGACCACAGCCGCAATCGCCGCCGGCGAACAGGGCCGGTAGCGGGCCAGTACTGCCTCGTCGATGCCGGCCAGGCGCATTACCTCGGTAATCACCAACCCCGGTTCCAGGTTGAACACACGCAGTCCCGCGTCCGGGTGCTCTGCCCGGAGCGAACCGGCCATGCGCGACAGTGCCGCCTTGGAAGACGGGTAGGCAAAACCCCAGCCACCCCGGTCCGCAGCGGCAGGCGGATCGACGAAGGCACTGTGGGACACCATGTTCAGTACCGTGCCGCTGCCGCGTTCGAGCATGCCGGGCACGATGGCCTTGACCAGCGCCAGTGGGGTGAACACATTGCCCTGGTAGATGGCATGCAACTGCTGCTCCGATACCTCGAGCAACGGCTCCAGGTTGCCCGTGCCCTGGTAGACCGCGTTGTTGAATAGCAGGTCGATGCGGCCGAAATGGTGCAGCGCTGCGCGCGCCGCAGCGACCATGGAATCGGGGTCCAGTATGTCGCCGCGCAGACACAGGGCTTCGCCGCCGGCTCTGGCCACGGCGGCAGCGGTTGCGTCCAGGCTGCCGGGCAGCACATTGCTGCTGCCGACATGGTCGTGGCGCTCCCCGTCGTTCAGTGTGCGGGCGGTGATCGCCACGCGATAGCCTGCTCTGGCCAGGGCCACGGCGGATTCCGCCCCTATGCCGCGACTGGCGCCGGTAATGAAAGCAACCTTGTCACTCACGGTGGGGTTCTCCTTCCTTTAACAGGGTGTCCAGATTGCGGATGGTTTCCAGCAGTACGTCGTCGCCGAGGATATCAGCGTACTGCTGCCACACCGCGTGCGTCGACCGGGAGAGTTCATCGATCAGCGCAAGACCGGTGGCGGTGAAATCGATCCGTTTGGCGCGGGAATCCGTGGGATCCTCGCGCCGTTCGACGAGGCCGAGGCCTTCCAGTTCGTGCACGATTTTCATCATGGATTGTGGCCGAATGCCTGCGGCCTCGGCCAGATCCACCGCGCGGCTCGCCCCGTTGCGTCCCAAGTACAGGAAAACGGCCCGGTGGCGTGCGCCGACACCCCGGACACCGCGCGCGTGCAGGTCGCGATCCAGCCGTCGCTGGAAGTCACTGGCGACCAGCATCAGCGTCTGGCCCAGCGTCTGTGCCGCCGGTGGTGTGGAGCGCATTGCAATTTGCCGTTAATCAGTTAATCTTATAATCAGTTTAGCTGCTCAAAATGACGAGGGTCAACGGGTGTTCCAGGTATTCGCTTCAACGCCGGAGGACATGGGGCCGGGTGATATAGGCCGCCATGCCGCGCGCGCGGAGGCCATGGGGTTCGACGGGCTGCAGGTGCCCGACGCCATCCACGACGGACTTCTGCTCGCGGCGCTGGCGCTCAATGCCACTTCCTCCCTGATCGTCGGTACCGCCGTGCTGGTGGCTTTCCCCCGCAGCCCGATGATCACGGCGGTGGCGGCCTGGGATCTGCAGGCCATGTCTGGCGGGCGCTTTGAGGTAGGCCTCGGCACGCAGATCAAGCCGAATATCGAACAGCGCTACAGCGCGCGCTGGGATTCGCCGGTGCCGCAGTTGCGCGAGTACGTACAAGCCATGAAGGCGATCTTCCACAGTTTCCAGACCGGCGAGCGGCTGCATTTCGAAGGCGAGCACTACACGTTCACCAGGCTGCAGCCGTTCTTCAACCCGGGCCCGATCGAGCATCCGGATATTCCTGTCCTGTGCGGAGCCGTGGGCCCGGCGATGACAAAAATGGTCGGGCGGGTCGCCGATGGCATGATCACGCATCCTACGAATACGCCGCCGCGGTATATCCGAGAGGTCTGCCTGCCGCGGCTGCAAGAGGGCTTTGCGAGCGGGCAGCGCGATCCCGAGGCCTTCAAACTCGTACTTGGACCGCTGACCGCTACGGGCAAGGATGACTCCGAAGTCGCCGCCGCCTGGGAAAAACAGCGCGCCATGCTCGGCTTCCTGTATTCGACGCCGGCATATTGGCCGAGCCTTGAGTTATTTGGCTGGGGTGAGAAAGGCCAGCAACTGCTGCACATGACGCGTGAGGGCAACTGGTCGTCGATGCACGACATCATCACGGATGAGATGCTGGCGGAGTTTGTCCCGCGCGGCACGTACGCCGAGATTGCGCGGGTGTTCAAGGAACGGTACGGCGGGCTCACGCGACGTATCACGTTTCCCATGCCGCAGGATCCGGTGGATGATGCACTGGTCGCCGCAGTGGTGCGGCAGTTACAAGCCCCCGATTGAGAAGGAGAGAGCGAATGACAGCGCCGGAAGCAATGCACCTCGGGCGGGATGACCTGCCCTATGTCGATATCGGTGACGGCAGCAAATTGCGCGTCCTGCAGGTGAAACCGAAGGAGGGCCTGTGGATCGTGGAGAACATTTTCCAGGCCGGATACGAGGTGGACACACACAAGCACACCGGTCCGGTGTGGGGCTACACCCGTTCCGGCGCGTGGAAGTACAAGGAGTACGATTATGTCAATCGCGCCGGTTCCTTCCTGTATGAACCGGCGGGCTCCGTGCACACCCTGCAATGCATCGAGGACAACACCGAGGTGTGGTTCCACATGTACGGGTCCAACATCAACCTCGACGCCGACGGCAACATTACTTTCGTGGTGAATGGCGCCGACACTCTGGCGTTCTACCTGGCCATGTGCGAGCAGGCCGGTCTGCCGCGACCCAACGTGCTGGTCGATTGAACATGAGAATCGATGTCTATAATCCGGACCAGTACACCGCCGGCATCCCGCATACGCAGTTCGCCTGGCTGCGCGCGCATGCGCCCGTGTATTGGCATGAGCATCCGGCCGGCCACGGTTACTGGGTGCTGAGCAAGCACGCCGATGTGCTGGCGGTGTCGCGTGACTTCAAGACATTCTCCGCCGAGACGGGCTTCGTAATGGTGGACGACCTGCCACCGGAGATTCTGGACATGGCCCGCAACCAACTGCTGGGCATGGACCCGCCCCGGCATGGCCCCCTGCGCCGAGCCGTGATCACGCGTTTCACATCGCGCATGTTGGCACAACTGGAACCAGAGGTGCGCAGCATAGCAAGAGACGTGATGGCGCAGATTTCAGTGCCAGCGGATGTCAACTTTGTGGAGAGCCTGGCCGGTGACCTGCCGACGGCGGTGATTTGCTCCATGCTGGAGATTCCGCGTGAGATGTGGGCGCAGATCCGGCACTGGTCCGACCTGATGACCTCCAGTTCCGATCCCGATCTCGGGGGCACTGCCGACGAAGCGAGTCTGGCCAGCGTGGAGATGGGTACCTACGGTTACCAGCTCGCCTGCGAGCGAAAAGAGCGCGGTGGAGACGATTTGATCTCGCTGCTGATCAACCAGGAAGTGGAGGGGCACCAGGTATCGGAGGCGGAATTTGCGTCCCTGTTCGTGCAGCTGACGGTGGCGGGAAACGAGACCACGCGCGGCCTCATCAGCAGCGGTATGCATGAACTGCTCCAGCGGCCGCACCTGTACCGCCAGCTGGAAGCAAATCCGGAACAACTGCCGACGGCTGTCGAAGAAATGCTGCGTTGGACCTGCCCACTGCATTATTTTCGGCGCACCGCGACCTGTGACACTCGTATTCGCGACCAGGCGATCAAGGCGGGCGACCGGGTGGTCATGCTGTACAGCTCCGCGAACTTCGACGAGGAGGTATTCGCTGACCCAATGACCTTTGACATCGCACGCAACCCCAATCCGCACCTTGCCTTCGGTCACGGCATCCATCTGTGTCTCGGCGCCAACCTCGCGCGCCTGGAAGCGCGTGTGTTCTTTGAGGAATTCTTCCGGCACTTCGCGCGCATCGAATCGCGTGGGGAGCCGGTTTTCATACGCTCCAACAGCATTCACGGGTACAAGGACATGCCCGTGCGCCTCACGCCCGCGCGATGACATTCCAGGTATTCCAGCAGGCATCAGCCCATGTATTTTGACGCACAGTACTACGGGCGCGTGTTGCGCCACACCTGGTCGCTCAAGCACTGGCCCGGCCGGCGCCGCACTCTGCTGCGCCTGCTGGTGCTGGTGCCGCTGGAATATGTGTTTCACGCACTGTGCTTCACGCTGGACTACCTGCTGTTCCCCGCGCTGTGGAAGCAGCAGGTACGGCGGCCGGTCTTTATTGTCGGGCATGCACGCAGCGGCACGACGCTGGCCCATCGCCTGCTCGCTGCGGACGGCGAAACATTCAGCTACTTCCTCTACTGGGAGATGTTCTTTCCCTCCCTGCTGCAGAAAAAATGCATCCGCTGGCTGGGTATGCTGGACGAAAAATTCCTCGGGCGCGCCCTGAACAAACGGCTGGTCGCCTGGGATGACAAGACCTTTGGCCCGTTCCGCCAGATGCACGATATGAGCCTGTGGAATTCAGAGGAAGACCAGTTCGTAATGCGCGGTGCGTTCGTCACCCAGCAGTGGTCACTGGACATTCCCATGATGGACGTGATCGACATTTTTCACATCGACGAGATGCCCGAGAAGAAACGCCGGCGCTGGATGCACCACTACCGGGAGTGCGTGAAACGCCAGCTGGTGTTGAATGGCGGCGACAAAATACACCTGAGCAAGAATCCGCTGATGAGCGGGTGGGTGCAGGCGCTGATCGAGACGTTCCCCGATGCCCGCATCGTCGTGATGATGCGCGACCCGGTGCAGTGCATTCCCAGCGTGCTGAAACTGGTGGAGTTGACATGGCGGGGCCGGGGCTGGCGGCGGGACGACTATGCACGCTCGCTGCAAGTATTGACGGATATCTCGTTCGAGAGTTTTCGACACCCCGCGCAGGTGCTGTCGCGTCACCCCGCGACGCCGCAGATCGTGGTCGATTATCGGGAGCTGACGACCCGGCCGCGCGACACCGTGCACAAAATTTACCATGCACTCGACATGCCGCTGTCCGCGGGTTTTGATCGCTACCTGAGCGAGGAGGAGGGGCGGGCGAAATCCCATAAGACGGATTTTCACTACAGCATCGACGACTACGATCTGTCGCGCGAGCGCATCGAGGCGGAGCTAAGTGATTTCTACACGCGATACGATTGGCCCCGGGCGGAATCCGCGCAGCGCACCACGCCCCCGTAGCAGGAGTTGAAACATGGGAATATTGACCAACAGAACCGCCTTGATCACCGGCGCCAGCCGTGGCATCGGCCTGGCTATCGCGCGGCGCTTCGCGGCCGAGGGTGCGGCGGTGGTGCTGTGCGCGTCGCGCTGGGGTGCGCACGGCACGCTCAACGGCACGCTGGAGCAATCGGTGGAGATGATTCGCGCGGCGGGCGGTGCGGCTGCCGGCGTGGTCTGCGACCTGAGCCAGCCAGACGCCAGGGCCGATCTCGTGCAGCGCGCGGCCGAACCCTTCGGCCCCGTGGATATCATCGTGAACAACGCTGCGGTCAGCAGAATGCGCCTGCCCAGCGAGGTGACAACCAGTGAGCGCAACTGGATGTACGACGTGAATCTCAACGCGCCCATCGAGTTGGCGCAACAGGCGCTGCCCGGCATGCGCGAACGCGGGCGTGGCTGGGTGCTGAATATCAGCAGTGCCAGCGCCCTGCAGCCTGTGGTGCCGTACCGCGACTCGCGGGCAGCGGCGCACGTCATCTGCGCTTATGGCGCGACCAAAGCCGCGCTCGATCGCTACACCCAGGGCCTGGCTCATGAGGTTGCGAGCGAGGGTATTTATATCAATGCTCTGGCGCCGGAGAATATCGTACTGACCTCGGGCGCCGACTATGTGCGCGATATCGCGCGGCGCAGCCCGGACATGGCGGAGCCGGTCGAGGTGATGGCGGAAGCCGCGCTGGAACTGTGCTCAGGCCGGCATGTGGGGCGTGTGACCTACAGCCGCCGGTTTTTACATTCGCTTGGTTTGTCCGTGAAAAGCCTGGACGGAAAAACGGTGCTCGGCGATGCGTTTTTGCCGGCGGATCTAGAGGCCACTGCTTGAGAGGTGCTCGAGCCGGCATGATTCGTTACACGCACCCGGCCGCAGGAACGGTTGGCGTACGCCTGAACCGAATGTGATTTGTCAATGCGAACTCAAGTTTGAAGACATCGACCCAGCAAAAAATAACGAGGAGAAGTTCTATGGCCAATGAATCCCAACTCGCGAAGCAGCAGCTGCGCGCCGCCTGGGACGACCTGATTCAGTCGCTGCAGGATGCGCGTAACGCCATCGATGAAGCGCAGCTGATGCCGCCGCCTGCCACGGAACGTAATCTGGCGGAAGGCTACCGCTACCTGATGGGCTATGTGCACAGTGCCGTGGAACGGGCTTTCCACGAGGATGCGCAGCGGCCGCATTTCCGTAATGCCCTGTCGATTATCACGCGCAGCACCATTGACAACGCCGACGCAATTTATTTCTACGCACCGATCGACGGCCGACAGAGTTATCGGCTGCGCGGCGTTGCGCAGGATACCCGCCACTGGCGCGGCGCAGAGCCGGTTGCCGGACGCAAGGCGCCGCACTATGTGATTTTTGAGTGCACCGCGGGCGATCTCCCGGGAGACTCCGGTTCGCTCATGGAGTTGCGGCCGGGCGTCAAGGCACAGACGGGACGGCTGGATTCCACCGCGATCGCGGTGGAGGCCGACGGCAGCTTTGAGGTACTGCTCGCACCGGAGCGCCCCGTGGGCTACACCGGCAACTTCATTCCCACACTGAAGCGCGCGAAGGGCGGCGACTCGAGTGCACCTGCGGAGCGCTACGCCAACTACATCAGCGGGCGGCAGTTGTTCAACGACTGGGAGCATGAGGAGGCGATCCATTTCGAGATGCACATGCAGGGTGGCGAGGGCCGTCACGCGGAGGCCTACGATGCGAACAGCGCAGCTGTACAGTTGCGACGCTGCGGCGACATCGTGCGCAACCAGATGCATTTTTGGAACGCGTTCTGGACCATCCTCATGGGCACTTACGGTGAGCGCGAAGGCAGCATTCCCGGCGTGGCGTTCCCACGCAATGCGTTCAACACCATCAATGCCGCCTCCGGCGCTACCGGCGGTGGGCAGAGTTCCAATCTTTACGCTGGCGGTGTATTCGAGCTGGCGCCGGACGAAGCGTTGATCATTGAGAACCGCGTGCGCGTGCCACCGCAGTACATCGGCTTCCAGGTGGGAAATTTCTGGGGCGAGTCGCTGGAATACGCCAACCAGATCGGCAGCCTGAACGGCCATCAGTCCAAGATTGACGACGACGGCGTCATTCGCCTCGTGCTGGCGCACCGCGACCCCGGTGTACCGAACTGGGTGGATACCACCGGCCATCCCGAAGGTTTCATGACGGTGCGCTGGACGTACAGTAATACCCCGGCCCCCGAGGACTGGCCCACGATTACGGCGAAGAAAGTGCCCTTCGCAGACATCAGGGCACACCTGCCGGGTAATACCGCTCGGGTGAGTCCCGAGCAGCGACGGGCGCAGATACACATCCGGCAGCGGCATGTGCAGCGGCGCTACCGGGTGTTTTAACGCAGAGCATGGAGTACCGCAGCGAATGAAAGCAAAGATTGCACTGGTGATGGGCGGCGGCGCGGGCACTGGCAGGGCGATCGCGCTGGCGTTTGCGCAAGAAGGTGCCAAAGTCGTCGTCGCCGATGTGAACACGCAGGGCGGTCGCGAAACGCTGGGGTTAATTGAAGGCCAGGGCGGAGCAGGCATGTTCGTCGCCGCCGATATGGGTAATTCTGCCGATGTGCAGGCGTTGATCGAGCAGACGCAGGCGGAGTTTGGCGGCTTGCACCTGGTCGCCAACAACGCCGCGCTCGGTGCGCCCAACAAACCCGTGACAGAATTGACAGAAGCGGAATGGGACCGTTGCATGGGTGTCACGCTGCGCGGCGTCTGGATGTGCATGAAGTACCAGTTGCCGCTGATCGAAGCATCGGGCGGTGGCGCAATCGTCAACGTCGCGTCGGTTTCCGGTTTGCGCGGCGAGGCGCACCAGAGCGCCTACAGCGCGGCGAAAGGCGGCGTCATCGCGCTCGGCAAATCGGTGGCTGCGGAATACGCCCGACGCGGGATTCGCGTCAACACCGTGTGCCCCGGCGGTATCAATTCCGGCGGCATGGCCTTCTACCTGAAGCAAATGCCCGAAATGCGCGAGCGGGTGTCCAGCGTGCACGCCATGGGGCGGCTTGCGGAGCCCGAGGAAATCGCCGATGCCGTGGTCTATCTGTGCTCGGAGCGCGCGTCGTTCATCACCGGGCATGAGCTGGTGGTGGATGGTGGCCTGATGGTCCGGTCCAACGTGATCGACCTTTGACTGCCTCAGCGCGCTGCTCGACGTGAGTCGCGCCTGCAGAGCGAATGAGCTTTTTGAGCGAGCAGGACCGCCCTGCTCGGGGACGCTCCGCCAGATCAGTTTCGCCAGCAGCGCCCCGTCAGTACGCAACTACCCGGCGAGCGCGAGTGTCGCAGACCCCGTGACATGAAAGCCCCGGCTGTTCCGGCCCGCAAAATCCACCGTGACCGTGGGTGCTGCGCGGTCGAGTTTCGCGATACGTCCTTCCATAACCATGGTGTCGCCCGGCACGTTCGGGGCCATGAGTTTGAAGTTGATGCGTTGCAGGCGGCTGCCCGGTCCGGCCCAGTCGCTGAGGTAGCGTGCGCTGAGGCCGCTGGTAGTCAGGATATTCATGAAAATATCCGGCATGGCGGCGGCTTTCGCCGCAGGTGCGTTGTGGTGAACAGGCATGAAGTCCTGTGTTGCCAGCGCACCGGAGACAATCAGGCGGTGGGTGATCGGGATCACCAGTGCCGGCAGCGAATCGCCTTCGTTCAGGTTCCCGCTGGCGAGGTCCGTAAAATCGGATTCCCATCGCGCCTGCACGTCGGGTACTACCAGTGGCTCCTGCTCTGGCGGTGTGGCCGCGCTGTCAGTCGCTGCCGCATGTGGCCGGTAGACGAAATAGGTGATCAACGCCTCGGCAAACGAGCATTCCGCCTGGTCGCGGTATTCCGCGCACTCAGTGACGAAGTACCCCTCGCCGAGCGCGGTGCGCTTGAGCGGCGAGATGTTCACGATGGTGGAGTAGTGGTGGGCGCGATCACCTTCCAGTAACAGGCGGTGAAAGGTGATGTCGTAACTCACGGCAACGATGCCCGGGAAACCCTGCGCACCCAGTACATCGAACACTCTGGGACTGGTTGAGTCGACGGTGCCGGGCGCGTATTCAAAATTGACATCGCGCATGGTCCACATCTGCATCATGGCCGGCGGTGCCACCACCTTGTCGTAGCCGGCGCGGCTGCGATACTCGTCGTCGAGGTACAGCGGGTTGCGATCGCCCATGGCGGAGCACCATTGCCAGACCTGTACCCGACTCACCGGGTTGAAGCTGCGGTAGGGCCCGCAGCGCTCACCAGTCAGGGCTGAAGTATCGACCGGGGTGTTCACACCGGAGGCACCGTGTAGCCGCCCCACACCGATACGTAACTGTCGTTGTAATGCGCCGCGAGCGATGCGTGCAGGTCGGCCGGCTCCCATTTCTTCTCGCCTTTCGGGTTGATGAAAGCACTGCTGAGTGTCGGGCGTTGCAGTATCTGCACGGAGTTACCCCAGACGACGAACACCTCGCCGGAAATTCTCGCCGCATCGGGCGAGCACAGATAGCCGACCAGCGGCGCGACATTGGCGGGATCGAATGCGTGGAAGCCCCCGTCCGCCGGAGGCTGGAACATTTCCGCGGTCTGGCCGCCGGCAGTCATGTCGGTCAGTGCCCGCGGCATGATGACGTTGCAGGTGATCCCGTATTTGGTCAGCAGTTGCGCCGCGCCCATGGACATGGCGATGATGCCCGCCTTCGCAGAGGCGTAGTTCGGCTGGCCTGCGGAGCCAAAAATCGCCGCTTCGGACGACGTGCTGATCAGGCGTCCGTAGACCTGTTCGCCCGTCTTGGCCTTGTCGCGCCAGTAGGCCGTGGCGTTGCGCATGTTGACGAAGTGCCCGCGCAGGTGCACGCGCACGACGGAATCGAATTCGTCGTCGCTCATGCCGAAGATGGTCTTGTCGCGACAGAAGCCGGCGTTGTTGACCATGATGTTGAGGTCGCCGTAGGCCTTGAGCGTGGCTTTAAGCAGGTTTTCAGCGTCGGTGCTGTCGGCGCAGTCGCCCAGTACGACGGTGGCCTCACCGCCAAATGCCTTGATTTCCTCGACCGCTGAACGCGCGGCTTCTTCGGCCTGCGGACGGTTGATGTCATTGATGACCACGCGCGCGCCCTGGCGCGCGAGCTGGATCGCCTCTTCGCGGCCGAGGCCACGGCCGGCGCCGGTGATGACGGCGACTTTGCCTGTCAGGTCTGCCATGAGATATCTCCTTGGATTGCGTGCCGGGGGCTCGCAGTGGCGAACCCCGGCGGGGTCAGATGCGTTCGATGATGGTGCCGGTGCCCACGGAGGAGCCGCAGCACATGGTGATCAACGCGGTGGTTTTGTCAGAGCGCTCCAATTCGTGCAGCGCCGTGGTGATCAGGCGCGCGCCGGTGGAACCGACGGGATGGCCGAGGGCGATCGCGCCGCCATTCACGTTCACCTTGTCCATATCCGCGTTGTACACCTGCGCCCAGGACAGCACCACAGCCGCGAAAGCCTCGTTGATCTCCACGAGGTCGATGTCCTTCATGGTCATGCCGGTCTTCTTGAACAATGCCGCAGTGGCGTCCACCGGCCCGTCCAGCAGGTAGTAGGGGTCGGTGCCCACCACACAGTCGGCGAGGATGCGGGCGCGCGGCTTGAGGCCGCGGGCTTTCGCTTCGTCGGCGCTCATCCACAAGACCGCTGCTGAACCGTCGGAGACCTGAGAGGAATTGCCCGCAGTGTGGATGGTGTTCTCCATCACCGGCTTCAGGCCGGCAAGGCCTTCGAGCGTTGTTTCGCGCAGGCCCTGGTCGCGGTTGACGGTGCGGGTTTTGCCGGAGGGCTTGCCGTCAGCGCCGAGGATGGGTGCTTCGACGCTGAACACCTCGCGGTCGAACCGGCCTTCCGCCCACGCGCGTTTGGCGCGCAATTGCGAGTTGTAGCCGAGCTGGTCGGCCATCTCCCGTGTGATGCCGCGCTTGGTGGCGATACGCTGCGCGCTGTTGAACTGGTCCGGGCTGGAATCCCAGGGCCAGTCGGAGGGAATGAAATAGCCCGGGCCGTTGTACACGTTGGCGCCGAGACCGACACGGCTCATTGCCTCCACGCCGGCGGCGATGCCGATGTTGATGGAACCGGAGCGGATCAATGCGGAGATCATATGGTTGGCGGTTTGCGCCGAACCGCACTGGTTGTCCAGTGTGGTGCCGCCCGTGGACCAGTCATTGCCCATCGTCAGCCAGGCATTGCGGGCGATGTTTCCCGCCTGCTCGCCCGCCTGCGTCACGCAGCCTGCGGCGACGTAGTCGACGTCCGCCATGCTGAGACCGCTGCGACGCAGCAATTCACCATAGGACAGCGCCAACAGTTGCGTGGCATGAAAGTCGCACAAATCCCCGACGCCGGGCTTGCCGCGGGCGATGGGAGTCCTGACTGCTTCTACGATTACGGCTTCACGCATGGAAGATCCTCAGAGTGGTTGGTTGCACAGGCCGGATTGGCTGCGATAAAAATTGAGCGGCCAAGTGTACTGGATGACGACGGTATTTCAATGACGGATGGGGTCACTGCGGTGGCGGTATTCTGCCGGCTTTTGCCGGTGTCGCGCACCGACGACCAACTGTGAACCCGGGCATGGTATAGCTGATTGAGCCGCACCGCTTTGACTTGGATTCACTGGGACTTGCTTGCTAGAGTGATCGCCACCCCGCATCACCAATAATGAGCGCGCCATGACAACGCCTCCCTGCACTTCCGCCTGCCTGTCACATGTTTCACGCGCGCTGGCCGTAACCGCCCTCGCACTGCTGCTGGGCGCCTGTTCCAGTGACAACAGCAATTTAACGCTACCGCCGTTCCAGGAACTGGTCGACCAGGGCATCACGCGTTACCTGGGGGAGTTCTCGCCCATGAGTAGCTCCCAGATTGGCGATGTCGTCAACTACGACTTCGGTGTCGACGACGGGCCGTTATGCCTGGACGGCTCGCGCTACACCATGGCGACCCGGGATGCCGGCAGTGAGGATCTGCTGATCTTCCTCCAGGGCGGCGGGGCCTGCTGGTTTGATTTCTGTGCGGCGACTTCCCAGGCGGGCCCCGGCATTCCGGCGGCGGGTATTCTCGATCCGGCCTCGGCCACCAACCCGCTCGCGGGGATGAGTACGGTCTACCTGCCGTACTGCGATGGCGGTATTTTCGGCAGCGATGCCGATGTCGACACCGACAACGATGGCACGAACGATCGCTTTCACCGCGGCCTGCGCAACCTGTCCGCCGGACTCGATGTTGCGGTGCGGACCTTTCCCGCACCACGGCGCATTGTGCTGGCCGGGGTGAGCGCCGGCGGCTACGGCACACTCTTTGCGTTGCCGATCGTGCGGCAGTTGTACCCGGATGTTCCCATCGAAGTGCTGAACGATTCCGGGATCGGCATCAATCGTCCCCATGACCCGGTGTGGAACGAGCGGGTCGTCGAGTACTGGAACATCGGTGGCTTCTTCCCGGCCAGTTGCCCGGAGTGTGAGGTGCAGGGCTCCCCCGCAGGCATCATCAACTGGCAGATGCAGCAGGACTCAAATACCCGCCTTGGCATGCTGAGCTATTCCCAGGACTCCACCATCGGCACGTTTTTCCTCGGTATCGGCGGCCCGGCATTCGAGGCTATCCTGCGCTCTGCCTTTGCCGATGTGGAGAGTGCCAATCCCACGCGCATGCGCAGTTTCGTGCGGGTGGGCGATGCACACACCTTCCTGATGGGCGACCTCACGGTCGCTGTAGACGGGGTTTCGGTGGGCGAGTGGGTGGGTTCGATGGTGAATGGGCCGGCGGCGGAATGGCAGTCCGTCTCCGAGCCGTGATCGCCGGGTGCGGGAAACGAAGTTGTGAAGCAGGTCCGGCGCGGGTTGTCAGCAAATTTTACACGCAGTGCCGTAACGCGTTTGTAGACCTGCTTTCGTGCGTATTAACGGCTTAAATATCAAGTAGTTAGAGTTTTTGGCTCGCTTGTTGCTTTTACTGGTACAGCAACACTGAATTCAGTCGCGCTGCGCAGGTTCAGACGCAGTGATCGATAGCGAGGATGGGGAGTATTCTCATGGGCTTCAAGCAAAAACTGGTTGGTTTGGCGATGGCCACGACGGTGGCAGCGGTCTCCGTGCCCTCTCTGGCGGGTACGCAGACATGGAACTTCGACCAGAGCACGGCATTCACCGGCGGCAACGTCAACGGCAACTCCTACTCGATGACCGTAGACGGTATCAACCTGACGGTTACCGGCTGGTCGGATACCGGCGATGTCGATCCTGGCAGCAACAACGATACGATACAGAATGCCAAGCTGATCTGGGCGACTACCAATGCCCTGGGTATCCAGAACCGTGATGAAGACACATCAAGCCCCAACCATGCCATTGACAGTGCCACGTCTGATTCTGATGGCGAGTACGACATGCTCCTGCTGGAGTTCGATACCGCTGTCAACCTTACCGGCCTCGATCTGGCCTGGGCAGTGGGTGGCAATGCGGCCAACACGGCCGATATCTCGCTGCTCGCCTACACGGGCAGCGGCTCGTCCGCCGTGTCCGGTACCTGGTCGAGTGTCCTGGGCGCAAACGGCACGGCCTATGACTCCGCAGGCAACTACAGCAACGTCGGCCTGAGCTACTACGCCGTGAACCCCACCGATATCATTTCCACCAAGTGGCTGGTCGGCGTGTATAACCCCGTCTTCGGCGCCGGCGGTGACGCGCGCGACGATGGCATCAAGCTGGCCTCGATTACCACTGAGGATACCCCTCCGGATCGCGACGTCCCGGTACCTGGAACGGTGGTACTGGTACTGGCCGGGCTTGCGGCATTTCGCGCCCGCAGGCCGCTAGGGTCAACGATGCCGTAGCTGCATTTCGCAATCGAGTTCTCGAAAAACGGAATTCACAAGTTCCGTTTTTTTTTGCCTGCGATAACATGACCCTGCTTCTGTACGTCGTCCAAACAGCGCGGGGGATAGCGATTGACAAGATTACTTGCCCGGATACTCGTCCTGTGGCTGCTGGCGGCCACCTCTGCGGCGCTGCACGCCGAGGACGCGAACGTCACCTATGAAAAAGCCGTCCAGGCCTACGATGAGGGCAATCTGGAAGAGGCGTTTATCCATCTCAAGAACGCGCTGCAGGCGGACCCCAACCTGCTTTCGGCACGCCTGTTGCTGGCCCAGCTTTATTTCAATGAGGGTGATATCCCCAGTGCCGAGGAAGAATCGCGCGAGGCGCTGCTGCTCGGCGCTGATATGAACCTGGTGCTGCCGGTGTATGGCCAGGCCCTGCTGTTGCAGGAAAAAGTCGACGAATTGTTTGAGATTGAACGGGTGTCCGAAACGTTTACCCCGGACAGCCAGTTTGAGTGGGCGCTGTTGAAAGGCCAGGGCTACCTGTTGCGCGGTGAGCGCGAGCGCGCCCGGGAGGAATTCGAGCGCGCCGCGTCGCTTCGCCCGGATGACGTTCGCTCGAACAACACCGTGGCCGCCATTTACATGCACAGCGGTATGGAAGCGGAGGCACATGCGCTGGTTGAGAAATCACTGCGCCTGGAGCCGGAAAATGCCAAAACATGGCAGCTGCGCGGTGAGCTGTCCTTCAACGAGAAGAACTACAGCCAGGCGCTGGAATACTTCCGCAGGGGTAATGAACTCGACCCGGAAGACCTGCGGATACAACGCTCGCTGGCGCAGGTCTACCTGCAGCTCGATGACCGGGAAAAGGCCCAGGAGTACCTCGACGAGATCCTGGAGGAATCGCCCGACGATCCGGCCGCCACTCTGATTAGCGCGCTGCTGCTCATTGGCAACGGTGATGTCGAGCTGGGTGAAAATATGCTGTCCGGCCTCAGCAGCACCCTGGCTAAATATGACGAAGCCGGGAAGCAGAGCGACGATGCGATGCTGTTCATCCGTGCGGCGACGGAGTACATCCAGAAAAATGACTTGAACGCTATTTCGCTGTTCAACGCCTACCTCGTCAATCGCAAGGATGACATCACTGCTATTCGTCTGCTGGCCGACCTGTACCTGCGCAACGGCGAGATTCGGCGCGCAACGGAACTGTTGAGTACCCGCGAACCCGAAGTGGCGACGGATCTCGGGCTGTCGGTGCAGCTGCTGAGTCTCTACATTCATGGCAACAACCTGTACCGCGCGCACGAACTGCTGGAAAACCTCAAGCGCAGCGGGGCGGGAAACAACCCGTATGTGGTGATGCTGGAAGCCGAACTCCTGCGCGCCGAGGGCCGCAAGCAGGACGCGTTGCGCGTACTCACCGCGCAACAGTTCGGCGACGAAGAGCCGCTCGGGTACGGCATCCTGCGCGGCGTGCTGCAGATGGAGACCGGGCAGCCTGCCGATGCGGAGGCCACTGTGCAGCAGTTGAACGCGCGGTTCCCCGAGAATATCCGGGTCGACAACCTGGCCGCGGTGATTTTCCTGACCTCGGACAAACTGGCAGACGCCGGCCCGTACATCGACAGTGCCCTGCGCCTCGATCCGGCCAATATCGAAGCGCGCTTCAACCGGGCAATGCTGCTGAAGAAGCGCGGAGAACTGGATGAAGCGCGCAAGGTCCTGAAGTCGCTGATCGAAGAACAGCCCAGCCACACCAAGGCGCTGTTGCTGCTGGCGCGCATCCAGTATCTGGCGGGTAAATCCGATGAAGCCATCGAGTGGAGCGATAAGGTTTACGCCTACGATCCGACGTCGGGCGCGGCGAATGCATTACAGCTGGAGATATTTTCCGGGCAGGGCGATTGGGACCGGGCCCTGGATGTTGCGCAGCGGCTGGTGCGGGAGAATCCCCAGAATACCGGTTACCTCGTGCAACTGGCGGAAATCGCGGTGAAAGCCGATGAAGCCGAGCTTGCGCAGAACACCCTGAGCAGGCTTTACCCGCTGTGGAAGGGGGATCCGGAAAAGCTGCGCGAGCTCGCGGCCCTGCAGCTGCGATTCGGCAACAAGCCTGCGGCCCGCAAGAGTCTGGCGCGCGCCCTGAAGCTGGACCGGGAGTCCTTTCTTGTGAAGCTGGACCTGGCGCGCCTGGATCTCGCCGATGGGAAAATCGACCAGGCAGAGGCGGCCGCGCTTGCGCTGCAAAAAGTGGATCCCAAACGCGCCGAGAGCTCGCTCTTGCTCGGCGAAATTGCGTTGGAGAGTAAGCAGCCAGAGGAAGCCCAGCGGTATTTCATGCAGGCCTTCAAGCTGGATCGCAACAATCCGGATGCAATCGCCAGGCTGTACGAATTGGGCGCGCAAGGCGTCGAGCAGCAGGCATTTATCGATGCGCTTGAAGCCGCCCTGAAGGAGTCTTCGCTCCCGGTTCTGGGCGTGCGTTTGCTGGCGGACAGCTACCTGCTCCAGGGCAATCCCGAAAAGGCCGCGTTGTACTACGAAAAGCTGCTGGAACTGGACGCGCTGGCGGCGGACCCTGCGGTACTCAACAACCTTGCCAATATCTATGCTGCGAACGATCTGGCCAAGGCGTTGCAGACTGCCCAGAAAGGCCTGGCAGCGGAAGGCAACGAGCAGAGCTCTGCATTGCTGGATACGACGGGCTGGATACTTTCGCGGCAGGGCGAGAATGAGCAAGCGCTCTCGTACCTGCGTAAAGCTTATGTCAAGAACTCAACCGACCCTGAAATCCGCTACCATCTCGGCGCCACGCTGATCGCGCTCGGCAGGGCGGCGGAGGGGGAGAAGGAGCTGCGCGCCGCGCTGGCCACTGGCAAGCCATTCACTGGCCACGCGGATGCCGAGCGCCTGCTCTCATCACCGGTGCAGTAGGTCACGCCGACACCGGGGGCAGGAGGTTTTATCCACGAAGGCACAATGACGTACCTTCCCCGTTCGTCCCACATGGACTGGCTCTTCATTTATCGAGACTACAAATATCGGGACTACAAATCGCGCTGTCAGAATTCTTTACAGTTCTTCTTTGTTTTGCGTGGATTCGCCTGTAAGTGATTGAAATAATGAGCGCGGTACGATTTTTGCCTGCGCTTAAAACCATCACATTGGCAGCCTCACGGCGTCGCTCCGCGGGTCTCTCGGGGTACGCCATGAACAGGGTGACATTTGGCGCAGTGGAGAACCATAATGAGCACTGAGTTCGCAGTGAATCGCGCCGGGTCTGCATCGTCTGCATTCACGAAATCTGAATAGCACAAAACACAACAGGTAAAAATTATGACGGGTTACCTCAATGCGCTGGGCAAACTGTGCAAGGCGGCGCCTCTGGCCGTGGTTCTTTTACTACCGAGTCTGGCGTATGCAGATTCTGAGCTGCCTGTAGATGTCGACCCACAACCTTCCGAGCCCAATCTCAACCAGCTGCTCTCCATTCTGAGATCCACACCGGAAAATGGATGGGTTCGCGTAAACACCAACCAGTATCAGGATGTATGGCCACCGACCGGGCTTCTGGTGTCCACCACCAAAGCCCCGGATTCAACGCCGTGGGGACCGCGCGGCATCGTGGCTGCGTACAGCGGTTTTGCATGGGATAGTCGCAGAGGCGACCTGCTGCTCTACGGCGGAGGGCATGCGAACTACGGCGGAAACGAACTCTATCGCTGGCGCGGCACCACGCGTAAATGGGAGCGCATGTCCCTGCCCAGCGACGTGTTGACTCTGGGCCCCATGCCCTGGCTGACGGTAGATGGCGCCAACGCGTCGGCTCCTTCCGCACATACCTATGACAACAATATCTATCTGCCGATCGCAGATCGTTTCGTCACATTTGGCGGTGCACTCTTTGGCAATGGCGAGCCGTATCTCATGCCAAACCCGGACGGCACCTATCGCACTACCGGCCCCTATTTTTTCGATCCGGCTCGTGCCGATGCGAATAAGGTCGGAGGGCTGACCGGCTCCCATTCGCAATGGAGCAACCCGAATCTCTGGGTTATTGGCGGTGAGATGTGGGAGAACCGGGATGTTCCGCTGAATCTCCCCTCGGCGTATTTTCCGCGACATTTTCTCGAGGGCTCGACCGGGTATACGCAAGAAAACGGTAAGGATGTGATTTACGTTCACGGTGCCTATTCGATTCTTTCCAAATACACCATCAACAATATCGATGACCCAACTCAGGATACCTGGGAGCAAGTTGGCCAGGGTGTAGGCTGGGGACCGGGAGTCAGCGCGTATCTGCCGACGCTTAATCTCTTTGTGCGGATCTCTCCCGACTTATTTTCGTACTGGAATTTATCCACGCCCGGCCCAACCAATACGAACGTGGCGTTTTCTCCCACCGGTGGTTTCGTGCCTGTTTCCCTCGGGACATACAATTATGGCCTTGGGGATTATGGCATTGATTATGACGCACAAAGGAACAGGTTTCTGCTCTGGATAGGCGGCGGTGATGTCTGGGCGCTTTATCCACCCCCGTATGTTTCACCCATTGGTTGGCATATGGAAAAACTCAACCCCACGACCGCGCAGACTCCCGCCAACGCGCCCGGCGCCGGTATTCTGGGTAAATGGAAATACATTGCCCAACTCGATGCGTTTATCACACTGCAGGATTGGTATGCCGGCAATATCTGGCTGTATAAACCCGAAAACTGGAATGACCCCGTCAGCAGTGACCCGCATATCACGATCACGAATCCGACCAGCAAAGGTTACTTTCTTCCCAACGATGATATTGTCGTGACGGCCGCCACTTCAAACCCGGCGAGCAACATTGTACAAGTTGAACTTTTCATGGATGGACAAACCCTCGGGACTTTCACTCAGCCGCCCTATACGGCGACTCTGCCTTCTGTGGCGCTGGGCCATTACACGTTCGAGGCTGTAGCGACGGACAACACTGGAAAGCGCTTCATATCTCCAAGGGTGACGGCAACCGTCGCAAACCATGTCAATAATCCACCCTCGGTGAGCATTACTGCGCCTCTCGGTGGGCCGATAGAATACTTTGACGGCAGGATCGTCGCACTCAGCGCGAATGCGAGCGATTCGGACGGCAATGTCGCACGAGTCGAGTTTTTTGTGAACGGAAGTTCGGTGGGTGTGGACACGACCTCACCGTACTCTGTGAACTGGGAGGCGCAACAGGGCAATTTCACGCTGACTGCGATTGCCACCGATAACACCAACGGGACGACGGTTTCACCCGCCGTTGCGCTCAATGTGACACCGCCCGGTCAGGGGGACCTCATCGTCCTGCAGGACGGGCTGAATGGCTATACGGGCACCACCGATACCTATCTCGACGGCTACCATACAACCTATCCCAAGGGCAGTCTGACAGAAATTAACAGCCTCAAAAATATGTTCAACCCGCTGGTGCGCTTCGCTATCTTCACCAACGAAGGCGGCCCGGTCCCGGCGGGTGCGACGATTACCTACGCTGCGCTAGCGCTTTACAAATCGTCCTACTACGACTTCACGTACCGCGCACATCCGCTGCTGCGCAACTGGGTCGAGAACAAAGCGACCTGGATCAACGCGGCTGACGGCATCCCCTGGAGTGCGCAGGGCGCGGCCGGCATCGGCACTGATTATGCTGCCAACGGTAGCCCGCAGACGCAAACCGGGTGGAACCCGGAGTGGGTCGTGCTCGATGTTACCGACTCTGTGCAGTCCATGAGCCAGGGCGAACTGAGCAATTTTGGCTGGCAATTACTTGGCACCGGCCCCAACTACCAGAAAGTCTTCCGTGCCAGCGAATACGCGGCTGACCCGACGCTGCGGCCGAAGCTGATTCTCGAGATCGATGACAACCAGCACCCCACTGTCGCGCTGACCGCGCCAAACGAGGGAGCAATCTTCATCGCTGGCGATCCCATCCTCCTCAGTGCCGACGCGGATGATGAAGATGGCAGCGTCGCGCAGGTGGAATTTTTCTACGACAATGTTTCGCTCGGCGTTGACGCCGCCGCTCCGTATGAGATCACCTGGAGCGACGCGCCGGCACCGGTCAAGTACATATTGACGGCCGTGGCCACCGACAATGCCGGTGCCTCCACAACGTCTGCCCCCGTGACCATCTATTCACTACCACCCGGATGTTGAGTTCGCGGCGCTGAGCAGCCCCTGGCAGGTCCGGGGGCATTTT
This sequence comes from uncultured Halioglobus sp., assembly GCA_964461965.1. Lineage (GTDB taxonomy): Bacteria > Pseudomonadota > Gammaproteobacteria > Pseudomonadales > Halieaceae > Marimicrobium. Next base: position 3,180 of record CAYWWD010000025.1, on the reverse strand, counting down.
TTGAGCAGCGCATGTCCGTTCTGCCGGGGAGCGCGCTGCCGGTGGGATGCTGTTTGTTCGCGCCGGTTATGCGGGCCTACACCCTGTTTCCGTCCAGCGCGTGGGTGCGGATTTCGCGCTCACCCAGACGTGCCCGATCATGCGGCGCCGTGAAATCGAGCTCCGGCCCAAGCGAAATGATGCCGTGCGGATTGATGGTTGGATGGCTGCGAAAATAATGATGACGGATGTGACCCATGTGCACCGTGTCAGCGACGCCCGGCATCTGGTAGATGTCGCGTAGGTACCCATTCAGGTTGGGATAGTCCACGATGCGCTTCCGGTCGCACTTGAAATGGGTGACGTACACGGCATCGAAGCGCACCAGCGTCGTCCACAACCGCAGGTCTGCCTCGGTCAGGAGGTTACCCAGCAGGTAGCGGCTTCCGCTGAGCTTTCGCTCCAGCTCGTCGAGCTTCTCGAACAGGCGGCTCACGGCTTCATCGTAGGCATCCTGGCTGGTACTGAAGCCGGCCTTGTACACGCCATTGTTGACGTGCTCGTAGACCGTTGCGTTGATGGCGTCGATCTCGGGCTGCAGATCTTCAGGATAATAGTCGCCGGGGCGCGCACCGATGCCGTCGAACGCCGTCGTCAGCATGCGGATGATCTCTGCGGATTCGTTGTTGACGATGGTCGCACGCTGCTTGTCCCACAGCACCGGTATGGTTACGCGCCCTGAGTACTGCGGATCCGCTTTCAGGTACAGCTCGTAGACCTTGTTGAAACCGTACAGCGGATCGCCGGTGGTACCGGGGAAGTCCGTGCGCAGTTCCCAGCCTCGGTCGAGCATGTGCGGATGCACGACAGACACGCCAATGGCGGCTTCCAGCCCCTTCCACGCCCGCATTACGAGCGTGCGGTGCGCCCATGGGCAGGCAAACGAGACATACAGGTGATAGCGATCGCTCTGGGCCTGAAAGCCTCCCGAACCCGATGGCCCGGCCGATCCATCCGCGGTGACCCAATGGCGAAACTGGCTCCTGGAACGCTCAAAGCGTCCACCCGTGCTTGCCGTGTCGTACCATTCGTCGTGCCACTTGCCATCAACCAGCAGTCCCATTTTCGTCTCCTCGCTCCCGTTTGCTGTACGACCTGAGTATCCCACCAATCCTGGTGTTCTGACATTGCCGCGATGCATGCCGTTGCGGATGTCCTGGAATAGACTCCCGCTCAACCACCCGCCACCGGTAGGGTCACGGTTACCAGCAGACCACCTTCCGCGCGATTCGCAACCCGAATGTCAGCGCGGTGCCGGTGCGCGATCGCGCGGGCGATCGACAGGCCCAGGCCAACGCCGCCCGTCTGCCGGTTGCGCGAGGGATCGCCGCGCTTGAACGGCCGGAACATCTCCTCTACCTGGCCTGTGTCCATGCCCGGGCCGTTGTCGGCTACGGTGACAACCGCTGCGCTGCCCTCCCTGCGCAGTTCGAGGGCTGCGCTCCCGCCAAAATTCAGCGCATTGTCGATCAGGTTCTGGAACAACCGGTTGAGTTGCAGTTCATCACCTTCGACGAAAACCGTGTCAGCCCGACTGGCGAAGTGAACATCGTGCTGTATGGCTTGCGCATCCTCGGTGATTGCAAGCAGCAGGGTGTTGAGGTCGACGAGCTGGTCTCCCTCCACGGATTTCCGCTCCCGGGAGAATTCCAGCGTGGCGGTTATCATGGCATTCATCTGCTCGATGTCGCGTTGCACGCTGTCGCTGACGCCTGGCGAGGCAGCTTCCACGCGAAATGCGATGCGCGACAGCGGCGTGCGCAGGTCGTGGGCGATGGCGGCGATCATCGCTTCGCGCTCGCGCAACTGTTCCTGTATGCGAATCTGCATCGCGTTCAGCGCCCGCGCGGCGATGCGCATTTCCCGCGGTCCCTGCTCCTGCAGCAGCGGCGCCTGTTCGTCGCGGCCGATGGCATCGGCGGCGGTGGCAAAATCGTGCATCGGCCGCGACAGCCGGCGCGCGAATATCCACGCAAAGGGCAGCAGCACCGCCATGCTCAACAGCAACACCGTCAACGGCACATTAAACTTGCGACTGTTTAAGAAGGAGCGCGGCGGAACCTCTGCCACACACCAGTAGTCCGGCCATTGGCGCGCGGCAACCAGCTCGCGCAGGAAAATCGTCTCGGGCAAGCGGAATACCCGCTGGTCGATGGCGATGTCGACGGGGTGGCCAAGTCGGATCTCGCTGCCGGTATCCCAGCTCAGTCGAATGGAGGAGGCGGGCACGTCGAGCGCCTGCGCCAACTGTGTTTTCAGCACCGGGTCTGTGCGCATGCCACTCGGAACCACGGGCGCCTGTGGGCTGCGCGACAGGTTCAGTTCGCGCGCCTGCGCCAAACTTGAGCTCACGCTGTCACAGGCGGGGTCGGCGAGCTGACTCGCCAAGCCCGACAAGGTGACTGCCCTTGCCTCGCGCGGCGGCAACAGCAGGAAGGTGAAGAACCCCGCCAGGTGCGCCAGCATCAATGCGCCCAGCAGCACCAGCAGTGTCTGTCGAAACAGCGTGGATTCGCCGCCCATCATGCGGTTCATCACGTGGTTCATCATGAGTCTACAGGCAGCGTGAAGGTGTAACCTTCATTGCGCGCGGTGCGGATCGGCGCATCGCGGCCCAACTTCTTGCGCAGCCGGCTGATGGTGACATCGACCGCCCGATCGTAGACTGGCGCATCGGAGCCTTTGGTCAGGTCGATCAAATGGTCCCGTGTCAGGAGTTGCTGTGGATGATCGAGAAACGCGCTGAGCACGCGAAACTCGGCATCTGTCAGTGCGGCGGTTTCCCCGTGACGGGTGAGTGTGCGCTGGACCTGGTCCAGTATCCAGTTGCCAAATTTGCGTACCGGTCCGGTGGCAGCCGATTCATTGCGGCGCAGCACCGCGCGCACGCGCGCCAGCAGTTCGCGCGGATTGCAGGGTTTTGGCAGATAGTCATCGGCGCCGAGTTCCAGGCCGACGATACGGTCGGTATCGCTGCCCAGCGCCGACAACATGATGATCGCAGGGCGGCTCGGCCGATGCAGGCGACGCAGCACGGACAAGCCGTCTTCGCCGGGCATCATCAGGTCCAGCACGATACAGTCGTAGTCGCGCTCTGCGAGCAGGACATCCATCTCACGACTATGCGCCGCGCCGTGCACT
>CAYWWD010000024.1:0-44722 GCA_964461965.1 uncultured Halioglobus sp. | reverse complement strand
ACAAAACACGTCCATGGCGCAAAAAGGACAAATCGGTGAAATATCCGGGCTAGCGACAACAGCCTGCGGTTGGAGTATAAGTACCCTCAGCGCACCCTAAAACCCGAATAATATTGCCATGTACTCGTTAACCGCTCCACTTCGGAAAGCTCGAAACTGGTGGTTCCAGCTGTGCACGGGGCGCTCAATGTATGGACGCTCCGACGAGGAGCATTACCGCCAGCGCATTCTGGTGATGACCAGTGTTTTTTGGCTGCTGACCGTGGTGAGTTTCACGGTAGCGGTGCCGCTGGCGCTGGAACTGACACCACAGGGCCGGATCGCCGCGGAAGCGCTGTTTATCGCCGCCATTGTAGGCGTACTTCTCAGCATGGCGATCCTGCGTTTGCGCGGCGATCGTCTCACGGCACTCAACGTGATGCTGTTTATCTATGCCGGAGCATTCGCTGCGGCCTGCTTCGTGTTCGGCGGCACAGACTCCCCCACCTATCCACTGCTGATCCTGGCACCGGTGATGGCGGCTATCGCCGGCAGTGTCGCCCTGAGTCTGTCCTGGAGCTTGCTGGTCCTGGCATTCTGGGTTGTCATATTGCAATGCGAGCGCTTCGGGATTCAATTTACGCAGATCATACTGCCTCAAAACCACAACCTGGCGATGATGTTGGGCTACACCGCCCTATCGGTCGCCGTGGTCAGCGTCATCATCATTTACGCCGAGATGAACAAGGCGTTGCGCGAGAGCTTGCAGAGTACCAATTCCGAACTGGCGCACTTGTCCTCGCACGACCAACTCACCCGCCTGCCCAATCGCCGGTTTTACGATCAGCGCATTGCCCTGGCCCTGCAGCGCGCAGCGGAACAGGGCAGCATGACGGGATTGCTGTTCATGGACCTGAACGAATTCAAGAAAATCAATGACACATATGGCCACGGCGCGGGTGACAAACTCCTGATTGCAGTCGCGCAGCGCGTACAGAACAGCCTGCGCGAAACCGATTTGGTAGCGCGCCTCGGCGGTGATGAGTTCGTCGCGGTACTGGAGGACGTCAAGTCGCCCGAGGAAATCACGCGCATTGCGCACAAACTCTCAGTGGCGATCGAGCAACCACTGTATGTGCGCCAGCAAATCCTGAAATTCAGCGCCAGTATCGGCGTGGCAATTTTTCCCATCGATGGGCGCCAGAAGCAGGAACTGGAAGAAAAGGCGGACAAGGCCATGTACCTGGCCAAGAAACGCGGCATCCCGGTTGCACTCGCCAGCCTGGAGTCGCCCAACACATTGACGCCGGTGCGCAGTCCTGCCAGTCAGATTTAGCGGCGGCGGGACAGATTGCGCACACTGTGTCGCCACGGAAATCGCCGGGGCGACCGACCGGCCGCCAGGCCCAGCAGTTCATCCAGCATCATGAGCGAGAGCCCCCAGATACAACGCCCTTCGAAGTAGTAACAGGGCACGGGCATCCTGATACCCTTGTATTCCCAGATCATTTCCTGCTGGTTCTCGGCGTCTGCCAGAAATCCCAGCGGCACCCACACAACTTCGGCGACCTCGTGGTTGGGAGTGAACGTCACCTCACGGTCAAGGCGAAACACAAACGGACTCACCGCCATGCCGAACATACCGCGGCGCGGACGGGCATGCACATCCGACAACCGGCCGATACAACCGTCGTGCTCACCCAGGACAAGGCCAATCTCTTCACGGGTTTCTCGCACCGCGACGGCATAGCCGTTCGCATCCGTTCGATCCATGCGGCCACCGGGAAATGCCATGTGCCCGGACCAGAGATCCCCTTCCCGCTCGGCGCGTTTGATCATTAGAATATGCAGTTCGCCCGCTCGCACCTGCAGTATCATCGCCACCGCGGAGCGCTGCATCATGCGGCGCAACAGGTTCCTGTTCGGCGAATGTTCGCCGAGACGCGTTTCAATGAGTTGTAGCAGTGATACCGACACCCGAACGCTATTTCCAGGAAGACTGCCATAAAAGCGGGATTAAGCCACTCGCATGGCAGCCTGACAAGCTGTCGCGCCGGCGATTGCGCCAGAGGATACCAGGGTGAACCGACAGCCGAGTGAAGATTACCTGCTGGAACTGCGCGATGTCAGCCTGGTGTACCGTACCCTGCCTGCGCTGCACAACGTCTCCTGGACAGTGCGCAGTGGCGAACAGTGGGCCTGCCTCGGTCCAAACGGTGCTGGCAAGACCAGCCTGGCGAACGTAATCAGCCGGCAAGCAACGCATTTTTCGGGCGAGGTGTGGCGCGGTGAGCCGCTGGTAAGCGCGGGCGTCGCCTACGTCTGCTTCGAGCACGCCAGAGCGCTGTGCGAACGTGACCGCAAGCTGGACGATTCGGAATTCCGACCTGACGCCAGCGACCCTGGCACCCCCGTGCAGGCGCTGATCCTCGATGGGCGGGCACCGGACGACCGCTTTCAGTACTGGATCGATCGCCTGGCAATGCGTCATTTCCTGCAGCGTGGCATACGCTTCATATCCACCGGCGAAATGCGCAAAACCCTGCTGGTCAAGGCGATTCTGAGCGCGCCGGCACTCCTCATCCTGGACAGCCCGCTGGATGGACTGGACTGCGCCAGCCAGCGTGAGATGCACAGCATCATCGAAGAGCTGTTGCACTCCAGCATCAACGTCCTGATGCTGTGCAGGCAGCTGGAGGACGTCCCTCCGGGAATCTCGCACATCCTGGTACTGCGCGCAGGGCAGGTGCTCGCCTGTGATACGGCGAATAACATCCGGGGAAATGCCGCAGTGCAGGCACTGATGAACCCACCGACGGCGATGCTGGGCGACGTCCCACCCCCACTTGCCCGTTTGGAATTGCCCGCACGCGCACCGTTGCTCGAATTGCGCGACGTGACAGTTCGGTACGGTGATCTCACGGTGCTGCGCGGAGTGAACTGGGTGTTCGAACCCGGCATGCACTGCGCGATCTCCGGCCCCAACGGCTGTGGCAAAACCACGCTGCTCAGCCTGATCACCGGCGACAACCACAAGGCCTACGGCCAGGACATCACCCTGTTCGGTATCCGTCGCGGCAGCGGCGAAAGCATCTGGGACATCAAGCAGAAGTTCGGCCAGATCGACACACAGCTGCAACTGAACTTCGCGCGCGGGATGCGCGTCGTCGAAGTGGTGGTCTCGGGGTTCTTCGACTCCATAGGGCTGTACGATGACTGGGGTGACGCGCAGCGCAAACGTGCCGCGGCATGGTTGAACGCACTCGGGCTCGCCGACTACGCGCGAGAAACATTCGATGCGCTGTCATTCGGCTTACAACGCATGGTACTGCTGGCCCGCGCCATGGTGAAGTCGCCGCCGATTCTGTTACTCGACGAACCCACACTGGGACTCGACGGCCACCACCGCAAATTGATGCTGCGGGCGATTGACCACATCGCGCGGCATAGCGATACGCAGATTATTTTCGTCAGTCACAGCGCAGGCGACCGGCCCGCATGTATCAACCAGTTCCTGCACTTCGAGCCGCGGGACGGAGGATTTGAACTGCAGTGCCACGTGGTCCCGCGCGAGGAAGACTGATTGACCGATCACGAGGGGGTCGGCTGACTGAACGCCTGCCAGTATCAGCGCGTAAACCTGCGCAGCGCGTCGCACATGGCATCCGTGGAACAGTAGAGCAGGCCGCGTTCAGCAGTCGCCCTCGCTTGTGCAATATCGCCCTTGGCCTGGTGAGTCCTGGCCATGCACAGATACACCTCACCGCTGTCTGGCTCGATGCGCTGCGCACGCTCAAGCAGCGCCAGCGCTTCCTCGTAGTCACCGCGCTGCACTGCCTGCTCCGCCTTCGCCAACAGTGGTTGCCAGGCCGCGCTGGCGGAGGGTGCCGGACGGGCGGGCGCCGGCTGGGGCGGCCTCACGGCGGGCGGCGTCGTAGCCGTGGGCGCCGGCCGTTTTTCAACCGGCGCGGGCGTACTCTCCGGCGGTGTGTAAGTGCTACATGCCGCGACCAGCAACAGTGCGAGCAGTACCGCGCTGCGGGAACAATTCTGCGCCAGTGCCATCAGCCGCCTCTCTCAAACAGGGACTCGAACCAATCCTTGACACCGGAACCGGTCGCGCGCGGCGCACAGGGCGTCCGCTGTTGCGGTTCAGAACCGGCGACAAACGGCAGCATACGGGAATTGGGACAGCCCTCGCCAGTCAGGTAACCGTTGCGATCATCGATCCAGTGCGTCTCGATGCCGTCGGGCATACGGTAGTCCAGCGATTGCCGGCTAGCGCCCGCCATGAACTTTGCCCAGACCTTGAGTGCACCACTGCCGCCGGTCAGGCCGGTGGCAGCATTGTCGTCGCGCCCCACCCAGGTGACCGCCAGCAGATCACCGGAGAATCCGGCAAACCACGAATCACGCCCGTCATTGGTGGTCCCGGTTTTACCCGCCACGGCGAAGCCCGCTGGCAGGTACCGGTACACCCCGCGCCCGGTACCCTCACGCACCACGGCGCGCAGGGCAAAGTGCAGCAAGTGCATGGATTGCAGGCTCACCGTGCGATCGTATTCCAGTGGATAGCGCTTCAGCGGCTCGCCATTGGCATCTGTGATCTCGCGAATACTGCGCATCGGCATCTGGAAGCCGCCGGCGGCGATGGTCTGGTACATCGTAGCCATCTCCATGGGCGTGTAATCCCCCGCGCCGAGAATCACTGCGGGCACGCGCGGCACGCCATCAGTGACGCCCAGGCGCGCCAGCATGGCAACGACCTTGTCGACACCGAGCTGCATACCGAGGCGCGCGCTCGCCAGGTTGTACGACTGCGCCAGTGCCTGGTAGAGCAGCACATCGCCGTGCGCTTCACGATCAAAATTCTGCGGCTGCCACGGCTTGGCGCCAGCGGACTTCACCGTGATCGGCGTGTCGGAGAGGACCGTGGCCAGCGTAAATTTTTTCGGCTGGTCCAGCGCCGCCAGATAAACTGCTGATTTCAATAGCGAGCCGGCGGAGCGTCGCGCATCCAGCGCGCGGTTGAAGCCGGCAAAACGCATCCTGCGCCCGCCGACCAGCGCTGCCACTTCGCCCGTGTCAAAACGGGTCACAATGGTGGCGCTCTGCAGCTTTCCGCTGGCGTCGAGCTGGTTCATAACGTCCTGCGTGCTGTTCTCCAGCTGGCGCTGCAACAGGGGATCGAAGCTGGTAAAAATGCTGAGTCCCTTGGAGGTGAGGTCCTCCTCCCGGTAATCCCGGCGCAACTGCCGGCGCACCAGATCGAGGAATGCGGGTGCCGAGCCGCGCAGGCGGTCCTGCTCATCGAGGCCGAGCGGTTTGGCACGGGCCTGCGCGGCCTGCTCGGGCGTGATCACACCCTGCTCCGCCATCGCGCCCAGTACTACATTGCGTCGCTCTCGCGCGCGCTGCGGGTTGCGCTCGGGATTGTACAGCGACGGGCCCTTGATCATGCCGATCAGCAGGGCCTGCTGGTGCAGCTCGAGATGCTCCAGCGGCATCGCAAAGTAGTGCTGGGCCGCCAGCGCGAAACCGTGGACCGCACGCGGACCTTCTTGTCCGAGATAGACCTCGTTGATATAGCTTTCGAGAATCCGATCCTTGTCGTAGTGCAGGTCGAGCAGGATGGCCATCACCAGTTCCGTCAATTTGCGCACCACCGTGCGCTCGGAACTCAGGTAGTAGTTTTTCACCAGCTGCTGGGTGATGGTGCTCCCGCCCGCCACGAGCTGGCCGGATCTCACGTTGCGCAGCGCCGCGCGCAGGATACCTGAGATGGAAAAACCCCAGTGCTGGTAGAAGTTCTGGTCTTCCACCGCCAACAGGCCGCGGCGGAAATCCTCCGGGACATCCTCCAGTCGCACCAGGATGCGATCCTCGCCGTGCAGCGGGAAAATCCCGCCGATCTGAACGGGATCCAGCCGCATGAGATCGACGTTCTTCCCCCCGGAGGTCAGGCTCCTGACCTTGTTGCCGCTGAATTCGACCAGCACCCGGCGATCCGGTTCATGTTCATCGGGAAAGTTGAAGCCTCGCGTGAAGAGTTCGAAGCGACTGCCGTTGCGTGAGACCTCGCCACGCCGTGGCGTACTTTTCACCGAGCGGTAACCCAGCACACCGAGTTCATACCACAAATCATCCGGCGTGACCGAAGCGCCGGCAAACAACTCCAGCGGCCGGGCGTATACCTTCGCCGGCAATTCCCACATCTTGTCGGTGAAGGTCGCCGTGATCCGCGCGTCCAGATAGATTACGAATACGCCTCCTACGACCAGGAGGAAGAGAACCAGCTTGAGCAGCAGATGACGGGTGCGAAACATGGGGAGCGAGTCTATTGCGATACGGCGCTTTTATTCAATGGGCGAATCAGGATAATAGTGCGCTGTTTGCAACCAAATGGATAACGCGACAATGAAGAAGTACGTGGCATATGGTATCGGGGCGGCACTGGTGGACACTGAAATCAAGGTGCAGGATGCCGAGCTTGCACAGATGAACATCGAGAAAGGCCTGATGACGCTGGTCGACGAGCCGCGTCGGCGCGAATTGCTTGCACACCTCGAGGGGCATCTCGTAAAGGCCTGTCATGCCAGTGGCGGCAGCGCGGGCAATTCCATGATCGCCACCGCGCAGTTTGGCGGGCCGACCTTCATGTCCTGCAAAGTGGCCAATGACAGTGACGGCGACATCTATCTGGCCGACCTGGCAGCGGCCGGCGTGGACCACTGCCTCAACGGCGATCGCGCCGCGGGCACCACGGGGAAATGCCTGGTGCTGATCACGCCGGACGCCGAGCGCAGCATGAACACCTTTCTCGGCATCAGTGAAACACTTTCCATCGAGCAGCTGGACGCAGCCGCGATCGCCGCGTCCGAATACGTCTATATCGAAGGCTACCTCGTCACCTCGCCGAGCGGGCTGGCCGCTGCCGTGCGCACCCGCGAAATCGCGGAGGCATCCGGCGTGAAGACCGCTCTCAGTTTTTCCGATCCCGGCATGGTGGAGCATTTTCGCGACGGCATGGCGCAGATCATCGGCGAGCGGCTGGACCTGATATTCTGCAACATAGACGAAGCGCTGGGCTGGGCCCAGAGCGACAGCATCGACGTGGCGGTGGAAAAACTCAAAGCGATCGCGCGGACGTTCGTCATTACGCGCGGCGGGGAAGGCGCGCTGGCCTTCGACGGCCGCACGCTGGCGACGATCCCGCCGCACAAAGTACAGGCCGTGGACACGAACGGCGCCGGCGACATGTTCGCCGGGGCATTCCTCTACGCCATCACCCGCGGCGAGGATTTTCCCACGGCAGGGCGCTTCGCGAGTTTGGCGGCGGGCAAGGTCGTCGCCAGCTACGGCCCCCGCCTGCCGGCGGCGGAGTATGGCGCTTTGCGTAGGGAATTCTTCGGCAACTGACCGCGGGCAGTCTCAGAACAATCCGATCTGCCTGTCGGTCAGGGCGCTGAACGAACTGCCGACAAAGCCCAGAATGCCGTCCGCCACGGGCGCTAACTGGCGGTCGACATAGTGCTGGTAGTCCAGTGGCGCGAGCGGCTTCGCCGCCGGCTCGGCACCGCTACTGGTCATCACATACTCCACCCAGCTGCCGCGTGCCGGCACCGGCAGTCCGCGCGGTGCGCATAATCGCGCCGCCTGGACATGCGGTGGCACATTGCGCTCGTAATCTCGCAGCGGGCGGCGCAGGCGCTTGCGGTACACCAGGTGTGCATCCAGTTCACCGGCCAGCACCCGGGCGGTCACGCCCTGCACAAAGTCCGCGTACGCTTCCCGCCTGAAAATCCGGCCATAGAGTTCCTCCTGAAAATCCCGGGCCAGCCGGGTCCAGTCGGTGCGCACATTCTCCAGCCCCTTGAACACCAACTCGTCGCCCTGCTTGCCCGCCACCACGCCGGCATAGCGTTTCTTGCTGCCCTTGTCCGAACCGCGCACCGTTGGCATCAGGAAGCGCTTGAAATGCGTTTCGAACTGCAGTTGCAATACGCACTCCAGATTGAACTCTACGCGGATCGTGTCGCGCCACCAGACATTGAGGTCGTGCTCCAGTCGCCTTCCGGCCGCCCGCGCCTCTTCGTCGGTGCGCGCCTCCTGAATCCACACGAAGACCGAGTCGGTGTCGCCGTAGATGACGCGGTGGCCGGCGGCTTCAATCTGGTCACGCGTGCGACCCAGTATCTGGTGCCCGCGACGCGTGATGGAGCTGGCGAGGCGGGCATCGAAAAACCGGCAGCCGGGCGTACCGAGCACGCCGTAAAAACTGTTCATCAGGATCTTGGTCGCCTGCGACAACGGCTCATCGCCGCTGGCTTTTGCCGCATCCCGCTGCTGCCAGAGCTGTTCGATCACACCCGGCAGGATGTGGCCCTCCCGGGCAAAGCTCGCAGCCAGGAAACCGGGCACCAACTGCGAATCCGGCAAGCCTCCACGCGTACCCAGCGCCAGGCCGAGCGGGTCGACGCAGAACGTGCGGATAATGCTGGGGTACAGGCTCTTGAAATCCAGCACCAGTACGTGGTCATAGATGCCGGGAAGGGAGTCGAGCACAAACCCGCCCGGGCTTGCGACGTGCTCGGTGCTGGCGTTCGGCGCTACAAAACCCTGTCGATGCAGACGGGGCAGGTAGAGATTGTCGAAGGCGGCGACCGAACCGCCCAGACGATCCAGGTTGAGCCCGGTCATGCTGCTGCGCGCGACGGCAAAATCCAGCAGTTTTGCGGTGCGGAAGATTTCCGTCACCAGCTCGCTGTCCCTCAGGTTGTACGCCGCCAGTGCGGTTTTGTCCTCGCGGAACAGCCGGCTGATTTCGGCGCCGCGGTCGTCATCATGCAGCAGCTTGCCGTCTCCCAGCATCTGCCGCGCAACATGTTCCAGGGAAAAGCTCTCGAACCGGTAGAACGCGGAGCGCAGCAACTCGATCCCGTCGATCACCACACGGCCGGGAAACTGCACCGTGAAGCGCTCGGCGTCTTCGTCCTGCTCCCGCCAGTGGCCGGCGCGCCGCGCCCGTCCCAGCAGCAGGCGCCGGCCGAGATGATCCGCCAGGCGCTGCAGGTAGCGCGTGTCGAAGTTCACCACGTTCCAGCCGATCAGCACATCGGGGTCGAACTCCTCCACCCAGTCAAGAAACGCCTGCAGCAATTCGGCCTGGCTTGCGCAGGTAGTGACGAATGCCTGCTGCGCGCCGGCGCCCAGCATAAATACACGGCGCGTTTCGCCATCCGGTGCGCAGCCGTGCACGGCGATGGAATAGAGCTGCAACTCATCCATCGCGGTTTCGATATCGAAGGAGACCACTTTCAGCGCCGGCAGGCAATCGCCCGCCCTGACTGTGGGATTCTCCAGCAGCAGATACCGGCCACGGCGTTGCGCAGCACCGTGCAGGTGCGCGGAACCGGTCACAAAGCGCTCCATCAGGAAGCGATCCGCCGGGTTGATGTCGGTTTCGAGTGGCTCGAACCCGTGCGTGCGCAAGGTTTCAGCGGCGCGGCGCGCCCGCCGATGCTGCGTGAAGTAGCAGCCGACCACGGGCGCCATCGCGAAGTCGCGCAATGCCACCGGCTTCGCCGCGAACCCATCTGCATCTCCGAGCAGCGCCTGCGCCCGCGCCAGATCCGCCTCGGGCAGGAAGAATACACTCTGTTCGCCCGAGACCCTTACACACAGCGGCCCTTCCGCGCTGGTGAACCAGAACTCGAGCTCGATTCCCTGAGGTGTGTCGCGCCAGTTGCGCGTCAGGAGGAATCCTTCAAAAATCTGTATCGTCATTCGGCTCATGCGGGGGCTGGGCTTGATAGTCCCGGTGGCTTAAGCTATTCCTGTTCCTCTCATGCAGAGTCAGGCTTGGCCGGCCGGCTCCGCGCCAGACAAACATCGGCAAGGTAATCGCATGGACAAGCCAGTCATCAAGCAGGATCCCTTATACCAGTTGCTGCGCACCGAAAACATCAAGGGATTCAACGAGCAGCGCGACCGCCTCGACACCAGCGAGCTCAAGAACGGCGACTATCGCGGGCGCGACCTGCGCAACATGAACGCAGCGGGGCTGGACTTCAGCAATTCCTACTTTCGCAATGCCGACCTGAGCGGAATCGACTTCCGCGAAACCAATCTGGAAGGCGCCAGCCTGCTCGACGCCAAGCTGTCGGGGACGTATTTCCCCGCCGAACTGAGCGCGCAGGAAATTCGGCTCTCGCTGGATACCGGGACCCGGCTGCGCTACAGCAGGAACTGAGCGCTCAGCCCTGCGCCAGCAGATCCCGCAGGTCGACGATCGCTGCATTGGCACGGCTGATATACGAGGCCATGACCAGTGAGTGATTGGCCAATGGGCCGAAACCGCTGCCGTTGAGAATCACCGGGCTCCACAGCGGGTCCTGTGTTCCCTCCAGTTCGCGGATAATCTGCTGCAGGCTCACCAGCGCGTTTTTTTTGCGCAGGACGTCGGCGAAATCCACCTCCACCGCCCGCAGGAAATGGATCAACGCCCAGGCGGTGCCGCGCGCCTCGAAGAACACGTCGTCGATCTCTCGCCAGGGTGTGCGCACGAGCTGCTCCGCGGGCGCGGCGGTCGACTGCGTCGCCTCTGCATCGCCGGCCAGATCGGTGTTCAACCGCACCTGGCCCACGCTGGCGCTGAGCCGCTGCGACAGGCTGCCGAGCCGGGTATCGACGGTGGCCAGCCAGTAGCGCAGGTTGTCCGCACGCGCGTAGAACTGCGCATCCGTTGCATCGTCGTCAGCCAATCGGCGGAAATAACTGCGCGCATACCGCAGGCCCGCGCGGTATTCGGACTCGGACGAGGGCAGGATCCAGCTGTTGGAATTGAAATTGAAACGCGGTTCCATCTCCACCAGATCCTTATCCTCGGTGGACTGCGACTGCGAGCGGCTCAGCACCTCGCGCATGGCGCGGGACAGGTCGCGCACCTGCACCAGCGCGCCGTATTCCCAGTTGGGCATGTTGTCCAGCCACAGGCCCGGGGGGAAGCGGTCGTTGTGCGTGTAGCCGCCGGGTTTTTCCAGCAGCGTTTCCATCACACCGATCAGCGCACCCATGGTCGCCGAGCCGGTGACGACCGAGCCGCCTTTCTGTGCCGCCAGCGCCTGCGCCTTCTCCTGTACGTCGAACAGTGCTGGCGTGATGCTCCAGTACATACCCAGTAAAATCGTCACCAGCAGGTACACCCCGAGCAGGCCCAACAATAGCCTGCGCGAACCGTCCTCGGGGAGCCGGTTGCTCAACCTGTCGCGCCAGCCGGCGGTGGTGTCAAAATTCTCAGTCATACATTTACTCTTAAGCTCAATGGAGTCGATGGTCCTATTCGTCGGCCTCGGCGTCGCGGCTGCCACCCGGCTTGCGCACGTCGGCGTCGGTGCAGACCTCTTCCTTGGTATCCAGTCGCAGGCACAGCCGCACGTCGTCTCCCGGTACGAGGCGGTACGACAGCCCCAGCAGCATCAGGTGGGCGCCGCCAGGTGCCAGGTTCACGCGCTCGCCAGGGGCTACGACCAAAACTTCCAGCGGCTCCATGCGCACCAGTCCATCAACTTTGCGCGTAGTGTGCAGTTCCACCTTGTCGGCCACGTTGGAGCTGGCGCCGACGATCGCCACCGCCACCTCACCGGGGTTGGTGACGCTGAGATAGCCCGCGGAGTTGGGCTGGAAGGGCGGCATGGCCCTCACCCAGGCGTCTTCCAAGGCCAGCTTCGGCTGTGCGGCCACGGCAGCCAGCGACAATAATCCGGCTGCCAATGCAGCGGCAAAAACTCTCATCACATTCATGACTCCCGTGTGGAAACTCTTGCGCGGTGTACGCGTCTGAGTAGTGTACCACCGCCGGGGGAGCCGGGCCTGCGCGTCTTCTCCGGCGCGATCGGGTCTTGGTACAATTTCGCCACAAATCACGTCGCATAGCGACAACGTGTCGTATCCACCGAGGGATTGTTATGCGCGCACTGCTCGCAAGCGTGCTGTTACTGGTTTGCAGTGTCTGTGTCGGCGAGGCCTTCAAGCCCACCGGCCCAAGCTTGCCGGGCGCACCGCAGTTCCTGCCGGTGGATGAGGCGTACCGGCTTGAGGTAGACATTCTCGACGAACGCAATCTCCGTCTCCACTGGGAAATCGCGCCGGCGTATTACCTCTATCGCCACCGCTTCGCCTTCGCCCTGGCGGACGCGCAGGGTCCGATAGCGATGGAGACCCGACTGCCCGAGGGCCTCGCCCACCACGATGAATATTTCGGCGAGGTGCACATCTTCTACGACAGCGCCGACATCGCGCTGCAGCTGGCGCGCGCCACACCCACGGCGACGCTGTCCGTGACCTCCCAGGGTTGCGCCGATGCCGGCTTGTGTTACCCGCCGAACCAACAGTATTTCGAACTGGACTTCGCCGCCGGCACGGCAACGCCGGTGTCGCCACCGCCACCACACCCGGCCACCGCCACTGGCGAACGCAGCGCTGCGGCGAGTGACAGCAGTGGGCTGCCGTACATGCTGCTGCTGGCATTTCTGGGTGGCATCATCCTGAACCTGATGCCCTGCGTGTTTCCGATACTCTCACTGAAGGTGCTCAGCATCGCACGCAGCACGGAACACGATCGGCACCTGCACAGCTGGGTTTACACCATTGGCATCATCGTGAGCTTCGTGCTGGTCGCGGCTCTGTTGTTTGCATTGCAGCGGGCCGGGCACGCCATCGGGTGGGGTTTCCAGCTGCAATCCCCGGGCTTTGTGATCGCGCTGGCCTACCTGTTTGTCGCCATGGGCCTCGCCCTGTCCGGCGTAGTGCAGCTCGGAGGCAACCTCATGAACACCGGCAGCGGACTCGCCAGTCGCGGCGGGCTGACCGGCAGTTTTTTCACCGGCGTACTGGCGGTCGTGGTTGCCAGTCCCTGTACCGCGCCCTTCATGGGCGCGGCGCTGGGCTTTGCCGTGAGCCAGCCACCTGGCATCGGCCTGCTGGTATTCGCCGCACTGGGCGCGGGTATGGCCGCGCCTTTATTGCTGTTTGGCTACAGTGGCGCGGCGCGCGCCCTCATGCCGAAACCGGGGGCATGGATGGAGACGCTCAAGCAGCTGCTCGCGTTTCCACTTTACGGCACCGCCATCTGGCTGTTCTGGGTCGCCGGCCGACAGACGGGCGTGAACACCATGACCGCCGCCCTCGCCGGCGCGCTCCTGCTGGCGATGGGCCTGTGGCTGTGGCATCACCAGTGGTGGCGACGCGTACTAGCAGCTGCCTGCCTGCTCGCGGCAGTGGGGCTGGGTTCGGTGCGCGGCCTGGACGCAGACAATAGCGGCACCGCACCGCTCGCGGCCGACCGGGCTGTGTGGTCTGAGCAAGCCGTGGCCGAGTTGCGCGGCGCCGGCAGACCGGTGTTTGTGGATGTCACTGCCGACTGGTGCATTACCTGTATCGCGAACGAGACGGCCGTTTTGCACAGCGATGCCATACAGCAGGCGTTCGCCGCACACGGCGCCGCGTACCTCGTGGCCGACTGGACCAACCAGGACCCGGCGATCGCGGCGCTGCTGAAGCAACACGGGCGCAGTGGCATTCCCCTGTACCTGATGTACCCCGCCGACCCGAGGGCGCAGCCCCAAATCCTGCCGCAAATCCTGACCAAAACACTGGTGCTGGACGCGCTGGCCTCCGCCAGCGGCAGACAGCCTGCGGTTGCCGCCAATGCCGGGCAGAGCCGCGCGCCCTGAGAGTCACCGAGCCGCGTTTCCGGGCAGGGTGGACAGGCTGCGGCACAATCGGGCGCAGGTTTAAGAAAACGGGCAAACTTCTGCAATTGCGTTGCGATAAGCCGTCAAAAGCCTAAAACGGACTAAACGCGTGGACAGCCCGGGTGAATTGCGCCAGAATTCGCGCACCACATGCCCGGGCAGGAGCGCGCCAACCGCATGGCCACCATTCTCGTTCTCAACGGCCCCAACCTGAACCTGCTGGGTGAGCGCGAGCCGGACGTCTACGGTCGCACCACGCTGGACGACATCCTCCGCCGACTGGAGCAGCAGGCCCGGGAGCGCGGCCACCAGTTGCTGCACCTGCAGAGCAATGCGGAATACGCCCTGGTGGAGCGGGTGCAGGCGGCGCGGCGCGAAGGCGTCAACTTCATCCTCATCAACCCCGCCGCCTTCACGCACACCAGCGTTGCGCTGCGCGATGCACTGGCGGCGGTCGCCATCCCCTTCATCGAGATTCATCTGTCCAACACCCACGCCAGGGAAGAGTTCCGGCGGCACTCCTATTTCTCGGACCTCGCGCTCGGCGTGATCTGCGGGCTGGGCGCACAGGGCTATGAACTCGGATTGCAGGCGGCGATGCACCGGCTTGACCATCCCTGACCCACACTGACGAGAGCGCACTATGGACATTCGCAAGGTAAAGAAGCTGATCGAGTTGCTGGAAGAATCCAATATCGATGAGATCGAGATCAAAGAGGGCGAGGAATCGGTGCGCATCAGCCGCAACGGCGCCCAGGCGATGCACATGGCCGCACCGATGTACGCGGCTCCAGTCACTCCGCCACCTTCCGCCCCTGCACCCGCGCCCACCGCTGCGCCCGCGCCTGCAGCGCCGGCCACCGCTGCACCTGCGGCCGGCCACATACTCCACTCGCCGATGGTGGGTACCTTTTATCGCTCGCCCTCGCCCAGTTCGCCGTCTTTCGTCGAGGTGGGCCAATCCGTCAAGGTGGGCGACGTGGTCTGCATCGTCGAGGCCATGAAGATGATGAACCAGATCGAAGCCGACAAAGCCGGCACGATCGCGGCGGTGCTGGTAGAAAATGGGCAGCCCGTGGAATTCGACCAACCCCTGTTCTCCATTGTGTAAACGCACTCCGGCTGGCGTCAGCAGAGGATACGAGCATGTCCATTCTGAAAAAGGTGCTCATCGCGAACCGCGGTGAGATCGCTCTGCGTGTGCTGCGGGCCTGCAAGGAGCTGGATATCCAGACCGTGGCCGTGCACTCCAAGGCGGATCGGGAACTCAAACATGTGCTGCTGGCGGATGAAGCGGTGTGTATCGGCCCTGCGCCCTCCGCCGAGAGCTACCTCAATGTGCCGGCGATCATCAGCGCCGCGGAAGTGACCCGCAGCACGGCGATTCACCCGGGCTACGGCTTCCTGTCGGAAAACGCCAATTTCGCCGACCAGGTCGAAAAGAGCGGCTTCGTTTTCATCGGCCCGAAAGCCGATACCATCCGCCTCATGGGCGACAAGGTCTGCGCCAAGCAGGCGATGCAGGCGGCCGGCGTGCCCACGGTGCCCGGCTCCGACGGGCCCCTGCCGGAAGATGCCGACTCGATGCTCGACATCGCCCGGGGCATCGGCTACCCGGTCATCGTCAAGGCGGCGGCCGGCGGTGGCGGCCGCGGGATGCGGGTGGTCATGGAAGAATCCTCGCTGCTGAGCTCGGTACAGGTGACGCGGTCGGAAGCCGCGGCCGCTTTCGGTTCCGACGTGGTGTACCTGGAAAAATTCCTGCAGCGACCCCGCCATGTCGAAATCCAGGTGCTGGCCGACGGCCAGGGCAACGCCATCCACCTCGGCGACCGGGACTGCTCGCTGCAGCGCCGCCACCAGAAAATCCTCGAGGAGGCGCCGGCGCCAGGTATCCCGCAGGAGCTGCGCGATACAGTGGCTGCCGCCTGCGTCAAAGCGTGTATCGACCTCGGCTACCGGGGTGCCGGTACCTTCGAGTTCCTGTATGAAGACGGCGGCTTCTATTTCATTGAAATGAACACCCGGGTACAGGTGGAACACCCGGTGACCGAGATGATCACTGGCGTCGATATCGTCAAGGAGCAGTTGCGCATCGCCAGCGGCCTGCCGCTGTCGATCACGCAGGGCGAGGTTGCCTTCCGTGGGCATGCGTTCGAGTGCCGCATCAATGCGGAAGACCCCAAGACCTTCCTGCCCTGCCCGGGCAAAGTGACCACGTTCCACGCGCCGGGCGGGCCTGGTGTGCGGGTGGATTCCCACCTCTACGACGGCTATACCGTGCCGCCGTACTACGACTCCCTGATCGCCAAGATCATCTGCCACGGCGAGAACCGCACACTGGCGCTGGCGAAGATGCGCCAGGCGCTGGATGAACTGGTGGTCGAGGGCATCCGCACCAACACGCCGCTGCACCGGGACCTGGTGCGCGACACCGCATTCAAGGCGGGAGGCGTAAGCATTCACTACCTTGAAAGCAGGTTAAAAGACTAGGCGGCAGTCCTTCGCATGCACAACCTCCGCCGTATGCCGACCCGCCCCGCAACCCCGCCTACCCGCCGCGCGCAGGCGCCGTCGTGAACTGGCTGCAGCTGCGCCTCGACACCGAGCGGGACGAGATCAGCGCGCTGGAAACCAGGCTGCTCGCGAGCGGCGCCGTAGCCGTCACCCTGGAGGACAATGCCGACCAGCCGCTGCTGGAGCCCGGCGTGGGCGAAACCCCGCTATGGAACCAGACCCGTCTGACCGGCCTGTATCCGGCGGACACGGACATGGACGCGGTGCTGCGCCAACTCCCTGAGGCGCTGTTGCGCGCCGCCAACGCGCGGGTGGAAATCCTCGAGGACAAGGACTGGGAACGCGAGTGGATGCAGCGCTACCAGCCGATGCGCTTCGGTCGGCGGCTGTGGGTGTGCCCAAGCTGGCTGGAGCCGCCGGATCCCGGCGCCGTAAACCTGCTGCTCGATCCCGGGCTCGCCTTCGGCACCGGCACACATCCGACCACGGCCCTGTGCCTTGCGCAACTGGACGGGATGCAACTGACAGGCAGGACGGTCGTCGACTACGGTTGCGGTTCCGGCATCCTCGCCGTGGCCGCACTCAAACTGGGCGCCGCGCACGCGCTCGGCGTGGACAACGACCCGCAGGCGCTGGCTGCCAGTGGCGACAACGCCGCGCGCAATGCCATCGCTGCGCAGCGCTTTCATGTCACTGCGCCGGAGCACATCGATCGCGCGGCATGGAGCGCTCGCGCCGATGTGGTGATCGCCAACATCCTGGCCGGGCCGCTCATCGAGCTCTCACCGATATTGCTCAGCTTCCTACAGCCCGGCGGCACGCTCCTGTTATCAGGACTGCTGCAGCACCAGGCGGACGCGGTGTGCGCGCACTACCAGCCAAACGTGTCGCTGCATGTGGCCGGAGAAAAGGAAGACTGGGTCTGCCTGCGCGGCGAGCTGCGCTGACGGCGCTCATTGCGAGCGGGCGCGACTGCAAGAATTTTTTACGCGCGATTCCTTTTCCACCCTGCACCCAGCGCGTATCATACGCCCTCCTTTTAGCGCCTACCTTTCTCACACCACCGCATGCTGCAGATCGGCCCCTACACACTGCCCAATCGTGTCGCGCTGGCACCCATGGCCGGCGTTACCGACCTGCCGTTTCGCCGCCTGTGCGCCGAATTCGGCGCCGGCCTGGTGGTGTCGGAGATGATCAGCTGCAATCCGCGCCTGCGCAATTCGCACAAAACCCAGTGGCGCAGCCGCCACGATGGCGAGATCACACCGCGTTCGGTCCAGATCGCGGGCAGCGACCCGCTGGAGATGGCGACTGCGGCCCGTTACAACGTGGAACGCGGTGCGCAGATCATCGACATCAATATGGGTTGCCCCGCCAAAAAGGTGTGCCGCCGCGCGGCCGGTTCCGCACTCCTGGCAGACGAAGCGCTGGTGCGGGCGATCCTCGAGGCTGTCGTCGCGGCGGTGCCGGTGCCGGTGACCCTGAAAATCCGCACCGGCAGCGCGCCCGAGCACAGGAATGGCGTCAGCATCGCCCGCATCGCGGAAGATGCCGGTATCGCCGCGCTGGCAGTGCACGGACGCACCCGCGCCTGCGCCTTCAGCGGCCAGGCAGAATACGACACGATTGCCCGCATCGTCGCGACCGTTGCAATCCCGGTGTTCGCCAACGGCGACATCACCACACCGGCGCAGGCCGCCGCAGTCGTCGCCCACACGGGCGCCGCCGGTGTGATGATCGGCCGGGCCGCGCAGGGCAGGCCGTGGTTGTGCGGCCAGATCGCACAGTATCTCGCAACCGGCACGCTTTCCTCAGCGCCTTCCGACACAGAGCAACTGGCGGTGCTGCATCGCCATGTGCGCGATCTGCACGAGTTTTACGGCGACTACATGGGTGTGCGCATCGCGCGCAAACACGTGGGCTGGTATCTGCGCGCGCGCGGTGACGATCGCACGACGGAATTTTTTTTCAATCGACTTGCACATCCCGAGGAACAGCTACACTTCATACTCGCGCTGTCCGAGTTCAACTCTAACAAGGATCTAGCTGCATGATCAGGATGGAACCGTTGCACCAAATTCCCACCAGACCACACTCCGCCGCCAATGATGCTGCCGCGCCCGTCGCGAGCAACCTGCGTGACGCGGTGACCGCCTGCGTGCGTCGTTATCTCGAAGAGCTCGATGGCCAGATGTCCACCGATATCTACCCGATGGTGCTCGCCGAAGTCGAAGCGCCGCTGCTGGCGGAAATCATGGCCTATACCGGCAATAACCAGACCAGGGCTTCGCTGATGCTGGGGCTCAATCGCGGCACGCTGCGCAAGAAGCTCAAGCAGTACAAGCTCGTGTCCGACAGGAACTAGAACGGCATGAGCGATCTCGTCAAGGTCAGGCGCGCTCTGATCAGTGTCTCCGAGAAGTCTGGCATCGCGGCATTCGCCACCGCCTTGCGTGACATGGGGGTTGAACTGCTGTCGACAGGCGGCACCTACCGCCTGTTGCGTGAACAGGGGCTGGCAGTCACGGAGGTGGCCGACTACACCGGCTTTCCCGAGATGATGGACGGCCGTGTCAAAACCCTGCACCCGAAAGTACACGGCGGCATCCTCGGGCGTCGCGGACAGGACGACAGCGTGATGGCCGCGCACGGCATCGCACCCATCGACATGGTTGTGGTGAACCTGTATCCGTTTGCAGCGGCCGTGGCCGACCCGGACTGCTCACTGGAGCACGCGATTGAAAACATCGACATCGGTGGCCCCACAATGGTGCGCGCCGCAGCCAAGAATCATGCGTTCGTGACTATCGTGGTCAACGCATCGGATTACGGCGCGATCATCGAGGAAATGCAGGCCAATAACAGCAGCACCCGGCTCGCAACCCGTTTCGATCTCGCGATCAAGGCGTACGAACACACCGCAGCTTACGACGGCGCCATCGCCAATCACTTCGGCCGGATGGTGCCCGGCGGGTCGGCGACGTTTCCACGCACTTTCAACACCCAGTTTCATAAAGTACAGGAGATGCGCTACGGCGAAAACCCGCACCAGCAGGCGGCATTCTATGTCGAGCCGAACCCGGCAGAAGCAGGAATCGCTACAGCCCGGCAACTGCAGGGCAAGGAATTGTCTTACAACAATGTGGCCGATACAGACGCTGCGCTGGAGTGTGTCAAGAATTTTGCGGAGCCGGCCTGCGTCATCGTCAAGCATGCCAACCCCTGCGGGGTTGCGACCGCAGCCAGCCTCCGCGAGGCTTACGAGCTGGCCTACACCACCGACTCCGAATCCGCCTTCGGCGGCATCATCGCGTTCAACCGTGAACTGGACGCCGCCACCGCCGCTGCCATCGTGGAGCGACAGTTCGTAGAAGTCATCATTGCCCCCAGCGTGAGCGCGCAAGCCGCCGCTGCGGTGGCGGACAAGAAGAACGTGCGTCTGCTCTGCTGCGGCCAATGGACGGGCGCGACACCGGCGCTGGACTACAAACGGGTCAACGGCGGCCTGCTGGTACAGGATCGCGACCTCGGCATGGTATCCCGCGCAGACCTGCGCGTGGTCAGCAAGCGCCAGCCCACCGAGCAGGAAATCCAGGATTTGTTGTTCGCCTGGAAGGTTGCCAAGTTCGTCAAATCCAATGCGATCGTCTACGCCGCCAACGGCCGGACGATTGGCGTGGGCGCGGGGCAAATGAGCCGCGTCAATTCCGCCCGCATCGCCGCGATCAAGGCGGAACACGCCGGCCTGTCGGTCACCGGCTCGGTCATGGCCTCCGACGCGTTTTTCCCGTTCCGGGACGGTATCGACAATGCCGCCAAGGTGGGCATCGCAGCCGTGATCCAGCCAGGCGGCTCGATTCGCGACGACGAAGTCATCGCCGCCGCCGACGAACACGGCATGGCGATGGTGTTCACTGGCATGCGCCACTTCAGACACTGATTTAAGCATTATGGATCGCGTATGAACGTTCTGGTCATCGGCAGCGGCGGACGCGAACACGCCCTGGCGTGGAAGGCGGCACAGTCTGCGGGTGTGGAGACAGTCTATGTCGCGCCCGGCAACGCCGGCACGGCGCAGGAAGTCGGGCTCGAGAACGTCTCTATAGACAGCCTGGATTTTTCCGCGCTGGCGGAGTTCGCGCAGCGCAACCGCGTGGGCCTGACCATCGTAGGCCCGGAGACGCCGCTGGTCGCGGGCATTGTCGACTACTTCGAGGCGCGGGGCCTGCGCTGCTTCGGGCCGCGCAAGGGCGCTGCCCAGCTGGAAGGCTCGAAGGCCTTCACCAAGGATTTTCTCGCGCGGCATCACATTCCCACCGCCGCCTATGCCAATTTCACGGAACTGGAACCCGCACTGGCCTATCTGCGTGCACAGGGAGCGCCGATCGTGGTTAAAGCCGACGGGCTGGCGGCGGGCAAGGGCGTGATCGTGGCCGAGACGCTGGCGCAGGCCGAGGCTGCAGTTCGGGACATGCTCTCCGGCAATGCCTTCGGCGCGGCTGGCTGTCGCGTCGTCATCGAGGAATTCCTCGACGGTGAAGAGGCGAGCTTTATCGTCATGGTAGACGGCAAGCACGTGCTGCCCATGGCCACCAGCCAGGACCACAAGCGTATTGGCGACGGCGACACCGGCCCCAACACGGGCGGTATGGGCGCCTACTCCCCGGCCCCGGTAGTAGATGCAGCCGTGCACCGGCGCGTCATGGAGCAGGTCATTCTGCCAACCGTGGCCGGCATGGCGGCCGAGGGCAATGACTACACCGGCTTCCTCTACGCCGGCCTGATGATCGACCGCCACGGCCAGCCCCGGGTGATCGAGTACAACTGCCGCTTCGGCGACCCGGAAACACAGCCCATCATGCTGCGCCTGCAGTCCGATCTGGTGCAATTGTGTAACAGCGCTCTCGATGGCGCCCTCGACCACGCCCAGGCCCGGTGGGATGAGCGCCCTGCCATCGGCGTGGTGCTGGCCGCCGGTGGCTATCCGGGCGACTATGCCAAGGGCGATCCCATCAGTGGTCTGGATACCGCACAGGCTGATGGCATCAAGGTGTTCCACGCCGGCACCGCACGCGCGGGTGGGAAGATCGTGACCAATGGCGGTCGCGTCCTTTGTGTCACCGCACTGGGTGCCGACATTGCCGCCGCCCAACGCACCTGTTACGAAGCCGTAAGAAACATCACCTGGGATGGCATGACCCTGCGCCGCGACATAGGTTGGCGCGCCATCGCGCGCCAGCGCTGAACCCGCCAGGCAGACAGGAATCCCGCATGCACAAGCGCCGTCTCTCCCTGCTGGACAAACTCATCAGCGAAGCAGACACCGTGGTGAAGACGCTTTCCAATCGCGGGGCATCAGCGCATCGCCCATCACCCGCGCAGGGCCACCGCGACACGGAACTCACCCCGCGCCAGCGCCAGCATGTCGCGGGCCTGATGCGCGTCAATCATACGGGTGAAGTGTGCGCCCAGGCGCTCTACCAGGGCCAGGCACTTACCGCCAGGCTGTCCACCGTGCGCGAGGAAATGCAACAGGCTGCGCGGGAGGAAGTGGATCACCTGGTGTGGTGTGAAGAGCGGCTGCGGGAACTGGGTAGCCGCACCAGCGCCCTGAACCCCCTCTGGTACGGGCTTTCATTCACCCTCGGCGCGGTCGCAGGCGCCATCGGCGACAAGGTCAGCCTCGGCTTTGTGGCCGCCACAGAGGAGCGCGTCTGCGGCCACCTGCGCGATCACCTGAAGCAACTGCCCGACGAGGATCGCAAGTCGCAGCTCATCCTGCAGCAGATGCTGGAAGACGAACAGCGCCACGGTGAGCAGGCACTGCAGGCGGGCGGCGCTGATTTTCCGCGACCGGTGAAAGACGCGATGACGTCGGTTTCCAAATTGATGACTCGCGCCAGCTATCGCATCTAGTCGTCTCGCGCGTAGTGGACGGGTGGCAGTAAGCCGGAGAGTCCGATTCGCTTAAGGCTGCGCAGGCGTGAACTCGACAATCGCGTAGCTGTGGGTGATGTTCACGCCGGCGGCGCCGAGCATGATGGATGCAGAGCAGTATTTGTCAGCGGACAGTTCCACCGCGCGCTTGACCTGGCTCTCCTTGAGTCCGACGCCGGTGACGACGAAGTGCATATTGATATGAGTGAAGACGGCGGGAATGGCATCGGCGCGCTGCGCTTCCAGTTCCACACGGCAGTCGACGACCTGCTGTCGCGCTTTTTTCAGCATGCTGAGTACATCGTAGATCGAGCAGCCACCGGTGCCGAGCAGCAGCATTTCCATGGGGCGCACTGCGAGATTGCGGCCGCCGAGATCGGCGGGGCCGTCCATCACTACCGTGTGCCCACTGCCGGACTCTCCGACGAACATTGCGCCGTCTGCCCACTTCACTGTCGCTTTCATTGCACGTCACTCCCTGCAAAAAGGCGCCGCAGCTTAGCACAACAAGTTACATTTTACTTGGCGCGTGAACCGGTTAGAATCAAGTGAAATAACCTTAACAAAGGAGACCGGAGCCTTGCTGAAGCCGCAAATACTCAAGACCCTGCCTAACGTGGAAAACTTTTTGCGGCACTGCCAGCGCAAGGATTTCAGGGCCAAAGCCACCGTACTGAAGCAGGGTGAAGCCGGAAATTCGCTGTGCCTGATCCTCGACGGCTCGGTGTCGGTCATGGTGGAGGACGAGTCCGAACCGGGCCACATGCTGGTGGTCGCCTACCTGAACCCGGGCGATTTCGTCGGTGAAATGGGCCTGTTCGACGCCCAACCTCCCGTGCGCAGCGCGATGGTAGTGGCCAAGACCCAGTGCGAGGTGGCGGAAATCACCTACGAGCGCTTTCACCAGATCCGCAACCAGTTTCCCGATATCCTCTACGCCATCTCACGGCAGTTGGGCATGCGCCTGCGCCAGACCACCCGCAAGCTGAGTGACCTGGCCTTTGTGGATGTGTCCGGCCGTATCGCCCACACGCTGCTCGACCTGTGCAAGGAGCCGGATGCCATGACGCACCCGGACGGCATGCAGATCAAGATCACGCGGCAGGAACTGGGCAAGATCGTCGGCTGCTCCCGGGAGATGGCGGGACGAGTGCTCAAGAGCCTGGAAGAAGACGGGCTGGTGTCCGTGTCCGGCAAAACGATGGTGGTGTTCGGTACGCGGTAGCGCCGTTCCGGTTCGGTAGTAACTACTGAATGTTCTCGCTCCGCCCCGGCAGCGGTTGCCCGATCACCCCGGCTTGTGCAAAAAGCTCATACACCGCCGGGGTGATCGGACAACCCCTGCCAACAAACGCGGCGTCTCGATCGAAGGTATTTTTTCGCGGTCAGTCGTTCAGAAAAACAACTCGCGCAATTTCGCACCCGGATCAGCCGCCCGCATAAACGCCTCCCCGACAAGAAACGCGTTCACGTTCGCCTCGCGCATCAGCGCCACATCCTCTGGCACATGGATGCCGCTCTCGGTAATGACCAACCGATCGGCCGGAATGTGCGGGAGCAACTCCAGCGTCGTCCCGAGCCGCGTCTCGAACGAGTGCAAGTCGCGGTTGTTGATCCCGATCAGCGGCTCCGGCAGCGCGAGCGCACGCTCCAGTTCCGCCCGATCGTGCACTTCCACCAGCACATCCACACCCACTTCGGACGCCGTGTGTGACAGCTCCCGCAGCTGTGCGTCCGCCAGCGCAGCAACGATCAACAGCACCGCGTCGGCGCCAATCGCCCGGGCTTCGATTACCTGATAGGGATCAACGGTGAAATCCTTGCGCAGTATCGGCAGGTCACAGGCAGCGCGCGCCTGCTGCAGGTAGATGTCGCTGCCCTGGAAAAAGTCCACGTCGGTGAGCACGGAGAGGCAGGCTGCCCCGCCCTGCTGATAGCTAGCGGCGATTCGTGCAGGGTGGAAGTCCGCGCGGATGACGCCCTTGCTGGGCGAAGCTTTCTTGATCTCGGCGATGACGGCGGCGTCACCGGCGACCGCACGCTGGTGCAGCTGATCGCCGAAACCGCGCGTCGCACCCTGCTCGCGAATGCGGCTTTCAAGCGTGCCGACGGAGTGCAGGGCGCGGCGCTCGGCGACCTCCTCGGCTTTGCGCGCCAGTATCCGGCGCAGGATGGTCGGAGCAGGCCGCGCCATCGACTCAACCCTCCTCGCGCATCACCTGGGTGAAATCGATGAACTGCTTCAACTTTTCCGCCGCCAGGCCACTGGCCAGGGCATCGTCGGCCATGGCGACACCGTCCGCCAGCGTCGCGGCGACACCGCTGACATAAATGGTCGCGCCGGCATTGAGGGCGATCATCGCGGCGGCCTTCTGCGCCGGCTCGTCGCGGGCACCGGACAACGCGCGGCGGATCATATCTGCGGACGCTACTGCTCCGGTAACGGACAGGCCGTCCAGGCTGCGGCGCTGTTGTGAAAATTCTTCCGGGGTGATGTGGTAGCTTTCGATATTGCCCTCGAACAGCTCGGTCACCTGCGTGCCGGCGGCGATGGTGATTTCATCCAGGCCATCGTCGGCATGCACAATCATTGCGTGCTCGGCGCCTAGCAGTTTCAAAACTTCTGCCAGCGGCTGGCACAGCTCTGCCGAGAACACGCCGATCACCTGACGCTTGACCCCGGCCGGATTGGTCAACGGCCCAAGGATGTTGAACACCGTGCGCAAGCCCAACTCCCGGCGCGGACCGATAGTGTAGCGCATCGCGCTGTGGTGCAGCGGCGCATACATGAAGCCCAAACCCACTTCGGTGATGGCGCGCGCCACCTGATCCGGCGAGAGGTCCAACGGCATGCCCAGCGCCTCAAGCACGTCCGAGCTACCACTGGCGCTGGATACGGAACGATTGCCGTGTTTGGCGACTTTTGCACCAGCTGCCGCCACCACGAAGCTCGCGCCGGTCGAGACATTGAACAGATTGGCACCATCGCCGCCTGTGCCGACGAGGTCGACAAGATGCGGATCGCTCACATGCACCGGCGTTGCCAGTTCGCGCATCACCTGGACCGCTCCGGCGATTTCCTCCGCGGTCTCGCCTTTCATGCGCAGCGCGATCAACAGTCCGCCGATCTGCGCATCTGTGGCATCACCGGACATCACCTGGCGCATTACGGCCTGCATCTCCTGCCGATTGAGTGATTCGCCTGCGACTACCTTGGCCAGGGCCTGTTGAATGTTCACCCCGTTCCTCCCCTACTGTTCCAGAAAATTGCGCAGCAGATCGTGCCCGTGCGCAGTAAGTATGGACTCTGGATGGAACTGCACCCCTTCCACCGCCAGCTCCCGGTGTCGCAAACCCATGATCTCGTCGACCTCGCCGGACTCGGTCTGCGTCCAGGCGGTGATTTCCAGGCAGTCGGGCAGGCTGTCTTTCGCCACCACCAGGCTGTGGTAGCGCGTCGCCTCGAAGGGCCGGCTGAGATCCCGGAACACACCCTGGCCGCGATGATAAATCGACGAGGTTTTGCCGTGCATCACCTGGCGCGCACGCACCACGGTGCCGCCGAACACCTGGCCGATGCTCTGGTGACCGAGGCAGATGCCGAGCAGCGGTATGCGGCCGGCGTACTGGCGGATCACTTCCATGGTGATCCCCGCTTCATTGGGCGTGCAGGGGCCGGGCGAGAGCACGATCTTCTCCGGCGCCATAGATGCTATCTCCTCGGCGGTGATCTCGTCATTGCGCACCACATGCACCTCCGCGCCAAGCTCGCCAAGGTACTGCACCACGTTGTAGGTGAAGGAGTCGTAGTTGTCGATCATCAACAGCATAATTATCACTGCCAGTGGAGCTGCTCGCGAATACATATCCGCAGGCGTATATAGCCGCAGGAGAAGGCGCAATGAGCTGCACAATTTCATGGAAATTGACATTTTCCGCAATTTCCATGGTAATAGGAAGGCAATTTATTGCCTCCTGCCATAGCGCTCTCTGTGGATCAGTTACGAGTATTTCACCTATAGCAAGGCAATGGTTTAGTCTCCAACCGCTTTACCAAAATTTTCCACGAGATTGTCTAACTATGCAGGATGCAGCGGACCACAAGCCTGACCAAAAGCAGCCCAGGAGTAATCGCAAATATCAAAAGTGGCTGATAAATAAGGTCAGGCGCAGTTACGAATTTATGAGCAGCCCGCTTGCTATCCTGTTCCTTACCTACACAAGACGAGCACACCTTGCCTACGGCCTGACTTGGCCTGGACGAATTCGCTTGGGATTTCGTTTCTGGCGAAACCACCGGAGAGTCAAATCAGGCACGTCCTGGCGCGCTCACCTGGTCATGGCGATGAAACTGCTTGAGATTGGCCCCAAGCGCAACGGGGTCGTGGTGGAATGCGGTTGCTGGAAAGGTGGCACCACGGTGAACTTGTCACTGATCTGCAAGCTCACCGGACGGAAGCTCATTGTATATGACTCGTTTGAAGGCTTACCACCGCCTGTCAGCGGCGACGTTATCGCAGAGCGAGCATTCGCGAAGGGGTTTGTTCCCGGTGTGTTTGCCGGGTCACAGGAGGAGGTCGCGGAGAACGTTCGCAAATATGGCGCGATCGAAGTTTGCGAGTTTCGCAAAGGGTGGTTTAGTGACACATTGCCGCACCACGAAGGCAATATCGTACTGATGTTTCTGGATGTGGATTTCTATTCCAGCCTGCATGACTGCCTGATCAATCTCTGGCCCTCGGTGGTGGATGGCGGCTTTGTGTTCCTGGACGAATACCTCAATCTCTCGTATTGCGCGGTATTTTTCTCGGAAAAATGCTGGAAACGGTACTTCGCGTGCGATCCACCCGGACTCATCGGAACCGGCACCGGAGTACAAGTGGGCATGCACTACACCGATCCGGTGATGCGATTCAAGCGGGCTGGAATACAAGGATCCGAGAGTATCGCCTATTGCATCAAGGGTACACGCACGGTCTGGGATTTCTATCCGGAAGACTGCGCAAACCCTATGGCATGAAGATAACGAACTAGATAAATCAGGCCGGCTTAAACAAACTCTTGATGACCCAAGCACAGCACGCTAACTCGTCCTAGCGACCTTCGACACACACGAAACTATGCATCAGCACTCCCGGGAGCCTGCAGTGCAAATGGACCTATTGAGCGCAAACAAACCCTCAGGGATGCCGATGCTGGCGCTGGAAAATCCGTATCTTGAGGCGAGCTAAAAGTACCGGGGACGCGCGTCTACTCTTGAACCGCCAGCACCATCGAAGCCGCGCGAAACATCGCCCGGGCCTTGTTGTGTGTCTCTTTCCACTCCAGCGCCGGCACGGAGTCCGCAACCACGCCGCCACCGGCCTGCACGTACAGCCTGCCGTCCTTGATCACGGCAGTGCGGATGGCAATGGCAGTATCCATGTCGCCAGCCCAGGAGATATAACCCACCGCACCGCCATAGATACCGCGTTTCACCGGTTCCAGCTCATCGATAATTTCCATGGCACGGATTTTTGGTGCACCGCTCAGCGTGCCCGCCGGTAGCGTAGCGCGCAGCACGTCGAACGCCGACTTACCGGCTTTCAGCCGGCCGGTGACATTGGACACGATGTGCATCACGTGCGAGTAGCGCTCCACCACCATGGAATCGGTCAGCTCCACCGAGCCGGTCTGGGCAATGCGGCCGACGTCATTGCGGCCGAGGTCGATCAGCATCAGGTGTTCCGCGATTTCCTTGGGATCAGACAACAACTCGGCCTCCATGGCCTTGTCCTCTTCCTCGGTGTGTCCGCGCCGTCGGGTGCCGGCGATGGGACGCACGGTGACCACGCCTTTTTCCAGTCGCGCGAGAATCTCCGGCGAGGAACCCACGATGTGGAACTCCTCCAAATCCAGGAAATACATATAGGGCGAGGGATTGAGGTTGCGCAGCGCCCGATACAGATTGAGCGGCAGAGCATCAAACGGGATGCTCATACGCTGCGAAGGCACCACCTGCATCACGTCGCCAGCCAACACGTACTTCTTCACCTTCTCCACGCTGGCTTCATACATCGCCTGGGTGAAGTCCGACTGAGCGCCCTGCTCCAATGCCGCGCTGTCGGCTGCCGCGAGCATCACGTCCGGAAGTGCGCGCATAGGCTCGCGCAGGCGCGCCACCAGCGCATCCAGCCGCTGCAAGGCCAGCGCCAGCGCATTCTCAACGGAGGGATCGGCGTTGACGATCAGGCGAATCGTGCCCGCCAGATTGTCGAACACCAGTACCTCGTCGGACACCATGAGCAGGATGTCGGGAGTGCCCAACCGGTCCGGCGGCATACCCGCTGCCAGGCGCGGCTCCACATAGCGCACAGTGTCATAGCCAAAATAGCCGACCAGCCCGCCGTGGAATACCGGCAGCATCGCCTGCGGGGCGGTGCGGTACCGCTGCTGGAAGCGTTCCGCAAACGCAAGCGGGTCAGCCACTTCCTCGCTCTCGCTCAGTTTGCCATCGACCCTGACTTCGACACGGTGGCCGAGCACTTTCAGCTGCGTGCGGCAAGGCAGCCCGATGATAGAGTAGCGGCCCCATTTCTCGCCGCCCTGCACCGATTCAAAGAAGTACGAGTAGGGTCCTTCGGCCAGTTTGCGATACGCGCTGAGCGGGGTTTCCAGGTCGGCCAGCACTTCCCGGCTGACGGGTATACGGTTGTAGCCCTGCGCTGCGAGCGCAGTGAATTCCTGCTGTTTCATGGGATGTCCTCGGAGAAGTAAGGTGCGTAAAAAGGTCGCGGCAATGCCCTGGCTACCATCGCCAGCGGGTGACCTCACGCATCGACAGCAGGCCGACGCAGATACGCTTGGCTGTTTTCACAGCGTTCTCCGGGTGTGCGGGAGCTTCATTGTACCGATTGAGCGGCAGTTGGCAATCGGCAGGGCCGCCCGTAGCGGGCGTTCGTGCGGCGCGGATTCGGAGTTAGCTCCTGCGAGGCCCCGCATCGGCTTTCCGGCGGGCCTGCAGAGCGAATGAGCTTTTTGAGCGAGCGGGCAGCCCGCCCAGGCTCCGCACAGACGCGGTTGTCTCGATACGACAATATCGCAAAAAAATCGACTGGTTCCGCTCTTGGACTACGTCCAATTCAGACCGTAGCCAGCTGCCTGCGCATCTCCGCAATCACCTGCGCATAATCCGGCTGGTTGAAAATCGCGGAGCCGGCGACAAACGTGTCCGCGCCCGCCGCCGCCACGGCCGCAATATTCTCCGGCGTGATGCCGCCATCGATTTCCAGTCGAATCTCGCAACCCGAGGCGTCAATGATCTCGCGGGCCTCGCGCAGCTTGCCGAGCGTGGCGGGAATAAATGCCTGCCCGCCGAATCCGGGGTTGACGGACATCAGCAGCACCATATCGATCTTGTCCAGCACATAGCGCAGCGCTTCCAGGCCCGCGTGCGGATTGAACACCAGGCCCGCCTTGCAGCCGGCGTCGCGAATCAGTTGCAGCGAGCGGTCCACATGCGTGGAGGCGTCGGGGTGGAAGGTGATATAGGTGGCGCCGGCATCGGCAAAATCCCGTATCAACTGATCGACCGGCGTCACCATCAGATGCGCGTCGATAGGCGCAGTGATGCCGTACTTGCGCAGCGCGCGGCAGACCATGGGCCCGATCGTCAGGTTCGGCACGTAATGATTGTCCATGACGTCGAAGTGCACGATGTCGGCGCCGGCAGCGAGAACCGCATCGACCTCCTCGCCCAGGCGGGCGAAATCCGCAGAGAGAATGGAGGGGGCAATCAGGTAGTCGGCCATGGCGGGCTCCAGCGGCGGTTCAGTGGGCCATTCTAACGACTAAACGCGCGCGGCACACCGCGCCGGTGATACTGCCGGACCACTCTTGCAAAGCGCGCCTCAGGTGCGGGCGCCAAGCGCGCCATTGAGCGTCCGCAGGCGCTCGGGCGTGCCCACATCGTACCACTGGCCGGTATACCGCTCACCGCCCAGTGCACCCTGCGCGATCGCTGCGTCCAGCAGGGGTCGCAGCGGCCGTTTACCGGCGGCGAGGCCGGCGAAGAAGGCCGGTGAAAAGATCCCGAGACCGGCGTAGGTGCTGCCCACCGCGCCAGGCGCCAGCGCTCTGACCCGGCCGTCGCTATCGATGGCAAAATCGCCCGCAGGATGCTGCGGGGGATTCGCCACCAGCACCAGATGCGCACGCTCCTCTGGCAGCAGGGTATACGCCGCCAACTGCTCGAAGGGATAGTCAGTCCAGATATCGCCGTTCACTACCAGGAATGGCGCAGCACCCAGCAGCGGCAGCGCGGCAAGTATGCCGCCGGCGGTTTCCAGCGGTGACGCCTCCGGCGAATAGGTGATGCTCACGCTCCACGCATGCCCGTCACCGCAATAGGCCATGATCTGCTCGCCGAGGTGCGAGACATTCACCACCAGCTCGCGTATTCCCGCAGCCGCAAGGCGGAGAATGTGATGCTCAATCAGCGGAATACCTGCCACACGCAACAGGGGTTTGGGTGTGTGCTCGGTCAGCGGCCTCATCCGCTCGCCCACGCCGGCCGCGAGGATCATGGCCTTCACGCGCGCTGGCTCCAGGCCTGGCGTGCGATCCGCGGTGAGAGGTTCTGTTCGAACCACGCGCTGAAATTCGCGAACACCACTTCACGCTGCGCGTATTTCGCGAGAATCTCCCGCACGTAGTCGAGCACCCGCGGCAGGTCTTCCAGGTAACCGGGTTTGCCGTCGCGCAGGTACAGCCGGGCGAAGGTGCCCAACACCTTGAGATGTCGTTGCAGCCCCATGCCGTCGAACCAGCGCAGGAACATGGCGTCATCGACCTCGTGAATGACACCCCGCGCGCGCAGTCGCCCGCAGTAGTGAAGCGCCCACCCTTCGACATGCTCCACGGGCCAGCGGATATAGCAATCGCGCAGCATGGAAACAAGGTCATAAGTGACCGGGCCCACCACGGCATCCTGGAAGTCGATCACCGCCAGTTCCTCGCCGGGCCGCAGCATCAGGTTGCGGCAGTGAAAATCCCGGTGCACCAGCACCCGCGGCTGCTCCAGGGCGCTGTCAACCAGGTGCGTGAAGAGAGCATCCAGCACCGGCTGTTCACTGGTGCAGAGTTCATACCCCAGCAGGCGCTGCACGAACCACTCACTGAAGCGCCCGAGCTCTTCGAGCAGCAGCGACTGGTCGTAATCACCGAGACCTGTCTGGTGTGTGTCGATGGCGGTCATTTTTTCCAGCAGGTCAAACGCGCGGCGATAGTAGCCATCCACCGATGTGTGATTCAGCGCCGGCAGTAGCAGGCGGTCACCGAGATCTTCCAGCAACAGGAATCCGCGATCCAGATCCGCACCCAGCACAGCAGGTACTTTCAGTCCCGCGCCGGCCAGCAGCGTTCCCACGCGCAAAAATGCGTCGTTTTTTTCGGTCGCGGGGGGCGCTTCCACCAGCACATAGCTCTGCGTATCAAACGCTAAACGAAAGTAGCGCCGATGACTTGCATCTCCGGCCACTGCCGTGAGCGCGGACAGCACGTCGCGCGGCCGGCCAAGCACATCAAGTGCCCAAGGAAGTAATGCTACAGGTGCAGGACTTGCTGACACTCGTGTCTCCCGACTCAAAATTTGACGGACATTGCGCAGGGGATGCTTTAGACTTCGGCCCTGATCCGTAGACAGACCCGAAGATCGATGACACCCTATCGTGCCCGTCCTCCTGTTCGCCTCGCGCGCATCTCTGCGCAGCTGGCGACGGTCGCTCTGGGACTCGGCCTGTCATTTACACTCCCCGCACAGGATAGCAATTCCCCCGACTGCGCTGCCAACACAAATGCAGGCGGCCCGTGTGGCGCACCGGATCGCATCCTGGACATCAGGCCGGCCTTCGTGTCTGACTGGGTGCCGCTAGAAGCGGTGCCGGAGTCCCTGCGCGACCGCGAGTGCCTGATCTGCGGCGGGCGCTACATCGACCCATTGGCCGGGACGGCTAGCGCCTCGCCGCCAGAGAAAAGTGACATTCGCGCGCGCGCCGATCGCAGCCGCCTGCAGGGCAACGACGTCGTACTCACGGGCGAGGCAATCGCCGTGCAAGGCTACCGCCACATGCGCAGCGATCAGGTGACGATCGACCGCGAAAAGGAATCCGCTGCGCTGCTCGGTAATGTCACCATCCGCGAGCCGGGCGTGCTGCTAGAGGGTGAGAGCGCCAGGATTTACTCCCGTTCCGGCGAGGCGGAAATGCGCGAAACCCGGTTCACCCTGCACCAGGAACACATGCGCGGTACCGCGAGTGTGCTGGAGCGCGACGCCGAGGGGATGTTTCACGTACACGATGGCGTCATCACGTACTGCCCGCCTGGGGAGAACGATTGGGCCGTGGTGTCCCGGGACATGGACATTGACATGGACGAAGGACTCGCCACGCTTCACCACGCCCGGGTCGAGGTAGAGGACATACCGGTTTTCTACACACCCTGGTTGCGTCTACCGCTGGATGACCGGCGACGCACCGGCCTGCTGTGGCCAGACTTCGGCAATGACAGCAGCGGCGGACTGGACGTCAGCGTTCCTGTCTATCTCAATCTCGCGCCGAACTACGACGCGCTCTACGCACCGCGCTTTATCGAGGAACGCGGACTGGACCACGAGGTGCAGCTGCGCTACCTGAATCCACTGGTGGGCGAATGGCTCGCCGGCGGCGCCTTCCTTGAGAACGATTCGAAATACCGAGACCAGGTGCCCACGGGCGACAGCGCGGATCGCTGGCTGGGAATAGTGCGTCAGAACGGCCTGTTCGAGCAGCGCTGGCGTTCGCGGATCGACTACAGCAAGGCCAGCGATGTCGACTACATGCGCGACCTGCAGACCACCAACCTTGATTCGCAGCGCAGCACCAGCCTGCTGCAAATGGCATCACTCGACTACCTCGGCGACCGCTGGCTGATGAACCTGCGCGCCCAGCAGTTTCAGTCGCTGGCGGACGATATCAAGAAGAACTACGAGGAATTGCCACAGTTCACCGGCCAGTACCGCAGCGACGGCACGCCGTTTGCGCTGGAGCCAATCCTTCTGGCGCAGTATTCCAACTTCGGGGCCGAGGAGGATATCGTTACGGGCCAGCGCCTGTATGGCGAGGCTGGCGTGAGCTATCCCATGCTGTGGCGCTTCGGCTCGCTGCAGCCCACCGTGAAGTACCGCCAGGTGGACTACGCATTGAGCGAGTCGAACAATCCTACCGGTACGACGCTGTTCACCGATGACAGCCCCTCCGCCGGCGCGCCCCTGTTCAATGTGGATGGCAGCCTCATCTTTGAACGCGAAACCAGTGTAGCCGGCAAGCACCTGTACCAGACGCTGGAGCCGCGCCTGTACTACCTGTACAGCGAGGAGGAAAACCAGGACGACCAGCCTGTATTCGACAGCGCGGAGCTGACCTTCACTTACTACCAGCTGTTTCGCGAGACGCGCTTCTCCGGCTACGACCGGTTGGACGACGCGAACCAGGTATCCGCGGGTCTCACCAGCCGCTACATCGATGACGCCACCGGCCGCGACCTGGCGAGCGCCAGCATCGGGCAGATCTACTACTTCGAGGACCGCAATGTCCGCCTGCTCAACGCGGGGCCACCCGTCGAGGAGACCAGCTCGGAAATCGCGGGCGAACTGGCATTCGCGCCCACTACGCAGCTGGGCCTGCGCAGCAGCATGGTCTGGGATCCGCACAAGTCCAATCTCGATGCCGGGTTCGTGGAAGGCAGCTACCGCACCGACGACGGCGGTATTTTCAACCTCGGTTACTCTTACCGCCGCTACACCGCTACCGTGATCAACCAGCCACAAACCGAAGAGGCCAGCGCGTCCGGCTACCTGCCGCTCGACAACAACTGGAGCATTTTCGCCGCCATGAACTACTCCATCGAGGATGATCTCAGCGTGGAAGATATGGTCGGGGTCGAATATGATACCTGCTGCTGGACAGTGCGCATGCTGCAGTTGCGCTACTACAACAACGTCTCCGGGCAGATCCCCGATTTCAGCAACCCCGACCTGGAGCGGGAAACCACAGTACAGTTCCAGTTCCTGCTGAAGGGCATGGGTGGCTTCGGCAACCGGATTACCAATATCATGCAGCACATGATTCGAGGTTTCGAAGAACGTGGCTATTAGAACCCTGCTACTTGCGGCCTGCCTGGCCGCCAGCGTGCTATTCGGCGCGACAGTGAACGCCAATACCGAGATCACCGACCAGGTGGTGGCGATCGTGGACGACGATGTCATCATGGCCAGCGAACTG
Organism: uncultured Halioglobus sp.; assembly: GCA_964461965.1. Taxonomy (GTDB): domain Bacteria; phylum Pseudomonadota; class Gammaproteobacteria; order Pseudomonadales; family Halieaceae; genus Marimicrobium. The sequence continues at coordinate 10,239 of CAYWWD010000024.1, read as the reverse complement.
CGCGAGCGCGTGGCGACCGTGACAGCGAACCTCAAGGCCAGGAATATCCCGATGCCAGCGGAAGATGAACTGGTCCGGGAGACGCTGGACCGGCTCATCCTGGAAAGCATCCAGTTGCAGAAGGCAACACGCGCCGGCGTGCGGATCACGGATGAACAGCTCAACACCGCGCTGCAACGTATCGCCGCGCAAAACCGGATGACACTGGAGCAATTCCGCGCAGCAGTCGGGCAGCAAGGCCAGTCCTATGACGATATACGCGAACAGGTGCGCCGCGACATGCTCATCCAGCGCGTGCAGGCCGGCCACGTCAACCAGCGTATCCAGATCTCCGACGCGGAAGTCGGCAATTTCATGGCCACGCAGGAGGGGCAGGCGCTGACGCAACCAGAATTCCATGTGTTGCATGCGCTCCTGCCGCTCGCCTCCAACGCGAGCGAAAGCGATATTGCCGCTGCGAAGACGCAGGTCGACGCAGTCCTGCAGCGCATTCGCGGCGGGGAAACTTTCCAGAAGGCGGTCAGCAGTAGTAATCAGCCGTTCACTTTCACCGGCGGGGATCTCGGCTGGCGCAGGCTGCAAGACCTGCCTTCGCTGTTCACCAGTATCGTGCCGAAACTGAAAGTGGGAGAAACCGCCGACCCCGTGCGTTCGGACAGCGGCTTTCATCTCGTGTACCTGGAGGCCGAGCGCGGTGAGGATCGCATCGTCTCCCAGACCAAGGCACGCCACATCCTGGTCAAGCCCTCGGAAATCCTGTCGGAAGAACAGGCGCGTGAGTTGCTCGTCTCGCTCAAGGCGAGGGCGCTCGCGGGCGAGGATTTCGGCAAGCTCGCGAAGGAGTACTCCGAGGATATCGGCTCCGCGCAGGAAGGCGGCGAGCTCGGCTGGACTGTACCCGGGCAACTGGTACCGGAATTCGAGGCCGCCATGGCAAAAACACCCATCGACGGCATCTCCGATCCGGTGCGAACGCAGTTTGGCTGGCACATCGTCAAAGTGGAAGGACGGCGGGATGAGGACATGACAGACCAAGCCACCCGGGCCAAAGCCACGGACTATGTCCACAACCGCAAATACCAGGAAGAACTCGACGCCTGGTTGCGGCAGATTCGCGATGAAGCTTTCGTCGACATAAAATAGGCGCACGCCATGGCACTGCCCCGGATCGCCATTACCGCAGGTGAACCGGCCGGTATCGGGCCGGACATCGTACTCGAAGCTGCGCGGCGCGACTGGGATGCCGAGCTGGTAGTTTTCGCCGATCCGGACCTGCTGCGCCAGCGCGCGCAGGCATTGCGCATCCCTGTCGAATTACAGCCCTGGCAGGCGAGCGCAGCACCCCGCGCGCATCGGGCGGGGACACTGAACGTACACGCCGTGCCACTTGCTACGCCCGCAATTGCCGGGACGCTCAACCCCGTTAATGCCGCGTACGTCATCGCAACCCTGCGACAGGCCGTGCAGGCATGCCTCGATCAGAGTTGCCAGGCGCTGGTCACCGCTCCGGTGCAAAAATCCATCATCAACGACGCTGGCATTCCCTTCATCGGCCATACGGAATTCCTGGCCGACGAAACCGGCACCGGCAGGGTCGTGATGATGCTGGCGACCACCGAACTGCGCGTCGCCCTCGCCACCACCCACCTGGCACTGAAAGACGTACCAGCGGCAATAACGCACGAACTCCTCCTCGACACACTCACGATCCTGCACTGCGACCTGCGGGACAAGTTCGGCATCGCGGCGCCGAGAATTGCCGTGCTGGGCCTCAATCCGCACGCCGGCGAAGGCGGGCATATGGGGCGGGAGGAGATCGAGACACTGATTCCGGTACTGGAACGATTGCGCGCCGGCGGTATGCACCTGCTGGGGCCGCTGCCCGCCGATACTGCGTTCAACCCCAAGGTGCTGGACAATTGCGACGCGGTATTCGCCATGTACCACGACCAGGGGCTGCCCGTCTTGAAGTACTCAGGCTTCGGGCGGGCGATCAACATCACGCTGGGGTTGCCGGTGATACGCACGTCGGTGGATCACGGCACCGCGCTGGATCTCGCAGGCACCGGGCAGGCGGACTGGAGCAGCCTGCAGCAGGCGCTGGTTATTGCCTGCCAGTTGAGCCGCACCGCTGCTCGCGGCAGTTAGATCTGTTCGAGTTTGTTGCGCTGCTCCTGCAGACCGGCGCGGCGCGCCTCGGTGATGTGCCGGGTATAAGCCTCAGTCACTTCGATCGAATTGCCTTCTGCGGCGATCCGGCCCTCTTCAAGCCAGATGACGCGATCACACATCTCCTTCACCTGCTCGGCCATGTGCGACACCAGAACCACGGTCTGCTGGCCGGTGATCCGGCTGGTCATGGCGGCTTGCGCCTTGCCCCGAAAGTGGGCGTCGCCGACGCTCAGGATTTCATCGATCAGCAATACATCGACATGCGTCATCAGTGCGGTAGTGAAAGCGAGACGCGAACGCATCCCCGCTGAATAGTTTTTGACGGGCTCCTCGAAGGAGTCGCCCAGCTCGGAAAACTCCTTGATGGCCTCCAGGAACGATTCTGCCTGGGTGCGCAGCGAACCCTGCAGCATTGCCGCCAGCAGAGCGTTGTCGCGTCCCGACAGTTCCGCCCTGAAGCCGAGACCCAAAGTCAGCAGTGACGCCGACTTGCCGGGATGCAGGCGCACCCTGCCACGCGTGGGCGCCAGAATGCCCGCCATCAGGCGCAGCAGGGTGGTTTTACCCACGCCGTTGCGGCCGATAATGCCGAGCGTCTCACCTTCATAGAGCTGCATGGAGACCTGGTTCAGTACATGATGTGTACCGTGGTCAAACGATTTCCTGCCGGAATGGTAGCTGAGCGAGACGTCGTCCAGCTCCAGCATGACGCGCCTGCCGTTGCCACTCATGCAGTCAGCGCCTTCAGTGCCAGGAACTGGCTGGAGCGGCGCATGACCAACACGATGGTGCACAACAGCGCACTGAAACCAAGCCCGATGGACAGCAGGTGCAGCATGTCGGGTGGCGTGTCGTACATCATGATCTGGCGGTAGGCGTCTAGCAGGAACGCTACCGGGTTCACAGCCAGCAGCATCTCGGTCGAATGAGGATCGGATAAATCACGCACATTCCAAAACACCCCCGAGACAAACATCAGGAACATCATGCCCAGGGAGATCAGCTGCAGGAAATCACGCGCCAGGCACGCCAGGCAGGCGCCGACGAATGAGCAGGCAACGATGGCGATGTAATTCACCACAATCACCGGCACCAGATACAACCAGGTAAAGGTCACGCGGTAACCGTCGCTTAGCAGGACAGTCACCAACAACAGAAACACCGCCACCTGACGATACAAGCCTTCCTGGATCACCGCCATTGGGAAGAGCGTCTTTGGCACATTGATCTTGCCGACCAGACCCTTCGCGTTGATGATGCTGCTTGAAGCGAGCGTCACTGACTTGGAGAACCAGACGTACATCAGCTTGCCGGTCGCCAGGAACATCAGGAAATCGGCCTGACGCGTGTGAAGAATTTTCACGAACACCACATAGAGCACCGCCACCCACAGCAGCGGCTCGAGGACCCACCAGATATAACCGAGAAAAAATCGCGTTGCATCGGCTCGCAACGACATGCGCGCCATGACGTCGATCAGGCGAAAATATTGTGAGAGAGGCATCGACTGCCGGCCTGTGTGCAATTCCCGGTGTGTCGTGAGTGTAACAAAAATGCACGTGATTGAACCAGCAAGCCATGGGAATACTGTGAACTGCGACTACAATGCGCCCTATGAACCGAGCCCGGACAACACACCAGCCGCGCAAGCGCTTCGGACAGAACTTTCTGCACGATGCCGCAGTCATCGACCGAATTTTCGCGGCAATTCAACCGCGCGAGGCTCAGCATGTGGTGGAAATCGGCCCGGGACTCGGTGCGCTTACGGAAGTGCTGGCAGGTAGTGGCTGTGCGCTGGATGTCATCGAGCTGGATCGCGACCTCGTGCCCGGGCTGCTCGCCACCTTCAGCTCTCGACCCGGCTTCCGCCTCCACAATGCCGATGCGCTGGGATTCGACTACGCTGCATTACTGCAGCGCACTCGGTCGGACGATGACGTGCGTCTGCGCGTGGTCGGCAATCTTCCCTACAACATCTCCACGCCGCTTATCTTCAAGTTGCTGGAGAACAGCTCGATCATCCGCGACATGCATTTCATGCTGCAACTCGAAGTGGTAGAACGGCTCGCCGCCTCACCCGGCAGCAAGGACTGGGGACGGCTCGGCATCATGGCGCAGTACCACTGCCGCGTGGAGCATCTGTTCGATGTACCGCCCAGCGCCTTCCGGCCGCCACCGTCCGTGCAGTCGGCCATCGTACGCCTGGTGCCATGGACGGAATCGCCCTGGCCGCGCTGCAGCGAAACCCGGCTGCGCGCCGTGGTGAAGGCGGCATTCGCCCACCGCCGCAAAACCTTGCGCAACAACCTGAAAGCGATTATAGATAGCCCGCAGCTGGAGGCGCTCGGCATCGACCCGGGCGCGCGCGCCGAAACCCTGCACCTGACACAATTCATCGAGATCGCCAACGTCCTCCATGACCAGCCCAGTGTTTAATCCCTCCCTGGTGGGAATCGACGTCGTCACGGCCTACCTGCCCGACCATTCCCGCCCGGAACGCCAACAATACACATTCGCCTATACGATCACGATCAGCAACGCCTCGGATCTGCCGGTGCAGTTGCTCGCGCGGCACTGGATCATCACCGATGCGGACAACGCCGTGCAGGAAGTGCGGGGCGAAGGCGTCGTGGGAGAACAACCCGTGATCCCGCCCCGGGCGTCCTTCCGCTACACCAGCGGCGCCACGCTGGCCACACCGGTGGGCTGTATGCAGGGCAGCTACAGCATGGTGGTGCGCGAACCGATGGATATCGACCCGCACGACCTGCCCACCTTCGAGGTGCCGATTCGCGCCTTCTCGCTGCACACACCGACAGCGCTCAACTAGTGAGTACCTATGTCGTAGGCGACCTCCAGGGCTGCCTGCAGCCACTCAAGCACCTGCTGCGCGCAGTAAAATTCAAGCCTGGACGGGATGTACTCTGGTCGGTGGGTGACATCGTCAACCGCGGCCCCAAATCGCTGCAGTCGCTGCGCTACCTGTACGCCATGCGCGACAGTCTGGTGGTGGTACTCGGCAACCACGACCTGCACCTGCTGGCCGTCGCCGCCGGTGTGCGCAGGGCTGGCCGCTCCGACACGCTGGACGAGATCCTCGCCGCACCGGACCGCGACGTGTTGCTTGAGTGGCTGGCGCAGCAGCCGCTGCTGCACAGGGAACACGGCTATACGCTGGTGCACGCCGGCATTCCACCGCAGTGGACCGCGGAGGAGGCGCTGGGCTACGCACAGGAAGTACAAACCGCCCTGCGTGGCCCCGGGCGCGTGGATTTCCTGCAGGCGATGTACGGCAACGAACCGGCGCAGTGGTCCGACGAACTGCAGGGCACGGCGCGGTTGCGAGTCATCACCAACTGCCTGACCCGCATGCGTTTCTGCACCGCCAGCGGCAGGCTGGACCTCGAGAGCAAAGGCAGTAGCCCGAACCCGGGCCTGATTGCACGGGGCGAGCAGGCGCTGCTGCCGTGGTACAGCCACCCGCAACGCCGGACTGCAGGCGAGCGCATACTGTTCGGCCACTGGGCGACCATCGCGGGCAGGGCCGACCACCCCAACGTCATCGCACTGGACACCGGCTGTGTTTGGGACGGCGCACTCTCGCTCTACCACCTCGACAGCGGGCGGTGGACGCGCTGCGCCTGCCGCAAGGGTAAATGCCGCGGCGAGGCGGTCACCACTGCGTCATGACGCGACGGCCGGCAGACGGTACACTGCCCGCATGGAAATCTACTTGGTCGGCGGCGCGGTCCGCGATGCCCTGTTGGGCTATCCGGTCGTGGAACGCGACTGGGTAGTCGTTGGCGCGCAGCCGGACGATCTGCTGCGGCAGGGCTATCAGCAGGTGGGCAAGGATTTCCCGGTGTTCCTGCATCCCGAAACCAAGGAAGAACACGCGCTGGCGCGCACCGAGCGCAAGCGGGGCCACGGGTACACCGGTTTTGTCGTGGACTGCGACCCCGCAGTCACGCTGGAGGACGACCTGCTCAGGCGGGACCTCACCATCAACGCCATGGCACAGGATGCAGACGGCCGCATCATCGACCCATACGGCGGCCGGGCGGATCTCGAACAGCGGCTGTTGCGCCACGTCTCTGAGGCGTTCGTAGAGGACCCGCTGCGCGTACTGCGCACCGCGCGCTTTGCCGCGCGCTACGCGCACCTCGGCTTCACTGTCGCCTCCGAGACACTCACACTGATGGCAGAGATTGTCTCGCAGGGCGAACTTGCGCACCTGCCCGCCGAGCGCATCTGGGTGGAATTCGAACGCGCGCTCGGCGAGCGCCACCCGGAAGCCTTTATAGAAGTACTGCGCGACTGCGGTGCGCTGGACAAACTGCTGCCGGAAGTGAATGCGCTGTTCGGTGTGCCGCAGGTAGCCACGCATCACCCGGAAATCGACAGCGGCGTGCATACCCTGATGGCACTGCGGCAGGCGGCGACGTTGTCGGCTGACAGCGATGTACGCTTCGCGGTGCTGCTGCACGACCTCGGCAAGGGCATCACGCCCGCCGCCGAACTGCCCCGCCATATCCGGCACGAGGAGCGCGGCGCCAAACTGGTGGAGCGGGTCTGCGAGCGCCTGCGAGCACCGCGACGTTACAGCGAGCTGGCGCGCGCCGTGTGCCTGCATCACCTGCTCTGCCACCGGGCGCTGGAACTGCGCGGCGCCACGGTGCTGAAGTTGCTCAACGCCACCGACGCGCTGCGCCGCCCGGATCGTTTCGAGGCATTCCTCCTAGCCTGTGAGGCGGATGCCCGCGGGCGACTGGGGCTGGAGGGGCGGGAGTATCCGCAGGCGGATTACCTGCGTCGGGCATTAGCCGCAGCCCAGGGTGTCAGCGCCGCCGGCCTCATCGAGCGCGGCCTCAGCGGCGCGGCGCTGGGCACGGCCATCGGCGCGGCGCGCGTCAAGGCACTGGAAGCGCTGCGGCCAGGCTGACCCGTTCGCCCGGAAATCTCATCCCACAGACATTCGCAAACATGCAGTGCCGGATCGCGGGGCCGGCTACTCCGCCACGGAAATCGCACGACCGCGCCAGCTGAAATCCACGCGGGTCAACGGCTGCGAAGTCCGATCATATGCCTCCCATAGCGAACGATAGCTGCGCTTCAACTGCGGATGCAGGGACTCTGGAGCTAGTTCCGCCAGCGGGCACAACACGAAGGCGTGCTGCAGAATTTCCTCGCGCGGCAGTTGCACACCGCCGTGTGCGCCCACGGCGTCGTCGTAGGTGAGAATGTCGATATCCAGATGCCGGGGACTGAAGCGTGTGGCGTTCGCGGGGCGCCCGTGCTCGGTCTCGATGTGGCGCAGGCGCGCGGCCAGCGTCGACAACGACAGGCCGGTTTCGATCGCGATCACCAGATTCAGGAACGGTTGCCCGGAAAAACCTACCGCAGGGCTGTCGTAGACCGAGGACAACGCCAGCTCGTGAAACAACCCGTGCAGTGCGTCCAGGCCCGCCGTGATATAGCGCTCGCGCTCGATATTGCTGCCGACACCGAGAAATACCCGCGCCATATTCAGTGCCGCACGCCGCGCTCAACGATGACGCCGACATCCTCGGCCTCGGCCACCGCACCGGGCTTGCTCACGCGCACACGCAGCCAGGCCACGCCGAATTCGCGCATCACCACGCGCGTAATGTCGTTCGCCAGCGACTCGATCAACCGGTATTGGCTGGCCTCCACCAGCGCCAGCACACGCCGGGAGATGGCGGCGTAATCGAGCGCATCGGCGACATCGTCGCTGGCAGCGGCGCGTACCGTGTCACTGGCGAGAGCAAGATCGAGTACCAGCGTCTGGCGAATGTGTCGCTCCCATTCGTAGACGCCGATCACTGCCTGCGCCCGCAGCCCCTTGATATAAATGGTGTCCATTCAGGCGGCCCCGGGCAGCGGCGGCAGTTCTTCCATCGGCCAGCGCGGCCGCACACGCGTGTCGGCGTCATCGAACTGCCCGGCCTGCAAGCGCTGCGCGCCGGCATAGGCGATCATGGCGCCATTGTCGGTACAAAATACGGGCGCGGGATAAAAAACCCGTGCGCCTTCTTTGGCCAGCGCGGCTTCCAGCGCGGCGCGCAGCCGGGTGTTGGCGCTCACGCCGCCGGCGATCACCAGTGTCTTGAGCGCTTCCTGTGCCAGCGCTCGCCGGCACTTGATGACCAGCGTGGCCACCACCGCGTCTTCGAAGGCACGGGCGATGTCGGCGCGATCCTGCTCGCCGAGCGATCCGCCTCCCCGGCACGCGGCGATCGTGGTCAGGGTATGGGTCTTCAAGCCGCTGAAACTGAAATCCAGCCCGGGACGATTCACCATGGGCCGCGGAAATTCGAACCGCCCGGGCACGCCCTGACCGGCCAACCGGGCGACATGTGGACCGCCCGGGTAGGGCAATCCCAGCATCTTCGCGACCTTGTCGAAGGCTTCGCCGGCGGCGTCGTCCAACGATTCGCCCAGCAGTCGATAGCGCCCGATGCCGTCAACCCGCACCAGCTGGGTATGCCCGCCGGACACCAGCAGGGCCACGAAGGGGAATTGCGGTGCCTCATTCTCCAGCATTGGCGCCAGCAGGTGGCCCTCCATGTGATGCACACCCAGCACTGGCACACCCCAGCCCCAAGCCAACGCCCGTGCCAGGGTGGCGCCCACCATCAGCGCGCCGGCGAGACCGGGCCCTGCGGTATACGCCACGCCGCCGATGTCGCCGGCGGCGCAGCTTGCGTCCTGCAGGACTTGTTCAATCAATGGCAGGGTTTTACGCACATGGTCACGCGAGGCCAGCTCAGGCACCACGCCGCCGTATTCCACATGAACATCGACCTGGCTAAACAGTGCGTGACCCAGCAGACCGCGCCGGGTGTCGTAGAGCGCAACGCCGGTTTCATCGCAGGAGGTTTCGAGGCCCAGCACTAACATTGTTGGCACCCAGTTTCAGGAAGGGCCGCATGATAATGGCGCACCGAGGGCCAGACCAGCGGCGAGAACCCAAATTACCACTTTGCGAGGCTTGGCAAAACAAGCGCAATCGGGCTAGAATGCGCGCCCTTTACCCGTGCCCGCCGTCATTTGCACAGCCGGGCCATCCTGACAGCAACCATGAGGTTTGGCGTAATGCCACATATCAAAATCAAGGAAAACGAGCCGTTTGACGTGGCGCTGCGCCGCTTCAAGCGTTCCTGCGAAAAGGCCGGTGTACTTGCCGAAGTGCGTAAGCGTGAGCACTACGAAAAGCCGACTACTGTGCGCAAGCGCGCCGGTGCCGCCGCTGTAAAACGCCACCTGAAGAAGCTCTCCCGCGAAAACCGCAAGCGCGTACGCCTGTACTAAAACCGCTCTTCCCTCCCCGATGAGCGACGACACTCTCGCGCAATCCATCAAGGCGGCCCAGAAGGCCGCCATGAAAGCCCAGGACAAGGAACGCCTGTCCACACTCCGGCTGATCCTCGCTGAATTCAAACGTATCGAAGTCGATGAGCGCATTGCAGTGGACGACACGCGCGCACTGGCCGTGCTCGACAAAATGGTCAAGCAGCGGCGCGATTCCGCCACGCAATACGCCAGCGCCGGCCGCCAGGAACTGGCGGATCGGGAATACGCTGAAATCGACGTGATCCAGGAATTCCTGCCCACGCCGCTCACCGAAGCGGAACTGAGCGCGATGATTGATGCCGCCATCGCCGGCAGTGGCGCCTCCGGCATGGCAGCCATGGGCGCTGTCATGAACCAGCTCAAGCCCCAGGTGCAGGGCCGCGCGGATGTCGCCGCCGTAAGCAAACTGGTTAAACAACGCCTCTCCTAAACCTGCTGAGCCAGCGTATTTAACCGGCGATTACATTGCGCCGGAGCGGCCCGCCGGGGATAGCCGCCCGGAGCTCAGAAGGCTGAGATATTCGCCCCGGGCGGCTATCCCCGGCGGGCCTTCTACTCGACCATCGGGCCGATTGCTACTACCGGTTTGGGACAACACGATTGGTCGCGTTGAGAACGGCGGAGGCGGGCGAGGGTGCAGTAGGCCCCGGAGAGAATAAAATATCCTTATGAGCGTAAGGGGGCTGCCGGACC
>CAYWWD010000023.1:0-44930 GCA_964461965.1 uncultured Halioglobus sp. | reverse complement strand
AACCGTGTGGCGACAGGATGTCGCCACCCGAGCTTCGACATGGATGTCGGCTTTTTGGCGTGTTCCGGTGCGCCAACTCCGGGTCATGCGGTCGCAAGAGTTATTCCACAGAGCCGCTACTTGAGTTTTTCCGTAAAATGAGTGTTGCAAACTAACATTACCACCGGAAGCCCATGACCCACATTGACCAAATTCGCTATGACCGTCAGGTCGCAAACTGGCTGCTGCTCTGCGCGGCCGTGACCTTCGGCATGATCCTGTTGGGCGCAGTGACGCGACTGACCCATTCCGGCCTGTCCATCGTCGAGTGGAAGCCGCTGGTGGGCGCCATTCCGCCACTCTCGGAGCAGGACTGGCAGGCGGTGTTCGAGCAGTACAAGCAGTTCCCCGAATACCAGCGTGTGAATCGCGGTATGAGCCTCGCAGGCTTCAAGACGATTTTCATGTACGAATACCTGCATCGCCTGCTGGGCCGGCTGATCGGCGTGCTGTTCGCCGTGCCCCTGCTGTACTTTGCGCTGCGGCGCCGCCTGCGACCCGGATTGATGCCGGGACTTGTCGTGCTGTTCGCCCTCGGTGCACTGCAGGGCCTGTTGGGCTGGTACATGGTGAAGAGCGGCCTGGTCGACAATCCGCGCGTCAGCCAGTACCGCCTCACCGCCCACCTCGGTATGGCAGTGCTGATCTACGCCTTCATGGTATGGCTGGTCTTCGAGTTGCGCTTTGGCGGCGCTGCACGCGCCACGCCGGGTGCGCGCTGGGCGCTGCTGCCGGCGGTGCTGGTCTACCTGATGATTCTCTCCGGAGGACTGGTCGCCGGAACGCGCGCCGGCTTTGTCTACCCGACGTGGCCGCTGATGGGCGACACGTTCATACCCGGCGGTCTGTACGCCATGGCGCCCGCGTGGCTCTCCGCCTTCGAGGACATCACGACCATCCAGTTCAATCACCGGATGTTCGCTTATTTGTTATTTATCCTGCTGAACGGGTTTGCGATCCTCACCTGGCGGCGCGTCGTGAGCGGGCGGGCCAGGCTGGGTGCGCTGCTGCTGGTGCTGGCGGTGTGGTTGCAGGTCCTGCTGGGCATCGGCACCCTGTTACTGCATGTGCCGGTGGCGTTGGCTGCCGCGCACCAAGGCGGCGCGGTATTACTGCTTACCGCAGCGCTGTTCCTGGGGCATGTGTACCGGCAGCGTCAGTAGAATTTGGGTGCCGCATCGTCCGCGCGTCGCCCCGCGACCTGGCGACGGTCGGATTTGGTCAGGTCGAAACGCAACTCAGTGCGGCGATCCTGCGTACGGCGGCGATTGGTCCGCCGCCGTTCCATGCCGATGAACTTGGCTTTCCGGGGGTCTGCTTTGTCGCGGATGAGTCGATCCGGATCGCGGGAATAAAATGAAGCCTTCTCGGTAGCCATGCGGTGTCCCCAGTCAATGCGCGCCACTGGGTGTATTCTGGACGAAATTGATGGCTCGCGCACCCGGCGCGGGCGGCACGAAGGAAATATTCGCCCGTGATCTGTGAACATTTTCACAGACCACAGGCGGGGGGGATTACCTCATGGAGGCGAGCACTTCCTCCACTGTCGGCCCTTCCATCGTGACGTGCTCCCGTGCACGCACCTGGTCTTCGCGGATATCGGCAACGTCTGTCATGAACTGGCTGTACCACTTGCGCACCAGGTGGACGGGGCCGTCGCCGTCGCACATCAGCGGGTTGTCAATGATGCACTTGTTGTTCCAGATCGCAACGTCCTGATGGAAGGACTCGATGTTCTTCTGCGTGTACTCCTCCACCATGGCGCGGTTGCCGGCTTCGGACACGTTGGGATCCTTTTTCATCATCACCCCGAAATTGATGATGAAGTTATTCATGTCCACCGGGATATGGCTCACCAGCAGGTGGGTGGTCATGGGATGTCCGTCCATCAGCCCGGTCATGGTGGTCGTCATGTAGGCAGGGCCTTCGTACGTTGCCACGCTGGTGATCAGGCCGTCTGAGCCTTCGGTGAGAATCTGGTGGCCGCCGACCATGTACTGCACGAATTTGTGTCCGTCCATGGTGTTGCGGAACGATTTCACCGAGGAATAGTGGATGGGGCCGAAGTGCGCCATATCCGCCATATTGTCCACCAGTTCGCGACCCAGTGACTTGATCGGAATGGCGGCCATCTGCCACGGCGTCCACTCACCGGAGTAGCAGTCTTCCAGTCGTCGCGGCTCCTGTTCGGGTATCGGGTCATTGCCCTCGGGGTCCTGCCAGACCAGGACCAGGCCATTTTTTTCCAGCGTCGGCCAGGACTTGATCACCGCCTTGTCCGGAATTTTCTTCGCGTAGGGAATGTGGTCGCAGACGCCGTCGCTACCCCAGCTCCACTTGTGGAAGGGGCAGATGACCGAATCGCCTTTGACTTCCCCGCCGCACAGGTCGCCGCCCATGTGCGGGCAGTAGGCGTCGAGAATATGCACGGCGTTGTCTTCGCGGCCACGGTAGGCCACCAGCTTGGTGCCGAAGGCCAGCAACTCACGCGGTTTATGGCTGACGCTGCCGCTGTCGCCGATGACGTACCAGCCGCGGGCATAACGTTCCGGGCGCGGGTCGGCCTTGATGACGTAGGGCTCGCGCCGGGTTTCTCTGTTCTTCTCTATGACGGTCATGTGCCTGCTCTCCCGAGTGTTGGTTTACCTCGTTGGATTATCGGCCCGCCCGGTGGGCCCTGGCATCGTCCTTATGGACGAGGTGCGCGCGTTTGTGCACTTGTGTTGACGTAGATCAAGTGCCGGCGGCGTTACAGGAAGAAATCCTGGTTTTCGCCACCCATCATCACGCCGCCGAGATTGCGTCCGAACTTGAACGGGTTGTTGGCCACGTGGGTGCGACCGGCGTTGATATCCAGCCAGGCGCGGTTCAGCGGGTGGCTGCGGAAAATGCCCTGCGCGCCACAGGAAATGAACATCTGGTTGATCGCCTCTGTACATTTGCGCGACACCAGGGCGGCGTCGAAGCGCATCTTGATGCGCTCATCCAGCGACAGTGAAACGCCGGCTTTGGCCGCCGCCACCAGCGCGTCGAAGTTGCGCATCATGATGGCCTGACATTCGTCCACCGTGCTCACCGCCTCGGCCAGGGCCATGCGGGCGTCGGGGTCGGTGGCGATCTTGTTGCCGTCGTTGAGGCCCACGCGGTCCTTGTTCACCGCAATGTAATTGTCGATCACGCCCTGCAGGCAGCCGATGCTGGCGGATGATACCGCGCGCACGAAAATCTGGCCGAAGGGCAGGCGGAAGATGTAGTGCGTATTAACCGCATTGCCCGGGCTGTTGCACTCGAATCCGTGAATCGAGCGGTGCGTGCGGTACTCGGGCACGAAGGCATCCTCGACCACGATGTCGTGGCTACCGGTGCCTTCAAGCCCGCTGACATTCCAGTTGTCGACGATGCGGTAATCACCCAGCGGCACGAGGAAGGTGCGATAGTCGGGCGCCTCGCCTGCATTTTTTGGCGGCACCATGCCGCCGAGGAAGGCCCATTTGCAGTGTTTGGAACCGGAGGAGAAGCCCCAGTGACCGGACAGCCGGTAGCCGCCGTCAACGTGCGTCACCTTGCCCACCGGCATGTACGAGGAGGAGATCAGCGTGGCGTCGTCCTCACCCCACACATCCTGTTGCGCGCGTTCGTCGAACAGGCCGAGCTGCCAGTTGTGGATGGCGACCACGCCCAGCACCCAGGCGGTGGACATGCAGGCCTCGGCCAGGATCATCTGCACGCGAAAGAACACCTGCGGATCGAGTTCGAAGCCGCCGTAACGCGCCGGCTGCATGATGCGGAAGAACCCCGCTTCGTGCATCGCGGCGATCGTCGCGTCGGGCAGCCGGCCGAGGCGGGCAGTTTCGACACTGCGTTCGCGCAGCGCGGGCAGCAGGTTGCGGGCGGCCATGTACAACTGTTCGGCGCGGTGGATCTGGGGTGCGTTCATGGGGGTGTCCTCGGCAGCGATGGATTGTTGTCTTCGCCACTGTGCGCGCGCGGGGCACACCACACATACCTCAAATCAGCTAAACGGGGGACATCGATGAGCTTCGCTTGATTTGGGTCAATCTTTTTTGGGGTGTGGGCTGGGTAAAACGGGGACGGTAAACGGGTAAATGGGGACGCGGTAAAGGTAAATGGGGACGGATTTATTTTGTCTCCGGTAAATGGGGACGGATTTATTTTGTCTCAGACAAAATAAATCCGTCCCCATTTACCCCCCCATTTACCCCAGCGATAACGCACACGTCAGGCTGATATGGCTGTAGGGGAGGCCTGACTCCTCGTGCCACTGGTTGAAGGTGTGCTGGATCAGTCGCAGTTCGCGCTTGCTGGTGGGGTTGTCACCGATGTCCGCGCCGGCGTTACGCAGGCAGCGCACGACATCGGCAGTGACGATGAACGTGTCCCTGCCCATGTTGCGCAAGACGCGCTGCCCGGTCATGCCGCCGAGGCGGCTGCCGCGGGTTTTCAGCACCTCAAACAGTGCGATCAGGTCATGCGCGGGCCACTGCGCAACGAACCTGCCGAAGCTGCCGTGCTCGCGGGCAACATCCAGTATGAACTGCGCGTTGGCCTGCACGCTCTGCACCTTCTGGCGGTTGCGCACGATGCGTGTGTTGGCGGCAAATCGATCTATCTGTTCCGGGCTCAGCATGACGATCTTGTGCGGGGGAAAGCCGAAGAATACCTCCTCAAAGCCATCCCATTTGTTATCGATCACGCGCCAGACGAAGCCCGCCTGGAATACGCAGCGCGTCATCTGCGCGAGCCAGCGATCATCCTTGCTGTCGGCCAGTGCCCTGGTGCTGCGCACTGCGGGCATGAGTGCAGCAAGCGCCGCAGGCCCACCGTGTCGTTTGCTGGCGCGCTGCCGGATGCGCGCGAAGGATTCCATCTACTTGCGGTTGTGGCTGCCGTCACACAGCGGGGGAGTTTTGGTCTCCTTGCAGCCGCAGAAGAACATTTTTGCGTCCTCGGTGGCGTCGTAACGCACCGGCGAGAAGCCGGTGTCCTTGTGCGAGCCATCGCAGAAGGGCTGGCTGGCACTCAGCCCGCAGGCGCACCAGTAGTACGTTTTCCCGGGTTTGACGAGTACGCCGTAGGGGGTGTCCGAGGCGCGTTTGGGTTTGTCCATGGCATGCTCCTGGGTTGGCCGGGTGTTTTTACGTTTACTTCACGTTGGTTTTCAGCAGCAGGCGCTTGAACACCACGGCGTTGTGGTCGTCGCCGTCGCGCTCCGGCTCCTCGGCGAGTTCCACGTCGGGGAAGCGCCTGAACAGTTCGGTCAGCGTCAGGTAGAGCTGGCGTTTGGCCAGCGCCGCGCCGATACAGTAGCGCGGCCCGTAGCCGAACATCGCGTCCGGATCGAACACCCGCTCCACGTCAAATCGTTCGGGGTTGGGAAAATACTCGGGATCGTGATCCTTCAGGTGCGGCATCATCAGCACCATCACGCCTTTGCGCAGGTGCTCGCCCATGAACTCCATGTCGCGCGGCGCGTAGCGGGCGAAGCCCATCTTGGAGGAGACGCCCCAGCGATTGATTTCGCAGAAGGCGTTGGTGAAGCTCTCGGGCGTGGCCAGTGCCTTCGCGATCTGGTCGCGGTCATTCTTCAGCAGGGCGTAGACCGACCACTGCTGCGCGACCAGCGTGGTATCGGCGCCGGCGCCGATGAGGGCGAGGATCAGCGTGATGATGTCGCCCTCCTCGAAGCCATCGTTCTCCGCCTCGATGCGCAGCAGCGTGCTGAGGAAATCGTCCTGCTCGGGTGCGCTGCGGCGTTCGTCGATGACTTTCTTGATGATATCGATCGCGCGGTTGCTGTCCTGTCGCGCGCTCTCGCGCTGCTCGTCCGAGATGGTGGGATTCCAGGTCTCGGTGAAAGTCATGATCACCTGCTTGATCTCGGGCCAGTACTTTTCCGGAATACCGACCATGCGGGTGATGGAGATGAACGGGATATGGAAGGCGATTTTTTCGCGGTAGTCGAACACCTCCGGCGTGCCGAGTGCATCGAACAGCTTCCTGACTTCGGGTTCGATCTTCGCCTGTATCCTGTCCACCACATTGCGCGAGAACGCCGGCGCAGTGACGCGGCGCACGAGTCGGTGGTGGTCGTGGTCGGCGAGCAGGCTGTGGCCGATCAGCGCGCGTTCGAAATTGCTCCACTCTTCCCTCGGCGGCCGGCGTGGTGCAAATTCCCAATCGTAAAAATCCGACGAGAGCGGCTCGGTTTTCCAGCAGGCCATGATGTCGTCCATGCGCGTCATGATCCACGCCTGCCACGGTTCGTACCACACCAGCCGGCCGCGCCGCGCCAGCGCCAGGCACTGTGGAATCGGGTCTTGCAGGTACGCCTCGGAATGGGGGTTGAACAAGGTTTCGATGGGCGGCAGCTGCCGCGCGAGCTCGGACATGGCGTTCTCCTCCGGATACGCGCAAAAGTGTAGCGCATGCGGTTACACTGTGTCCCCTTTGATGGACGATTCGCGCCAGCAGGCATGGAACTTATTGTATTCGACCTCGACGGCACCCTGCTGAACCGCCACTCACAGGTGTCGGCGCACACGCGTGAGACGCTGCACCTGCTGCGTCGGCGCGGCATCGCCTACACCGTCGCCACCGGGCGGACGCTGCACGCCGCGCGCGACCTGCTGCACGGCCACGGCTTCACGCTCCCGCACATCTGCAAGAATGGCGTGATGATATGGCGCCCGCAAGGTGACGTCTTCAGCCACCGCAATCTGTTGACCCACAGGGAGATCCACCGCGTGGTGACCGCCTGCAGCGACAGTGGCGTGAGCCCGTTCATCTTCACCGTGGAACCCGGCAACCAGCATGCCGTTTATCACCCACCGCTGGCCAGCGCGGCCGAACAGCGCCTGGCCGCACTGCTCGCGCGCGACCGCGGCCTGGCGGTGCTGCCGTCAGCGGAGCTGCCGCCCACAGCGGCGATTACCAATCTCAGCGCCCTGGGCGGGCGGGCGGCGATCGAGTATGTCACGCAGCAGGTGGAGCGCGAGGAGCACCTGGTCGCCTATGCCGGCGCGGCGCTGGAGGGCGAGGGTTTGCTGTGGGTGGATATTCACCACAGCGCCGCCAGCAAGGGCGGTGCGATCGTGCAACTGAAGCAGGACCTGGGCGTGAGCCGGGTGATCTGCTTCGGCGACAGCGACAACGATCTCAGCATGTTCGCGGTGGCGGACGAATGTTACGCGCCCAGTAACGCCCGGGATGCAGTGCGCGCCGCCGCGACGGCGGTGATTGGACACCACGACGAGGATGGTATTTCGCACTTCCTGCGCGCGCGTTTCCAGCTTTGAACCCGGAGTGCGCCGCGCAGGTCAGTTCGTGGCGGCGGCCGGCGGTGTGTCGCGCTCGAGCAACTCGTTGCAGAGGAGGGCGCAGAAGAACAGTGCGCCCGGAAACAGGTGTAGGGACAGGCGTCCCACACCGGTGAAGTTGGATGCCCCGGCGCCGAACTCTGTGAACAGGAACAGGATCAAAAACAGGAGCAGGGCGCAGGCCAGCGCGATAGCGAGGCCCAGGTAGCGCCGCGTGAGGGCGCCCGGCAGCAACAGGCCAAGCGGAATGACGATCGCGAACAGGTAGCCCAGCAGGTGCCAGTTATCGTGCAGCCAGATGACTCGAATCATGCCGGCCAACCCTGCCATATGCAGCCGGGTGGTCTGTGCCAGTGCACCCGACACCATTGCCGGGTTCTTGTAGGCCAGCACTGCGAGCAGCGTCAGCGCGAGCGCCAACAACAGCAGCAGTTTGGCGATCCGGTGCCGGGTACTTACCGACAGTGCCAGCGCCGGCAGCAGGGTCAGCGCCCAGGGCAGGCCTTCGTTCTTGATGACGACGCAGGCCAGCGCGAAGACTATCGCCAGCAACCCCTGCCAGCGCTGTCGCGTACACAGCCAGTTATGGAAGGCCATGAGCGCTGCGCAGTAGGCCGCGCCCAGGAACAGGTCGGCATAGCCAGCGAGCGCGACGTGAATGTTCAGCAGCGGCATGGACAGCAACAGGTAGGTAAACACGAGCGCTGGCAGTGCCTTCGTGCCTGCGACGCGCAACTGCCCGTAGAACGCGCAGCCCAGCGCCAGGAAGCACAACAGCCAGGGCAGGTTCATCAGGCTTTCGTCCCAGCGCCCGGTGGCCAGGTTCATCCACACCTGCAGCAGCGGGATCGTCGGTGGGTAGCCCGCGTGGCGGTCGGTGAAGACACCGGCGCCGCCACTGTTCAGCCACACGTCATTCTCCACGAACGGCGCCATCCAGCCGAGTTCGAACCAGACCTTTGCCTTCGTAGCCCAGTGCATGGTGGCATCCCAGGGAAAGAGCGGACGCCACAGGATTTCGAGCCCGAGCGTGACAGTGCGCGTGAGCAGCAGCACGGCGAGCAGCGTGAACAGGATGCGGTGCACCGCAGGCATGGGCGGCTCAACGGGAGCGGTCACCGCACTGCCGCGCCGACTGCGCATCAGGAGCAGGGCGGCGACAGCCGCCAGGATGCTGACGATCGCAGCCGCAGGTTGGAACGCAAGCGGCATACCCAGCGCATCCAGCGCCCTCAGCAGCTGCGGAATGAGCAGCAGGCCGAGCAGTGCGCCATTGCCCCAGGCCAGTAACGGGCGCGCCACGGTGTGCGCGGGGATCAGCAGGTACAGCCACAGCGCACCCAGCAGCAGCGGCAGGCCCAGGGCCAGCGTCGTCATGGCGAATACGGTCATTGCAGTCTCACCAGGGTGCCGACCCTGTCGGAGTACACCAGCCTGGCGCGCAGGTTCGCCCGCTCCGGCGCATAAAGATAGCCGAGCTTGCGGTTGTATCGAAACCTGGAGGGGTTTATCAGGGCGATGTAATCACCCGGGTTCAGGTAGCGATCGTAAGGCACCTCGGCGGAGTGCAGCGACCAGTACACGTTGACGGGATAGAGGTAGTACGCCACGCGCATTCCGTTGTACGGGTCGGTCGACGCGACGAAGATGCGGGAGCCCGCTTCCATCTGCGGTTTGATCCGCGATGCAAATTCGAACAGGGGCGCGTCGACATCGACGGATCGCCGCTGCGGCGACTCCACGCCGGCAAAGGTGTGGTAGGTCTGCGCGAGCTGCCGCCACAGTCGCTGCTGCCAGGCAATGTCGAGAATGATCCAGCAGGCCAGGAAGATCAGCGCCACATTCATCCGGCGAAAACGCAGCTTTCCCCGCGAGAGGGCGAGCAGTGCGCCGTACGCGAGCAGGCTCAGGCCAAAGAGCGCTGTGGCGAGCATAACCGGGTAGAAAGACGCCACATCGGTGACGCCCGTGTAGGTGTTCATGGCCGCGCGGTTCCACGGCTCGAAAGCGGTCAGGTCGGAGTAGATCGCCTGCAACTGGTGCAACGGTGACGCAGGATGCAGCGCCAGGTCGCGGATTACCGCCGAGTCCCCCGGCCGTCCGGTAATCACCAGATTGATCGCGCCGATGTCTCCTGACCAGCCTGGCAGTTCAGCAGTGGCGATCCACAATGATCCGCGCGATTTGTCCTCCACCGAATACAGGGCAGCCAGCTGCGGGTTGTGTGCATCGGCCCATGAGACCATGACACCGACATCCGCGGAGGAGGTTTCCACTGCAATGTGCAGGAACGCGTAGTTCGCCGCTGCAAACGGCGGCGGGGTGAAGGAGACAACCGCAACACCCGGTGGATCGAGCACCACGTTCAGCGCGCCGTCGACAACGTTTGCTGTGCCGGCTACGACTTTGCTCGCACCGGCATCGAGAATCATCGGTTCGACGTGCGGTTCACCAGCAGGAGGCGCGAAGAACAGGATTAAACCTGCGATCAGAGCCACGGCACCTAACAGCAGTGACCAGCCTGTTACTTTCAGCATTCAGGAACGCGTAATTATTGAGCAATGAGATGCATAGTAACAAGTTACGCGCCACAGACATATGCTCGCGTCGTGGCGCGGGATACACTGGCCCCATGCGCTTACTGCTCCTCGTCCTGATTCCGTTGTTGCTCGGTGGTTGTGGCGGTTACGAAATCAAGAACCTGGCCAAGTCGGATATCGACATGGTCACCGACCAGTTCATTGCCAAAACGCGCGCGGATGTACTGGAGCTCACTGTGCTGCTGTATGAGCGCAACCCCGACCAGCTGGCGCGGATTCCCGGCATGACTGTGGAAGGCCGCCTGGCGCAACTCACCGTGGCCCGCCACAAGTTGCAGTTTCCGGAGCTCGATTACAAACAGGATATCGACGCCATGAACCTGGCTTTCGATCCACATTTTCAGGGCGATCGCGTGTTCGCGCTGGTGGTGGGCCTCGGGAGCATGCTGCGTGAGGCCTACGCCTATCAGACCGAGATGTTCCTGCCGGATGAACTGGATGCGCAGGTGCTGCTGACCAGCGTGCAGAATGTGGAACTGCTGTCGTGGAAGCTGAAGAACTCCCGCAAACCCAATGGTGAACACTACATCATCACCTATGAAAAACGCGGCGTCGTCGACGACCTGCGTTTCGAGCGGCTGTTCGGCGAAATCATCGTGCTGCAGGAAACCATGGCCGGAATCGTCGGCGACGAGGACGACCGCACCGTGACCGGCACGGTGCGCGCGGTGTCGCGGGTGTTTATTCCGCTGCCTATCTAGGGCGCAGAGGATCTCTTTCGACGGCCAGTGCGGTGAAGCCCCCCCACAGCTCAAAGTGCAGAGATATTCGCCGTGGGCGGCTTCACCGCCCTGGCCTGGCATCTGGCCGCAGCCAAATGATGCATCGCGTGCCGGCTAGTCGACGAGCGAGGCGGCGATGCGCTGTGCGAGCTGCGACAGCAGCGCCTTCTCGGCCTCCACCAGCGCCGGGTAGCCGCTTGCGGACTGGGTCTGCGACTCGGCGAAGCGGTTCATGGCGAGCACCTTGTCGTCACGCACCAGCCACCAGTAGGCGATCAGCTGAACTTCGCCGTTGAGCGTGCCATGCAACTGGTCGATACGAATGTTGACGGCGGTGGCATCGCTGTTCAGCGCAACCGGCAGCAACTCCTGCCCACTGGCGCGTGCGATTTCTGTCGTGAGGAAATTGCGCACGCCGTCGAAGACCGGTTCCGCCCACAGGTGATGGCTCGCCGGGCGCACCTGTCCGTCGGCGGCCTGCGTGACGACGCCGGCCTGGTCCAGGTAGGGGGCGATCTCCACTGCGCCCAGCGCGAAGCGCGTGGACGGCCGCAGGGCGCCGGATGCCAGGGGCTGGTCGGTGCGCAGCAGGTAATACGTGGGCTCGACGGGCGCACTGGCGCAACCCGCCAGCACCAGTGCCAGCAGCGGAAGTCGGAACATCTTCATGGTTTGCTCACCTCGGGAATGGGATCGGGCCGCTGCGTCGCGGGCAATACCACGGCATTGGGTTGCTCGGAGAGCGTGCGGGTGAGCGTTTCCAGGTTGCCGAGGGTGCGGTTCAGCGACAGCAGGCTGGAGTTCAGGCTCTGGTAGGCCTGCGACTCTGGCGTCAGGGTGCCGATGGCGTCCCGCAATTCGGCCAGCGTTTTGTCCAGGTTGGCCGGTAGTTGCTGGGTGCTCTGGTTTTCCAGCAGCTTCTGCAGGCTCGCGAGGTTTTTGTTGAGCGTCGCGATGGCGGTGTTGGCATTGCCCACGGTATCGGCCAGCGGCAGCGCATTGATCATATCGAGGACGGCGTTCACTTTCTGCTCCAGTTGCGCAAGGCCTGTCTCGATCGTCGGAATGGTGGTGTACTCGAGGAAGGTAGAGAGCGGCTCCGGCTTCGCGTCGGGGAAGAAATCGATACTGATGTACTTGGCGCCGGTGAGCAGGTTGCCGCTGCCCATGGAGGCGCGCATGCCGTGGTTCACCCCGACCTTGACCGCGTCGCGCAACCGCCCGATCGAGCTTTCGTCGTCCGGCATTTCCATGCGCCCGGGCTCGATATAGATCAGCACCGGGAACGGAATACCCTGGCCGGTATCGCCGAGCTTCTGGTAGTAGTCCAGGCTTTCCCGCAGCATGATGCGCACCACCTTGCCGATCTGGATACCGCGAAACTCCACGGGCGCGCCCGGTAGCAGCCCCTTGACCGACTGGTTGAACGACACCACGTAGTAGGTGCCGTGCGTGTAGGGGTTCTGCTCCATGGCGTCGTAGGACGCGTAGAGTTGGAAGGTGGTGTGTTCCGCCACTTTCTCGCCGGCGGTTGCACCTTCAGGGAGGCCGAAGGAGATGCCGCCGAACAGGATGGTGTCCATCGACCCTGTTTCTACCTTGAAGCCACTGGCGTCGGCGCTGAGTGAAACGCCGCTCACATCCCAGAAGCGCACGCTGCTGTTGACCAGCTCGTGGTAGGGCGCATCGATGAAGATATCGTAGTGCACCAGCCGGTCGGTCGGGTCGAAACGCATGCTTTCCACGCGGCCGACCTTGTAACCCATGTAGACCACGATGTCACCCGCGCTCACGGAAGAAGCGCGATCGCTGGTGAGCCGCAGGCGCAGGCCGGGCGCGCCTGCCGGGGTCGCTGGTGGCTGTTCCAGTGCGACGAACTGGCGGCGGCCATCCTCGCCCTCGCCCGGCGCCATCTGGATATACGCGCCGGAGAGCAGGGTGTCGAGCCCCGAGATATTGTTCACGCCGACCCGCGCGGTAACCACCCAGAAACGCGTATCCTCGCGCAGCAACGGCACTGCCTGGCGATCGAGTTTGACCGTGGCGATCACGCCGTCGAAGTTATCGTTCAGGCGCACTTCCTGCACCATGCCCATTTCGACGTCGCGGTACTTCAGTTTGGTTTTGCCCTGCTCCAGGCCATTGGCGGTCTGGAAGGCGATTTCGATCTCCGGCCCTTCATTCATCCAGTTATTGATGACCATGGATATTCCCAGCACCAGCGCCAGCAGCGGGATGAACCAGATGCCGGAAATCTTGCGGCTGCGGCTGATGCTGGCCTGTTCAATCGTCACGGTTTTGCTCTTCCAGTTCATCCCAGATCAACCGGGGGTCAAAAGATTCAGCCGCCAGCATGGTGACGATCACCACGCCGGCGAAACTTGCGGCGGCGAGCCCGGGCCGGATGGACAGCAGGCCGCCGAGGTGTACCAGCGCCACCAGTATCGCCACGACAAAGACATCGACCATGGACCATTTGCCCACGAATTCGGTGATCTGGTACACCACGGTGCGCTGCCGGGGGCTGATCGCCGAACCGCTGCGCACGCTCCACACCAGGTAGAACAGAGCGATGAACTTGCCGATGGGCACCATGACGCTGAACAGGAAAATCACCAGTGCGACCAGCACGGCACCGTGGTGCATCAGCAGGATGACGCCGCCGAGAATGGTGCTGCCCTCCGCCGAGCCCAGTTGTTCGGTAATCATGATGGGGTAGAGATTGGCCGGGATATACAGCAGGCAGGCGGTCACCAGCAACGCCAGTGTGCGCTGGATGCTGTCCGGCTTGCGCAAGTGCAGTGCGGTGTCGCAGCGCGGGCAGCGATGCAGCTCGGCCGGTGCGAGTTTGCAGCACAGGTGGCAGGACGCGAGATTGCGTGCGGCGGCAGTGGACGCGCCGGTACTCATGCGTCGCGCAATGCCTCGATGCGCTCCCAGCACTGGTAGCGGTCCAGGCTGGCGATGGCCAGGGTGAAGCAGATGCTGAACCCGACGTAAGCCCAGAAGGAGATGCCGAGCTCGATCGTCGCCATGGCCGCAATCTTCACCAGCGAGACGATCACTCCGATGATGAACACCTCGACCATGGACCAGTTCTGGATCATGAACACACCCTTGGCCACCGGGATCAGCCAGCTCTGGTAGCGACCGGCGAGAAGCGGCATGCACAACAGCAATAGCAACACCAGGATGAATGCGGGGATGACGATGATAAACGCCGCCACCAGGATGGCGACTCCCGGCATGCCGTATTCCCACACCGCGCCGGGCGTTTCACGCAGCGTGATGACGCTCTCCAGCCCGGTGGAGGCAAAGGACAGGAAGGAATAACTGTTGGCCATGATCAGCAGGACGATGGCCGCGATGGCGTAGGAGAGCACGCGGGCATAAGGGTCGGCGCGCTTGCGAGTGAGGAAATGTCCGCAGCGCGGGCAGAACGCGTTCTCACCGACCTGCAATCCGGCCACGCTACTGAGCAGGTCGCAGCTGTGGCAGGCGATGTCGGCGCTCATTCAGTCCGGCAGCCCTTCAGTGGCGCGATCATCGGGGTTGTAGCCCTCTTCCATTTCCGTAATGGTCTTGTTCAGCTGCGCGGGTGACTCCGCGCGGATGCGCGCGGCACCGGCGGCCAGTTCCGCATCCGACTCCGTGGTGACGTCGGCGCCTTTTACTTCCTGTGAGTAAGTCTGGCCATTGGCGTCGAGGCAGGGTTGCAGGCCGTCACCTTCGCCGCACACCTCGACCGCGCCGTGGTCTATGGTCACCTGTTCCTCGACCACATCCGTGTCCAGTGCCGGCTGGGCGAATGCGCCGGCGAGCGGGAGAAGAAGTAACAGCGCGGCTGCGCGGGCGCTTTGCGTCGCTTTCATTGTGGTACTCCCAGGTGCAGTAAGAGGTGGCCAGTATAAAGGGGAAACCCGGTCGTCACCAACTGCACTGCGTTCGACGCCACGCCCCGTCGGCGGCTATTTGCGAGCACAAGCGCCGGGTCAGATATCGGTCAGGGCCTGCTCGCGCAGCCAGCGGGTGCAGGTTTCAACCGCCATGCGCAGTTGTTGCGGCTGGCCGATGTAGTAGTGCGTGGCGCCTGCGATCTCGACCAGTTCCTTGTTGGCGTGCGCGATGGCGGCGAACAGCCGGCGCGCATGGCTGGGCGTGCAGGCGTCGTCCGCCTCGTTGTTGATCACCAGCGTCGGCAGGCTCATGTGAGCGGCGTCAGCGATGCCATTGGCGTTCGTCTCGTCGAAACTCCACTGCGACAGCCAGCTGCGCAGCGTGGTGAAGCGGGCGAGCCCGATCGGCCCGTTGTTCACCACGCGCGGGTCGCCGAGGAAACAGCTGCCGGGTCTGCGCCCGTTGGGATCGATGGCGGGATCCAGCCACAGCGGCGCGGCCATGGTGCCGTGTACGGTGAAGGCGAACTCATCATGTGGCCGGCCCTGCGCGCGTAGGGATTGCAGTTTGTCCTTCACCCAGACGGTGATGCGCCGGTTGCGGGCGATCTGCGCCGCCGCGTACCGCTGCTGGAATGCCCCGGTGTAGGGCGGCTGGTTGGGGTTGTCGGGGTTGTAGAGGTCGAGCTCGGGGTCGCGGATATCGGGCCTGCTCTCATCCAGGATGGAGGCGTCCATCCATTCGGTGAGTGTGAGCGCGCGACTGACGTGCGCGGCGAGCAGCAGCATGCCGTCCGCCGGGATCAGCTTCGCCTCGCGCAGGTCTGGGGGGTCGCCGGCCGGCGTGCAGGTCACCGTGGTGTGTTCCGCCTGGCGCTGGTAGAAGAGGGCGAGCGAACCGCCGCCGCTCCAGCCGCCGAGGATCACGCGCTGGTAGCCAAGGCGTTCCTTCGCATCGCGGATGCATTCGGCGAGGTCCAGCGCGACTTTCTCCATGATCAGCGCAGTGTCGTTATTCGGGTAGCGACTCTGGCAGTAGATGACGTGGTGGCCCGCTTTGGCCAGTGCCGTCGGCAGCGGCAAATACTCGCCGCCGCCGATAGGGTGCATGAAGACGATCACGGTATTGGATGTCGACCCGCGCGGGCGCAACAGGTGTGCGCGCAGCAGCACGTTGTCGGCGCCACCGTACACGTCCTTGAAGCCTGCGAACTGCTCCTGGAACAGCAGCAGGTACGGAATGCGCTCGATGCCGCGGTCGACGTCAACGAACATCGGCTGGCCCTTTGCGTGGTGTCTGCGCGGGCGGCGCCTGCAGGGCGCTGCGGCGCGCATCCAGGGCCTCGGCGCCGAACAGTTCGAGCTTGCGCTTCCGGGTGCGCGCGCTCCACTCCCCGATCAACCGCCGCGCCGCGGCCTTTTCCTCTGCCAGCACCGCGTCATGGCGCGGTGTCTTGTACGTGATCTCCAGGGCGTAACCGTTGGGATCGAAGAAATACACGGATTCCACGAACGCATGATCGATGGGTCCGAAAATGAAATCGCCCGCAGCGGCGATCCTGTCCCGCCAGGCGAGCATGGACGCGCGGTTGTCGGTCTCGAAGGCGATGTGGATGTCGAAGCTGTCCTTCAGAGCGAAGTGCTCTGGCCTGGCGTGGCCGGGTTCGTCGAAGAACGCAATGTAATTGCCGTCGCCGAGCTCCATGAACAGGTGCAGGAAGGGCCGGTCCGTGGCGGTGCCAGGGGATTGCTCCAGCGTCAGCGCCGCAGCGAGCGTAAGGCCCAGCACGTCCTCGTAGAACCAGCGCGTCTGCTCGGCATCGCGGCAGCGCAGCGCGAGGTGATGCAGGTTGCAAAGTGGTTTCAGTGCAGGTGTTGGCATAGCGGGGTTCTCAGTTGGTCACGTAGACATATTCGTCGTCGGTACTCCACGGCTGCGCGTCGTGCTTGTCGATACGCACCGGCATTTCCATCTGCGCCGGCCAAGCAGGTGGTGCCTGTTGTGCCACATGCGCGGCAAGTGCCGCCAGCATTTTTTGCACGCGCTCGGGATGCTCATCCGCTACGTTGTGCTGCTCGGTGGGATCGCGGGCCAGGTTGTACAGGCGGATGGTCGGCGGCCGCTGCGAGGATTGCAGTTTCCAGTCGCCGCTGAGCATGGCCTGGTAGTCACCGTTGATCCAGAACAGGGCTTCGTGCGGCGGTGCGGGAGGCGGCGCGCCGGCGACGGTATACGGCAGCAGGTTCACGCCGTCGAGCCGCGTCTGGTCGAAGGGGGCGCCGGCCGCCACGGCGGCCGTGGTGTAAATGTCGAAATGCTGCACCGGCTCATTCGCCACCGTGCCCGGTGCGATGCGCCCTGGCCAGCGCATCATGAACGGCACATGGATCCCGCCTTCGAACAGTTGCAGTTTGTAGCCCCTGAACGGACGGTTCACGTCGTCGATGCCGATGTAGCCGGCGCCGCCGTTGTCGGAGGTGAAGATGACCAGCGTGTTGTCGTCGATGCCGTTGTCGCGCAGCGCCTGCATCACCCGGCCCACGCCGCGGTCGAGTGCGCGGATCATTGCGGCGTAGACGCGCTCGCGGTGCGACTCGATATGGGACAGCGCGTCGTAGTCCTCGCGCGTCGCCTGCAGCGGCGTGTGTGGCGCCCAGTGCGCGAGGTAGAGGAAGAACGGGCGGTCGCGATTGTTCTCGATGACCTTCACTGCCTCGTCGGTGTAGTAATCGGTCAGGTAGCCGCCCGGCGTGAACGCGGGACTGCCGTTGAACGACGCGGCGTACTGCATGCCTTTCCACAGGAAGCGGTCGATGGGGTCGAATTCCTGCCTGGCGTTCACCACGCCGGGATCGTCCTCGGGCAGATAGAGACCGCTCGCCAGCAGCAGGCTCTCGTCGAAGCCCTGGTCCTGTGGCGCCATGCCAGCGGCGTTGCCCAGGTGCCACTTGCCAATGTGCGCGGTGTGGTAGCCCGCGTCGCGCAGCGTTTCGGCCAGCGTCACTTCGGAGGCGGGCATGCCCATGTGCGCAAAATCCGGCACCTGTCCGTCTGTCTCCTCGAAATGCGTGACGGCAGGTGGCCGCACGTCCTGTGGCTGCGCGACCATGAGGTTGAGCAACTGCGCCATGCCGGGCGGGGTAGGTGTGTAGGCGAAGCCAAAGCGTGTGGGATAGCGGCCGGTGAGGAGCGCGGCGCGCGAGGGCGCGCAACTGCTGAACGCCGCGTAACCGTTGTTGAAGGTAACACCCTGCGCGGCGATGGCGTCGATGTTGGGCGTGGGCACGGTGCCACCCGCTACGCCGCCCCCATTGAACGTCAGGTCGTTCCAGCCCAGGTCATCGGCGACGATGAGGATGATATTGGGGCGGGCGCGATCCGGTGCCGCCTGCAGGGCGGTGGACCAGGCGATTTCCTGGTGGGGTCCGGCCGGTGTGCGCAGCCTGGCCATCACACCGACCGCCTGTAGCGCGAGATCCGTGCGGAACCAATAGACGGTACCCGCGATCAAAGCCAGCGCGATCAGACTGCCCACTGTTCGCTTCATGGATGTGGCTCGCGTGGTTCCGGCTTCGAGGGTGCGCCGCAAGAATAGCAGCGCCGGCGCGGGAAAGCATCCGCGCCACGCGTTGCACCTGCCAATGCCTGGCTGCCCGGGCTACACTGGGCGCGCAGCGCGGGCCGTTGTCCCGCCCCGGATGTCGACAGCCACCCTCTGCGTGTGGCGGATGCGCAGCAACGAGGAGACCGATGCAAGCAGGCCACCGATGCGTGTCACTCTGGCAAGCCCTGCAGTTCAGCGGTGGCGCGCTGGTGCTGGCGCTGTGCTCAGCTGCCGCGCACAGCGAGCCCGATGCCGGCGCGAAACCGCCGGTGCCGGCGCCGACATTCAGCATTGTGTACACGCGGCAGCCCCGCGCAACCCAGGCGGTGCCCGGCACCTCCATCCGGGATGCGGCCAACTGGCAGCACGCCTCGGACGTAGGGCGCATCAACGGCGGACTGGCCGAGGCCGATGTCGTTATCGACAATCTTGAGAGCGGTGCCGCGCGCCGGGTCGAAGTGATTCATGACTGCACGCTCTCGCCCACCATCTGCGTGGCGCAGGAAGCGCGGGTCAGTCCCGACGGAAAGAAAATCGCCTACTCCGTGGGCTATGGCAACGCTCTGGTGGATGTCGAATACAACGGGCAGAAACTCGGCATCCAGGAGATCCCCGGCCTCACCCGTGCGGAAATCTGGATCTACGACGTGGCGAGCGGGAACAAGCACGCGATCCCGCAACCGAAGGGTGTGATCGATCGCCAGCCCGACTGGCTCGACAACGACACGCTCGTGTTCGTCAGCAATCGCGGCAACACGTTTCCCTTCCGCAGCCAGGGGCCGATGCACGAGGATCCCGCGCGCTGCATGAACTCGCCCTATTGCGTGACGCAGGAATACGGGTACGGGCCGGAGGGCCGTTCGATGCAGTTGTGGACGATGCACATCGACGGCAGCGCGGCACGTAATCTCTCACCGCATGAGCAGTGGGCGCTCGCGCCGGCGGTGATGACCAACGGCGATATTCTCTACTCCTGCTGGAACGGGCACGGCAACCGCAGCCACGATGGCCCGACATCGATCGGCGCGGCCACGGTGAAGAACAAATGGTGGTTGTGCCGCGTGGATGGCAATGGCGCGGACCAGACGGTGATCCTGAACGCGCACAAGACGAGTTACCTGAAGACACGCGACTGGCTGAACGGCGTAGTCACCGGCGAGCATGTATCCGTGCTGCGCGCCATCCGCAGCGTCGCGGAAATCTTCAAAGGCAGGCTAGCGATCACCAATTACTACCGCGCCAATCACTTGGGCAGCATGGGCATCATTTTCGGCATGGACTACCGCGATCCCCATGTTGAGGGTTGCTCCACGGCGGCGTGCTACAAGGACAGCTACAGCCCGAGCCCGGTACCGGGTTCAGGACGCTATGTGCCGAGCACATTCCATGCGATCACGCCTTACGGCCAGGACCAGGACATGGATGTGCGCTTCGAGGCCACCGCGCCGTTCCGGCCGCTGGGCAAATCCGGCTATCCCGCGCCGCTGCCCTGGACCGAAACGGATTTCATGATCACGCACGCGCGCGGGCAGTGCTACGAGGTGACAGAGCCGTTCCAGACGCAGGCGCAGTGGCTGAAGGGTGAGCCGACCTGTCGCAAGGCCATTTACCGGGTGAAAGTACCGATCGTCACCAACCCGTTCGACAGCCGGCAGATGGTGGAGATCGCCGGCGGGCCGCGCTGGCATGCCTACGATGCCCGCGCAATTGCGCCCTATGCGGCGCTGTTCGGCCAGGACGCGCCGCGGCGGCCGCCACCGCTGGACGCGGATGCCGCCTGTTACCTCGATGTGGTGGACGCCCGCAAGGCCGAGCTTGCGCCGCCGGTCCCGTATAACTGGGCGCAGACACTCTATGAGCAGTGTTCGACCCAGGGCTGTGCCGTGAACACGGAAAACCCGCGATTCTTCGCACAGAAGATGCATGCGCTGACGGTTTACCTCCCGCAGATGTGGGACAAGTCCTACTCTGACGATGAGGCCGACTACGTGGCCCACCGCAATAACATGGGCCACAAATCCATTGCGCTGCTCGGCTCGCAGCCACTGCTTGCCGATGGCTCCGTGCGCATGCAGGTACCCTGTGACACGCCGCTGCTGATGGTGGGAACCGACGCGCGCGGCCTGTCCCTGGCGCACGACGAGATGTTACACAGCCTGCGCCCGGGTGAAACGCGCACCTGTCACGGCTGTCACGACGGGCACTCCGAGGAGCGCAACCGTCAGCTCGGCGCGCCGGCGGTGGAGCGCTTCAAAACCACACTGGCCGCCAGCACGCACCCGCCGTTGCCGGTGCAGCAGCCGCCCATTACCTACGCGCAGGTACGGCCGATCCTGGAACAACGCTGCGCGGGCTGCCACCAGAACCTGCTGCGTAAATGGAGCTATTCTGCGGTCGCCCAGGATTTCGAGCAGATCGACGGCGCCTTCGACACGGCGGCCGGCCCGGCCCCCAAACAGACCAGCCCGCGCGGCGATCACCTGCTCGCCAGGCCGTATACCAGCAAGTACGTCGCCAAATTCGCCCGCGACTCCCTGCTGTACTGGAAGTGCATCGGTTCGCGCGAGGACGGGCGCACCGATGGGCAGTACAAGAACGATATCGATTTCGGCAGAGCGCACGTTTCCGGCGCGACACCAGCCGAGTGCGTGACGATAGGGCGCTGGATCGATAGCGGCATACAGTTCTGAATGGTTGGAAACCGCGATTCCCTGTGGGGCGTTGCATTTGTTGCTGGCGGGCAGGTTCGTCGGTCGGGACGGTGAAGCCTCCCACGGCTCAAACGGCTAAGAGATTCGCCGTGAGAAGCTTCACCGCCCCGACCTCTGTCGCTCGTTGGTCGAACAAATAAATGCGTCCCCGTTAATTAGGAGCACAGTGATGGAAGAGTTTGATGTCTGCGTGATTGGCGCAGGATTCGGTGGCGCGACGGTCGCCGCCCTGCTGGCGCACCACGGCTGGAAAGTCGCGCTCATCGAAAAGACTGCGCGCGCCGGCGGCAAGACCCAGACCACCGAGCGCAAGGGTTACCGCTTCGAGATGTTCGGCGCCGTGGGCATACCCGCGTACAACTCGCGTTTTCACGAACTGGTCGACACGCTGGGCCTTGCCGACCGCGTGCCCTTCGTGGTGCCGGAAGGCGATGCCGCCTCGATGCGCTACCTCAACCGCAATGGCCAGTGGAAGGTGAGTTACAACCCGCTGGTGGCGACCGGCTCCGAACGGGAAATGGCCGCCATGAAGGACACCTTCGGCGTCACCGATGACGATCTGGCGGCGCTTGGTGCGTTCTATGGCGAGATTCTCAGTCTCGACGCGGATGCCATCCACGCGCTGGACGACACTGGCGCCTATGCGTGGATTCAGCGCTTCAATCTGGCGGCACCGCTGGTGAGCCAGATCTGCATGAACCTCAATACCCTGTTCGTGGTGGCTGTGGACCGCCTGCCCGCCTCGGAGATGATCCTGGCGCTGCGCGATCAGGTGCTGGGCGGTGCCGGCCGCTACCATATCGGCGGCTATGGCCGCGTGGCGGAGGTGTGCGCGGAGTATGTCGTGGAGCAGGGCGGCCTGTATCTCACCAAGACGCGTGTGCAGAACATCCTGGTCGAGGGCGGTCGCGCCGTCGGTGTGCGCGTGGACGGGCGCGACATCCGCGCGCGGGCGGTGATTTCCAACGCCGGTATCCAGCCCACGGTGCTCAATCTCGTCGGCGCCGGGCATTTCTCCGCGGATTATGTCGAACGTGTCACGGCGCTGGAGCCGAGCTGGGCGATCTGCGGCTTCCGCTACGTGCTCGACAAGCGCATTTTCGACGCCGCGCTCATCCCGGTGTTTTCTGACGAGAGCTGGCTCAACGAGGAGCGCTACCAGGACATGCTGCGTGGCAAGTGGCCCAATGTGCCGCTGATCGCCATCGACGTGCCCTCGGAGTTCGATCCCGGCCTGTCGGACATTCCCGGCCACCAACTGGCGAACTGCCAGGTATTCATGCCGGCGGATACGGAATCGACCCTGGTGGACGAGGCGATCGCGCGCTGCGAAGCGGTGATCGATGAGCTCTGGCCCGAGTTGAAGCACCACATCCTGCGCAAGGAGCCCTACGGCGCGCGACAAATTTCCAGCATGAGCCGCGACGTGGCGGTGCCGGGCGCGGGCGGTGAAGCGGTGGGTATTGCGCAGGTGGTGGGGCAGTGCGGCCGCAGCAAACCCGCTGCGCGCACACCACTGCCCGGGTTGTATATCGTCGGCTGTGACGCCGGTGGGCGCGGCGCCGGCACGCACCAGGCGGTGGATTCAGGGTTCAATGTGGCGGCGATGGTGGACGCGGACCTGCGTTAAGCATGGCGTCGCGAATGGCGCGAACCCACGCGCGCCGCTCTTCCTCGATGCGTTTCTGTTCGTTCATGTAGTCGGCGAGCGCCTGTGGATTCGCGCGCTGGACGAAGGCCTGCAGCGCCGGATCACCGGTTCTGCGCATCTCGTTCTCGAGTGCGCTCTGCAGGCCTTGAATCTCCTTCGTGTAACGCGAGTCGGCGATCAGGTTGACCAGGCAGTTCGGGTCCTTCTCGATGTCGTAGAACTCTTCCACGACGCGATACTTCAACAACTGCATGCGCTGCGCGAGTCGTGCATCACCCCTGGCAAGCTCATTCAGGCGTTTGAATGTGCCGGTGCTGAAGGATGCCGACTCCATCGCGCGTTTGCCGTTGGACCAGGGGTTGAAGATGTAGAGGAAACTGGTGCTCTGCGCGGCGCGCATGGGTTCACGGGTTCCGACCGAGTTTTCGTTGTACTCCTTGAA
Source organism: uncultured Halioglobus sp. (assembly GCA_964461965.1). Lineage (GTDB taxonomy): Bacteria > Pseudomonadota > Gammaproteobacteria > Pseudomonadales > Halieaceae > Marimicrobium. The sequence goes on along the minus strand of CAYWWD010000023.1, from coordinate 21,927 downwards.
CACGATGTCGCGCTCACCCTGTTCACCGCCCGTCAGCAGCGGCAGGAAGGAGCGCCCTTCGATGCCCGGAGGCTCTGGCGCGCCAACCGCTTCGAGCAGTGTTGGCAGGAGATCGATTGCCGAGACCATGTGTCGCGCGTCGATCGAATTCGCTTTGACGACGCCGGGCCAGCGAAAAATCAGCGGTGTCCAGGTGCTGAAGTGGTAGAGCTGGGTTTTGGCGAAGGGGAATGGCATACCATGATCGGACAGAAACATGACCAGGGTATTCTCCTCGGCACCGGCAGCCTTGAGGGCGTCGAGGATGTAACCCACGGCGTCGTCAGCCCTGCGCACCGACGAATAGTAGTGCGAGAGTTCCTGTCGAATGATGGGGTCATCGACCAGAAACCCCGGCACGAAAATATCCTCGGGTGTGAATACACGGGAGGGTTTGAAGGGGTCCTCCACGCTCGCACCCTGTTTGTTGAGCCCGTAAAACGGCACATGCGGGTCTGCGATGTTGATCAGCAGGGTGAACGGTTTGCCTGCCCGCCTTGCCGCCTCGATCCCCTGCGTGGTTGAAATCCCGTAGGACTTCGCGTCGTTCTTGTGTGCTGCCGCGCCGCCGGGTGCGCTGCCGAGTACCAGATCCCAGTTATAGGGAAAGTAGGGCGTGGAGTCGTCGACTTTGTGGCGAATCGCGGTGAAGTATCCCGCTTTCTGCATCAGGCCTGAGAGGGTTTCATAGCCCGGATCGCGCACCTGGAAGAAGCCTTCCACCCGGTTGCTGTGCGGGTAGCGGCCAGACCACATGACATTGCGCGACGGCATGCAGTTGGCTACCTGAACGTGCGCGCGTTCAAAACGCAGCCCCTCGCGGGCGAGCCTGTCGATATTGGGCGTGGTTCCAGGGACTGTCGTGCCGAACACGCCGACCGACTCGGCGCTCATGTCGTCGACCGTAATCAGTAGTAGGTTGGGCTTGCTGGCGGCTCTGACGCCGGCACTGAATACGACAAGCAAGAATAAAGCGGATATCCAGCTAATGATGCGTTTCATCGGATGCGTATGAGAGTCTGGGGTATTACCAAGGGAATCAGTATTGAATCAGATTGGCCTGCAAATCATATAGTACTGGATATAGGGTTCCGGATCGTTAAATGACTCTATTCTTCTTCAGCTTCCCTTTCACGGCGCGGCTCAACGTGACGGGTTTACTTCATCATTGCACCGTCCGGTTCGGCTGGCATCAGCTGCACTTCCCGCAGAAACTGCAGGATCCGCTGGTTGGTCTGCTCCCGATACACCGGGTCGTGAAAAAAGCCGTGGCCCTGGCCTTCATACAGGGCAATCTCGCACCGCCCGCCCGCCGCCTGTACCGCGCTGCAGAAGGCCTGCGCCGTGGGCACGGGCACTTCCGGATCCGCTGACCCCACCAGGATCAGCGAAGGTGGCACCGCCGCGTCGACGTGATGGTAGGGTGAAACCTCCTCCCAGTAGTCCTTGACGAGGTGGTGATCCGGGGTGCCCGGTGCGAGATCCACCATCGGGTTGTAAAGCAGCTGCGCCGCAGGGCGGATGGGGTTCGGTGCGCCCGCCGTACGGGGCAGGCCAGAACCCAGTGCGGCGGCGAGATGGCCGCCTGCGGAGGCGCCGGCAACGATGATAGTGCGCGCATCGATGTGCAGCGCGTCCGCATGGGCGATCAGGTAATCGAATGCTGCGCGCGCATCCGCGATCGCACCCTGCACGTCGGGCCGATTGTTCGCGCCGAGACGGTACTGCGCAGAAAAACAGGCAATACCGCGCGCGGCGAAGAACTTGCATTGCCGGTAGTATTCCTCTGGCCCGCCATACAGCCAGCGGCCGCCGTGGAACATCAGCAGTGCGGGCCCCGGCCCCCCGCCGCGATGCCGCGCTGGAAATGCGTGTAGCGTGAGCCGTTGCGGGCCGCGCTGTGCGTACACCAGGGTGGCGTCCGGCCTCGCCTGCAGCAGGTGCAGCTTTTTCACCGCCACCACTGCCATCACGGGCAGCAGTACCACCAGTACGCCACAGAGGAAGTACCAGTGCTCTTTCGCCACCGGCCCTACCAGTCCATCTGCAGCGACACGCCGAAACGGCGCTTGTAGGTGTAGTCGAGGATCTGCGCCGCCTCGACGCCGACCGTCTCCTGGCCGCCGATGGTCGCGGGATAGAACTCATCGAACAGGTTCTGCACATAGAACTGCACGCGGTAGCGCCCGTCGCGCGCCGCTACGCCGGTGTACAGGTCAAACGTGTTGTACGCATCGCCGGTCAGCAGCGGATTGTTCGCGGTGTCGAACTGCACGTCGTCGCGCCAGAAGTAATTGAGCGTGGCGAAGGCATCGAACGGCTGCGACGGCAGCGGAATGTAGTAGGTGCCGGCGAGGAACACCGCCCAGTCCGGGGAGAAGGGCATGTCGGCGCCGGACAGGTCCTGCACCCCGTTCACGCAACCCTGTGCCTCGGTCTGGCGGGCGTAGCACGGCGCGTCGTCCCAGTCGGAAAATATCGCGTCGGTGTACGCCACCGATGCCTGCACATCGAAATTTTCCAGCACGTTGGCGTTCAACTCCAGTTCCACGCCCTGGGTTTCCAGCTCGCCCGCGTTGGTGAGGAAAAACAGGGGTGGGAACGCGCCGGCCACCTGGGCGGAGGCCTGGAAATCCTTGAAGGTGCTGTAATACGCGGCGCCGTTGACGCGCAGCCGGTTGTCCAGCCACTGCGACTTGATGCCGATCTCGTAGCTGGTCGGTATTTCCGGGTCGACAAACACCGTGCCGCTGGTGGGCCCAGAGGGCAGTGAGTTGGAGCCGGGCCCTTTATAGCCGCGCGCGACGCTGGCATACACCATCGCATCCGCCGCGAAATCGTGCTCGCCGACCAGGCGCCAGGAGCTGCCCTGGTCGTCGGTCTTTTCATCGACAGTGCCCGGCGGCGCCTCCGGCAGGGTGCCGGGGATGGCGCTGACCGTCTGCTTGTGTGTCAGTTGGTCATCGTTGAAGCGCCCGCCCACCACAAGGCGCTCCGTATCTGTCACGTGCCAGGTCGCCTGGCCGAAAACCGCGGCGCTCTGGTTGCTGGCGTCGGTGTTGTTCAGCACCGAGAGCGCGCCGGAGTTTGGCGCGGGCGCGAAGTCGATGCCGTACAAATCGATGTAGCGCGTGAACTCATCGGTAAAATCCTTGTAGTAGAAGTACAGGCCCGCGACGTAGCTGACCGTCGCATCCGCCGGCGAGGTGAGGCGCAGCTCCTGCGTGTACTGCTCGTACTTTTCGTGCGCGTCGTTCAGCGGCAGCGCGGTGCGGGTGTACAGGTCGGCGCGCGCCGCGCCGTACACGTTCTCGTTGGTGTAGGCAGAGATGGAGGTCAGCAGGTACTCGCCCAGTGTGTAGTTCGCCTCCAGGCTGTAGATATCGACCTTGGTGTCACCGTAGGAGGTGTTGTTGTCCACGATCTTGTCGTTCTTCGGCCCGACCGGGCCGCCTTCGCGGTCGACTACGCTGCCGGGTGTGACCTGCCGCAGCGTGGCGACGCAGCAGTGGTGGTGGCGGTCGACGTGGGTGTAGTTGAGCTGCGCATCGAAATCGTCATTGATCAGCCAGCGCAGCTTGCCGCGGCCGCCCCATTCGTCGCGATCGTTGCCGTCCTGTCCGCCCGGGTAGCGGTTGTCGATCATGCCATCGCTGGTGTTGCTGTACATGGAAATACGCCCGAGCAGTTCGTCGTCCACCAGTGGCCCGGAGGCGTAGCCGTAGAGGTTGACCAGGTTCTCGCTGCCATAGGCGGTACGAAACCCGGTGGTGAATTCCTCCGTCGGATTGCGCGTGGTGATATTGAGCAGCCCGGCGCTGGAATTTTTACCGAACAGCATGCCCTGCGGCCCGCGCAACACCTCGACGCGCTCTACGTCGCTGAAATCCAGCACCGAGCCGGAGAGGCTGCCGGAGGCGACGTTGTCCACCATCGTGCCCACCGACAAATCCACCATGCGGCTGAAACTGTTGGTGCCGATGCCGCGGATCAGGATATTGCGCCCGGCATCGCTGGTGCTTTCCGCGAAGGTGAAGCCTGGCACCAGGCGCTGCAGGTCGGTGATCTGCGTTTTGTTCAGCTTGGCCAGTTCCGCGCCGCTCACCACGGCGATGGAGATCGGCACATCCTGCAGGCTCTCCGTGCGTTTCTGGGCGGTGACCACGATCTCCTCGAGTTCCTGGGACAGGGCGGGCAGTGCCATGGCGACGGCTAGCCCCAGTGCCACCCGTACGGTGTGTCGTGCATGTCTCGGTAGTGCCATGAGCGGGTTCCTCGCGGGATCGAGGTGCGGATCGAGCCGGCCTTGGCCAAGGCTCCGAGCGGCGCACACAGTTTGTTATCGGTATACCGTGCCTTCCGATTGGAACAAGCGGGAGGGCGTGTGTCAATTTCGGCGCCCGGGGAGTGCACCCCGTGTGCTTTAGCGTGAATGGTCCCGGAGGTAGCTCAGCAATACCTGCGCCAGTTCCCGGTCCGACACCCTGTATGCGAGATTGGCTTCCTCTGCGGGAAATCCTGCCCAGATGATGCACTGGTCGAGATAGGCGTTGAGCACTCGCAGGCTCATGGCTGCAGCCTTCCTGAAGCGCTTGTGTCCGATCTCGGCTTTGTGGGCCGCGAGCGCCTCGGTATAGATCCCGCCGATGGTGTTGCGCAGGTCATAGACGTACGCGCGAATGCCGGGATTTTTCTGCACCGCCAGCAGGAGCGCGAGGAATACGCCGCGCCGTTCGATGTAGAACTGTACGGACGCCGTCGTGAATACTCTCACTGTCTGTTCCAGCGAACGTGGAATGGCGGGATTCACTGCGTCGGTGATGCGGGCGATCTCGCCCGCGAGCAGGCTGAAAATAGTGTGGATGAGCGCGTCCTTGTTCTCGAAGCGCTGGTAGAACGCGCCAATCGATACGCCTGCGGCTTCGACGATCTGTTGCACGGATGTCTCGGGTATGCCCTGTTCCGCGAAGAGTTTCTCCGCGGCCTTCACCATGGCATCGAATTTTTCCCGGCTGCGCTGCTGCTGCGGGATGCGGACGCTGGGCGGGCGTGGGGGTGTGCTGGACAAACCGGTACTCCGTGCAAGCGATGTATACCTGTATCGATTCTAGGCAGTGGCGCGCGCCCTGGGAATCCCATGATGTTGCGCCGGGTGGCTGCTTCAGCGCTTGACAAGAATAAGTATTCATGTTTTAGTTAACAGAACATGAATCACTATTCTTATTAAAGCTGAACTCCCGGAGGAGCCCATGAGCGCACGGACCTGCAAGCATCCTGTAGGCACTACCAATCCCACGGTTTCCGAGGTGATGGCAAGAGCCAGGTCGTTGACGCCTGTGCTGCGCGAGCGGGCGCAGGCCACCGAAGATAATCGCCGGCTTCCTGTTGAGAATGTGCAGGCGCTTATCGAAGCGGGCTTCCTGCGTATCAGCCAGCCGGCGCAATACGGTGGTTATGAAATGCATCCCAGGGTGTTCTTCGATGTCGCCATGGAGCTGGCCAAAGGTTGTGCCTCTACCGCCTGGTTCCAGTGCCTGATGGCGGTGCATAACTGGGAGATGGCGTTGCTGGGCCGGCAGGCCTGCGACGAGGTCTGGGGGCAGGACCCGGATGTACGGATCTCGTCTTCCTACGCGCCGTTTGGCAAGGTAGAACGGGTGGAAGGCGGATACCGGTTGCGAGGCCGCTGGCCGTGGTCGTCGGGCTCTGACCACTGCCAGTGGGCCATGCTCGGCGGCATGATCCCGGCGGCCAATGAAGGTGAGATGCCTGAGATGATGTTCTTCCTGGTGCCGCGCGCTGAGTATCAGGTGGTCGACACGTGGCATGTATCCGGACTGTGCGGCACCGGCAGCAACGACATTGTCGTCGACGACGCGTTCGTGCCCGCGCACCGAACGCAGCCGCTGCTGGAGACGTTCATGATGGCAGACCGGGGATTGCGGGAATTCACCGCGCCTGTCTACAAGTTACCGTTCGGCGTGGTGTTTGCCACGACACTGGCAGTCATCACCCAGGGCATCGCCGAGGGCGCGCTGGAAGAGTTCAAGGCGCAGATGAAAGTCAAAACCGGTGCTTACGAGGGCAACAAGTATTCCGCAGATCCCTTCATCCTGCAGCGTATCGCCACCGCCGATGCGATGGTGCGCGGCAACCGGCTGCGCCTAGCGGATATCTACAACCAGCTGGACGAGTGCATTGCGCGCGGCGACGCCGTTCCCACGATGCTCCGGGCGCGATGCAAGTTCGATGTCCAGTTCCTGGCGAAGCAGAACGTCGAAGCGGTGAACCTCGTGTTCAAGGCCGCCGGGGGTTCGGCCAATCGCCGCGAAAACCAGTTGCAACGCTATTTCCGCGATATCGAGATCGCCACTAACCACGCATTCCTGAACTACGACAAGGGCAGCGTGAACTATGGCGGCATGCTGCTGGGCAGCGAAACCACCGACTTCGTGATATGACCGCTCGACCAGATTGCCGCCAGATGCCGGTTCGCCAGCACACAGCTAGCAGGTAAATCTCGCTATGACGCCATTCAGGATCGACGTTCACCACCATGCTGTGCCGGACATGTATGTGAATGAGATGAATCGGCAGGGTTACGTGCCCTCGCACGGTAGGGGATTTCCGAAATGGTCCCCGCAGGCGAGTCTGGATACGATGGACCAGTTCGGCATTGCCGCCGCCGTGACGTCCGTATCATCTCCCGGCGTGTACCTGGGCGATGCGCAGCAATCGGTACGCCTGGCCCGTCAGCTCAACGAATACTCCGCGAAAACGGCGCAGCAGTATCCCGACAGGCTGGGATTCTTCGCCATTCTGCCCATGCCTCTGACAGAGCCGTCGATCCGGGAGGCGGTTCATGCGCTAGACGAACTCGGCGCGGACGGCGTGGTACTGCTGGCCAGCGCGGGTGGCCGCTTTCTGGGAGATCCGGACTTCGAAGAATTGATGACCGAGCTCAACATGCGGCGGTGCGTGGTGTTCATTCATCCGAACATCCATTCCACGTCCGAGCAACTGCCGCTGGACATCCCCGGGTTCTATCTCGAATTTATGTTCGACACGACACGCGCCGTGGCCAATTTGATCTACTCCGGCACACTGGAGCGCTACCAGCAGGTCCGCTGGATCGTCGCGCACGCAGGTGCGACCGTGCCGTACCTGGCCTGGCGCATCGCGCTCGCCAACACTGAGCCACGCTACCTCGACAACGCACCGCGCGGCGCCCTGGCGTATTTGAAATCGCTTTACTACGACACCGCGCTTTCGCCCACGCGCTTTACCATGGGGTCGCTGCTGCAGCTGGTGGAGCCCACGCAGATTCTGTTCGGCAGCGATTTTCCCTTTGCCCCGGAGCTGCTCGTGGGCGTGCAGGTGCAGGAGTTGGATGAGAATCCCCTGTTTGACGATGCCACACGCCGGATGGTGCTGCGGGACAACGCGTTGCGACTGTTCCCGCGCTTCAGACTGCCGGGCGAAGTGCCATCGGATATGACAGCGCACCGTTTGTTGGAACACCGAAAAATCCCGACCGCCAAGCGTTTCGCCATGAAGGTGCTGAGAAAACTGGTCGACAACTAGGAGCCATCGAGAGGACAAATACATTTATGCGAACAGCAGGTGAAACGGGATCGGCGGCGTCATTTGATGGTGGTTTACCCGGCATGACCTCCAGCACCGTAAAAGTGGGCAGCCGCAATCTCTACGTGAGTGAAGCGGGCCGCGGCTATCCGGTACTGATGTTGCACGGCGGCGGGCCGGGTGCCTCCGGCCTTTCCAACTACAGCCGGAATATCGAATCGCTGGCACAGCATTTCAGGGTGCTGGTTCCCGATATGCCAGGCTACGGCCAATCGTCGAAGGGTATCGACGGTTCGGACCCGTTTGGCGATCTTGCGAGCGCCATGGACGGGCTGCTCGATGCGCTGGACATCGATGCCGCACACGTCATCGGCAACTCTTACGGCGGGGGTTGCGCCCTGCGGATGGCGCTGGATCAACCTTTTAGGATTTCCTCACTGGTGCTGATGGGGCCGGGGGGTATCAACACCAGCCGCGCGCTGCCCACGGCGGGCCTGCGGAAATTACTGGGCTACTACTCCGGCGGCGGCCCTTCCCGGGAAAAGCTGCGGGAATTTATCCAGGACTACCTGGTGTTTGACGGCAGCCAGGTCCCGGCCGCGCTCATCGAGAAGCGTTTCCAGGACAGTGTCGATCCGGAAGTCGTGGCCAAACCGCCGCTGCAGCGGCCCAGGAGCCTCGCAACTTTGCTGAAAATGGATTTCACGCGCGACGCGAGATTGTCGCGCTGCGAGGTGCCAACGCTCGTGCTGTGGGGCGCCGAAGACAAGGTGAACCGGCCGAGTGGTGGATTGACCTTGCAGAAACGTATGCCCAACTGCGATCTCTATCTGTTCAGCCGCACCGGGCATTGGGTGCAGTGGGAAAGGGCGGCGCTGTTCAACAGCATCGTGCAGGATTTTCTGGCGCAACACACACCGCAATAATCATCGGCAAAGTGACGCATGTAATGGAGGGATATAGCACCATGCAGGGGAGCGGCGATATCTTCGGTGGAGCGCGTCTGGGTTACATTGTGATCGGCTCCGAAAAACTCAGCGACTGGAAACGCTTTGGCAGGGACGCGCTGGGCCTGCATCTTGCGAAGGATTCTGCCAGCGAACTGGCCTTTCGGCTGGATGCGCACGCGCGGCGAATAATCGTCGAGAAGGACTCCACGGAAGATGTCACGGCAGTGGGGTGGCAATTGCAAAATGAGGCGACGTTGCGGACGGTATTGGACAGGCTTGCGGGTCGCGGCGTGGCGGTCGATTTTTTTGATGACCATCGGGCCGCGGAGCGCGGTGTGCAATCGTTTCATCGCTTCGCGGCGCCCAAGGGACTGTCGATGGAATTGTTCACGACGCCCCTGCAGGATGACACTCCGCTGGACATGCTCTGCAGCGGTTTCAATACGGGTGTTGCCGGCATGGGGCACATTGCCCTCACCTCCAGGGAGCCAGAGCGCATGCTGGCATTCTGGCAGGACATTTTCGACGCGAGGATCAGCGACCGTATCGAGCAGCCGATGGGAAAGCTTATGCTGGATGTCACGTTCCTGCGGCTCAACCAGCGGCACCACTCGGTGGCAATTGCCGCGACGCGCGGCGTGCGCCTGGACCCGGTGCGCACACGCGTGCAGCATTTCAATATCGAGGCCGCGACGCTGGAGGATCTCTCGGCGGCCTACGAGCGCTGCAAAGCGCTGGGCTACCGGATGGCCCACGGCGTGGGGCAACATCCCAACGACAGGGAACTGTCCTTTTATGTCTGGACGCCTTCGGGCTTCGAGCTTGAATTCGGCTGGAATGCCCTTTCAGTGGACGAAGCGACCTGGAACGCGGATGTCACCTATCCGAAGATCAGCATCTGGGGGCATGAAATGCCGGTGAAGGGCGCGCGCTCGGTTAAATGGCGGGAGCTACGGCAGGCGATTCGGTCGCTTTTCAGGGCTGAATATTACCCGTGGAGCGATACCTCCCGGTGATCCCGCTGAACGATTCGCGATCGTGGGTAGCGCCTCGAACCTCATCGGACCCGTGCGCATTGCGGTAAGCTGAACCCTGCGCGGACTGGTGTCGCTTCGCGCCGTGCGGTGCCCAATGGCGGAAGCCCCAGGTGGACGGACAGCAGATGAGTACAGGCAGAACGCAACGGATGGTCCAGCTCACCGCGCTGTTACTGGGGCTATTGTGCAACGCGCTGGCCAGCGCCGCCGGGCGCCCCAACATCGTCTTCATCCTCTCCGACGATCACGCGGTGCGCGCGGTGAGTGCCTACGCCGGCAGTCTCATGCAAACCCCCAACATCGACCGCATCGCCAATGCTGGTGTGCGTTTCGACCGCGCGTATGTCGGCAACGCGATCTGCGGGCCGAGCCGCGCCACGCTGCTCACCGGCCTGCACAGTCACGCCAACGGGTTTTACACCAACGAGTGGTCCGGCCCGTTCGATGGTTCGCAGCAGACGTTTCCACAGTTGCTGCAGGCGGCCGGTTACCAGACCGCCATGATCGGCAAGTGGCATCTCTACAGCGACCCCACCGGTTTCGATCACTGGGAGATCATCGACAATGTGATGCAGCAGGGCACCTACTACAACGCCACGTTCCGCAGTCCCGCCGGCGTGGAAAAAACCACGGGATACGTCGCCGAACACATCACCGACAAGGCGATTGCGTGGCTGGAGCGGGCGCGGCAGTCGGATAAACCCTTCCTCCTGCTGTACAACCACAAGACGCCGCACCGCGACTGGCTGCCGGCGCCGCAGGAACTGCGCCAGTGGGACGAGGCAGCCCGCGTCGAGGAGCCGCCCACACTGGCGCGCGATCTCGCCGGCCTCACCCGAGCGCGCCGCGAGGCGCGCATGCGCATCGCCCTGGACATGACTGACACCGACGTGAAGCTGCGCATGGCCCGCGGTCTGACCCCGGATCAACAGGCGCTGTGGCAGCAGGCCTTTGCCGAGGGCAACCGGCGGTTTGCAGCGGCCGATCCCGACCCCGATGAGGAACTGCGCTGGAAATACCAGCGCTACCTCAAGTCCTATCTCGCTGCCGTGCAGGGCATGGACCGGGAGATCGGTCGCCTGCTGGATTACCTCGACGCCCACGGCCTGACGGAGAATACGCTGCTGGTCTACAGCTCGGACCAGGGGTTTTTCCTCGGTGAGAACGGCTGGTTCGACAAGCGCTGGATGGATGAGGTCTCCTCTCGCGTGCCGCTGCTGATGGCGTGGCCCGGGCATATCCAGCCGGGTACGCATGCGGACGCGCTGGTGCAGAACATAGATTTCGCACCCACGCTGCTGGATGCCGCCGGCGTAACGGCGCCCAAGCCCATGCACGGCGTCAGCCTGTTACCGCTGCTCGGCCCATCACCGCCGCCGTGGCAGCGCGACCTCTACTACCATTTTTACGAGAATCCCGGCTTTCACGGTGTGGCGCGCCACTACGGTGTGCACACCGGCCGCTACAAGCTGGTGTACTATTACCAGAACGACGAGTGGGAGCTGTTCGACCTGGAAATTGATCCGGGCGAGCAGCACAACCAGTATGGCAAGCCGGGCTACGAAGGCACCACGCGCGAACTGAAACAGCGATTGCAGGCGCTGCGCGTGAAATATCAGGTGCCGGATCAGGATCCCGAAGCGCCCTGGTACCACGACGCGCTGGTGCGAACGCTGGAAACGCTGATGCGATGGCTGTGACGCCACGGGAGACTCGCGATGCAGAATAATAATGCGGTGCTGCAACCGCTGTGGGATTTTCTGCTGTTCCCGATTCACCCGCTGACCTTTGCGGTTGCCGCGTTCTCGGTGACTGCCGTGACGATGGTGACCCACTGCGGCTATCGCCTGCCGGTGTACGACTGGTTTTTTGCCAGGGCGCTGGATCACCACGTACACCACGCCAGCAGGGAGCCGAAGAACGTGTCGGTGGTGCTGTCGCTGTGCGACCGCGTGTTCGGCACCTACCAGAAAGCTGCCTGACCGTATGTCGACCCATCGGCGGATTGCCGCGCTGCTCGCCCTGTTGATCATCGCCTCGAGCGCAGCCGCACTGCCGCGGCGCCCGAATATCCTGCTCCTGATGGCGGAAGACATGAGCTCCCGGGTGCGCGCGTATGGCGATTTTGCAGCGGTCACGCCCAATCTCGATGCGCTGGCCGAGCAGGGCGTGAGCTACACCCGCACCTTCGCGACCGCCGGCGTGTGCGCACCCAGTCGTGCGGCGCTGATCCTCGGCATGCACCAGATCGCGACCGGTACCCAGCATATGCGCACCAGCTCGAGACCCGGGGGCGCCTATTACGCCGTTCCACCCGTGGGTGTAAAGGCCTTTCCGGAACTGCTGCGGAAGGTGGGCTATTTCACCTACACCGACAACAAGCTGGACTACCAGTTCAGCCGTGTGCGCGCACACACCGGGCCTTCGACCATTTGGACGCACGAGGGCGGTCGCGCCGATGACTGGAGCCGGCGCGCACCGGAACAGCCGTTCTTCGGCTGGATCAATTTCCAGGTGACGCATGAGAGCGGGGTCTTCGCGCCGCTCGGCACGCTGCCGCACAGCGCGATGCACTTTGCCATCCAGTTGTTCCGCTGGTGGACACTGGATCCGCCGGTGCCGGAGGTGGTGCTGCCGGAAGATGTGCTGGTGCCGCCCTATTATCCGGACATCGATGTGGTGCGCGCGGATATGGCGCGCCATTACAACAACATCACCTACATGGATGCGCAGGTCGGCGAAGTGCTGCGACAACTGGATGCCGCCGGCCTCGCCGACTCGACCATCGTGATCTGGACCACCGACCACGGCGACCCGCTACCGCGCGCCAAGCGCGATCTGTTCGATTCCGGCATCCGGGTGCCCATGATTATCCGCTGGCCAGCCGCCTATCGCCCGACAGGCGTCGAGCCGGGTAGCGTGGATCGACGCCTGATCAGTTTCGTCGACCTGGCCCCCACCATCCTGTCGCTGGCCGGCGTGCCCGTGCCCCGCAACATGCACGGTCGGAGTTTCGCGCGTGTGGATGCGCAGCCGAACCAGTACATCTATGCCTCGCGCGACAGAATCGATGAACTGATGGATCGGCAACGGGCGGTGCGCGATGAGCGCTACAAGTACCTGCGCAGTTGGTATCCCTGGCAACCCGATGGCACGGACCTGGATTTTCGCGACAACATCGACATGGTGCGCGTCATGCGCGAGTGGCACGACACGGGCGGTCTCGATTACGTGCAGATGCGATGGTATATGGCGCCGGGCAAGGAGCGCCTGTTCGATCTTGAGAAGGATCCCTACGAAACCCGGGATATCAGCACCAGCCCGCGCTACCGCAAAGTGCTGTTGCGCATGCGCCGCGCCATGGACACCTGGTTGCAGGAGATTGGCGACACCAGCGAGGAGGACGAGGACGCGATGGTTGCCCGCCTCGTGCCCGATGGGAAGCGTAAGGTGACGCCGGCCCCGGAATTCATACTCAAGGACGGCGTGCTGGAGGTTGCGGCGGTCTGGGGACATTCGGTCAAATACCGCGTGAACGATGGCCCCTGGCGGATCTACAGCTACCCGCTTGCCATGCGCAATATCAAGAAGATCGAAGCCATGGCCGTGCGCTATGGCTGGGAGGAGAGTGAGATTGTCAGTTTTCCATGACATGGCAGCGCCGCTCAGGTGGCTGCGCGCTGCGCTCACCATCGCCGGCGTGAGCACCGCAGTCACCGCTCTGCCTGCGATGGCGCAGGTGTCGTCGGCGTATTCCGAGTCGCGCGCGCCCTGTGCGACGTCGTCACCGCTGCGTCAGGCATTTTTCGGCGACCTGCATGTGCACACTCGATACTCGCTGGACGCCAGCACGCAGGGCACGCGCACCACGCCGGCGCAGGCGTACCAGTTCGCGCGCGGCGAACGCATCGGCATCCAGCCCTGGTCCGAGAACGGCGAGGCGCAGCGTTCGCTGCAATTGTCCAGGCCGCTGGACTTTGCCATGGTGTCGGATCACGCCGAACTTATCGGCGAGGTCAACATCTGCAATTCGCCCGCGCTGGAGGGTTACAAATCGTGGGAGTGCCGCGTCTACCGCAACTGGCCGCGCGCTGCCTTCTACCTCTTCAACTACATGTCTGGCATGCAGGGGATGCACCTTGGCCTGTGCGGCAAGGACGATCAGGTCTGCCTGCGCGCTGCGCTGGCGCCGTGGCAGGAAATGCAACAGGCAGCGGAAAATGCCTACGATCGCAGCTCGCGCTGTGAGTTCACCACCTTCGTCGGCTACGAGTGGACGGGTATGTATCCCGCCAAGGGCGGCAACCTGCACCGCAACATCGTATTCCGCAATGCCGAGGTGCCGCGACTGCCCGCCAGCTTCATCGACGAACCCAGCGCGGAGCAATTGTGGGATTCGCTGCGCGAAAACTGCAATGGCGCCGACGGCGGCTGCGATGCACTGGTGATACCGCACAATTCCAACATGAGTGCGGGCGCGATGTTCACGGGGCTTACCGACGATGGCAAGCCCATGACCGTGGAGTACGCGCGTGAGCGCGCGAGCTTCGAGCCACTGGCGGAAGTCATGCAGCACAAGGGTTCCTCGGAATGTTTTTTCCAGGCGGGCGTGACGGAGGATGAACTGTGCGCCTTCGAGCAACTGTCGCAGGACAACATTGCCGGCTTCGACAACCCGCCGACACCCGAGACAGGATTCCTGCGCCGCGTGCTGGCCGATGGGCTGGCGCTGGAGCAGACACTGGGCGTGAACCCCTACCAGTTCGGCATGATCGCCAGCACCGACACGCACCTCGGCACACCGGGGGCGGTGCGCGAAGACGATTTTCTCGGCCACGGCGGCGCGGGCGTGCCGGCGGGTGATGCCATTCCGCCGGGACTGCCGGATGAACTGGAGTACAACCCCGGCGGTCTCGCGGTGCTGTGGGCAACCGAGAACAGCCGCGATGCGCTGTTCGACGCCATCCGTCGCCGCGAGGCCTACGGCACCAGTGGTCCGCGCATCCTCAGCCGGTTTTTTGCCGGCTGGGATTACCCGGCCGACCTGTGCGCGGCACCGGACCGGATAGAGCGCGCCTACGCCGGAGGTGTGCCCATGGGCTCGGTGCTGCCCGCAGGGCCGGACGCGGGCGCGAAGCCCACGTTCCTGCTCGCCGCGAGCCAGGACGCGGGGACGCCTGAATCTCCCGGCACTGCCCTGCAGCGCCTGCAGCTGATCAAGGGCTGGGTGGACGCAGAGGGCGCACGCCACGAGCGCGTGGTGGACGTGGCCGGCAATGCCGGCAATGGCGCCAGCGTGGATACCAGAACCTGCGTTGCGAGCGGCGCGGGCTTTGCGCAACTGTGCGCGGTATGGACTGACGATCAGTTCGATCCGCACCAGCGGGCCTACTACTACGCGCGGGTCATCGAGAACCCGACCTGCCGCTGGAGCCAGCGCATGTGCGCCGCCGCCGGTGTGGACTGCGCGAAGCCCGGGACCATCGGCGAAGGCTATGAAGGCTGCTGCGCCGCGCAGCACCGTCCGGTGGTGCAGGAGCGGGCGTGGACGTCGCCGGTGTGGTACAGCCCCGCCGCTCCGTGAGTCGCGCGCGTCGCGCGCCGGGGCTGGACACCCCCTTGAACCGACGGCAGGTTCCGCGCCATCCGGCGCGTGACTGCGCAGTGCGCGCGGGTATACTGCCGCACTCAATAACAACTCTGGAGCACCGACACGATGGCTGACGCGGGATGGGTAGTACTGATAACCGGGGGCGGCAGCGGCATGGGCCGCGAAGCCGCGAGGCGCTTTGCGGCGCAGGGCGCGAAGGTCGCGCTGTTCGACGTGAACACTGCCGGCATGGTGGAAACCACCGGGTCTTCCACGAATATCCACAGCTGGACGGTGGACATGACTGATTTTGCGGCGGTGCGCGCCGCCGTGGCCGAGGTGGAGGCGAAGCTCGGGCCGGTTGACCGCCTGTACAACTGCGCTGCCATCATGCCGTTCGGCAAGCTGCTGGAACAGGACAACGCCGTCATGCACCGGATGATGGCGATCAACTACGGCGGGCTGGTGAATATCACGCAGGCGGTCATGCCCGGCATGCTGCAGCGCGGACGCGGGGATTTCGTCAGTTTCGCCTCGATGGCGGGCATCATCCCGATGCTGCTGACAGGCGCCTACACGGCGACCAAGTTTGCGGTCGTGGCTTTCACCGAAACGCTGTACCACGAACACCGCAACTCTGGCGTGCGCTTTGCCTGCGTCTGCCCGCCCGCCGTCGCCACCCCGCTACTGCAGCAGGGCAAGGCCACGGCCTGGCCGAAGATGCTCGAGAGCCAGGGCGAGCCGATTGCGCCCAAGGTCGTGATCGACGCGATCGAGGACTGTCTTGCGCGCGGCAAGTTCTACGTCTTCCCGACACGCAACGCCAGAATCGGCGCCTTCATGCGCCGCTTCTTCCCCGGGCTGATCTGGAAGCAGGTACACCAGGTGGAAGGGTTCTGAGGCCATAGGCCACGCCCGCTGTCCGCCACCACTGAAGGAGAGGCCTTGCGCACATGAAAACACGCTTGCTGCTTGTGACCCTGCTCATCGCCGCCGTCGCCGGCGGCGCCTGGTGGTTCCTGCGTGCGCGGGCGCCCGCTTCCGTCGGGGGCGAAGCCGGTGGTGTGGAATCCACGTTCTACGAGACGCTGGACACAGAGCCCGCGCCGGTGCTGTCGCCGGAGCAGGCGCAGGCGGCGTTTCGCATCGCGCCGGGTTTTGAGATCGAGCTGGTGGCCGCCGAGCCGCTGGTGGAGGCGCCGGTCGCGATGGACTGGGACGAATACGGCCGACTGTATGTGGTGGAGATGCGCGGCTTCATGCGCGACACCGACGGCACGGACGCCGACAAACCGCTCGGCCAGGTGGTGCGCCTGGAGGACACCGACGGTGACGGGCGCATGGACACCAGCGCGGTATTCCTCGGCGAGCTGGTCAGCCCGCGCGCCGTGGCCGTGGTGAACGGGGGCGTGCTGATCGGTGAGCCGCCCAATCTGTGGCTGTGTAAGCTGCCGGCGCGCGATGCGCTGTGCACGGACAAGCGCCGTGTCGGCGCCTACGCCAGCGATGAGCACGCGATCAACGTCGAGCACATGGAGAACGGGCTGCGCCCCGGACTCGACAACTGGTTGTACAACGCCAAGTCGGCGCGCAGCCTGCGCCTTGCGGGCGACAAGCTCATAGAGCGCGAGGGCTTCAATCGCGGGCAGTGGGGTATCGCCAGCGACGATTACGGCCGCCTGTTTTACAACCACAACTCGACCTGGCTGCAGGCCGACCTGTTCGCCGCCGAGGACCTGGTGCGCGACGGCGCGCCGGAGCGCCCGGAGGGGCTGGCGGTCAACCTGACCGAGCCCGCCGAGGTATTTTCGGTACGCGTGAACCCCGGCGTGAACCGCGCATACCTCGAAGGCACCCTGCGGCCGGATGGCCGATTGCACTACGTCACGGCAGTCAGCGGCCTCGCCGTATATCGCGGCGACCAGTTCCCAGAGGAATTTCGCGGCGATGCGTTTGTGCCGGAGGCGGCGGCGAATGTGGTCGGCCAGTTCGCCCTCACCGACGACGGTATGTCCATCAAGGCGACACAGCGTCTTTACGATGATCCGCAGTGGGGCAAGCGCGATTTCCTCGGCTCTACCGACGAGCGCTTCCGTCCGGTGGATGCGATGAACGGGCCGGATGGCGCGCTCTACATCGTCGACATGTACCGTGGCATCGTGCAGGACAAGCACTTTCTGACCAAGCAGCTGCGTGCGCAGATCGAGCAGCGGCATCTCGATGCGCCGCTCGACATGGGCCGCATCTGGCGCGTGCGCCACACGCAGGGACGCGCCGAGCGTGGGTTTCCCCAGCTCGGCAGCGCCAGTGATGCCGAGCTGATCGCGGCGCTGGCCCACAGCAACGGCTGGGTGCGCGACACTGCACAGCGCCTGCTGCAGGTCCAGGGCGGCGATCTCACGGCGGCACTGGGCGCAGTCGCCGCCGGCGACAACACGCTCGCGGCGCTGCATGCGCTGTGGACACTGCAGGGCCGGGGAGAACTGCAGCGCGAACAGGTGCTGCAGGCCGCGCGTTCTGGCGATGTGCCGCGCCAGGTGCAGGCCCTGCGTGCCGGCCATGCGCTGCTGACGGTGGATGACCTGCTCGCCCTGCAACAGGACTGGCAGGATGCGCCCGACGCGCCGGTGATGCAGCTGGCGTTCGCCATGGGTGATCACGCCGCGGATGCAACCGTGCGCGTGGCGCTGGCAGACCTGTTGAACGCCCGCCTCCCCAGTGCGACTGTGCGCCAGGCGGTGGTGCGTGCGCTGGCGGGCTACGAACTCGCCTTCCTGCGCGACCATCTCGGCACAGGCGCGCTCGCAACCGATAGCGACTCCGGCAGGGCGGCGCTGCGCGCGCTGGGCAGCAGTGCGTACCGCAGCCTGCGCGGCGACCTGCGCGCCACCGGAACCGCCAATCCCGAGTTGCTGCAACTGCTCGCACTCACCGCCTCCCGCACGGGCGAATTCACCTGGCAGCAGATTGCCCTGTTGAAGGGGATGCAGGACATCGCGGGCAGCGTGGGTTTCGCGCCGGCCCGTCTGGAGGCCGCCCCGCCAATTTTCACGGATAGCTCGATCGGCGAGGATGACCCCCTGTGGGCGGCGCATATGGGTGCGCGTCCGGCATTCACCTGGCCCGGTGATGAGCTGGCACTGGGCTTGAAGCCGCTCACCGCCGCGCAGCGTGAACTTGTGGCCAAGGGCGAAGCCTTTTACCGCCAGTGCGCGGCCTGTCACGGCGACAACGGTGCGGGTATCAATGGCCTGGCGCCGCCGCTGGCCCAGAGTACATGGGTGGGCGGGCCGCCGGAGTGGCTGGGCCGCATCATCCTGCAGGGTTTGAGCGGGCCGGTGACCGTGGGCGATATGACTTTCGATGGTGTCATGCCCGGCCATGGGCACCTGGCGGAACTGGATGACGCCACGCTGGCGGGGCTCATGACCTACCTGCGCCGCAACTGGGGCAACAAGAGTGCTGCCGTGAGCGTGGAAAGCGCGGCGGCAATTCGTGCGGCCAGCGCGACACGGCAGCAGGCGTGGACCATTGCCGAGCTCGAGGAGGTGCCCTTCGACAGCGGTTATGGGCGCTTCACGGGCGAGTACAGCGTCAGTTTCCTCACCCTCACCGTGGAAGAGAAGCCCGACGGCCTGTACATCTCCGCGCCCTTGTACGGCGGCGGCAAAATGGAGCCGGTGGACGACACCACGTTCAGGGTCAACGTCGGCAAGGAGAGCGCGAAGATCGAGTTCGTGGTGGACGAAGACGGCACGGTGAATACGCTGCTGCTGCACCGCCAGGCCGAAACAATACCCGTGCGGCGCAAGCAGTGACGGCGCCGGCGGCGTCGCGCGCTGCCGCGCTGTCCGTTCTCTGTGTGCTGCTCGGTGCCACCGCGCACGCGGCGACGCCCGCGATCGAGGATGTGCTCGTCACCGGCACGCTGGTGCCACAGGAGGCGTTGACCGCGTCGGTATCGGTACTGGATGCGCGGCAGATACAGGCGCTCAACAAAACCAGCGTGGCGGACCTGCTGAAAACCCTGCCCGGCCTGCTGGTGGAGGAGCAGGGCGGGCCCGGCGGATTGACGGCGGTATCGATACGCGGCGGTGAAGCCAACTTCACGCTGGTGCTGGTGGACGGCGTGGCGGTGAACGACCCCACCAATTTTCGCGGCGGCAGCTTCGATTTTTCCAACCTCGATCCCAGCACGGTCGATCGCATCGAAGTGGTGCGCGGCGCGCAATCGGCAATTTACGGTTCCGACGCACTCGCGGGTGCGATCAACATCATCACCCGTCGCGCGCCCGACGGACACCATCAGCAGGCGCGCGCCGAGTGGGGGCAGGACGATTACGCGGACTACGGCGCCAGCGCGCTCGGCCGAGAGGGCGCGCTCGATTACGCCGTGGAGCTTGCGCACCGGGATGACGGTGAGCCGGTGCCGGGCAGCACGCGCAACAGCGACAACGCCAACCTGCGCCTGCGCTGGGAACTCTCCGACACGCAGCGACTGCGCTTTGGCTACCGCTATCTCGACGGCGATCGCGGCTCCTATCCCGAGCAGAGCGGCGGAGACCAGTTCGCACTGTTCGATGCGCTCGATGAGAGCAACTATACGCAGGCCATCTATTCACTGGACTGGCGCGCACAGGTTTCCACGCAGTGGCACAGCACGGTCACCGCGAGCCGCTTTGACCAGGAGGAGCAGTACCGTTCACCCGGCATCCCCCCTTATTTCGAGGTGCCGCCCAACGCTGCCGACACGGATTTTACCCGCGACCAGTTGCGCTGGATCAACACCTGGCAGATCGCCCCTGAGGTGGAGGCGAACATCGGCGCCGATGCGCGCCGCGACGACGGGCAGAGCACGGGCTATGTCGAGTTCTTCGGCGCACGCAGCCCCACGGATTTTGCGTTGCAGCGCGATACGCGCGGTGCGTTTGTCGATGTGTCCGCCACGCCGCTGGATGCGCTGTTGCTGCACACCAGCCTGCGCTACGACGACCCGGAAGATTTCAGCAGCGAAACCTCGGCGCAGGCCGGCGTGAAGTACACCGCTGGCGGTGGCGTCACGCTGTCAGCGAACTGGGGCGAGGCGTACAAGCTGCCGAGTTTCTTTGCGCTCGGCCATGCGCTGGTCGGCAACCCGGATCTCAAACCCGAGCAGGGTGAAAGCTGGGATCTCGGCGTGAGCTGGGAGGCGAACGCTGCGCTGCAGCTCGGTGTCACCGGCTTCAGCAACGACTTCCGCGACCTCGTGGATTTTGACGACGAGACATTTCGCAATGTGAATCGCCAGCAGGTGCAGACACAGGGCGTGGAGTTGCAGGCCCTGTGGCGGCCGCAAACCACGCTTGAGCTGCGCGGCCAGGCCACCTACACGGATATCGATGTGAAGAACGAGGACAGCGTGCTGACGGCGCGCCCGCAGTGGACGGCCGGTCTGGTGGCGCAGTGGGCATTCGCCCGACACTGGGACACCGCGCTGGATTATGTCTACAACGGTGAGCAGTGGGCGGCTTCGCGCCATACCGGCGAGTTGGTGACGGAGGAGCTCAATGACTACCACCGGCTCGACTGGGTGCTGCGCTGGCAGGCGGCGCCGGCGTGGCGGCTGCAACTCGCCGTGGACAATGTGCTGGACGAGGGGTACGAAACCGCCGTGGGCTTCAGCGCGCCAGGGCGACAAGTGCGGTTGGGTGTGGTGTTTGCTCACCCTGGAGACGCGGACTCGATGGTGAGGCCGAGGCGGTGAATCTTGCCAGCGCCGGATGCAATCTCACTTCCATCGATGCAATGAATATAAGACTTCCGGGCTGTGTGCGGCAGCCAGGGTGGGTACAGGTCTCTCTTGCTCAGAGGGCTAAGATATTCGCCGAGAGACCTGTACCCACCCTGACTGCCTTTGTGCCAGACGCGAACCGGAGACCTGCGAGGGCGCGTCTTAGGCTGTTCCGGCACACTCTCGATGCGAGGCAGGGGTGGTGAAGCCCTCCATGGCGAATATCTCAGCCCTTTGAGCCGAGGAGGGCTTCACCACCCCTGCCGTCGGAGGCGTTCACCAGCTGCAAATGCGGTCTCTTCGCAACGATACGACAAACCGAAGGATGTCTGGCTCTGGACGCGCGTCACCGCCCGAACATTCCACAGAGTACTTCTCCGACTAACGTTGAAATCATAGGAACTTGAGCCATACTGGATCTGCTGCTCTATTGCACTTTTTATACCTCGGTCGTGGCTTCAATTCCCGATCAGGCCACACATCCGCAATGCATTCTATAAGGAAGACCATCATGCGATACCGCAACATACTGGCGCCGGTGCTGCTCGTGCTGTGTGCAATCTTCGCGCTGCCCTCACAGGCCGCCGACAAGCCCAACATCCTCATCATCTGGGGCGATGATATCGGCATCACCAATATCAGCGCCTATAGCGATGGCATCATGGGCTACCACACGCCGAACATCGACCGCATCGCCGATGAGGGCATCCGCTTCACCGATTACTACGGCGACCAGAGCTGCACGGCGGGCCGCTCCACATTTATTACCGGACAGTCGGGCCTGCGCACCGGCCTCACCAAGGTGGGCCTGCCCGGCGCGGAGATGGGGCTGCAGGATCGCGATATCACCATCGCCGAGGTGCTGAAAGCCCAGGGCTACGCAACGGGTCAGTTCGGCAAGAATCACCTAGGCGACAAGGATCAGTTCCTGCCGACCAAGCACGGCTTCGACGAGTT
>CAYWWD010000022.1:0-45292 GCA_964461965.1 uncultured Halioglobus sp. | reverse complement strand
ACCGGTGTACATCGTCGCCTGCGGCCCGCGTATGTAGGGTGAAATGCCCGGCATGGTGTCGGTGAATTCCAGCGATGCCGTATCCGCTGCCGTGTACAGCGGCTTGACGTCGATATCTTCGGCCGTGTGCCACACCAGCGTTTCGGGGCCCTGGCCCTTCGATTGCTTGCTGACCAGCGCACTCCAGAGTTCGGGCGTCGATGCGGCCTTGTCGTAGATGGACTTGCTCATGGGGAAAACCTCAATGCTCCGCTGGCGGCTGGCTGAGTTCAATCAACACGCCATCGCAACTTTTCGGATGGATGAAAATCACGCGGCAGCCGTGCGCGCCGGGTGACGGCGCATCCGCGAGAAACTGATAGCCTTTTTCCCGCAGCCTGGCGACATCCGCATCGATATCGTCGGTACGAAAGCACAGGTGGTGCAGCCCGCCGCCCCGTTTCTCCAGATAGGTGGCGATCGGGCCCGTGCCGCGCAGCGGATGGACCAGCTCGATATTGGTGGGCGGCAGCGGCAGGAAAGCCGCCGTGGTTTTTGCCTCCTCCACATCCTCCGTACCACCGAGCGGCAGGCCGAAATCGGCGACAAAGCGCGCGATGGCCTTTTCCAGGTCGGGCACGGCGATGGCGATGTGATCCAGTGCGGTAATCATGGGTTGTCCTCGTTTACAACTGCTGCAGGAAAGATTGGGTGGCCGCCTGCCGGCGCGCCGCGATCTCTGCGGGAGAGACCTCCACCGCCACCTCATCGGGAATGACTTTGAAGATGGTCTGCCCCTTGCTGATGATGCTGCCGTCGGTGTCCACCAGCACCTTTGCAATCGTGCCGGAAAACGGCGCGTACACCTTGTTGAACATTTTCATCACTTCGACGATGAACAGCGGGTCGCCGGCGTTGAAGTGATCACCTTCCTTCACGTAGGGCGCATGCGCCGGCGTCTCGCGGGAGTAGAACATGCCGCCACTCACTGCGAGGATCTCATCGGAACGGGCCGCCGGCGGCGGCACCAGCACCTTGGACATCGCCGCCTGCAGCGCATCGTCAGTCAGGCGCTCGGGGATATGGATGCTGAGATCGGAATTCACTGTCAGCGCAAAGAAACCGGTCGCCTCGGCGATGCTCGGCAGCATGGCCAGGATATCCGCCCCCGCCTGGAAACCCAGGTGAGCGCCGCGAACGCGCACCCAGAGGTCGGCGTCGAACCCCGCAGGTGGCGCGCTGGCCTCGAGCGCGGAGCACAGTTCCACCCAGTCTTGCGCCGCGAGGCGCTCGTTCAATTCGCTGTAGAAACCCAGGGCATCCTGCAGGATGGCGTGATCGTGATCCCAGATCATGACGGCGGCGGGCGGCTTGTCGCCAGGCACATAATCCATGTTGAGGAAATGGTAGGTATCCGCGAGCAGTTCCAGCGGATTCTCGTTCCAGCAGAGTTTGCCTTCGATGAGGGTATAGCAATCGCGATGCAGGCTGAGCCAGCCGCTCAGCATGTGGGGTTCTTCGAGCAGCCGCGCCAGCGGGCGCAGCAACAGCGTTTCCTTCAGCACCAGGGTTTCGGACAGTGCCGCGCGCGCCTCGCCCTCGACCTCCGCCAAAAGGGATTTACACAACTGGCTGTAGGCATACTCCAGATCGAGATTGTTGGCCTGCTGCTTGAGCTCGCCGACCGCCGTGAGGTAAGGCACGATGAAGCGCGTGGTGGGTCGCGCGTTGATATTCTGGCCGATAAACCAGTTCACCAGGCCGTAGTGGAATTCCAGATTGGTGGCGAGGTCGCCGCCGCGCATGCGCGTCTGGCGGATCAGCTCCGCCATGCGCTGGTAGGTTTCGAGCCGGGTTTCACCCACGGTCAGCAGCAGCGCGATGTTCGAATCATACGCACCTGCCAGGGTGTACTTCATGAACACGTCGGTGTCGGGGTTGTGCAGGCTGATGCCCTGGTCGTCGCGGATCTCCCCCTCCGTGGCGTCGCTCCACGCTTCGATCACGCCACCGGCGTGCGGTTGCAATGCCTGATTGGTCGCATTGAGCCGCGCTTCGACGCTGTCGTTCATGCGCACCAGACGCTCCGGCAGAGGCAGCTTCGGGCCGTGGGCAGCCAGCAGCACCATCGCCTCCACCAGCGATTCCACCACAAAGAATTCTTGCGGATTCTTCGGGTTGGTAAACTTGAGCGCGTAGCACAGCTCGGTGACGCGATGCTCGACCTGGATTCGCGTGTTCATTTCCATGAAAAAGTGCTGGTCGCGATCGACGATACACTCGAAGGTGGACACCGAGTCCAGCCCGACGGCCGCACCGAAAGTTGCGGCCTGCTCCTCCATCGACTGCAGGGTGACGATATCCTGCGCCAGCACCTGCGCTTCTTCCTTGCGGCCACTTGCCTGCGCCTGCTCCAGTGCCCGCTGCAGGGATTCCACCGTCACCGAAACTTCCAACAGCTTCTGTTCGTGCATCTGCAGGGAGCAGTCGCGGCCGCCCATGGTCATGCACCACTGGCCGTTGCCGATGACCTGAATTTCCTGGTGCCGCGTGGTCTCGATGTTCAGCTCGACCAGCACGTTCTTGTTGTCGCCGACACCGGTCGCCTTCACCTCGTTCAGGATCTCGCGCACCAGTTCCGCCGTGCGCGCCGCCTCGCCGATGCCGAGGATGCGCTGGCCCTTACCGCCACCGCCGCCAATGGCTTTCAAGCGTACGCGATTCCGGGGGAAATCCGCATTCATGCGTGCGACCGCCTCGGTGAGCGTCGCGCCGAGTTCATCCACCGTATACAGGTCTATGCCCTTGCGGTACGACGCCGCCAGCACCGCATCGGCCTTGTCCTCGAGGCTGATAGAGTTGTCTTTCAGGAGGGCGCCGTCCATCTCCAGTGCGTGTTCCTTCACCAGTTTCTGCAGTGCGCCCGCATCGGGGTACTTCTTCAGCAGGGTCAGCGCGGTGCCATTGTCGATGCCGGGCGTGACCGACACGCCGCACTTCAGCGCCGTGCGCTTGGCTTCATCCTTCAACCCCGCGCCATGCACGGTGCGCGAGCAGGGCCCGATGAAGTTCAACCCCGCGTTTTCCATGGCCGCCACCATGGTTTCGTCTTCAGCCATGAAGCCGTAGCCGGCGAATATCGCGTTGTAGCCGTTGTCACGCGCGATATTGATGATCTGCTGGATGCGCTGCTCGCGCTCCTCCTTGTTGGCGCCGGAGTAATCCGGCACGCGATGCACGCGGTCCGGGTCGGTGAGCGAGCGCAGTTCGGGAGCAATCGCATTGCGATACACGATCGAATCCTTCTCCGACAGCAGGATGCCATAGTGTTCGATCCCCATCTCGGCGAACACGTCCATCGCCTCCTTGCGGATCGGTCCGCGGCAGATGATCAGCGGCCGCATATGCGTGCAGTCAAACTGCCGTTCCCACGCAGTGCCGCCATTGCCGAGACGGCGATCGCGGTGGATAAGCGGGTTATTCAGGTAGAATTCGTTGGACACGCCTGTCTTCCTCTGGTGATTTTTTGTCGGCGATGGCCGCTTTAGTGGAACTCGCGCTGCACGGACTGCAGCGGTTCCGGCCGGTAGCGGCGCAGGTAGAACGCCATGTTCTCCACCAGCACCTGGCGCAGGTCAGACGGCATCACGATCTGGGAAATCGAGCCTAGGCTGAGCGCTTCGTTCGGGTTCATCAGTTCGCGGGTATAGCGCGCGGCGAGCAACGCCTCCTCCGATTTAACCCAGTCGCCAACCAGTTGCTTCGCGGCCGCTGCGGCCTGCGTCTCGGTCAAACCGGCTTGCACCTGCGCCTGGGTTTCGGCCTTCAGCCGACTGGCCACCGAGCCGCGAATCTTGCGCAACTCGTCCTTGTACACATACTCCACGCCGGCCGGACCCATCACGGCCACCCGGGTGGTGGGCAGCGCGACCACGAAATCCGCGCCGACGGGAATACTGTTGAACGACGCATAGGCGCCGCCGAAGGCATTGCGCACCAGCACCAGGAAGCGCGGCGTGCGCAGGTCTACGATGGCGTCGAGCATGGCGCGCCCGGCCTGCACGATACCGCCGCTCTCCTGCTCGCGGCCCGGCAGGAACCCGGTGGTGTCTTCAAGAAAAATAATGGGAATGTTGTAGAGGTTGCAGAAGCGGATGAAGCGCGCATTCTTGTAGGCGGCGTGGATGTCGACCTGGCCCGACGCCACCGCCGAATTGTTGGCGACGAAACCGATCACGTTGCCACCCATGCGCCCAAGCGCCGTGATGGTATTGCGCGCGCGATCGGGCTGGATTTCCAGATAGTCGCCGTGGTCGCACAGTTGCTGGATCAGGATAGTGATGTCGATGGGCGTATTGAATCCGGTGGGCGAGTTGAACGCCTTTTTCAACAGGATGTCGATATCCCAGGTTTTGCGGTCCACCGGGTCGGAACTCGCTTGGTAGGGGGCGAGCTCGCCGTTGTAACTGGGCAGGTAATTGAGCAGCGCCCGCACCTTGCGCAGCGCCGCCACCTCGTCCTTCACCACGAAGTCCGTCACACCACTCTGGCTGTGCACCCCGGGACCACCAAGCTCGTCCGGTGTCACGTCCTCGCCGAGTACACTTTTGACCACGCCGGGCCCGGTCAGGCCGAAGAACGTTTCGTTGGGTTGGATCAGGAAGCTGCCCTGGCGCGGCAGGTAGGAGCCACCGCCTGCGTTGAATCCGAACATGCACATGATGCTGGGTACGATGCCGCTGATGCGACGCAGGGCGGCGAACGCCTCGGCGTAGCCGTCGAGCCCGCCGACACCCGCCGGTATGTACGCACCGGCGCTGTCGTTGATACCCACCACCGGGATACGTTGCTTCGCCGCCAACTGGAACAGGCGCGCCAGCTTGTCGCCGTTGGTCGCATCCATGGAACCGGCGCGCACGGTGAAATCGTGGCCGTACAAGGCCACATCGCGGCCATTGACCTTGATGATTGCGGTCACCAGCGATGCACCGTCGAGGTTGGGACCCCAGTTCTGGTACAACACCGTCGGTGGTGCATCACTCAGGAAGCGGATGCGCTCCCAGATCGTCATGCGATTCTTCTGGTGCTGCCGCTGGATGTTCTTCACTCCCGCCGAGCGGTACGGTCGCTGCTGCAGTTCCCAACCCGCCCTGAGCGACTCCTCGTACAGGCCAGGCGCGGAGGCGATCTGGCCTGGCACACGGAATTCGCGCTCCCGGTTTTCGGCAAAGGGATTGTCAAGTGAAGCGATCAGGGTGGTGCTCTGCTCTGTCGTCATGTTCCTTGATCCAAAGAGTTACCGCAGGGGCGATGGCGGGCCAGCGGCGCCTGTGCGTGGGGCATGTCGGTTGCAAGATGTTGCGGGCGGGCTTAGCATGCAAACCCGCCAAATTTTAGGGCAGATACAGTAATTTGCCGGACCCGCAAAGTCAATTGAAGCGGGTTCACGATGCTGTTCTTTTCAATGCAGATGCTGGTTATTTCAACGCAGATTCAAGCCGTGAACCGTGTGCCTGACACACCCTTCACTGTCTGCGCGGCGACGCAGCGGCGATACGCCTGCACGGGTTGCAACCGGTGAGTAAATCGGTTCACCTCGAGGTCATCCCGTACTGTCCCGACAGTGGCGAGTTGTTCTGCCGCATTCGGGATTTGCCGGACGCGGCCTTTCTCGACAGCAGCTTCCCCCACGCCACCACGGGGCGGTACGACATCCTCACCGCCCAGCCGCAGACGAACGGCGTCCCCACCCTTGCGCGCGATGCGTCTGCCAGCGAGTGCCGGGCGTTCTTCACCGCTCTCGATGGCTTTCACCGCGAGTACTACGGCGGCATCCAGCCGGTCTCGGCGGAGATTCCCTTCTGCGGCGGCCTGCTCGGCTACTTCGGCTACGATCTCGGCCGGGGATTGCACGACATTCCTGCGCCGATGGAAACCGCCGCACTGCCCGCCGCGCGCCTGTGCGCCTACGACTGGTGCATCGTGCAGGACCACCTGCTGCGGCGCGCGACGCTGGTATCCCTGCCGAGCGTGAACCCTGCACAGCGCAGGGACCTGCTGGCGCGGTTGCGGCAGCCAGCGGGCCGTGCTCCTGGCAGTTTCCGGTTGACACACCATTTTGCCTCGAACACCGATGAAGCGGCTTACCGCGAAGCCTTCGAACGCATCCAGGGCTATATCCAGGCTGGCGACTGCTACCAGGTGAACTACAGCCAGTGCTTCAGCGCGGGCTTCAGCGGCGATCCCTGGCTGGCCTATCGCGCCCTGCGCGCCGTAGCCGCCGCCCCGTATGCCGCGTACCTCGCGCTGGAGGCTGGCACGGCCCTGCTGTGCCTCTCCCCCGAGCGGTTCCTCTCGCTGCACGGCCACCGGGTGGAGACGTCACCGATCAAGGGGACGCGCAGGCGTTGCGCCGACCCGCAGGCGGATGAACTGGCACGCAGGGAGCTGCGTGATTCACGCAAGGACCGCGCCGAGAACCTGATGATCGTCGACCTGCTGCGCAACGATCTCGGCCGAAATTGCGTCCCGGGCAGTATCCATGTCGATCGCCTGTTCGAGGTAGAGAGTTTTCCCACCGTCCACCACCTCGTCAGCACCATCACCGGTGAGTTGCGTGCGGATCGCCGGGTGTGGGACCTGCTGCGGGACTGTTTCCCCGGGGGTTCGATCACCGGCGCACCAAAACGGCGCGCAATGGAGATCATCGCGGAACTGGAGGCGCATGCACGCTCCATTTATTGCGGCTCGGTACTGTACGTGAGCGCGGATGGCCGCATGGACAGCAACATCGCAATCCGCAGTCTGTTGTGCCGCCAGGGTGAGGTGCGCTGCTGGGGCGGCGGCGGCATCGTGGCGGACTCAAGCTGGCAGATGGAATACCAGGAATCCTTCGATAAAGTAGGCCGGTTTCTTGCGGCGCTCGAGCAGTTCGGCGCCGAGTGAGCGCTGCCTGGCAGGTGCGCGACTGCTGCCTATAGTGATAAGGCGCGCTCGCTGGCCTCGATAAACGCCAGCTTGAGCTCGTCGAGCGAATCCACTGCCTTGAACTGTGGGAACTCGGCGATCACATTGCGCGGCGCGTGAATGAGGAAGCCCACGTCCGCCTCGGCCAGCATACTGGTGTCATTGTAGGAGTCGCCCGCGGCAAGCACGCGGTACTTCAGGCTGTGCAACGCCTGCACTGACGCCCGCTTCGGATCCTTCTGCCGCAGCTTGTAGTCGACGACACGACCCGTGTCGTCGATCACCAGCCGGTGGCAGAGCAGCGTCGGCCAGTGCAATTGCCGCATCAGCGGCTGGGAAAACTCGTAAAACGTATCGGAGAGAATAATCACCTGGAAGCGCTCGCGCAGCCAGTCGACGAACTCGACAGCGCCTGGCAACGGCTGCAGCGTGGCAATGACCTCCTGGATGTCATTGATCTTCAGGCCGTGCTGGTCAAGCAAGCGCAAGCGCTGTTTCATCAGTACGTCGTAGTCCGGGATATCGCGCGTCGTGGCGCGCAGCTCGGCGATGCCAGTGCGTTCAGCAAAGGCGATCCAGATTTCCGGTACGAGCACTCCTTCCAGGTCCAGGCAGGCCAGTTCCACGTCGTGCTCTCCTTGATGGTGGGGTGTGTCGGCGGCGGTGCGCGACAGTCTAATCAGCGAGGGTGGCGAGGCACAAGAGCGCTGGCGAAATTCGCCGCCGCGCTAGTAGACGGGCAGTTCGATGTGAGAGAACAATGCCGCGAGGTCCGCCCTGGACTGGCAGCCAAACGCTTCAGCCACACGTTCGCGCGTGAGATGTGGCGCGAAGTCCTCAATGAACTCGTACATGTAGCCGCGCAGGAACGTGTCGCGCCGGCACCCGATCTGCGTCACGCTGCTGGCAAACAGGTGGCTGGCGTCCAAGGCGACCAGGTCGCCGTCGATGGCTTCATCGTAAGCCATGGCGGCGATGATGCCGATGCCGAGGCCGAGCCGCACATAGGTCTTGATCACGTCTGCATCGGTTGCCGTGAACACTACCTTCGGTGACAACCCCCTGGACATAAAGGCGTCGTCCAACTTGGAGCGCCCGGTAAAGCCGAACACATAGGTGACGATGGGTTGTGCGGCAACCTCCTCCAGCGTCAGTTTGGAAACCTTGGCCAGGGGGTGATTTTTCGGCACCAGGATGCAGCGGTTCCAGCGGTAGCACGGCATCATGACGAGGTTGGAGAACAACTCCAGCGCCTCGGTGGCAATGGCAAAATCGACGGTGCCATCCGAGGCCATTTCGGAAATCTGCATTGGCGTTCCCTGATGCATGTGCAGGGAGACGTTGGGATAGCGCTGGATGAAGGATTTGATAGTCGGCGGCAGCGCATAACGCGCCTGGGTGTGCGTGGTGGCGATAGAGAGGCTGCCTTTTTTCTCGTCGGCATGCTCCTCGGCGACCTGGCGGATACTCTTGACCTTGAACAGCACCTCCTCCGCCGCCTTGATGATATCCTCGCCCGCCGCGGTCACATGGGTGAGATGCTTGCCGCTGCGCGCGAAGATCTCCACACCCAGTTCATCTTCCAGCAACCGGATCTGTTTACTGATTCCGGGCTGCGAGGTGTACAGGCTCTGTGCCGTGGCGGAGACGTTGAGATCGTGGTGCGCAACCTCCCAGATATAACGCAACTGCTGAAGCTTCATTCCACCCTCCAAGCCAGCCGGAAGCATCCGGTCAATTCGAGTATCCCTTCGCTATGCAGAATAGCCATGAAACCGGCGGATTGCCAAATCAAAAGTAATATGCGACGCCCGGGGCGCGTCAAGGGTTGGCGACACCGTGGGGCACATGGCCGGTGGCGATGTGCGCACTGGCGGATTCACAGTGCACGGGCTGGTCGTCAAAAAAAACATCGGCCTGGTAGGCTTTCAGGAACTCGGTTTTGTTCAGCCCACCGAGGAAGATGGATTCATCGATACGGATATTCCAGGCGCGCAGGGTGCGGATGACGCGCTCGTGGGCCGGGGCGGACCGCGCGGTGACCAGCGCTGTGCGGATCGGGGCCTCGGTGGGCGGGAAACTCTGCTGCAGGCGGTGCAGGGCGGCGAGAAACGGCTTGAAGGGACCGCCGCCCAGGGGTTCGCGCGCGGCCGCCTTCTCGCTGGCGGTGAAAGCTTCGAGTCCCTCGCGCTTGTACACGCGCTCCGCCTCATCGGAAAACAGCACGGCATCGCCGTCAAACGCAAACCGCAGTTGCTCGCTGTCACTGTCGCCGCCGCGTCGTGATACCAGCGTGGCGGCGGCCACGCCGCTGTCGAGCGCATGGCGCACATCCTGCGCTTCGTTGGAGAGAAACAGCTTGCAGCCAAAGGCATTGATGTAGCGCCAAGGGCTCTCGCCGCCGCAGAAGGCAGCCCGGCTGATGTCGAGGGCGTAGTGCTGGATGGAGTTGAACACGCGCAACCCCGTGTCGGCGGTGTTGCGCGACAACAGAACCACTTCCACATGCGCCTCGCTCGGCAGGCAGGCATTCAGGCCGAGGAGTTTCCGCACCAGCGGAAACGCCTCGCCGGGCGCCAGCGGCTCCTCCTCCCGCGCCACCTGGTAGTCGGTGTACGCTGCCAGGCCCTCTTCTTCATACACGTGGTGGCTTTCATCGAGGTTGAAAAGCGCCCGTGAAGAGATGGCAATGACGAGCCTGTCGTTCGGTGGCGTGGGCATGGGAGTAGCATACCCAGATGTCGATTTGGCTGCCACCGGTGAAGAGGCCCAACCCGGCATCACAGACCATGTTCGCCGGATATCGCTGCTACGACTCAGCTGACCTTCAACACCCCGCGCTCCTCCAGATCGAGCAACAGCAACTGCTGGATCAGGAAGTCCTTCGTCGTCTCCGGATGCTCCAGCTGGACGCGTTCCAGGAACGGCCTGGCGGCCTCTGGATCAGCCCGATGCAGCAGCGCCCGGAAGGTTGCCGCGATGAATTGCGCAGGCTCCTCGCTCAGCGACTTGATCTTGCGCAGGCTCGCTGCGAGAGCCAGCTCCTGCGCGGTCAGCTCGGTACCGAAGGGATAGTCCGGCAGCAGGCCCTGCTCCCGGTACGGCCCCAGGGCAGCCTGCAGCCGCGCCGGCGTGTTATCGCACACGGACGGGGGCAGGCTGTACGCCTGTGGCAGCTTGCCGTGTGTCTTGGCGAACTCCAGCAGACCCTGCTGGAAGCGCGAATCGGTGACGGCGAGCAGCCGCTTGATCACCTCGGCATCGCTCTGCCCGCGCAGGTCCGCAACGCCGTACTCGGTAACGATCACATCGCGCAGGTGCCGGGGAATGGTGGTATGGCCGTAGAACGGCACGATGTTGGACGTGAGTTGCTTGCCGTGTCCGCGCGTGCTGCGAATGCACAGCACGGAGCGCGCGCCCGGCAGGTCATGTGCCATGGCGACAAAATTGTACTGCCCGCCCACACCACTGATCACCGTGCCATCCTCCAGCGCATCGGATGCCACGGCGCCGGTGAGCGACACGATCATGCCGGTGTTGATGAAGCGCGCGGCGCGGCGCTGGGCGCAGTACAGCGGGTAATCGAGCAGCAACTGGTTGGTGCGGCGCACACCGGTCATGCAGATGCGCGACCGTGCCGTGCTGTCGAGACTGCGCAGTTTGGCGTAGAAGTCCGCGGGGCCAAGGAAGAAGCCACCGTGCAGGACGCGCCCATTACGCAGTTCGGTGCCGCGTACCTCCGCCAGCAACACGGCTCGCACATCCGCATCGTCGAGGTCATTGGCGAGGGTCTGCCCGTTGACAACCAGCGCGTCCTCCGTGACCGCGCTATCGGCGGGCAGGATGCCGAAGTACTGCAAACGCTGGTGCGACACAGCATCGAGCCGACGCGGTATCAGCCCGCGCTCGCGCCCGTAGCGGAACAACCGTTCGTCGATGTGGTGGCTGATGCTGCGATCGTTGAGTCCGGTTTGCAGGATGAGGTCGTCGTACACCTGTCGCCTGACGATACCGTGCTCGATCAGGCGCAGCATGCCGTTCACGAACATCTCGGTGGAGACGTAAAGGCCATCGGTGAACACCGAGCTATCCGCGGCGAGCGCGCACGGTTGTGACGTAATCTCGCGCAGCAGGGCGCGGTAGGCGTCGTTGTGGCGATGGCGCAGGATACAGGCGTGCGCCACCGCATCCCCGAGCGCGCCGATACCGACCTGCAGCGTGCCACCGTCCACAATGAGGCTGCTGGCGTGCAGCGCGGTCGCGTAGTCCTGCAGTGGCACCGCTGTGTTGGGCACGGCGAACAACCGCTTGTCGTATTCGCGGTTGCGCACGATGAAGTCGAACGCCTCGGCTGGCACTTGCGCATCGAGCTCCATGAAGGGCAGTTCGCTATGCACCTGGGCCAGCAACAGGATTCGCTCGCCGGATGCGCACCGCCGATCCAGTATCTCGCCGGTGATATCCGGATTGCAGGACAGGCTGAGTGCGAGACCCTCCGCGCTGTCGCGCGCCGCCACCAGTTGTGCCACGACATTGACGCCGAGCGCCAGCATGTCGCGCCCGATATGCGTATAGTTGCTGGAGATGTAATTTTGCTGTGCCACGGCGCTGCCCTTCATCGAGCCCGCCCTGAAGTACAGCTCCGAGACGCGAATATTGTCCGGCAGCTCGCCGGCACGGTACGGCGCGAGAAAGGCCAGTTCCTCGTAGTCGCCAAACAGGCGCTCCATGATAGGGCCGGACAGGTTCTCCTCGACCTGACTGCCTGCGCGCGGCACTGTCAGGCACAGCGCAGTGACGATATGCAGCGAGAGAGTGGGGTCCAGTGCGGCGCGTCGGTAAAACGCGTTCATCAACTGGACAGGTTTGCCGAGCCCCAGCGGCGCACCCAGTATCAGCGTGTTGCCGACGGCGGCAATCGTCCGGTCGACACACGCCTCGACGCTGTCGAGCATGATGCTCATGCGGGGGCTCCGCCGAAACCGTGGCGCTGCGGGAACACCCCGAAGATGCCGCCGGTGTGGATAAACACAATATCGCGGCAGCCATCGAACCGCCCGGCGGCGAGTTCCGCCAGCATGCCCGCGAACGCCTTGCCGGTGTACACCGGGTCCAGCACCAGGCCCTCGAGCCGGCACAATTCGCCGATGAGGTCGAAAATCGCAGGGCTCGCCACGGCATACCCCTGACCGACATAACCGTCGAGGACGCGCGGTGTAACGGCGACCTCGGGCACACCCGGATAACGCTGCCGCCACTGTGCAATGTCGCTGGCAACCTTGTGCACGAAATAGTCCTCGTCGTCACACACATTCACGCCCCACACCGTCGCCGGAAGCTGGTGCAGGGCGACGCCCAGCGTCAGCCCGGTCTGCGTGCCGCCGGAGCCGGTGGCGGTGACAATATGCGCCTGCTCAATGCCGGCGGACGAAAAGTCCCGCGCCAGTTCCTCGCAGGCAGCGATGTAACCCCAGGCGCCGATGCCGTCGCTGCCGCCGGTCGGTATCACCCATGCCTTGTGCCCCTGTGCCGCGTAGTGCGCCTGCCACTGTATTAGTAGTGCCTCCAGTTCGCGGCTGTAGTGCGCTGCGGGATAGCAACTCACCTCGGCACCAGCGAGGTGGTCGAGCAGCAGGTTCCCCTCCCGGTCGTCGGGCGCCGCACCGCGCAGCACCAGATGCACCCGCAGGCCCAGTTGCGCGCCGGCCAGCGCCGTGGCGCGGCAGTGGTTGCTCTGCAGGCCGCCGCAGGTGATGAGGGTGTCACAGCCCTGGTCGATCGCATGGGCGGTAATGAATTCCAGCTTGCGCACCTTGTTGCCCGACAGGGCGCAGCCCGTCAGGTCATCGCGCTTGACCCACAGGCGATGGCCGCGCCCCCACCGGCGGGAGGCGCGCTCGAGGAATTGCAGCGGAGTGGGCGTTTGCGCCAGATCTAACTTGCGGGGGTAGACCAGCGCCATTCTCAACCGATGGACTTCAAGGTGCCTTTCGGCAGAACGGAGTGCAGGTGCACACGCTGAAATTTCAGATCCACATTGTTGGCCACGTTGAGAACCATGTAGGTGTCGTCCAACGCGGTAACACGGCCGAGGATGCCCGAACTCGTCACCACTTCGTCGCCCTTGTTGAGCGCTGCCACCATCGCCGCGTGCTCCTTCTGCCGCTTGCGCTGCGGCCTGATAGCGATGAAATAAAACAGAAAGAACAGGGAAATCAGGAACACGATCTGGAACATCTCGCCACCCGGCGGAGCAGCCGCGGTGTCCTGTGCGTGGGCACTGGCAATAAACGGAATCATCGATTGGGTCTCTTGTGCGGGGCTGGTGAAAGTGCGTGGAAATCGCGGGCTAATTTACAAGGTTTCACTCTGCCCCGCAATTGAGGAGCATGGGGTAGTTGCTCAATTTGATAGCGCGGGTCCGTGGCGGCGGATGCGGCTTGTATCGCTCAATGGGACACGCCAAAAAGTGGACATCACAGGGACTAGCGACTGACTTCGAGGTTACGAAATGAGCCTGAGCCGGATACGACCCATGCGATTCTCGAGTTGAGGAATTCTTGAACCAGGCAGTTGCTTCACAGCGTCACACAGTAATGTCGAAATCGTACTCCATGATCTGCGGCGCGTGATCGGAGAAGCGCTCGTCTTTGTAGATGGACGCCGATTTCACTGTGTCGACCAGCTTCGGCGATATCACCTGGTAGTCGAGGCGCCACCCGACGTTCTTGGCCCACGCCTGCCCGCGGTTGGACCACCAGGTGTACTGCTCGGCTTCCTGGTTGACCACGCGGAAGGAATCCACGAAACCCACGTCGTCGTAGAGACTGTCCAGCCAGGCGCGCTCCTCGGGCAGGAAGCCGGAGTTCTTCTGGTTGGACCGCCAGTTCTTGAGGTCTATGGGCTGGTGGCAGATGTTCCAGTCGGCGCAGACGATCACCTCGCGCCGCCCGCGCCGCAACGCTTTCATGTGTTCGAGATATACATCCATGAACGCCAGTTTTTTGCGCAACGCGTCCTCGCTGCTGGAACCCGAGGGCATGTACAGTGAGATCACACTGAGCCCCTGGTAATCGGCCTGTATGTACCGCCCCTCGGAATCGAGCGGATCCCACCCCAGACGCGTGGTCACGCGCTGCGGCTTGATACGGCTGAACAGCGCCGTGCCGCTGTAACCCTTCTTGAGCGCATCGTTATAGACACAGTGGTAGCCCTCGGGCGTGAACACTGTATCGGAGAGTTGGTCGACCTGCGCCTTGGTCTCCTGGATACAGACGACATCGGCCTGCTGGTGCTGCAGCCAACGGAAAAACCCTTTCTGGGCAGCCGAACGGATACCGTTGGTATTGCAGGTGATGATCTTCGCCACGCGTCTGTGCCTGCCCGAATGAATGGCGGCGCAGTGTAGCGGAAGTGCGGCCCGGCCAGCAACGCAGCGCGACGCTGGCGTGACAGCCGCCGGGCACGGTCTACAATAATAGGCATCTCACTACCGGACAGCAGGAGGTTTTCGTGAACAAGACCGCCGCAGAGAGAAACCAGGCGATAGCCTCCTCGCTGTCCAACAACCTGTCGCGCCTGCTGCGTGAGTTTTCCCGCGACTTCGAACGCCGTATCTGGCGGGGCCTCGCGGAGCGCGGCTATCCCGATATCCGGCCCTCGCACAGCGCCGTCTTTGCCAACCTGGGGATGGGTGCGGTGCGAGTGACGGAACTGGCTGAGCGCGCACAGGTCACCCAGCAGGCGATGGGCAAGATGCTCAAGGAACTCGAACGCATGGGCTACGTCGCGCGCGACATCGACGGTGGCGACAAGCGCGCCAAGGAGATACGCCTGACGCCGCGCGGCGTGGCGCTGGTCGAAGACAGCCACGCCGTCATTGAATCGGTGCGCGACTACTACGCCGCCAAGATCGGCCACCACCAGCTCGATGAACTGGAGTCCCATCTGCGCGAGGGTGTGCGCAAGCTGCACCTCGCCTACCTGCCGGAAACCTGGGTGGACTCCTGCCGCGCAGGGCACTAGCGGACGTCGGGAGCGCCTCCCACCAGCAAGGTGCGCGCATTTTTCGCGAAGTCAGTCGCATCCTCCTCGCGCTTGGCATCCACCAGCGCGGCGATATCCACCGGCACCTTGACGCCGCGTTGCGCGCCCGGGCGCTGCGCGATCTCTCCCAGCCAGCGCGACAGGTGCTCGAGGCCTTCGATAGAAACGCCCGACCAGCGGTGCGTGCGCACCCAGGCCCAGTTCGCCATGTCGGCGATGCTGTAGTCACCGGCGAGGTACTCGTGCCGTGCCAGGTGCGTATCCAGCACCTCGAACAGGCGCCGGCATTCATTCTGGTAGCGGTCGATAGCCGGTTGCAGCTTCTCCGGAAAATAGCGGAAGAACACATTGGCCTGGCCCATCATCGGGCCAATTCCGCCCATCTGGAACATCAGCCACTGGATGACGCGCGAGCGCCCTGTTACATCCGTCGGCAGGAATTTGCCGCACTGCTCCGCGAGGTAGATCAAAATCGCCCCGGATTCAAATACCGCCAGGTCCTGCTCCGTATCCACGATGGCGGGAATGCGACCGTTGGGGCAGATCCTGAGAAACTCGGGCTTTTTCTGCTCGCCTTCCAGCAGGTTGATGGTGTGAACGTGGTAGGGAATCGCCATTTCTTCGAGGGCGATGGAAGCCTTGTAGCCGTTGGGAGTAGGTGCGGTGTAAAGCTCGATCATGGTTGCTTACCTCAGCCCGGGAAACTCATGAAATCGGGCAGATTGAAGACCCAGCTCTTAACCTCTTCGCGCCGCGCGATGCGCCACCCCTTGTCGGTGCGACGGTACTCATCGACGTACCACAGGCCGAGGAAGAACGTATGCGTTTTACCTTCGCCCAACACCATTTCCTGTGGGTTGAAACACATCACCCTGCCGGTAGCCGTATCGCCCTGCAACTGCACCTGGACGTTGGCGTTGAGGTGCTGGGTGTTGGGAAACAGTTCGTGGGTAAGCGCCCCTTTGAGGAAGGCCAGGGTTTCCTCCAGGTTGCCAACACTGCCGCCGAATACGCTGTAATCGACAAAGGCATCGGGTGTAAAAATATCGTCGCGCAGGCGATCGATCTGCTTGCTGTCGATCAGGTGCGAGTAGTGAAACACCAGGTCCTGGATTTCGAAACGGTCAGAGAGTTCCTGTTGTGAAAGCATGGGGGATTCCTCCAGTTAAAAATCGAGTGGCAGAGCAATATGGCGTGCGTACATGCGGTCACGGTGCGCCTGAAGCCGGGGTGTCAGGCAGGCGAGAGTCTGCGCATCTCCCGCCTCGTAAGAGGCGCGCATGTAGTCCGGCATGGGATTGTCCTTGTGCGGCAGCGGCTTGAGCATGGCGGCGAAATTAGCCCAGTAGAAATCTGCCGCGCTCGGCACCGTGCCGACGAAATAATCACTGCCGCTGGCCTCCTGCCTCGCCAGCCGGCTGTCCAGTTCCGCGCTGATCGCCTGAAGACGCACTGTCGCTCCGGCATACGCTGCGGCCGACCAACCGTATTTGGCGCCGAGGCGCACGATCATTGCCGGCGGTTGGGGCAGTGTCAGCATCGGCGCCAGCATCTGCAGTCGCCGGTGCCAGCCAAAGCCATCCACACCGGCAATGAGAGCAGACAGTCCCAGCACCTCGACGCGGGCCGCGCATTCCTGCGGCACCAGCGGTGTCTCAGGCGCCAACCGTTCTGCCAGCATCAGCAGGTCCAGCCAGTGACAGGCCGGGGGAAGGTCGTCGGCGACCAGTACCGGTGCCGAGGTCTGCCCGGTCCACGCGCGCAGCGCCGCATTCTCACCGCCGCCCTCCTGGTAGACGGGTGTGAAGGCAAGCTGCTTGTACGCCAGTATTGATTTCGCAGCCTCGCCCCAGGGGCCGGGCACGCCGGCTGACAGGACCAGGCGCAGGCCGGGGGCGTCGATGGCTTCTTCTACGGGGATGTAGTGCATTGTGATCGCCCTATTGATCCAGCTTGAACACCCGGATGGCGTTCTCCCGCAGGAACTTCGGCCACACTTCATCGCGCAGCGGCACCTGCGGCATCTCGCTGAAAATGCGATCCAGCGACAGGCCCATCGGGAAATACCCCGCGTACATCACCTGGTTCGAGCCGCGCTTGTTGGCGAAGTCGATGATGTCCGGTGGATAGTACTTCGGCGAAAACGCGCTGGTCATGTAATGCAGGTTCGGGTACTTGAGCATCAGTTTCCAGGCCAGATCCGTCCACGGCTCGCAGCCGTGCCGCGTCACTACGCGCAACTCCGGGAAGAACCACAGCACCTCATCCAGCAGCTCCACCTTCTGCGGTCCGGCTGGGACGCGCGGGCCCGGCACGCCCATGCAGGGACAGAACGGAAGATCCAGTTCCACCAGCTTGGCGTAGATCGGGTACCACTTCTTGTCATTCACCGGTACCGGCGGGCAGATCATGGCCGGCGCGGCAGTAACGGCCTTGATATCGAACTCCTCGTGCATGGCGACAATCTTGCGCACCTCCTCCATGCCCCGGTTGGGGTTGGCTTCGTAGGAGGCAAAAAAGCGGTCGGGGTGCGCCCGCAGCGCCTTTTCCTGCAGGTCGCTGAAACCGAGGCCGATCATCGCGCGCTCGATGCCGTGCTTGTCCATCTGCGCCAGCGTATAGGCGATACCGTCCTCCCGCTTACTCAGATCGGGAATGTCCTTGAACATGTATTGGGCGGGCATGGTGAATTGTTCATGACTTTCACGGTCCAGCAGCAGCGGCTTGATCCAGTCGTAGAAACTGCTGTTGTCTTCGCCGGGTATGGCGAGCATCAGGTCGATAACGCCGATATCTTTGGGCATGGGCATGGTGTGCGCTCCTGGGTGACGGGAGTTTTATTAAACCTATTTCTAACTTTAATAAATAATCGTATCTATTTGATATATATCTATTTATACCTGCATTGATGTTATACCTGCATGGGTGCTGAATCATCGGCCTGGTGCCGGCGCTGTCGCAGGCGCATCGGCAGCGTGGCATCCACTGACCGATAGCGGTAACACCCCTGTTCATCCTCCGTCCGTTCGACCTGGCCGCGCTGGTGCAGGTAATTCAGATGCGCGATGCACTCACCCAGCGCCAGGCTGAGGTTGTGCCCTTCCAGCGCGCGCTTGAACAATACCGGCAGCAGCTCCATGGCCGACAGCGGCGCCTCCACACTCGCCTGCTCCAGTGCCAGCAGGTGATCCTCGTGGTGTTCGATCAAATAGCGCAGCCGCTCGTGCAGGCCGTAGAACGGCGCGTTGTGCGCCGGCAGCACCAGGGTTTCAGCCGGTAACAGGTCGAGGAAACGCTCGTGCGACTTCAACCACTCGCGCAGCGGATTGCCCTCGGGCTCTACCGCCGACACGCTGATGTTGGAGGTGATTTTCGGAATTACCTGATCGCCGGAAATCAGGATGTTCAGCGCGCCGCAGTACAGGCAGGCGTGCTCGGGCGAGTGCCCTCGCCCGACGATCACCTGCCAGCGGTTGCCATTGATGGCGAGGAAGGCACCGTCGACCAGTCGGCGGTAGGCAGTCGGCATCGGTGTGATG
This sequence comes from uncultured Halioglobus sp., assembly GCA_964461965.1. Classification (GTDB taxonomy): domain Bacteria; phylum Pseudomonadota; class Gammaproteobacteria; order Pseudomonadales; family Halieaceae; genus Marimicrobium. The sequence goes on along the minus strand of CAYWWD010000022.1, from coordinate 26,762 downwards.
ATAGAACCGAAACCGCCGAACTGCGCACGCGAGGCCTCCACCTGCGCCGGCGTGTACCCGGAGCGCAGCATATGCACGCCGGTCGTCCAGCTGTAGTGCTCAGGCAGGGTGCGGCTGAACGACAGCCCGGTGAAGTACTCGCCCTCGGTGATATAGAAAGGCGCCCGCCAGCGCTCACACAACCAGCCCGCCATCCCCGTGTGATCGGGGTGGTGGTGTGTGGACAACACCGCTTTGACCGGTTTGCCCTCGAGACACCGATCGAAGACCTGCTCCCACAGTTCCTGTGTCGGGCCGAGGGCGATGCCGGTGTCGACGATCCACCAGCCATCGGTATCTTCCAGCAGGTAGAGATTGATGTGGTTCAGGTCCATCGGCAACGGCATGCGCAGCCAGCGGACACCGGGCGCGATTTCCCGCAGCTCCCCGGCGGCCGGCACATCTTCGAACAGGTACCTCAGCATGGCTGCGCCTACAGTCCCAGATCCCGGATCAACGCCCGCACCTCATCGTGATGGGTCTTGGTGTTGACCTTGGCCATGACATGCTTGAGTCGCCCGTCCTTGCCGATAATAAACGTGGTGCGCAACACCCCCATGAATTCCCGCCCCATGAATTTCTTCAGCCCCCAGGCGCCATATTTTTCCGTCACCGCGTGATCCTCATCGGACAGCAGCGTGAAGTTGAGCTCCTGCTTGTCGATAAACCGCGCCAACTTCGCAACCGGGTCGGGGCTTACCCCCAGCACCACGGTATCCAGTTGTGCAAAAGACTTTTTGCTGTCGCGGATACCGCAGGCCTGCACCGTGCAGCCCGGCGTCATCGCCTTGGGGTAGAAATACAGCACGACCGTCTTCGTGCCCTTGAAATCCTTCAAGCTGACGGTGTTGCCGTCCTGGTCCGGCAGCGCAAACGCGGGTGCCGCGCCGCCGATCTTCGGAAATGCCATGCGAGATTTCTCCCTGCCTTGGATGGGTGAATCACGCCGACCGGGGGCGGCGCGGTGAGATTACGCGCGCCGCGGGCGGTGCTCGATGGCCGATACGCGCACGGGAAACGCTCCAGTGGCGGCGTCGGCAAAATACTCCCTGAGTGTCTGCGACACGACCGGAAATGCGATCCTGTCCCAGGGTACTTCTTCCTGTGCGTACAGGCCGGTGGCCAGGCTCTCGGGCCCTGCGTCATGCACACCGCCATCGAGATCGCAGCGGTAGAACATGTAAACCTGGCTGATGTACGGCACATCGAACACGCGGTAGAGATCGATATTGCTGACGCGCGCCCGCGCTTCCTCCCAGGTCTCGCGCGCCGCGCCCTGCACCGAGGTTTCGCCGTTTTCCATGAAGCCGGCGGGCAGAGTCCAGTAATCCTTGCGCGGTTCGATCGCGCGCTGACACAACAGCACTTTGCCTGCGTACACCGGTACGCAGCCGACGATCACGCGCGGATTGCTGTAGTGGATGAGGTCGCAACTACTGCAGACAAACCGCTCCCTGTCGTCGCCGGCCGGAATGCGCAGGATGACGGCATTGCCGCAGCTGGAACAAAATTTCATGACACCCCGACTCTCGCGTTATCCGCAGGCCAGTATAAAGGCATGGGCAGACATTGGAACAGCCTGCGCAACGCTGTCGCACCCTGCGCTGTGCACGCTAATGCAACTCGCGATAGCGGCCGCCGTAAAACAGCAGGGGTTCACCGGATGCGCGCCGGTGCATGTCGGTCACCCTGCCCACGATGATCAGGTGATCGCCCGCCTCATAGGTTGCATGCAGTTCGCATTCGAAGGTCACCAGCGCCTGTCGGATCACCGGTGCGCCGTACTTGCCGAGGCGATAGTGCGCAGGGTCCAGTTCGTGCTGACCCTTCTTCGCGTACTGGTTGGAATGTGGCTGCTGTTCACTGCACAGGATATTGATGGCGTAGTACTGCGGCCTAGCGAATACCTCGTAAACATCGGAATTGTTCTGCAGCGACCACAGCACCAATGGCGGGTCCAGCGAGACCGAGGAAAAGGAATTGGCCGTCATCCCCAGCGCCTCCCGTTTCCCCGACATCGTCGTGATGACGCACACCCCGGTCGCAAAGCAGCCGAGCGCGTTGCGCAGTTCCCTACTGTCCAGACTCATGGTTCATCCTCTCGCTACTGGAATTCTATCGTGTTGCAGCGCCCGCCATTGGAGCCCGTGGCAGGCATGGGAGACATCCCCTATTCAGGCTATCCGCTGGCATCCCCGTGCCAGCGCACCGCTCGCGCGGCGTCACCTGCCCGGGCTTCCACCCAGCTTTCTCCGTCCGGGCCGTGCTCTTTCTTCCAGAAGGGCGCGCGCGTTTTCAGAAAATCCATGATGAACTCGCAGGCGCTGAACGCGGCTTCGCGGTGCGCGGACGCCACGCCCACCCACACAATCTGCTCGCCGACGCGCAGTGCGCCCACACGGTGCACCACGGAGGCAGCGAGCAGGGGCCAGCGTGCACCAGCCTGCCGGACGATCTCGCGGATGCTGGCTTCGGTCATGCCCGGATAATGCTCCAGCACCAGCGAATCGATCGCCCGCTGCTCATTGCTGCGGCGCACATAGCCGGTGAACGTCGCCACCGCGCCCTCCTCCGACCGGCCCGCCAGCAACGCCGACTGCAGGTGCGCGACATCGAAATCCTGCTCCTGCACACTCACACTGACGGAATCGTCCGCAGGCTCCGCCACAGGCTCAGCCTCCAGTCACCGGCGGGAAGAATGCGATTTCGTCGCCGTCCCGCAGCGACGGGTTGCCGTTCGCCACAACCTGGTTGACGGCGCGGATCATATTCTCCTGTTGCAGCACGTCGCGCCAGCGGGCGCCGTGCTCGGCGCACAGGAATTCCTGCAGTGCATCCAGATCCAATCCGCCCGGGGGCCATACTACCTGCAATGCGGCACAATCCAGTTGTTCCCGCACGCGCGCAAAGAACAGCACAGTCAGCATCAGACGGTGTCCTCCGCATTGCGCTCCCACCGGCCGGACTTGCCGCCCTCCTTGCGCAACAGTGCAATACTGTGGATTTCCATCCCCTTGTCCGCTGCCTTGCACATATCGTAAAGGGTGAGGGCGGCGATGGAGGCCGCCGTCAGCGCTTCCATCTCCACGCCGGTCCTGCCCGTGACCTTGCATGTGGCCTCGATCACGACCCGGTGTTCCGCCGGCGCCAGTTCAAAACCGACCTCGACGGCGCTCAGCATCAGAGGATGGCACAACGGGATCAGGTCGGCGCATTTCTTGGCTCCCTGGATGCCGGCGATACGCGCCACCGCCAGCACATCCCCCTTTTTGTGCGCACCCTGGCGCAGCAACTCGAACGTGCGCGGCTGCATGGTCACGATGGCGCGGGCGACGGCAACGCGCGCGGTGACGGCCTTGTCCCCGATATCGACCATGCGGGCGGCGCCCTGGTCGTCGAGGTGGGTGAGGTCGTTCATGGTGGAGTCCGCCGGGCGGGGTGCTGGCAATCGGGTGAGTCTATCCAATGGCGCGGCGCCATGACAACACTGAGCGGCGAGGTCAGGGAATTTGGCCCGAAATCACTTAACCTCCCGCGAGCCGATGGCGTACAGTGACGCGTCCAAGCACAGGAGACGCACCATGGCAAAACTTTCCCTCGGCCTGCAACTCGGTTACTGGGGTGCGATGGCGCCCGGCAACGCACATGTGGAACTGGCGCAGGAAGCCGAGCGCCTGGGATACGATTCGGTGTGGTGCGCGGAATCCTGGGGCAATGACTGCTTCACGCCGCTGGCCTGGATCGGCGCGCACACCCGCAAAATCCGCCTCGGCACCGCAGTGGCACAGTTGTCCGCGCGCACGCCCACGGCGTGCGCCATGGCGACGCTGGCCCTGGATCACCTGTCTGGCGGGCGCATGATCCTCGGCCTCGGCGTGTCGGGCCCGCAGGTGGTGGAAGGCTGGTACGGCCAGCCGTACGACAAGCCCGTGACCCGCACGCGCGAGTATGTCGAGATCATCCGCAAGGTGCTCGCGCGCAAGGAGCCGGTCACTTACGACGGCGAGTTCTACCCACTGCCCTACCCCGGCGGCTGGAACATGGGCAAGCCGCTCAAGGCCATCACCCATCCACTGCGCGCGGACGTGCCGATCTTCATCGGCGCCGAAGGGCCGAAGAATGTCACGCAGACCGCGCAGATTGCCGACGGCTGGCTGCCGCTGTACTACTCGCCCTACCGCCAGGAGGTTTATGCCGAACAACTGACCGACGCCAAGGCAGGCTTCGAGATTGCGCCGCTGGTGATGGTGAATATCAACGACGACATTGCGCAGGCGCTGTATCCGGTGAAGGCGATGCTGGGCTTCTACATCGGCGGCATGGGCTCGGCCAAGCGCAACTTCCACAAGGAACTGATGGCGCGCATGGGCTTCCCGGCGGAGGCGGATGAAATCCAGCGCTTGTTCTTCGCCGGCAAGCGCGACGAGGCGGTGGCTGCCGTCCCCGACGCATTCGCCGACGAGATCGCGCTCTGTGGGCCGCGCGATCGCATCCGCGAAAAACTCAAGGACTGGGAAAACTCGCCGGTCACCACCCTGCTGGTCAACGGCGATATCGCCATGCTGCGGGAGATGGCTGAACTGGTGCTCTGAAGCGGGCGATTTACCGTGCTGCCCCGCCCGCCGGCAGGATAGCGGGGCTCACAGCGATTCGAGGAACTCGATCAGGTCTTCCCTGTCGCTGGCAGGCATATTGCGCACCGCCTCCCGCGCCTGCTCCGCTTCACCGCCGTGCCACAGGATCGCCTCCATCAGGTTGCGCGCGCGGCCATCATGCAGGAATTCCGTGCGACCCTGGACCACTGCGGTCAGGCCTATTCCCCACAACGGCGGCGTCCGCCATTCACTGCCCGAGGCGAGGAAATCGGGGCGATCGTCCGCCAGTTCCTCGCCCATGTCGTGCAGCAGCAGGTCGGTAAACGGGAATATCCGCTGGTTGGCCACCTCGGGCACTGCGGGAAACTCCCCGGTGCGGGCTTCGGGAATATGGCACGCCGCGCACTGGGCTTGTGAAAATAGCTTTTCGCCGCGCAGTACCTGCGCATCATCCACATTGCGCCGGGCGGGCACAGCCAGTGTCTGTACATAAAAGGTAACGACATCCACGGTGTCGTCACTGACTTCCATCTCATCCAGCAGTTCGTCGTACTGCGTCTGGCCAAAGGCGCTTTCCTGCGGGAATATCGTGTTCGTCACGCCCATGTCTTCGTGATAGGCACCAGAATTCTGCACCAGCAGGCTCGGTGAATTCGCTTTCAGCCCGAAGCGTCCCAGTCGCGTTTCACCCGACACCGGATCCATGACCCGGTTCACCCGGCCGGAGATGCCATCGCCATCGTCGTCGAATTCATCTGACCAGCCCAGGATCGTGGTCTCGGGTATCGCCTCCAGCAAGCCGCGCCCAAAGACCGGCGGCGCCATCCGGGCGCCAAACAGTACGCCCGGCGGAATGGGTTCATAACTGCTGGTGACGGTGAAGACAGGTTTGCGCAGAGTGACGATCTCACCGTCCGCGAATGCGGTCTCGACATCCTCGTAGTGCACATCGACCGTACCTTCGGGTTCGACTCCGAAAATCGCGCGATGCTGGAACTGCGCGCCAAAACCGGGAACCGGTATCGGGCCGGTGATCGCATCGTTGCCGATACTGAGGCGCAGGAAAATGGATTCCTGCGTGACGCCCGGTACCGCCGCCATGCCGCGGCCATCGCGCGGATGGCAACGCACGCACGCGGTGTTGTTGAAAACGGTGCCCAGCCCGCCATTGACCGGCGCCGGTGCGGAAACGAATGTATCTTCGAAGGCAACATCGCCCAGCAGGTGCCGCTCGAGCCGCTCTCCCTGCAAATTATTGGCGGGGGTTTCAAACGCCGAACTGCTCGCGACGAACACGGTGGTGTCCCCGCCGGACAAACGCTTGTCCACTACCGGTTCTACCGGCGGATTGACGGGTGGCTTGCTGGAACCGCCGCCGACCACGACCGGTGAGGAATTACCGCTGCCGCACGCGGCCAGGACCAGCGTGGCGCAGAGCGTTCCGAACAAGCGTTTCCTGGCCATCATCCACCTCAGAACGCGAAGTCGGTTTCATTCACGAGCGGCAGGAGTTCGCTCTGCATCAGCTCCTTCAGCGCCAGGATGTCGTCAATGGCGGTCTGGATGGTTTGCGCCAGTACCGGGTCGGTTTTCGCTGCCGCCACGGCCTTGTAGAAAGGCCCCGGAATCGCCGCAATCGAGCTTACCGCCCTGTCAATCGCCTGCAGCATGTCCTCATGCAGGGCACTATCGCGTTCGGCCACGAGTTCTGCGAGGCCACTGTTGGCGCTGGCGGAGCAGGCATTCTCCGCACTCTCGGTGCCGATGGACTCTCGCCCGCAGTAGAGGTTGCGAATACTGCGCATGTTGTACTGGAAGTCGATGAGCGAGTTGCCGCTGAATTTTGATTCCACGGTGAGCGGATCGCCGGCGCCAAACGGGTCGCCCATCTTGCCCGCGCCGACTTCATCGGCGATGCCGATAGCGCCCTGCACGACTTCCTCCAGAATATCCTTCTGGCTCGGGTAGATTGAACTGCCCTGCCCCGCCGTCAGCACGTCGCCCAAGAAATCACCACCGGATTCTTCCCAGGCATTGAGCGTCTGGTTCGCGACGGTGTCGATATTGATCGAGATGCCGAGCAGATACTCGATTCGGCGTGGATTGGCCAGGGCCGCCAGGATGTTGTTGTAACAGGCCTGGGTGCCGGGCTCGGCGGCGCCGCAGCCCGCAGTGTCCTCATTCCCCGTGCCGTCGTTGAACAGCAGGTATTCGATGGTGTGAAAGCCCTTCACCGTGGTGTCGAGCTGGTCGATCACACCCTGGTTGCCGAGATCGACGCTGCTGTCCGCGAGAATATTGTCGAGGTCCACCTTGTTGACTGGCCAATCATCCAGCTTCGGGTCGTAGCCTTCGGTATCGATAGGACCCCACAGGAAGCCCTCGCTGCTTTCCCAATACTTGCGCGCGTTGTACCAGGCGGTTTGCGCTGCCTGCAGATTGGCAATGGTCAGGTTGCCGTCCGCCAGCACCGTCACTTTGTCGAGCAGATCGCCGGTCGCATCGGCCATGCCCTGATACGTCCCGACGACCACATCCTCACCAATCGCCGAGATCACTTCGGTGGCATCAAAGCCGGTAGTGCCGGGCCCAGGCCCGCCGGTACCGGGATTGTTGATGATGACATCCGCACTGTCGCCGCCGCAGGCGGTTAGTAACACCAGTGTGGTGACACAGACGCCGTTTCTGGCCAATCTTGGAATGTTCACAACAATATTCTCCGTGATCAGTAGGTGAAACCGACACCAAGTGCGTAGGTGTCTTCCCGATTGTTGCTGTCGAGATCCAGCTCGCGCTGGTTGTACTCGGCTTTGAAGATGATGTTCGGGATGGGCAGATAGTTGAGCCCCGCTGTCCATGAGGTCTGGTGCCAGCGCGGGTTGTCGAACACCAGGCCTTCCGTCTGGTGCATGGGATCAAAGTCGTCGTAGCGGCCGAACAGAATCAGGCTTTGGTCGCGCTCGCCGAAAATCTCGTAGTAAACGTCATAACCGGCCTCCACATACCACGACTGTGCTTCGCTGCCGACCGGTGTGCGTTTCGCGCCCAGGTTGTTGGAGAGGTTGCGGTTGGCTTCTGTCACCAGGTGCGAGTTCTGCAGGCGCCCCCACATGTACTGGCCGCGCAGGATGAAGTCTCCGGGCGTCCACGCACCGTCAAACTCGAGGATATCGACATAGGCGTCCTCATCCAGATCGTTCTTGGGCCGGTTCTTATTGGAGTTGCCGCCATAGTAGGCGCCCGCCACCTGGATATCCTCGCCGTAGAAATAGCCCAGTCGACCGGCAAACGCGAGATCTTCCGCGCGCGGCTGCTCGAATCGCGTCTGGTGCCCATCGGCCACCCAGTTGCGTGAACTGAAACCGGTGGAATCGAGTCCGTTGACCACCTGCGCCTCGTAGCGCACCCTGCCCCAGTCTCCGAACGACCAGGTGCCGAAACCGGCAAGCCCGTCCTCCGACCAGGTCTGCGGGATCATGGCGGCATCCGCTTCGGAACGCGCGACAGTGAAATAGTCCTGGGGCTTGTGGTAGACGTTCGTTCGTCCCACGGGAACGATGAAGCGGCCCACCTTGCCGTTCAGCCACTGTTCGTAGCGGTAGGCGAGGTACAACTCCTCGACGGTGACTTCCCCGCCGCTCTCAACTTCCTGCTCGAATTCGCCAAACTCTTCCTGTGAATCGAACTCCAGCTTCGCGCCCGTGCCGCCGTGCTCATACTCCACTTCCGCGACTGCTTTCCATTGCTCGTTGAACTCGTACTCCAGCTCCATGACGAAACGCTCGGCGTCCACGGTGTCCTTGGCGAATTCGTCCGTGTCCCAGTCCCGGTTGAAATAATTCACGACGCCGTAGGCGGAGATTTCGAGTTCGCCCTCGCGCTCGGCGTACTCCGGTTTTGCTGTAGGGAGCGTGGGGGTTGCAGGCCCGACGGGCGCGGCTGCAAGCTGCGGTGATGGTTCCTGAGTCGCCTTTGAGGGCTGTGTTGTAGACGGTGCCTGCGCCTGCAACTGCTGGCGCAGACCCTGAATTTCCTGGCGTTGGGCCGCGATTTCCTTCTGCTGTTGCTCGACGACGGCCTGCTGCCGGGTCAACGCGGCTTCCTGGGCCTCGAGCCGGCGCAGAATGGCCTGCAGGTCACTGGTCTGAACCGTGTCCGCGAACCCGGCCTGGCTCGTCAGGCACAGCATGACGGACGCCGCCAGTCCACCCGCCCTCAACCCTGTAGGCATACACACCCCGAAATCCTAGGAATCTATCAATGCGGGGCATACAGTACTGGAACATTTTTGCGCAGTAAACCTTTCTGAGAAACATTCTTGTTTAGATTTAGATGTGAGGCGCCCGTCAATGGGTGTCGCTGCCGCGCTTCAGACCCCGGCCGCCGTAGCGTGAAAGCGCAGCGCAACCCCTCCAAATGGGGAGAGGCGCGCCCGCCAGCGAAGGGTTACCCTGCCCGGGCTTATGCCGCCAGGTGCCAGGCCGCCGCCAGCGTCGGCTCCAGTTGATCCTGCACGGCCGGTGGAATAACCGCGCCGGCACCTGTCGGTGCATCGAACGCCGCCATGGCGTTCACCAGTTGCTGCACCTGGTTGCGTTGCAACACCTGGTCACGCGCGTAGATCGTGTCCAGCTGGCGGTCCTCCGTGTAATACCAGTTAATGACACGCACCTGATCACTGGTACCCACCACGTCGATGAGCAGATCGAAACCGCTCTGGGAAAACCACAGCTGCTCGGGAGCAATGTCATACAGCCATAAACAGTCGGTTTCGGTAGCCAACGGCGCATAATTGGCAATGCTGTCGCGCCCATGACCACGGCCGAACAGATAGATGTCATTGCCACCGACACCGCGCACGATATCGTTGCCAAGGCCCCCCACGAAGACATCGTTGCCGTGTGAGCCACGTACGTCATCATCCCCTGCCCGGGTATCAATATGGTTAATACCCAGTAGCGCCGTCCCCGTAAAATCAAAGACATTCCTTGCAGCGGTGCCGGCAATAGCGTTCAAACCGGTGTCGCCGTCGATCTTCTCGACACTGTCTGTCGCCAGGAAGTCGGTGAGCGTGATGGTGTCGGCGCCCTCGCCACCGAATATGAAATCCCATCCAGTACCGCCGACGATGCGATCCTCTCCCTGATCATGGCCCTCGATATAAAAGTAGTCGTTCCCGCCTGCTCCGTACATCAGGTCGTTGCCCCGGCCACCGTAAAAATCTTCGTTACCCTCCGTGCCCGCGAGCCAGTCGATACCGTTGGTACCCTGTATGACGGTCGGTGGCGACGGGTTCAACGCAAATAGTTCCTCACCGGTGATCTCACTGCCGTCGGAAAACCTGATCGCCGTCACCGTGGCATGCGGGTGCCGGGAGAAACCATTGCCGTCGGCGTCAGCCACCTCGGCGCGCAGGGTCAGCACATCGTCGGTGAAAGGCAGGCTGATCTGGATGATATCGCCGCCGTCTTCGAAAAAAGTCTCGATGAGAAGGTCATCGATGGTCAGTCCCTCGGCCATCTCGACAATCGTTGAGTCCAACCCGTCGCGCACCGTGAATTCGAACGAATCGTCGCCATAGCCAGGTCCGAAGCGCAGGACATTGTGTCCGCCGCGCAGCGTAATCCAGTCAATTCCCGCTCCGGGGTCGACGAAATTATCGCCCGAGACCCACACGGTGTCCCTGCCAGCGCCGGCATCGATGATGTTGCTTCCCATCGCCGTCACGTCGTCGTCCCCTTCGCCGGCGACAATGATGTGCGAACCCGCTACGTCGATCGTATCGTCCCCTTTTCCGGCATCGATCGTGTTGCTGCCCTCATCGGCGTCGAAGTAATCATCCCCGCCAAGCAGGTGAATAATTTCATCCACCTCGGTGCCGTGGAGATAATCATCGCCCTCGGTTCCGAGCACAGTGGCAACGCCCTGTTCGAGCTGGCTCTCCAGCACTGGCGCCAGCGCCACAACACTACCGTCCTGAAATTTCAGACTCGCGATGGGTGTGCGGGGCAGCGCCGCCAGCACGGTCGGATGCAGCAGCGTGTCTCCATCGAGTTCACGGGAGTCCCCCACCAGCGCGAGCAGCTCGGAACCCACATTCGGCCCTCGCACCGCGTCCCAGGCATGAAAGAAGTCGGTGATGCGGATACTGCCGGAACCATCCTTGAGTTGGATGGCGAGGGAATCGCCGTAACGCACAAAGCGCAGGTCGGCCAGCGCGATACCTGCTCCAAATGAGAGCGCATCCTCCCCATTGGGAACGAAAGCGGCAGTAGCGGCCGCGTAGTTGACGGTGAACAGGTAGGGGAGTTTTGATGCATACGACCAGTCGTACAGGATGAAATCGTTACCGTCGCCGCGGTCGTAGTGAAAGGTAAGCCCCTGGTGCAGAGGCGTTTCGGTCACATCGTTACCGCCGCCACCGCGAATCGACTTGTGCCCGATACCGCCGGTGGCATTCCGTATGTACAGCTCATTGAGCACGACCCTGTCCTCACCGGCTCCGGCTTCGACAATGTCATCGCCATAACCCGGCAGGATGGTGTCGTCGCCATTTCCGCCCAGGATGCGGTCCTTGCCGTAGGTTCCGTAGAGGATTGCCGATGAACCTTGCGCGCGAATGACCGGGAACCAGTTCGAATCGGCCTCGGAGCGCAGCGTGAAGCGCACCAGGGTATTATCCCTGGGCGACGTCACAGTAGCCGTATCGAGCGTGACCTTGTTGCCCGTGCCGTAATTGATGACAGCATCGGCATTGCTGAAACTGAAGGTGATGGTATTCAGGTCGATGCCGGCGGCAAATTGAATGGCGCCCTTGAGCGGGGATATGATCAGGTCCTGCTCCACCTTGACCACATCCTGTCCGCCCCCCGGCGCAAGGCGGAGCACATCGTTGCCCCAGCCGCGAATGAAGAGCGTATCGTCCCCCGCACCGGGTTCGAAGGTGTCATGCCAGCGGGTGTCGCGGAACGTACCGTTGACCAGATCGGAGCGCTGCACCAGCGACATCGGTGCGCCATTCACCTTGACGCTGGAGATCCAGTGCGCCGCCGTGCCGCCTTGGGAGACGATCGCATCGCCCTGGCCATATTGCAGGCGGAAACTGGTATCGGTGGTACTGGTGTAATACAGCGCCACGGAAGCCGGGGTCACCCCGGCGCCGAAATCGAAGCCATGCTGGCCTCCGCCATCGGCGATTGTGTCCGTGCCATCACCGGCAATGAATCGATAGGAATCGTAAGTAGCGCCGCCGATCAGTGTATCGCTGCCGCGGCCGCCATCGAAGTAGTTAGTCGATTGGCCTCCGGAAAGCCGATCGTCGCCGCTGCCGCCGGCGAGGAAATCGGAACCTTCACCGCCATCGAGCATATCGTTGCCACCACGGCCGTCGAGTACATCGTTGCCGTTGCCACTGGACATGGTATCGGCGCTCTCGCTGCCGACGATCCAGTCGCTGGCACTGCTTGCCGGCATGACACCAGAGAATCCCACGACGGCCAGGGCCTGGCTATTGGCGAGGCTCAGGTACTCGTCGCCGGATTGCAACAGGTACGCGGAAAGTTCCGTGTCGAAACTCATACCCGCGCTCGTCACACGCACCCGGCCGCCTCCGGCTCCGCCGGCAATGGCCTCGAGCCTTACTCCCTCGATGCCTTCCTTGATGACGAGTTTCGGCCTCTCGGGATCGGCGACATCCACCGTCATCACACTGGCCAGACCAGCCTCGGTCACACTGTTCGTGCCCTTGACCCTCAGGAGCAGGTTGCCGGCGCCGTCGTAATATTCGGTATCCACACGCGAGCGCTCGATAATCCCGTCGGGTGTTTCCAACGCCAGACGGATATCGCTCCACTCAGCCCTGCTCAGGAAAAACCCTTCATCGGTGCCGGCGCGACCGACAAAAACATCTGCGCCGCGAAAGCGCACGCGCAAGTCGGCGAGGGGTATGCCGCTGAACACAAGGTTGTGCAGGCCCTGTGTATCCCGAATGCGATCGCGGCCATCACCGGCCTCGAAGAGAAAGGCATCATCGCCTGCGCCACCGTCCAGGTCATCATCTTCGGTGCCGCCGGTGAGTTCGTCATTACCACCCATGCCCTGCACCAAATCTCTGCCCGCACCGCCGAACAGCTTGTCGTTGCCATGCTGAGCGACATCCAGATCGGGTGTGGTGCCGGCCATCGCGGGAAACTCCGCGGCGAAATACTCGGCGATATTGACGCGATCGCCGAACAGGTTGTCGTTGCCATTTTCACCATACAGTTCGTCATCGCCGACCTCACCCCACAGGGCATCCGCGCCGTCGCCACCGTGCAGGACGTCGTTGTAGTCGCCCTCGTGAGCAATGCCATTGGCGAATTCGATTTCGAACCTCTCAGAGGCAATACCTGGCGTCAATTCGACATAGCGAAAATCCAGCGCGGAATCACCGTAAATAAAATCGGTATCCGCGCCGCCGCTGATGAAGTCTGCACCGGTCCCACCCAGCAATCGATCGCCGCCGGTGCCGCCGTCCATATAATCCTGATACTCGCCGCCCGAAATGAAGTCGTTGCCGCTGTCACCGGCCAGCACGTTGACATCCGATTCTGCGTCGGCGACCTGTGGCTGATAATACTTGTCATGTGGCGTGGGGCCACTGTTCAGCTCGAACAGTCCAGCGCGAGCGCTGCCAAACAGCACGTCGTTGCCCGCACCGCCAAAGAGGCGGTCCGCTCCTGCCCCGCCTTCTAAAAAATCATCGCCGTCACGCCCCTCGATGCGATCATCGCCGGCCAGGCCGTGCAAGGCATTCTGGTTGGCGTTCCCGGTGAGGAAATCATCCACCGGACCGCCTTCAAAGGCACCACCCATGGTTCCATGCAGTGATCCACCGGAATAGTTGGAAACGTTGGACGCATCGAAGGTGATCGTCGACACCGCCCAGTTGATGCCACGCTGGGTGAAGATTTCACGGGAGTACGCGAGCGGGTCGGTCTGGTTGGCAACGGGATCGTCGCTGAAGCCCAGTTTTGTGACCACCACGTCGGTAACGGGGATGGGAGCAGGGACATAGGTGTTGAGTTTGATGCCGTAATCCTGGTTGGCGCCAGGAGTAAACTGCGTGACGACGATGCGCCCGGAGTCCCGCCCATCACCAATATCTATCGTCAACTGGCCGCCGTCGTAGTGCAGCGTAATGGCGGAGTGTGTGCTGTCGGCGTAGTACGGAGAATCGGCTGATAGACGCTTGAAATTGAGGGTAGACAGGTCGAGGTCGTTGACGACGATGCGGTCGCCGGCGTCGTCAAAATCAACAACATAATCTTCGCCATCACCTGAATACCAACAAAACCGATCCGCACCGGCGCCGCCATTCAGGTAGTCCGTGCCCTTTCCGCCTATGATGATATCGTCTCCGCCAAGACCCATTATGTGGTCGTCGCGATGTTTCCCCGCCCAGTACTTAGCATTTGCTGACAGCACTTCGCCCGACGCGGTCCCTGCCAAATACAGCACATTTGACGAGAAAAACGAGTAGAACCTGTCTACCCACTCGGAAGTGTAGGAAATGAATTCGACGACATCCTTGAACTGTACCGGACTCAATCCCTGCTCGAATGCATGTGACAACGCGGAATTCGCCAACTGCATACCTGGTTTCAACACACCGTCAACAAAACCGGTGAATGACAATCCCGTAGCAGCATCCAGATTCGGAATTTGCTCCCACAACTGCGTGCCCCACTGAAGCAGATTTGCAAATGCGAGCGCAAAGGCTCCAACCGGATTGCCCAGTTCAAACAACCCCGACTCTTGCAAATTCTCGATGGTTCGAATGCCAACCGAAACCCAAGCATCAAATTCTGCTTCTCCGACTGTCGAAGGATCACCGAACACCGCGGCCACCAGTCGAGCGAGGTCCTCACTATTTCCGTTGGCCAACCCAAACGCAAACGCAGAGATCGTTCGCAATAACGCCTCCGCGCTGGAAAAACTTCCATCGTCACCAAAACTGCCCGCAATTCCGCTGACAGCTACCAATTGATGGATATTCAGATAGTCAGTTTCGGAATAGGCTGATCCGTATTCCGATACCGAGATCAGAGAATTTCCCTGGTCGTCCACGAAGTTGTCCATGAAATGCGCGTCCAATGGACTTTCGATGGGCCTGTCAAGCACAGACAACGTACTGCCTACGTGACCAATTCCCAACCTGCTGACGACATCGGATTTGATCTTGTAATGCGCGGCGCTGATCGTTGCTGCAATAGCTGGATCGTAATCGTCGTCATATATCGCGCGGTTCTGGAGCGCCATGGTGCCACCCAGGGCGTTAAACGTGACAAGGTCGAATGCGTCGGTCAGTTTATTGCCCCCATCCGTAAGCGACGTGGCAACCGCATATTCGTAAGCAGCATACTGTGCCAGGGCTCCCCCCAGCGAGTGCCCGGTAAAATGAATCTTGGCACCGGGTTTGTCGAGCACCCGCGCCCGAACAGTATCCGCAAAAAACTTACGAGCGGTCGGTGTCCACTGAGACAGACCCAGGTTCAGATCCGCGTACAGATCCTGCGCTGACTCGGTTCCTCGAAATGCAAATATGTACTCTTCACTCACATTCCGCTTGAAAACGGTGAATGAAAATCCCGTGTCTTGCTGGTCATGTACTTCGACGATCGTATATTCGGCGACAGGGCTTCTCCTGTAGGCGCTCTGGCTGGCTGCCGCCAATGTAGTAACGTCATTCAAATTGATAGTCGTCATCTCTCAGCGCTCTCCCATCCATGGTTGCAGTGCATACGTTTGCAAGCTTAAGGGTAGTTTCCATATCGTCGGCCCGCAGCTGATTGAATACGGCGATGCGGCAACCATCCTTTGATACTGCTGGATTGGTAGCTTCACCATGCATCAATTTGTAGACCTGGCCGTCATAACTCCTCAGAAAGACGCCCGAGGTGCCCCGCCCGCGTTTTGATAGACGAAAATCATGTCCGCTCCAGAACACTCCTTTCCTCGTAGGCAACGGAATAGCTGTGTATTCGAGCCACTCGGCGGGCCAGGCGAACTCCCGGAAACTGCCGTCGCGTTCGAGAAATCCCATGAGTGGAATTGTTCCCAGAAGGAATCCGTAATACGAATTGGCTATCCAATACTTGTCCAGGAAGTCGATATAGGCTACGTCCAGTTGGTCGAATTGATCCGGAGGCAAATTCAACGGATCAGCCACTTTCCTCCCAGGTTGATCCGCGTAAACTTCACCTCCGATATCGAAAAACCCCATTTCAGGTACCGTTTGCGTAGGCTTATCATATCCGGAAAAGGGCGTCCGCATTATCCATCCCCACTCCGAGAGGTATCGTATTCGATGCTCTGGCACATCGTTTTTCGTCCGCAGCTCGCGCTGCAATGAAAATTTCGGCTTTGTATCGAAACTCAAGTCGAACTCATAGCGAGCCGGAGGTGAACCAATGACATCCTCCACCTTGACCGTATCTTCCAGCACCCACGCATTTTCGAGCTCTTTCAATCTGCTTCGAAAATGCTCCATTTTTTTCTTCCCATCTTCGGAAACTTCAGTCTCTGAAAAGCGGCCTTCGAGTGCATAGCCCCCGTAGAAATTGAGGAGATATCCGTCCAAAGCCAGTGGCTTCAGAGATTGTGTCTGGCTATTCAAAACTAACTTACCTACAGGCGCGTCGGGTGTACGTAAGTTTTTCTTCGCCTCTACTAGGAGATGAATGTCGTCAATCCAGTAGTATTTTTTAGAAATCAATTTGGTATCGAACACCTCGAAGCCCACGTCACCACCAAACCCATTGCCGGAAGCCGACGCACCTTCTTGATACGCACTAAATTCCACCTTCCTTGTTTCCACCCCATGCATTAAATACTTGCCGTAAATGTACATACTCACCAGGAATACGATGGGCAGCGAAATCAGAACAACCACCACACGTACCATGATTCTAAAGAGTCGCTTCATCATTTGATCCTTGTTGCCTCGCGGCAAAACCGAAATTGTTAGCCAAACCGGGATTCGCGAAGTTTAGTTCCGCCAGACCGGCTAGTTCAAAGTATGTCGGTTTAACAGTCATTTTCCTTCACCCGTTGCAGCCGTTGCTTGAATACCCTGCCGCATTGGTTGTCCTCACCTGCATTTCATTGTAAAGATCAATGATCTGATCGATTGCAATACCATCGATAGCAATGTCTCCAAAATCAGTTTCCAACAGGTCTTCCCAATTGATTCCTTCGGTGCCACGGATTGCAAGTACGTAGCCACCATCATCGGCATTGCGGAACAGCGTGGAGGAGAAACCGCTGTCGGTGTTGGGTTGGTGGGTGATGACGTTCCAGTGGTCGGCCAACTCTGTAGCTTGTGTAAGGCTGAATGGCTCTGTCATGAACGTTGCGTTTCTAACGTCATCCATAAGTCCATCTGGTGATACCAAATTTGCGTAGCTAGCTTCTGACAATTGTGCAAGTTCAAAATACGTCCGTGTATTCGTCATTTTCCTTCCCCAGATTTCCAAAAATCGTATATGTATAAACCAAATAGCTCACGAATAGGTCGACCACCCACTTCACACTGCCGATTTCCCCATCCAAGCACTAAGCTTCTCCGAATTTCATCCGGTGAACCTCCCGCCGCCAGAGTATTTGCAGGCAGCCCGCGTACAAAATTTAGAGAACGTGCTATTGGGATGTGTGACTCCGAATCGATGAAAACGTCCTCAATCTTTACTAAGGACCTCGTCAGTTCAATTGGACGTGAATCTCGATAAAACCGCTTGGTGTACCAGCTGCGAAGAATATCTGGTGGAACTTCATCCCTCCGTTCCAGATTCAATTTGTTACCCGCTCTCGCGCTTAACGTTCCAACCACCCCCGGATTCTCCCTCTCCCACTCCTCAAACGTCACATACGGCCAGAATCCCGCCTGCGTCCTGCAGTAGTACTCGTGCATAACCAGCGTAGGCACCAGATCCCAGAACATCACGTTGTACATCGCGAAGGCGGCGACACATCCCCACAGCCAGGCACGCCTGCCGCGTTTCCTCGCCCAGCGGATCGCATACCACGTGACGCCGATGCTGATCGCCACATAGACACCGAAGATGAAAAGTATCGCCAGCCCCAACATGTATGCTTCCCTATCGCTCCCTCACACTTTCCTGCCGATACCGTAGCAGCGGCGAGAGGAAAAATTCAATCAACCGCCGCTTGCCCGTCTTGATTTCGGCGGTCACCGCCATTCCCGGACTGAGCTTCACGCGCTTGTCGTCCACCTCGATATCGTCCTGGGCCGGCTGCAGGCGCAACTTGAATACCCATCCGTGTTCCTTGTCCTCTACGGCATCATCGCTGATCGTCAGCAGTTGCGCATCGATCAGCCCGTATTTGGTGAAATTGAACGTGTCGATCTTGACCTCGGCGGACTGGCCCTCGCGGACGAAGCCGATATCGCGGTTCTGCAGTAGCGCTTCCACTTCGATGCTGGCGTCCTCCGGGACGATCTTCAGCAATTCCTGCGCCGGGGTCACCACGCCACCCACGGTGTGCACGGCCAGTTGCTGCACTGTTCCATCCACTGGCGCGGACAACACCTGTCGCTGCTGCCGCTGGCTCGCCTTCCTGCCTTCCTGCACCAGTGCATCCCGCTCCGCTTCGACGCGGGCCAACTGCAGCAGATTCTGCGTTTGTTGTTCTTCGCGCGTCAGCTTAAGCTGCGCTTCCAGCACTGTCAGTTGTTCCTCCAGCTGCTTCTCCCGCGCCTGCAGTACCGGCAGGGACTGCTCCAGCTCGGTGCGCTGCTGCAACATTTCCAGATAGGTGACCTTGGCGCCAAACTGCGCGTCATACAGCGATTTGTAGGCAGCGACACGGTCGGCAAGTATGGGCAGTGTCGCCCTGGCTTTGGCGCTTTCAGCCCTGGCCATCGCGAGGCCCGCGCGTGTGGCGTCCTGTTCGCGAGCCACATGCGCAAGTCGAGTGGTGATCTCCTGCCGGTATTGCTCGAACAGGGCCGTGGCGCGCTCCCGGTCGCCGTCTCGATCAAATTTCGCCGCTGCCGGTGCTTGCGGTGATGCGTTCGCCAGCCAATCGGCCAGCGCACGCCGCCAGTGCATTTCAAGCGTCAGTTCAGCGATCTGCTGATCGATGCGCAGCTGATCCGCATCGGCGTACGTGGGATCCAGACTGATGAGGGGTTGCCCGGCGCGGACACGATCGCCTTCCTGCACATGGATGGCGGATACCGCGCCAGTTTCGATGGCCTGAATGGTCTTCACGTACCCACTTGGCACGATGCGCCCGGGCGCCGTCACCACAATGTCCACGTAACCGAAACAGGCCCAGAGCACCGCAACCACGAACAGGACGAGCAGCGTCGCCATGAGACTTCGCCCCGCGGGGGATGGCGGTGCTTCCTGTATCTCCAGCGCTGCCGGCAGGAACTGCCGCTGCACAGCATCCGGCTGGCCCTTCGGGGAAGGTAACCGAGTTCGCCACCTGTCCCGGCATCGAGTACAGAGGGCGCGGAATTTGCGTGCAAATCCACGCACGGAGGTTGGCACAGCGGATGGCGCAGTCATGGCGACGACTCCGCGGAAACCAGGGTGGCATGCCGACTGCGAGCACCCATCGGCGATGTATCCGACTGATAGCCATACAACCTGAAGTAGTAACCGTGGCGCTGCATCAGCTGCTCATGGCTGCCACATTCCACCAGCCTGCCCCGATCGAGTACGACAATGCGATCGCAGTGGCGGACGGTAGTCAGGCGGTGCGCGATGATGAACACCGTCCGGTTGCGGCTGATGGCGGCCATGCCGTCCTGCACGATACGTTCCGATTCGTAATCCAGCGCGCTGGTTGCCTCGTCCAGGATCAGGATGGCCGGATCATTAACCAGCGCCCTTGCAATTGCGATGCGCTGGCGCTGCCCGCCGGAGAGATTGCTGCCCTGCTCCTCGATCAGGGTGTCGTACCCTTCCCGCAGGTTGAGGATGAATTCATGCGCGCCTGCCAGGTGGGAGCACTGCAGTACACGCTCGAATGCGATCCCGGGATTGGCCAGTGCGATGTTCTCCCGCACTGTCCTGTTGAAGAGAAAACTCTCCTGCTGCACCACGCCGATCCGGCGGCGGAGCCAGGCGGGATCCACCAGTGCCAGATCAGTGCCATCTACCTGTACACGCCCCGCTTCGGGCACATACAGTCGCTGCACCAGCTTCGCCAGTGTGCTCTTGCCTGAACCCGAAGGCCCGACAATCCCGATGACCTCGCCGGCGCGCACGGCGAGCGACAATTCATCCAGCACCAGGGGACTGCCCGGCAGGTACCGGAAGCGCACCCGCTCGAAGTTCACCGCACCGCGCAATTTCACCGGCAGGCTGCGCGCACTTCTGAAGCCCGGTTCCACGGGCGTATTGAGAATGTCCCCCAGCCGCTGCAGCGAAAGCCCGGCCTGCTGGAAGTCCTGCCACAACTGCACCAGCTTGAGGATGGGCGCCGTCACGCGCCCGGCGATCATGTTAAAGGCCACGAGTTGGCCGATGCTCAGCAGCCCGCCAATCACCAGATGCGCGCCCCACCAGACGATCAGCAGGGTCGTCACCTTGCTGACCAAGCCCGCCGCCTGGCTGGCCAGGTTATTCAGGTTCAAGGCCCGGAACGACGCGGTGACGTACCGCGCCAGGCGATCCTCCCAATGGCGGCGCATCTGCGGCTCGATGGACTGTGCCTTAAGCGTCTGCATACCTGTCACCGCCTCAGTGAGAAAGGCCTGGCTGGCCGCGCCGTGCTGGAATTTTTCGTCGAGGCGGTGCCGGAGGACTGGCGTAATGAAGACGGAGAGCAGGATATAGAACGGCAGCGAACCGATCACGATCCAGGTCAACGTCGGGCTGTAATACCAGAGCACGGCGACGAACACGAATGTGAACGACACATCGATCACCAGCGTGAATGCCGTACCGGTGATGAAATTGCGGATGCTGTCCAGCTCGCGCACCCGCGCCACGGTTTGCCCGACCTGGCGGCTCTCGAAATAGCCGAGCGGCAGGCTGACCAGGTGATGGAACAGCTTGGCGCCGAGTTCCACGTCCACGCGGCTGGTGGTATGGCTGAACAGGTAGTTGCGCAGCCCGCCGATCACAGCTTCAAACAGCACAACGACCAGGAACCCGAACGCCAGCACATCCAGCGTGGTGAACCCCTTGTGGACCAGCACCTTGTCCATCACTACCTGGAAGAACAGCGGTGTGACCAGCGCAAACAATTGCAGAAAGAACGACGCGATCAGCACTTCGATAAATAGCCGCCGGTATTTCAGCAGGGATGGAACAAACCAGCGCAGGTTGAACGATGGGTTGCCTGCAGGCAGCGCGCGGTTGCGGGGTGCCAGCAGGATCAATTCACCACAGCACAGCGCCGCCAGTGCGTCGCGTGTCAGGCACTCTGGCGCGCTGTGCCCGGGGCGCTGGATGAGGTAAGTGGTGGTTTGATCCGCCGCCTGCGCGGCGCGGGCGATGACGAAATACTCCCCCTGCACAGTGCGCGCAATGGCCGGCAGGCTGCGGGCGTCGAGTTGCTCGGCTGTATAGGCGGTGCACCGCGCCTTGAAACCGAGGGCCTGCGCCGCACGCAGGATGTCGTCCTGCGTGGCGACACCATCGCCTGATGTGAACTGTTGTTGCAGCTGGTCGGGGTCGACGGCAATCTGGTGCAGTTGCACCACCAGCGCCAGCGCTTTGAGCCCGCTATCCATTTGCATCCCTGGTGGCCATACGCATCCCTGTTGGCATCGACATCCGTGTCGCGCACTTCCTGCACATACCGTCCTGCGCAAGCCGTTGCGCCAAGACTACGCTTGATCAGCGTGGTCGCAGGCGCAGTGCGCGTCAACAGGCTGGCTTGATTTGCCAGTATTTGGTTCGCTATGCTGGAAATTCAACGTCGGCTCAGCCAAAAAAATGCCGCCAGGCACTGTGGGGGATGAACTGCGATGCTCAGGAATCTTGCTTGTGTCTCGCTGTTCGCTCTGCTGGCTGCCTCGCTGGTCGCCTGCGACAGCGACCAGCCGGTTGCTTCCTCCCCAGCTGAATCTGCGCCGGCCGCAGCCTCTCCCACGACCCGCCCGGCGGCCACACCGGCAGCGGTACCGCGGCCACCCGCTGCGGTCGCCACCGTGGACACCGCCCGCATGTTGCGCGCGGACGACAACCCGGGCGAGTGGATGTCGTATGGCCGCACCTACCGCGAACAGCGCTTCAGCCCACTCTCGCAGATCAACAGCGAGAACGTCGACACGCTGGATCTGGCCTGGTCGTACGACCTGGAGACACAGCGCGGCATCGAGGCGACATCCCTGGTCGTCGATGGCGTGATGTATACCACCTCGGCATGGAGCATCGTGCACGCGATCGACGCGCGCACCGGCAAATGGTTGTGGACGTTCGATCCACAGGTTGCGAAGGACAAGGCCAAGCACACCTGCTGCGATGTAGTGAACCGCGGCGTGGCGTTGTGGAAGGGCCAGCTTTTCTTCGGTTCGCTGGACGGGCGCCTGTTCGCGCTGGACGCAGCAACAGGCAAAGTGAACTGGCAAGTGGCGACCTTTGATCCGGCGCTGCCCTACACCATCACCGGCGCACCGCGCATGGTGAAGGACAAAGTGATGATCGGCAACGGTGGCGCGGAGTTTGGTGTGCGCGGTTTTATCAGCGCGTATAACGTGGCGGACGGCTCACTGGCCTGGCGGTTCTACACCGTGCCCGGCGATCCGGCCCTCGGGTTCGAGAACGACACCATGAAAAAGGCGGCTGCCACATGGCACGGGGAGTGGTGGAAGATGGGCGGCGGAGGCGGCACCGTGTGGGACGCCATGGCGTACGACCCGGAACTGGACCTGCTCTACTTCGGCGTCGGCAATGGCACCCCGTGGAACCAGCAGATTCGCTCGCCGGGCGGCGGCGACAACCTGTTCCTCTCCTCCATCGTCGCGGTGCGCCCCGACACCGGGGAGTACGTCTGGCACTACCAGACCACACCGGGTGAGAGCTGGGACTACACCGCGACGCAGCACATCATACTGGCCGACCTCGACATCAACGGCGCCAAGCGCAAGGTACTGATGCAGGCGCCGAAGAACGGGTTCTTCTATGTGCTGGATCGCGCCACAGGCGAGCTGCTGTCGGCCGACAATTACGTAAACATCACCTGGGCAACCGGCATCGACCCCAAAACCGGCAGGCCGATCGAGGTGCCCGGGGCACGCTACAAGGATGCGCCGTTCACGCTGTTCCCCTCCTATCTCGGGGGGCATAACTGGCAGCCCATGTCGTACAGCCCGCAGACACACCTGGTGTACATCCCGGTGCTGGATATTCCGGCGGTGTACGCTCAACCGGCCAACTTCCGCTACAACCCCGGCGTCAGCAATCTCGGCGTCGATCCCATTGCGAGCAGCCTGCCCGATGCCCAGGCGGAACGGGACGCGCTGGGTGCGCTGGTGCAGGGCCGGCTGCTGGCATGGGATCCGGTAAAACAGCGGGAGGTCTGGCGCGTGGAACATCGCGGCCCGTGGAACGGCGGCACACTCGCTACGGCCGGCAATCTGGTTTTCCAGGGCACGGCAGACGGTAAACTGGTGGCTTATAGCGCCGACACGGGTGAGAAGTTGTGGGACTTCGCCACCCAAACCGGCGTGGTAGCACCGCCGATCAGCTTCGAACTGGACGGGCAGCAGTATATTTCGGTGAATGTGGGCTGGGGTGGCGCGTTCGCACTGGTGTTCGGTGAATACGTGCAGGCCGAGAGCATGCCGAACGTCAGCCGGGTGTTGACCTTCAAGCTGGGCGGCGGGGCGAGTCTCCCCAAAGTGAAATGGCGACCCACTGTGACCTTCAATCCGCCGGAACTCACGGCCAACGCCGAGACGATCGCGCTGGGTTTTGAGACCTACCAGGACGTGTGCATGGGCTGCCATGGGCTCAACGCAGTCTCCGGACTGTTGATCCCCGATCTGCGCGGCTCCGCCTACCTGTGGGATGAGCAAGGCTGGGAAGCCGTCGTGCGCGGTGGGCAACTGAAGGATCGCGGCATGGCATCGTTCGCCGACAATGTCAGCGCCGAGGAAGCGCAGGCCATACGCGCGTACATCATCCAGCAATCCCACCGCGGACAGGCACTGCGAAAGGCCGCGGGCAAATCCGCCGCGCCCTGATGCGTCAGCCCGGTGTCCAGGTTGCGGATTGAGGCGTGGGCGGCGCTGGCAGACACCCTGTCGTTGCGTTGACGATCCTGGCGGCGATCACGCTGCTGAACGTCGCCCTGGCGATCAATATCGTGAGCGGCAATGGCCGGGCGCTGGCGGCGATGCTGAGCAGCCGGACACTCTTCCTGCTGGCGGGCGCTGAACTGGTCGCCGTGCTGGCGACGTATGTACTGAGCAAGCACCGGGACGTGGTACCGCCACCGGAGTCGCGCGATCAAACGTCGTGACGTTAAACGGGATGGATGCTGCGGGAGGTCATGCGCTTGCAGCGCGAAGGGGTTGGCGGTGAGGGAGGGATTTGAACCCTCGATACGTTTCCGTATACACACTTTCCAGGCGTGCGCCTTCGACCACTCGGCCACCTCACCGTAAGGGCGCGGATAATAGCACAAGAAAGCATGCTTGCCAGTCCTGAGCGGTGTGAATTAGAACCCAATCCCGCCCCTCGTGAGCTATTGCCGGTTGAGCCGAGGCAGGGGATGCGCACTGGCGCTCGTACTGCGAAAAGGGTTGATATCCAGCCCGCCACGCCGCGTGTAAAACGCCTGCAGGTGCAGGAACTCGGGCTCACACTGCGCCGTGATATCGCGGAACATGCGCTCGACGCACTGCTCGTGAAACTCCTGGTGTTCGCGATAGGCGATCAGGTATTGCAGCAGCGACGCGTGTTCAATAGCCGCGCCGCGGTAGTGCAGCCATACAGTTGCCCAGTCCGGCTGGCCGGTCACCGGGCACAACGAACGCAGCAGGTGGCTGTACAACCTCTCCTCGACCATCCGTGAAGCATGCACCTGCAACTGCTGTGCGTCGGGGTCGCCAGCGTGCAACGTGACAGGCAGCGTATCCAGGCACATGCCTGACAACGGCGTACCTCCCAGGGCATCGTCGTCGACACGAAGCAGCTCCAGGGCGACGCGTGCCCCCACGACTGTGCTGAGGTCGGCCACAATGGTTGCGCTGGCTGCGGCAGCGCTGGAAAAACGCGTGTTGTTCAGCGAATTGAGATACAGCTTGAAGGACTTCGACTCCACCATGTTGGGCGAGTTGGCCGGCACCAGAAAGCGCCCCACCCGCACCACCGGCTTGCCTGCGTCGTCCAGCCAGGACATCTCGTACGCATGCCACAGGTCGGCACCATGAAACGGCAGCCGATCCACCAGCCCCAGGCGTTGGCGTGCCAGCTCGCGAGGAATGGGGTGCAGCAGCTGCGGCGTGTAGTCGTGCACTACCGGCGTGTGCCGGCCCAGCAACATACCGCCCTCTTCGTCCCCGGTCATTGCGCTACTGCCTGAGCCGTTTGCCGGAATTAAGCAGGTACATGCTGTAGGCGAATGCCACTGCAGTGAAAAAGGTAATCATGCCGAAGGCCAGCGGCAGGCTGACATCGGATACGCCGAGCACACCATACCGAAACGCGTTCACCACATACACCAGCGGATTCAGCCGGGAAACATTGGCCCAGAATTCGGGCAACAGGTCCATGGAGTAGAACACGCCACCGAGGTACGTCAACGGCGTAAGCACGAACGTGGGAACGATCGAAACATCATCGAAATTGTTCGCGTACACGGCGTTGATGAAGCCGGCCAATGAGAACAGGGTTGATGTCAACAAGACAATGGCGACCACCACGAAGTAGCTGTGAATGTGCAGGTGTGTAAATAAAAGCGAGACCAGCGTCACCACTACCGCGACCAGGATGCCGCGCGTCACACCGCCGACGACATAGCCCATCAGGATGACAAAGTTTGACACGGGCGAGACCAGCAGTTCCTCGATGGCGTGGCTGAACTTGGAACCGAAGAACGACGACACCACGTTGGCGTAGGAGTTGGTCACGATGGCCATCATGATCAGACCCGGCACCACAAACTGCATATAGGTGAAGCCGCCCATCTCGCCGAT
This sequence comes from uncultured Halioglobus sp., assembly GCA_964461965.1. Classification (GTDB taxonomy): domain Bacteria; phylum Pseudomonadota; class Gammaproteobacteria; order Pseudomonadales; family Halieaceae; genus Marimicrobium. The sequence continues at coordinate 962 of CAYWWD010000022.1, read as the reverse complement.
CCGCGAGCCGATCAGCGAACCGAAGATCACGAAGTACAGCGACATGGTGATCGCCGACGGCAGAAGTGTCTGCGTCCATATCCGCAGGTAGCGCTTGATCTCCTTGCGCACAATGGTGAGGAACGCCACATACTGCTCGCGCAGGTTCATGCCGCACCCTCCACCAGGTTCACGAACATTTCCTCCAGGCGATTCGCGCGATTGCGCATGCTGCTGATGTGTATGCCTTTCCCACCCAGCACCGCGAACACCTGGTTGAGATGCTGCCCCTTCTCGACATCCACCTCCAGCGTATGGTCGTCCAGGCGGCGCACCGTGAATCCATCGATCGCGACCTCATTCGGCAGCACTTCAACACAGTCCAGCAGGAACGTCTCCCGATGCAATTTGCGCAGCAACGTTTTCACCGACGTGTTCTCGACGATTTTCCCGTGATTGATGATGGCGATATTGCGGCACAGCGCTTCCGCCTCCTCCAGGTAATGGGTGGTGAGGATGATCGTTGTGCCCTGGGCGTTGATACGGCGCAGGAAATCCCACATGGATCGCCGCATCTCGATGTCCACACCGGCGCTTGGCTCATCGAGGATCAGCAGGCGCGGCTGGTGCACGAGGGAGCGCGCGATCATCAGGCGACGCTTCATCCCGCCAGAGAGCATGCGCGATGGCAGATCGCGCTGCTCCCACAGACCTAATTCGCGCAGGAACTGTTCCGCGCGGGCGCGCGCATGCCCTGGAGCGAGCCCGTAGTAGCCGGCCTGGTTGACCACGATATCCAGCGTCTTCTCGAACTGGTTGAAATTGAACTCCTGCGGCACGATGCCGATGTTGCGTTTCGCGGCGGGAAAATCCGTGTCGATATCGATATCGAACACCGAGACCTTGCCGCCGCTCTTGGTGACGAGGGAGCTGATGATGCCGATGGTGGTCGATTTGCCCGCGCCGTTGGGGCCGAGCAGCGC
>CAYWWD010000021.1:0-45903 GCA_964461965.1 uncultured Halioglobus sp. | reverse complement strand
ACCCTCTCGCGCCGCCAGGAAGTGGGGCGCGGGCTGCGGCTGTCGGTCAACCAGCACGGCGAGCGCATGGACCACCCCGCCACCGTCCACGAGGTGAACGTGCTGACGGTGGTGGCCAGCGAAAGCTACAAGGATTTCGTTACGGCGTTGCAGAAGGACATCAGCGAATCGCTGTCCGCGCGCCCGCGCGTGGCGGACAAGGCGTTTTTCACGGGCAAGGTTGTGACGACGCCCACCGGACAAATCACTGTGTCCGAAGATCAGGCAACCGACATTGAGTTTTATCTAATCCAGAACGGCTACGTCGATAAAAAACGCAACATTACCGAGAAGTACCACCAAGCCAAGAAGGACGCCAATCTCGCTAATCTTCCAGAGGATCTGACAACTCTAGGTGAACAGGTATTCCAATTGATCGACAGCGTATTCAGCGAAGGCCAGTTGCCGGACATCGGCGACGACCGCCGGCCCAAGAAGAACCCGCTGAACGCCAACTTCGACAAGCAGGAGTTCAAGGCCCTGTGGCACCGCATCAACCGCAAGGCGGCGTACAGCGTGGCGTTCGATTCCGAGGAGCTGGTGCAGAAGGCAATCAATGCCATCAATCACAAGGAGACCGGGCTGAAAGTGACGCCTTTGCAATACACCATTCAACGAGGCGAGCAGACCGCCGCGGTAACCCACGATGGCATCAGGGAAGGCGCCGCCTTCGAGCTGACACGCACGGAAACCGAAACCAACCGGGCCTCGATCCACTCGGCGGTGAAGTACGACCTGATCGGCAAACTAGGCGAAGGCACGCTGCTGACGCGGCGCACGATCGTGGACATTCTCAGGGGAATGAATGTGGCGGTGTTCGCACAGTTCAGGACCAACCCGGAGAGCTTCATCGCCGAGGCCATACGCCTGATCAACGAGCAAAAGGCCACGGTCATCATCGAGCACCTGGCCTACGATCTGGTGGAGGACACGTTCGACCTGGACATCTTCACGGCGGGGCAGACCAAACAGGACTTCAGCAACGCCGTGCAAACGCCCAAACACCACATCTACGACTTCGTCCTGCCGGATTCCGGATCGAAACCGGAGCGGCAGTTCGCCGAGGCGCTGGAGGCCAGCAGCGAGGTGGTCGTCTACGCCAAATTGCCGCGCGGTTTTCTGATTCCCACGCCGGTCGGCGATTACAACCCCGACTGGGCCATCTCCTTCAAGGATGGCTCCGTGAAGCACATCTACTTCGTGGCGGAAACCAAGGGCACGATGTCATCGATGCAATTGCGGGCGATCGAGAATACCAAGATCAACTGCGCCCGCAGGTTCTTCGAGGAACTGAATCGCCGCTTCGCGCCGGAGAACGTGAGGTATGACGTGGTGGATAGCTTCGGGAAGCTGATGGAAGTGGTGAAGTAGCCGGCAAGGCCGGCGCGCTCACCCCCGCCCCAACCGCTCCACCATCATCGCCTCGATCTCCCGCCGCGCCACCTTGTTGCTGTGCAGCATCGGTACTTCCGCGCGACTGAGGATCACGTATTCGCGCGGCACCTTGTAGCTGGACAGGCGTCGCTGCAGTTGCGCGCGAATGGCCGCAACGTCCAGCGCATGCCCGTCGCGCGGCACCACGGCGGCCACCAGCAACTGCCCGCGCTCCGCGTCCGGGATACCAACCACGTAGGCCGAGTGCACACCGTCCAGCTGCTGCATCTCCAGCTCGACTTCCGCTGGCGACACGTTGCTGTTCGCCGTCTTGATCATGTCGCCATCGCGGCCGACGAACACAATGCGCTTGCCGTCCACGATGCCCATGTCGCCGGTGCGATAAAAACCGTCGGGCGTAAAGTGCTTCTCCCGCGCCAGCTTGTGCAGGCCGGGCGTCAGCGCGTCGCCGCGCACCTGTATCTCGCCGCGCTCGCCCTCGGCCACAGGATTGTCCTGCCCATCCACCACCCGCACCTCAAAACCATCGGCGATGTGATCCAGCGGCGGGCACAGTGGGTAACCGGGCACGCGCAGGACATCCGCGTACGAATACGGGCCGAGGGTTTCCGTCATGCCCAGCGCCCAGATCACGGGCATGGGCGGCATGCTGGCCAGATCGTCCTCCGCCAGCACGCTGCCCATCGCCATGCGGCTGTTGCTCAGCGTGCGCTCGCTGCACACCGTGGTCGCACCGGCCTCCCAGTTCGGCAACAGGTTCATCACCAGGCCGCCGACCCAGAACATCGGCAGGGACGCAGGCAATACCGCGCCGCGCCGGATGGTGGTCACCCGTGTGCGGATGTATCGCGTGCGCGAGAGCACCGGGCCATGGTTGTGCTTCACCCCCTTGGGAAGGGCCATCGAGCCGGAGGTGTAGATTTCGAGCAACTGATCGGTGGGATGAATTTCTGCTTCGATCGCCAGCAGCAGCGCCTCGCCCACTGTGTCGGCCGCGGTGGTGAGCCAGCCGACTGGGCGTACTGCCGCCGGCAGCGACTCGCCGGTGGAGACGATCCAGCGCAGGAAGGGCGTCTGCGGCAGGCGCAGCTCGGGTGACGATGTCGCAAGCGCCGGCAGCGCCTCGTACAACCTGGCGACATAGTCCCTGCCCAACAGGCTGCGCTGCACGATGAGCCCGGCGACATCGGACTGGCGCAGTACGCGCACCAGTTCGTTGGATCTGATCAGCGTGCTGATTGGCACCGCAATCGCCCCGGTGCGCGCGATACCGGCGAACAGCACGGCGAACATCGGCCCGTTGCCGTGAATGAAGCCGACGCGCATGCCCTTGCCAACTCCGCGCGCTATCAGCCCACGGGCCAGCTCAGACGACCTGCGCTCCAGTTCGCGGAATGAGATGGCGTCATCGGGCAGCGTCTCGCCCTGGAAGGTAATCGCGGTGTCGTCGCCGTAGGCCAGCGCCGCGGCGCGTACGAATTCTGGCAGCGTCCTGCATTGCCTTGCATCGACCGGGCCGGGGTTATGTGTCATCGCTCGACATCAACCCTGCGGACCCGTACGCGATTCCCGGGGAAGCTCATTTTGTCAGGAGCGTGTAGATCATCTCCGCAACGCCGGCGTTCAATTTCTTGCGTGTCTGGCCGGTAGCGCTGGTAATGCCGAGATCGTGTTGCGCGGCAATCGCACCCATGGCGGCATGGATCGCCACTGCAATCTGCTGCGGGTGCTTCAGGTTGGGGTTCATCTGCGCGATTTTATTGGCCAGCTTGCGCAGCAATGTCCGCGTGGTTTCGATCCGCAGGTTCAGGAAGCGGGGGTTACCCTGATCTGCCTCGAGGTTGCGCACGCGCAACTCGATGCGGTATTTCTCCCAGAGCACGTTGTACACATCGACGAACTTGCGCACCTGCTCGCGCACGTTGGAAGGTCGCCACGGTGTATCGAGGATCGCATGCAGTTCGCCGAGATCCAGCGCCGCAGCCTGCACGCAGGCGAACAGCACTTCCTCGACATCATTGAAGTAGACGTAAAACGTCGCATTCGACAACTCCGCCTCACTGGCCATTTCCGAGACGCTGAGGTCCTTGTAGGAGGATGTCTTCAGCAGTTCCAGCGCCGCGTCCATGATCCGCTGACGGGTCTCCCTGCCCTTGCGACCCATCTTCTGGCCGAGAAGATTGTGCTTGTCTGTCGCCACGGGCAGATTCCTGATAATTGACATGCCGTCAGGCTATCCCGATTTGGTCTCTACAGCAATTGTTCCGCCCCGTGGGCGCATAACGAGATCGCTGCAGTCCCGTGGGCGGGTTGACTCTCCCCTTTCAGCCACGCATAGTCCGGCTGTTCACTCACAACCCGTTGGAGGCAACCATGTTCCGCAAATCCGCTCTTCTGGCCGCAGCAGTCAGCACACTCACATTCGGCTTACCCGCCTCGGCCACCGTCGAATTCTGGTTCATCCGCCACGCCGAGACTGAAGGCAACATCGATGTGGCAAATCCTGGCAACCCGGATGCGTACTATCTCAACGAGCTGACGCCCGCCGGGCGGCAACAGGCGGCTGCGTTGGGGCAGAGTCTGGCCTCCGAGGATGTAGTGGGGCTGTACAGCAGCGATGCGCTGCGCACCATCCAGACCGCCTACTACATCGTCGCCGAAACCGGACTGCCCGAGCCCATAATCGTCCCCGGCATACGCGAGTGGGATCCCGATTTCCCGAATTCCGCCAACCTCGAGCAGCAGGTGCGGGCTGAGATCGGACAGGTCATTCCGCTGTGGCTCGCAGGTGACACGGACGCCAAGCTGCCAAGCAGCGGGCCGGACGGCGAATCGCTGGCCGGCATGCGGGAGCGCACAGTGCCGGCGTTCAAGTCCATTATCAACGCACATCGGTGTGACAAGGATGGCGTTGTGGCGATGGTGTCCCACGGTGCCTCGATCGGCTGGACCGTACCCGCTCTCGCCAACAATGTGCAGCTGCTGACGGCATTCACCAACAGCCTGCACAATACCGGCATCATCAAGGCAGTGCTGGACGGAGACCAGTTGATCGTCAAGAACTGGGATGGCCTGGCGTTTGATATCCCGGCGCAGCTGAAAACGCCGCGTGGATGCGGGAAGCCCGGCAAAGGACATCACGGGCACGGGAACGGGCACGGCCATCACGATAAGGATCATCGCGATTAGTGCGACACCTGTCGCGAGGGTGCGGGCTCCCTCAGTCCTCGCGCTGTTTTGGATTCTGGATAAAAAACTGCAGGATGGCCTCGCCCACGGGAAACCAGACTGCAGGTTCCTCTGGAAAGATCAGGCTGTCGGGGTTATCGGGGTACACATGGCCATTGGCGTGGCGCAGGTGTTCGAATACGAGACCCGACTCGCCGGTATAGCGCGTCCATAAGAACGTTCCGTCCTGGCTGCCATCCACGATCTCGAACGCCACGCCATCGACGGCGGTGTCGATTCTGCCGGTGTCGTCCACCACCAGATCGCCGGTTTCCGAGAACACATAATCGGCGAAATCAACCGACACCATGCCGTAGTCATACATCACACGCACCAGCGTGTCCGCAGCCCATATCCCATTGCCGACGCTGAAATAGCGGGCGAGCACGTCCTTGGTTCCGCTCATGTAGAACAGTGGCACTTTTCTGGGCGGCCCTGAACCGGTGAAAAAACAATTGAGTTCCGGTGCGGCCAAAGGTGCCGCGCTGGCAATGATGTCAGCGTGGTCGCAGACAAATTTCCAGGTCATCAGTCCGCCCTGCGAGAACCCGGTGAAGTGCACCCTGTCCCGGTCTACGTCGTAGGCGTCCATCGCCTGCTGCAAGAAATCGAACACGATGGGGTAGTGGGTATCGGGCTCCCAGCTGCTGGGCACGCTGAGTTCGCCAGGCTGGACCACAATATAGCCACCATGATCCTCGGCCGCCCGCGCCAGCCCGCTGCGCCGTTCCTGTTCGTCCGGGTTGCTGAGCCAGCCATGCACATCGAAGATCAGTCCGCAGGGGAGATCGATACATTCCTGCGTCAGCAATACCTTGAACTGCACACCGTCGCATTCGAACACGTGCCGGGAGGACGCTGAAACGTCGGTGATACAGCGCGTCGTGTGCACCTCATGCAACCTGGAACCGGATCCATCACCACATCCACTGAGTAGCGGTATTCCCAGACCCGCCAGGATTGCCAGCGCCCGCCGAATGAGCCGCACAACTACCTCCGTTTTTGGTGTATTGGTACTTCCCGGTAAATCTCGGAAAAAACAATGTTGCAAAATCAGCACCAGGTTAGCAAGCAATTGAATCGCAACAGAATCACTTTCAGAGCTCGGCACCAGATGTATAATTCACTGACAAAACACGCCGGACTGATATCAACATAAAGTTACGCCATCTGGCCAAACGGCTCAGGCGATGGAGACATCACTCTCATGCACGACCTGATCATTCGCCACGGTCTCATCTACGACGGCAGCGGCACCGAACCGGTGGAGGCCGACATCGCCATCGATGGCGCGCACATCACCGCGATCGGCACGCTCGACACGCACAACCGCGCGCGCGAGGAGATCGACGCTACGGGCAAAATTGTCACGCCCGGCTTCGTCGATATCCACACCCACTACGATGGGCAGGTCACCTGGGATCCTTACCTCGCCCCCTCCTCCTGCCACGGCGTCACCACGGTGGTGATGGGCAATTGCGGCGTCGGGTTCGCACCCTGCAAACCAGCGCAGCGCGACTGGCTGATCGGGCTGATGGAAGGTGTGGAGGATATTCCGGGCACCGCCCTGCACGAGGGCATACAGTGGGACTGGGAGACGTTCCCCGAATACCTCGATGCGCTTTCGCGCCGCCCGCTGGCGCTGGATGTCGCCGCGCAGGTGCCGCACGGCGCGGTGCGGGCGTATGTGATGGGCGAACGCGGGGCGAACCACGAGATCGCGACGCCGGCGGAAATTTCCGCAATGGCGGAACTCGTGGCGGACGCCATCCGCGCCGGTGCGCTCGGTTTCAGCACCTCGCGCACGGAGAAGCACAAGGACAAGGCGGGCGTGCTGGCACCGACCATCACCGCGCACGCCGACGAGCTGGTGGGCATCGCCCGCGCCGTTGGCGCGACCGGTACCGGCGTGCTGCAGGGTATCTCGGATTTTTACAACTTCGAGGCTGAATTCGCGCTGTTCAGGCGCATGGCGCAGGAATCCGGCCGGCCGATCTCACTGACCGTAGAACAGCAGGACGCACGCCCGGAATGGTGGCAGCAACTGCTCGATGGCATCAGCGCTGCGCAGGCCGATGGCATCGCGATGTACGGGCAGGTGCCACCGCGCGCCACCGGTGTGCTGCTCGGGCTCACCGCAAGCGCCAATCCGTTCCTGCTGAACCCGGTGTGGGCTGATGTCGCGGGCAAACCGCTGGAAGCGCAGGTGCAACAACTGCGCGACCCGGCCTTCCGCGAGCGGCTGCTGGCCACGCCCAACCCGCCTACCGGCGTGGCGCTGGTCGACGAAGTGCTGTACGGCTACGACAAACTGTTCAGCCTCGGCGAACCCGCCGAATACGAACCCGATCCTGCGACATCGGTGGGGGCACAGGCGCGCCGGCGCGGTATCGCACCTGAGGCGGTGGCCCTGGAAATGCTGCTGGCCAACGAGGGCCGCGCCCTGCTGTACCAGCCGCTGTTCAACTACCAGACCGGCAACCTCGACCATGTACACACCATGCTCGAACATCCCTACACCGTGCTCGGCCTCGCCGATGCCGGCGCGCACTGCGGCATGCTGTGCGATGCCAGCTTTCCGACCACGCTGATCCAGCACTGGGGTCGCGACCGCAAGCGCGGGCCACGGCTGCCGCTGGCAAAGCTGATCGCGATGCAGACCCGGCGCACCGCGCAACAGGTCGGCCTGCTGGATCGCGGCCTGCTGCGGTCCGGTTACCGCGCGGACATCAACGTGATCGACTTCGACCGCCTGACGCTGCACGCGCCCCGGATCGTCAACGACCTGCCCGCCGGCGGCAAACGGCTGGTGCAGGGGGCCACCGGCTACATCGCGACTCTGGTCGCCGGTCGCGTCGCGTTTCGCGAGGGCGTGCCGACCGGCGAGTTGCAAGGCCAGCTGGTGCGCGGTGCGCAACCGCGACCGGCAAGCGCTACGCATGCCGGGATGTGACGAGGCGACAGATCGACTGGCAATTCACCCGATGGACAACCCGGCGATGTCGGCGACGCTGGAATGGCGCGCTGGCTGGACGCTGGTACTGGCCTCCTCTCTGGGATTTTCCTTTTTCTCAGTGATGCTGGTCAGCACCGGGTTGTTCATGGAGCCACTCGGCAGGGAGTTCGGCTGGAACCGAACGCTGCTGTCCTCCGGCCCCTCGATCGCGACCGTCGTGACCGCCGTGCTCGGGCCTTTCCTCGGCGCACTGGTGGACCGTTTCGGCGCGCGGCGGGTGGCGCTGCCGGGGCTGGTGCTCACCATTGTTTCGATTCTCTCTTTCAGCACACTCGACGGCTCGCAGGCGCAGTGGATTGCGCTGTGGTTGTTGTTCGGGCTCGTCGCAGTGAGCATCAAGTCGACGGTGTGGACCACGGCGGTGGTCGGCGTGTTTCAGAAGTCTCGCGGGCTCGCGCTGGGGCTGACCTTGTCGGGCACGGCCGTGGCCCAGAGCGTGGTGCCGCCGTTGGGCAACTTCCTGATCACTGAGTTTGGCTGGCGGGCAGGCTTCGTCTGGCTGGGTCTGGGCTGGGGCGGCATCACACTCATCGCATGCCTGCTGTTCCTGTTCGACAGGCGTGACCGCGCGGCCCGACAAGGCCCGCGCCCTGCGCAGGCAGGCAGGGATGTGGCCGGCGCAGCACCCGCTGGAGATAGCCCCGGACTCACTATTCCAGAGGCGTGGCGCGATTCGGCGCTCTGGCGCCTCGCAATTTCAAACTTCATCGTCATGCTGCTGACCATGGGGCTGTCCATTCACCTGTTCCCCATTCTCACCGAGGCGGGCGTGGACCGCACCCGGGCTGCCTGGCTGGTGGGGCTGGCCGGTATCGCCGGCATCGTTGGCAAGCTGGTGACGGGTGTGCTGCTGGACCGGTTCCGACCCAACTGGATCGGCGGCATCACGCTGGGTGCGGCAGCGCTGGCCTTCCTCCTGCTGCTGGATGGCATCCGCTCGCCTGCACTGATTGTCATCGCCCTGCTGATCAACGGCTACGCGGCGGGCACCAAAACGCACATCACGGGGTTCCTGACCGCGGGCTACGCCGGGATGAAGAATTTTGGCGCCGTCTACGGCGTTATGTCCTCACTGATGGCGCTGGCCGCCGGCATGGGGCCGATGCTGGCCGGGCTTGTGTACGACACATTCGGTGATTACCGGTTGTTCCTGATTGGCGGTACAGTGGGGTGTGCGCTGGGCGGGATGATGATCGTCAGCATGCCGCGCTACCGGACCTGGGAGGCGACACCACATCGGTGAAAGCAGCCGCGAACAGATCAACAGGGAGGCATTTATGACGAGCGAAGGTGTTGAAGCCGCAGATGTTGTGATTATCGGCGCGGGCTTTTCCGGCCTGTATGCGATCCACCGGCTGCGAAAATACCGGGTGGTGTGCTTTGAAGCCGGCGACGGCGTCGGTGGCACCTGGTACTGGAACCGCTATCCCGGCGCGCGGGTCGATATCGAGAGTGTCGAATACTCCTACGGCTTCGACGAGGCGCTGCAACAGGAGTGGCGCTGGCCCGAATACTTCTCCGCGCAACCCGACCTGGAGCGCTATGCCAACCACGTGGCCGATCGTTTTCAGTTGCGAGCAGCGATCCGCTTCTCCAATCCTGTTGCCAAACTCGCTTTTGATGAGGACGCGGGAGTCTGGCACGTTCACACCGAGCGGGGCGATCATGTCGTGTGCCGCTACGTGATCGCCGCCACCGGCAGCCTCACCGCACCGAATATTCCGCCGTGGCCAGGCCGTGACACATTCCAAGGCGAGATTTACCACACTGCGCGCTGGCCCGCGGGCGGCGTGGATTTCTCCGGCAAGCGCGTGGGGTTCATCGGCACCGGCTCCACTGGCATCCAGGCCATGCCGATCATCGCGGCGCAGGCGGAGCAGCTCTACGTCTTCCAGCGCACGCCGGCGTACTGCATGCCCTCCGGCAACCGGCCACTCGATGCGGCGCACGAACAGGACTGGAAGGCGCACTACGCCGAACGGCGCAGGCAGATGCTGGATACCTACGGAGCATCGCTGGTCGACTACGCGGAACGCTCCGCGCACGACCACACACCGGCGGAACGCGAGCGCGTCCTGGAGCAGGCCTGGAATTCCAAGAGCGCGTTCCAGCTTCTGTTTGCCTTCAACGACGTGCTGACGGATGCCGCCGCCAATGAGCTTGTGTGCGATTTCGTGCGCGGGAAAATCCGCTCCATCGTCAAACATCCAGGCACCGCTGCGCTACTCTGCCCCACCACCTATCCCATCGGCGGCAAACGGCTGTGCATCGGCAATGGCTACTTCGAGATGTTCAATCGGGACAATGTGACGCTGGTCGACGTCAAGGCAGCTCCGATCGTCGCCTTTACCACGACCGGCCTGCGCACCGCGTCCGACGAGTACGAGCTCGACGCGATTGTCACCGCCACCGGATTCGACGCTGTAACCGGCGCACTGACGCGCATTGATATCCAAGGCTGCAATCAGCGCAAGCTGGTTCAGAAGTGGGCGCAGGCGCCTACAACCTACCTCGGCGCGATGGTGGCGGGCTTTCCGAATTTCTTCATGATCCACGGCCCATCGACGCCTGCGGCTCAAGCGCAGATGATCACGACGGGAGAATGGCAGGTGAACTGGACTGCCGACATCATCGACGATATGGAGCGCCGCGGTCTCACGCGTATCGATGTGACCGAGCAGGCGGAGCACGGCTGGGCCGATGAAGTGGCGATGGTATCCAGCCAGACTCTGCACCAGTTCGCGGACTCCTGGTACAACGGCAAGAATATCGAGGGCAAGAAAGGCGGATTCATGATCTACGTGGGCGGGTTTCCCCGGTTCCGGCAGCTCTGTGAAACCGCGGTGCAGGAGGGATACAAAGGGTTTGTGTTGAACTGAATGCACCGGGAAGATACATCCAGTATGCGCAAAGGCATCAATTGGCAGATGCTGGCCTCGCGTCACCCGTCCGCGTTTCTACTCGCTGCGCAGTTTGCCAGCCTGGTGTTTTACGCCATTCTCGATGGCAACGCCCATGCGCGCACGATACTGAACGCCTTCGGCGTGGTGATCCTGGTGCTCGCCATCTGGGTGCAGCGGCGCAGCGCGACAATCTGGTGGATGACGCAGGCACTGGCCGTACTGGCATTTACGCTGTCGCTGGCGTCGCTCTTCGTGGATTCCACGACGTTACGGTTCTGGGCGTCGAGTATGGAGGCAGTGCTGTATTTCTACACCGCCGGAAGCCTGATCGCCTACATGATGGAGGACACGCGGGTCACTGCGGACGAACTGTTCGCGGCCGGTGCCACATTCACCCTGCTCGCCTGGGGCTTTGCGTATGCGTTTCTCGCCATCGAGCTCGTGCTGCCAGGAAGTTTTCGCGGCGGCGACCAGTCGACGCCGTGGACGTTCTTCGAGTTCCTGTACGCGAGCTTCAACAACCTGACTTCGACCGGGAGCGGCGACATCGTCGCGGTAACGGCGCCCGCGCGCGTGCTGGTGATGCTGGAACAATTCACCGGCATCGCGTACGTCGCCGTGGTGGTCTCGCGGCTGATCGGCATGACCATCAACCGACACCGCGGCAGAGACAGTGTTGCATCGCACAGTCGAGACCCTGACGAAGAGAAAAAATAGGCGAAGATAGCGGTTGGGCGCGCCATATCGCATGACGTTGCGGATGGGCGGCGGTGTTTGCGTTGACTATTATTGTCATATTGTCAATTATAGCCCGGCGAGATGCCAGCGCTGGTTTGCAGCGTGATCCGGCGGCAGTTCTGCTTGCGCATCTCAATGGCTACGACCACCGTCAATCGAGGGAATCGAAACCCACATGCCCACCTCACCTGCCGCGGACAGCAGCATATTCAGTTACCGACCCGCCGACAGATCGATCGCACTGCTGGATACCACGCTGGGCGATGCGTTGCGGCATTCCTGCACACGCTTTCCCGAGCGCCGGGCTCTTGCCTGGGTCAGCGGTGACACGACCGAGTTTCTGGACTATCGACAAACCTTGCGCGAGGCCGAACAAATCGCGTACTGGTTGCTCGAATACACCCGCCCTGGCGACCGCGTCTGTGTCTGGTCGTGCAATACCGTCGAATGGGCGTTACTGGAACTGGGTTGCGCGCTGTCGGGCACGGTGATCGCAGCCTGGAATCCCGGCTGGACCGACCCCGAATGCGAGCACGCACGGGATCTGTCTACGCCTGCGGTGATTCTGGCGGGACAGGAGACACGCGGCGATGACCTGCAGCCACGGGCCCGAGAACTCGCCGGCGACATACCGGTATTCGCACTCGACGCGCTGCGTACGCTGGCGGCGCCGGCACCGCTACGTGAATTACCCAGGCTGCAACCGAGCGATCTGTTGCTGATTCAATTTACCTCCGGCACCACGGGACGGGCAAAGGGCGCAATGCTGTCTCATGGCGCGGTGGTCAACAGCGCCTGGCTGCGCACAAACTCTGGTGGGGCGGATGAATCCGATGTGTGGGTGAACCCCTCGCCGCTCAATCACGTGGGAGGCGCCGTGTCGATGCTGCCCGGCGCGATCATAACTGGAAGCTGCTATGTGGTGATGCGGCGCTTCGACGCCGGGGAATACCTGCGGCTGATCAAGCGGTTTGGCGCGACCAGAATCGGCGGCGTACCGACCATGCTGCTGGGCATGCTCGAGCACCCGGATTGGGTACCAGGCGAAACAGGGATTCGTTCCATCGGCGCTGGCGGCTCGCAGGTGCCGCAATCGCTGGTAGAGCGCCTGATGCGCGAATTCCAGGCGCCCGTCCTGGTGACGTTTGGACAATCCGAATATCCGGTGATCACCCTGAGCGCGCCCGGGTCAGACCCGCGTTTGCTGGCGGAAACGGTTGGACGGGTCGCGCCCCATGCCGAAGTCAAGATCGTCGATCTCGAATCGCGCGTCACCGTACCCTGCGGCGAGACGGGCGAAATCTGCGTGCGCGGCCCACTGATGATGCAGGGCTACTACCGAGCGCCGGAGGCCACCGCGAAAACCATCGATGCCGACGGCTTCCTGCGCACCGGCGATCTGGGCACGCTGGACGCGGACGGTTACATCCGCATCCTCGGGCGCGCCCGCGACGTGATCATTCGCGGCGGCGAAAACATCTATCCGGCGGAAGTGGAAGACGCCCTTCTCCTCCACCCCGCCGTCGCCGCGGTTGCGGTGGTCGGCGTGTCAGATGCGAAGTGGGGCCAGCAGGTGGGCGCTGCAGTGCGCTTGAAAGCCGGATGCACCACTGGTCCGGAGTCATTGGCGCAACACCTGGCTACACGGCTTGCGCATTTCAAGCGGCCGAGTAACTGGTTGTTCGTAGACGCGTTTCCGATGACGCCGAATGGGAAGATTTCGAAGGTGGAAGTCGAGAAGTTGTTTGCGAGTAACGTTTCCGGCCAGTAAGCAGGGCAGCAGGTCATTCGGGCAATCTGCTTTGTGGCGACGCAAGGCGCCAGCGTGAACTGCCCTCGGCCACAACCACTTTTCTTATATAATTGTAAATTTATCAATTTTTTGGAATGCTGTGCTACCATCGACATCCATTCCGCTGTCGACCGGGAGCAGCCGGTGAACTTCGACTTTTCCGACGAACAGAAGATCCTGAAGGACCAGGCGCGACGGTTTTTGTCCGCGGAATCCCCCGTGGCCGCAGTCAGGGCTGTGCTTGAAAATCCCGCCGCAGGATACGACGCCGCATTGTGGCGCAAAATCGGTGAGCAAGGTTGGTGCGGTGCAGCGATTCCTGAGGAATATGGCGGCTTTGCATTTGGCTATATTGAATTGTGCGCGCTCGCTGAAGAACTCGGGCGCGCCCTAGCGCCGGTACCGGTTGCCTCCAGCGTCTACCAGTTTGCCGAGGCGCTGCTGCGCGGCGGATCGCAGGCACAAAAGCTCGAGCACCTGCCGCAAATCGCCAGCGGGGAGACGATCGGCACCCTCGCCTTTTCGGAAGGCCCTGGCGTCCTGAGCCCCCAGCGCATCGCCACACGCTATGCCGACGGTGTATTGACCGGCACCAAGATCCCGGTGACCGATGGCTGTATCGCACACAGCGCGGTCGTGTTGGCCCAGGGCGAATTCGGGCCGGGCTTGTACCTCGTCGACCTCACAGCCGCTGGCGTCAGCCGCAGAGTGCTGTCCAGTATCGATCCCACCCGGGGCGTCGCAAGCATCACGTTTGACCATGTCCCGGCCGCACCGCTCGGCAGCGGCAAGCCCGGCGACGGACTGGCGCAGCTGGCGCGGATTCACGAGCGTGCTGCGGTACTGCTGGCATTTGAACAACTCGGCGGCGCCGACCGGGCGCTGGAGATGGCGCGGGACTACGCACTGGAACGCTATGCGTTCGGGAAACCCATCGGCAGCTTCCAGGCCATCAAACACAAACTCGCCGACATATTTGTAAAAAACGAGGTCGCGCGCGCCAATGCCTATTACGGCGCCTGGGCGCTGGCCAACGACGCGCCGGAACTGCCCGTCGCGGCCGCCGCAGCGCGCGTGGCCGCGTCCGAAGCGTACTGGTTCGCGGCCAGGGAAAACATCCAGACCCATGGCGGTATCGGCTTCACCTGGGAAGCCGACTGTCATTTCTTCTACCGGCGCGCACGCCACCTCGGGCTGGTCATCGGCGCGCCGCGCGATTGGAAACGCCGCCTCACCCATGCCCTGGAACAGCAGGTTGCGCGGGACAGCGCACTGGCCGCCGCATGAACTTCGACGATTCGCCCCATGAAGCCCGCTACCGCGCGACTGCGCGCGCGTGGATCGAGGCCAATGCCCCCGATATGAGCGGCCTCTGCGCGGAGGAGCGCCGCAACTGGCACCCCGCGCACAAGGCGATCGCCCGGCAGTGGCAGGCAACCAAGGCCGACGCCGGTTACGCCTGTATTTCCTGGCCACAGGACTGGGGCGGTGCCGGCGGCAGCGCGATCGAGGAGGCGATTTTCCATCAGGAGGAGGTGCGCGCCGGTGTGCAGTTCACCTACTTCATGACCGGGCTCAACGTCCTGCTGCCGGGATTGCTGGCGCACAATCAGGATGCGCTGTCACTGGCGCGCGTGCCGCCGGCGGTGCGCGGTGAGGAGATCTGGTGTCAGTTGTTTTCAGAACCATCGAGCGGCTCGGATTCGGCGGGCATTCGCTGCGCTGCCCGGCGCGATGGAGACGTCTGGGTGATCAACGGCCAGAAAGTGTGGAACAGTGGCGCGCACATCGCCGACTACGGCATGCTGGTCGCGCGCACCGATCCTGCATTACCCAAGCACCAGGGCCTGACCGCTTTCTGGCTGGACATGAAGACCCCGGGGATCACGGTGCGACCGATCAGGGTGATGTCCGGTGAAGCCGAACTGAACGAGGTATTCCTCGACCACGTGCGCATCCCCGACAGCCAGCGCATCGGCGCGGTGAACGGCGGCTGGAAGGTGGTGATTTCAACATTGATGAACGAGCGCGCCGCGCTGGGGATGGGAACCGGGCTGTCGTGGAAAGACGTGATCAGGCTCGCCCGCCAGACGCCCTCGTGGGAGGGCAGTGCGATGGATGACCCGGCCTTTCGCGAGTGGCTCGCCGACTACTACGTACATACCGAGGCGATCCGCCTGCTCAGCTTCCGCACGCTCACCTCGCTCTCCCGGGGGGAGGCGCCGGGGCCTGCGAGTTCCGCCGGCAAGCTGCTGTGGTCAAACAAGACGCAGGAGATGACCAGCGAGGCGCTGGACCTGCAGGATCACTTCGGACTGCTCGACGGCGCGGATGCGTTGTACAACGGCGCCTTCCAGCACCGGTTTCTGTGGTCACCGGGGCTGCGCCTCGGGGGTGGCACGGACGAGATCATGAAGAATATCATTGCCGAACGGGTGCTGGGGCTGCCTGCAGACACGCGCGTGGACAAAGACGTGCCATTTCGCGATATCCCCCACGGCTGCTGACGACGCGCATAGAGGGCATCGGGTTGAGCGAAGTAACCTTGACAGTAACGGATCGCGCGGGAGTAACGCGGCAGGTTATCGCCACACCGGGAGAAGTGCTGATGCACGTCCTGCGCGATGGCGTCGATGACAATGTCGGCATCTGCGGCGGTTCGATCTCCTGCGGCACCTGCATGGTGAAGCTGAATCGGGAGTGCTTCGATGCCATGACAGCCGCAGGCGAGGACGAGCGAGAACTGCTGGACGCGTTCGACGCACCGGAGTTCGCACGACTGGGTTGCCAGCTCACGCTGGACACCGCGGCCGACGGCATGCAGGTTACGCTACTGTACGAGGACTAGCCCCATGACTGACAGAGCGACGGTACTCGATCGCGGCTACGCCCAACTGCCGATTCCGTTCGGCTGGTTCTCGGTCGCACTCTCGCGCGACATCGCGCCTGGCGAGGTGAAGACCCTGCGCTATTTCAACACCGAATTTGTCATCTGGCGCGGCCAGGACGGTGTCGTCACTGCGGTCGACCCGTTCTGCCCGCACCTCGGCGCGCACCTCGGCGTGAACAGCACAGTGGTCGGCAACGACCTGCGCTGTGCGTTCCACCACTGGAGTTTCAACGGCGCAGGTGGCGTGTCGGATATCCCGTACACCGACGTCATTCCACCCAAACTCGCACGCGGCTGCCTGTCGACCTGGCCGGTATCGGAAGTCGACGGCGTGATATTCGTCTGGTATCACCCGCGCAGGATCGCACCCAAATGGGAAGTCGCGCGCCTCCCCCGGTGCCCGGACGGCGACTGGGTGCTCGCCGAGACGCACGACTGGATCATCGATATTCACTGCCAGGAAATCACCGAGAACGGGCAGGATCACGCCCACTTCAGGGCCGTGCACGGCGTACCGCGCGCGCCGTCGGGAGAGTTCAGGGTCGAGGGCTGGCAGCGCCGGAACACCGTGGTCGCACAGATGGAAACACCGAAGGGCCCGATGACCGGCACCATCGATGTCACTGCCACCGGCCCCGGCCAGTCGATCATCGAGTACATCGATATCACGCACGTGGTACAGTCACAGCAGGTCACACCCATCGATGCACAGACGACACACCTGCGCTGGCAGATGTACCACATCCCCGGTCTCAGCGACGGCCGGCTGCGCGTCACCATGGCGCGCATGCGCGACCTGGTGAAGCAGGTGCAACAGGACATCCCGATCTGGAATGCCAAGCGATTTCAGGTAAAGCCCCTGCTGGTCAAGGGCGACGGACCGCTTCTGGCCTACCGCGCCCAGTACGCCCGCTACTATGATTTTGAGAGTGACACTTCCGCAGAGCAGGCATCGTGACTCGTCCGACCACGCGCACGGTTGCGACGTAGGCGCCCCGGCGTGTCTGCATCAGATCAAAACGCATTGCTCGCGGACAAACTGGCGATCCGTGAAGTGCTGGATGAGTATTGCCTGCGCCTCGAAGTGAACACCTTCGAGGAGTGGCTCGCGCTCTTTACACCAGATTCAGTCTATGAGGTCCACGGCAAAACCCTGCGGGGCATCGATGCGATTGCCGCCTTGCTGTCCAGGGCGCCGCACGGCGTCCACATTGGCGGCGCCGCGCGCATCGAGATCGAAGGTGACCGTGCGCAAACCGTGCAGAACTATGTCTTCCTCGGCCAGGACGACACCGCCTCAAACCGCGGCTGGTACTACCGCACATTGGTGCGCACAGGTTCAGGCTGGAAAATCAGCTACACCCGCGTCGAGTTCCAGCAGCGCGCGTCCTGACACGCGGCGTTCACACCGTGACTGGCAATCGCCGGTACCCGCGTACGGTCGAGGTGTGAATGCGCTCGGAACGCGATTCGTCCGGTGTCCAGTGCGGAAAGCGATTGAGCATTTCTTCCAGCGCCACCTTCGCCTCCAGTCGCGCGAGTGCAGCGCCGAGGCAGAAGTGCACACCCTTGCCGAGCGACACATGGCGCGGGTCGCGGTGGATATCGAAGCGATCGGGATCAGGGTACTCGCGCTCGTCGCGGCCCGCCGACCCGGTGAGCAGCAGCACACGCGATCCGGGCGCCAGCGTGGTGCCGTGCAGCGTGACAGCGCGCGTGGTGATGCGCGCCTGCACCGGTGAGGGCGGCTCGATGCGCAGCAGCTCCTCGATCGCACCTGGCAGCAGGGAATAGTCCTGCCGGATAGCGTCAAACTGCTCGGGATGGCGCGGCAGGTAAACACCTGCCCAGCCCATCAGCCGGGAGACCGTTTCCACCCCGGCGCCCGACAATAGCGTGATGAAATCGAGCAGTTCGCGCTCTTCCAGCGGGCGGATGTTGCCATCGGCACCCTCGATCTCCGATGCCAGCACCGCGCTGATCATGTCGTCCTGTGGGTCGGCGAGCCGCTTCGCGGCGAGTTCCTTGAAGTAGCGGCGCAGGTTGATGCGATCACCGGCCTCGGTCGGCGGTTTTTCCCCGCCCATGGTCTTGGCGGCCTTGAACGCATCCTCCCCTTCCTGGATCTGCAGTTGCTCCTCGCCCCACTGCCGCACGAAATGCAGGTCCTCACGCGGCACGCCGGCCAATTCGCCGATCACCATGGAGGCGAACGGCCCGCCGTAATCCTGGACGAAATCGAAGGTGTCGCCGGGGCCATAGGGCGCGAGCAGCTCGCGCGCGATCTCCCGCAGCCGTGACTCCAGCTTTGCAATCTGCCGCGGCTTGAAGCCGCGATTGACCAGCGCGCGCATGCGGTCGTGCTGCGGTGGGTCCATGAAGATGATCATCCTGGGAATGTGCTCGGGCGGCAGGTCGAGCAGTTCCAGCACGGTGCCGCGCGCGGAGCTGAACGTCTCCCAGTCCTTCGACGCCGCGTCGACATCGGCGAAACGGCTCAGTGCGTAAAAATTGTACTTCTCGTTGTAGTACAGCGGCGCATCATCACGCAGCCGCTTGAACCACGGGTAGGGATTCTCGTCGATTTCAAAGGAGTACGGGTCGTAGTAGATCGATCCCGCCGCCTGCTGCACTGCCGCACCCTTGCTCATTGCCTGCTCACCTCATTGCCCGTTCAGGAGTCGATACCGGTTGCCGCTGGTGATACCGACCGCCGCGATGATAGTTCACCTGCGCGCAGCCCGGTAGCGGCAGTCCTGTTCCGCGCACGCGCGGATTGAAATCCACAGCGCTGCTGATAAAGTCAAACCCCGAGGCGTCAGCGACACCAGTCACCGAACCGCGCACCTGACATGCCAGGCACACCGGAAGGTGAGCCACCCATCCACCCCTGCCGCAACCGGAGAACCCGCCATGCCGCAACGCCATCTGTTCCTTGCAGCCTGTACCCTTGTTGTATTGGTGACGGCCTGTGTAACCGGCTCACTGACCGACCAACCGGCAGACCTGCGTGCCGCTGCCGTCGGCACCGGGGCGGACTGGCCGCAAGTGGGCGGCGGCGCCGACGAGAGCAGCTTCAGCCAACTCGATACGATCGATGTTGCCAACACGGGCCGGCTCGGCCTCGCCTGGTCGCTGGACCTGCCGGGCGAGGCCTCGCTGGAAGCGACGCCAGTCGCGGACGACGGCGTGCTGTATTTCTCCGGCAGCACCGCCGTGGTGTACGCCGTCGATGGCGCGACCGGCAAGCTGTTGTGGCAGTACGACCCGCAGACCTGGAAAGTCAATCCGCGCAAGATGAGCTTCGGCCTGCCGGTAAATCGCGGCGTGGCCTACGCCAACGGCCGCGTATTCGTCGGCGCGCTGGACGGCCGCCTGATCGCGCTGGAGGCGAAAACGGGCGCGGTCATCTGGAGCGTCGATGCAGTGCCGGCGACGATGGCCAACGTCAGTACCGGCGCGCCGCGCGTATTCAAGGACATGGTGATCATCGGCAATTCCGGCGCTGATTTCGGCGCCCGCGGTTTCGTCACCGCATACGACCAGGCCACCGGCGAGCAGCGCTGGCGTTTCTATACCGTGCCCGGCCGGCCCGAGGAAAACCGGGGCGACCCAGCAATGGAGCGCGCCGCGAAAACCTGGAGCGGCGAATACTGGCTGACCGGCACCGGCGGCACGGTGTGGAACGCCATGACCTTCGACCCGGAGCTCAACCAGATCTACCTCGGCGTGGGCAATGGCGGCCCCTACGACGCCAATGTGCGCAGCCCCGGCGATGGCGACAACCTGTATCTCGCCTCTATCGTCGCGCTCGATGCCGACACCGGACAGTACCGCTGGCACTACCAGGCCAATCCGCGCGAATCCTGGGACTACAAAACGACCGCCAATATGATCGCCACCACACTCACGCTCGATGGCGAACCGCGCAAGGTGTTGATGCAGGCGCCAACCAACGGGTTTTTCTATGTGCTGGACCGGCACACCGGCAAACTGATCTCGGCGGAAAAAACCGGCAAGGTGAACTGGGCCAGCCACATCGACCTCACCACCGGTCGCCCCGTCGAAGCGCCCGACCTGCGTTACGAAAAGGGTGAAGTCACGATCTACCCCGGCTCACTCGGCGGGCACAACTGGCACGCCATGGCGTACAGTCCACGCACGAACCTGGTGTACATCCCGTACATGCAGTTGGGCTCGCGCTATGTGAAAGATGCCGTGGACACCACCGGCGGCTACGCGTTCCGCGACCTGACGCTGTTCTCCGTTGCGGACAAGAACGATCCCGGGGACGGCAAGGGCGCGCTATTGGCATGGGACCCAGTGGCGCAGAAATTGCGCTGGAAGGTGCAGCACGATCACCTATGGAACGGCGGTGCGCTGGCCACGGCGGGCGACCTCGTGTTCCAGGGCACGGCGGACGGCTGGTTTTCCGCCTACAACGCAACGACCGGTGAGCGCCTGTGGCGCTTCAACGCGGGGCACGGCATCATCGGCGCGCCGATGAGCTACGCGGTTGACGGCAAACAGTACGTCTCGATCCTTGTCGGTTACGGCGGCTCGGCGGCGGTGATGAGCGAATACCTCGACGTGGGCTGGAAATACCGGCCGCAGCCACGCCGCCTCCTGACCTTCGCGCTGGACGGCAAGGCGAGCATACCGCCCGGGCCGCCTGCGGACTTCACCATCCACGCCCTGAATGACCCATCGCTGGTGCTCGATGAAGCGGACATCGAAGCCGGCGGCAAGCTCTTCAACACGGTCTGCTCGACCTGTCACGGACTGGGCTTGCGCGCGGCCGGCGGCCCGGCGCCAGACCTGCGCGAATCCCCGGTCGCGCTGCACGAGGAAAGTTTCCGCGCGGTACTGCTGGACGGCGCGCTGATGTCGCGCGGGATGCCGCGCTACGCGGATTACGACGCGACCCAGATCCGCCAATTGCACGCCTACATCCGCGCCGGCGCGCGCGAGGCGCTGGGGTTGCGCAAAGCGTCAAGTGAACCGGTAGGTGCCGGGGGGCTTTGAGTGCGCGCTTAACCTGTCGTCGCCTATTTTCTACCCATACTAAATGTTGCAGCAGGAATAAATCGAAAACTCCCTGACCGCTTCGCCCCCCAGCTCCGCCATTATCCTGGACTGCTGAGGCATGTTGTCCTATTGCGTGGACCGGGCCACATCCTCGCGACCCTTGCGCATCTTTTCCAGTGCATACAATCTGTACATGATCTCTTCCAGGCTTGCGGTATCCGGCAGACGTTGAATCGCTTCCAGCGCATCTTGTATTGCGGTATGGGACTGTTGCATTCGGCCGCCTCATTCAAGCGCGATTACAGAACTCCTCGAATCGGGAAATGAACGGATGTGAATGACATGTTCACCACAGTGAATAGAAATTTCAGGTCGACAGGAGGGAAACTCGGCGGATCAGCACGTCCAGTAGACAGAATCAGCGAGGGGATATACTTTCAACATGCCGTTTATATGTCTTATCCCTGAGGCGAGCCGAATAAACTACTGCGAGGTCAGAAATGGATAGCGAATTTACCAACAAAGTCGCCGTTATCACCGGTGGTGGCCGGGGCTTTGGCAAGGCCTTTGGCCTGGCCTTGGCCGACAAGGGCGCAGCGGTTTTCCTGGTAGACCGAGATGGCACTGCCGCAAAGGCGGCTGCTGCGGAAGTGGGCGCTTCCGCGACCGGCATCACGGCCGACATCACCGACGAAGTCCGAATGCAGGCAATCTGCACGGAGATTGCCGGACAACACGGTGGAATCGACATCCTCATCAACAATGCCGGCCTGCACAGTCACGAATACAGCCGGCCTCTGGCCGAAATGGGGGTTGAAAAAATACGCCGGCTCTTCGACGTCAATGTGGTCGGCACGGCTGCCTGCACCTTGGCGGTGGCACCGCATATGGCCGGACGTAAAGGGGCGAGCATCATCAATATCGCTTCGGCGGCGGCTTTTGCCGGTGGCGGGTATGGCACGTCCAAACTGGCGGTGATTGGCCTGACGCTGACCTTTGCGCGAGAGCTGGCGGCTGACGGCATCAGAGTCAATGCCATCGCGCCGGGGTTGATTCTCACCGACACCATTCGCACCGAAATGCCGCCCGAGATCTTGTCGCGTGTCAAGGCCATGCAATATCTGTCGGAGGACGGTGAAGAGCAGGACATCGTGGAGGCCATGCTGTTTCTGGCTTCTCCCAGGGCGAAATTCATCACCGGGGAAACCCTCAGAGTTACCGGCGGTTTTGCTGCCGGAATTTAGTATTGGGGCCCCTGCCCTACCGAGTTCCACAGGTTCATGCCGTGCGGGTCGCATCCAGCAGAAAACAGCAGGCGACCTTGGCGAACGTCATGTGACCATGGCCTGGGGGTGGACGGCAAACCCGTAGCGCAGGAGAAAATCGCGACATCGAAGCGATCACCTGGTGTCGAGACAGCGCCATGGTGGTGTCATCCGACCCGCAATCGATCCACCTCGCGACGGAATTCCCGGAAGCGCTCCGCATACCCTTCTGCAATGTGCCATCGTTGCCGGTCAGCCCAAATAATCCGGTGGTGTGTCACTATATCGAGCGCTTGTAGCCAGCACACGGAATCCCTGGTGAGATACCACCAGAGTAACCGATCCCTCACCGAGCCGGTCGGGTAAATCCGATATCGGCCAGGGCTGCCACGATGGCGTTGCGCCGGGCATAGGTCATGTCGATGAAATCGAGGTCGAATGAACCAACCCCCCGTTGGTGTAAACGCACACGCAACCGCCGCCGACCAACGCCACTTCGATGCCGTGCGCCGACAGCGTCTCGACAATCACGGCTGCCATTTCGGCCCGAGTGAGGTCGGCGAAGTTGATCACAATGGTTTACCGGCACGCCGCGACCTGCGCCGTTGAACGATCAGCTTCAAGCGTATCGTCTCCGGCAGCCTGGTCAGCGCCTTCTCCAGCAACGCCTCCACCTCCGGCAGAAATCCGAAGCGGGGGTTGAACTTGTACATCCGGGTTCGCCCGATCGTGGAACTGACCAGCAGGCCGCCCCGCTCCATGCGCTCCAGGTGGCGCTGTACGTTACTGACAGGCATGTCCAGTGTCTCGGCAATGCGGTATGCGTACCCCTCGCCTCGCGCCGTGAGGGAACCTCTGAAAAATCTCCGTGAGGAATAAAGCAACCTATTCGAGGGATCCCTCAATAGTCCAGCCAGCCCACCAGGCATCGCCGGCATCAGTGCCGGGGGCGACCGCGCCGACATAGTTGTTCTCATCGAAGTCGAAACCCGAGCCATTGTCCACGGCCGTAATGTCCGGTGGCGCCACGCTTGCCGCGGCTTCCGTCAGGGCGTAGGCCGCATCCAGTGTCACACTGTTGGCGACTGCATTGGTCGAGGTATCCGCCTCGCGCTTGGCGTAGAGTCCATTCTCACAGTCACCCAGTGTATTGGTTAGGGCGACGTGGGAAGAAATGATGGAGGAACCATCGCCATTGATATCGGCATCGTCGATGCGGATACAACCCGTATCGAAGTCCTTGATGGCAGTGTTATAGATGGTGACGTTGACAGCGCCGCGCAACCGCATGCCAGGTTGCTGTCCGGCTGTCGACAGGGTGGAATTGTTCATTGGGCCGCCGACAATCAGGATATTCGACAGCACCGCCATGGTCTCGGGCACAAAGTCGGCGTCGCTGGAGTTAGCCTCGATGCCACGCGGATCGTTGCTGCCCGTCGGCAGGGCCTTGTTGGGGTCCTTGCGCGCGATCGCGTACTGGATATTGCCCTTATAACCTTCGTCGAAGTCGATATCATCGTCGTCGTTATTGGTCAGTACGAGGTGCGTGGCGTTGACGGTGCCGCCGAACCATTCGATGCCGTCATCCAGGTTGCCATGCACCTGGACGTACTCGATGGTGGTGCCGTGGCCCACGCCCTGCAAGGTCAGGCCATTGATTTCATTGTTCGGACCTGCGACGAGCCCGCCTTCCGCGATTCGCACGTAGCGCATTACACCGCTGTTATCGGATGGGTCGTTGCCTCCGTAGTTACCCACGATAGTGCCACCTTCACCCTTCACGTTGCACACCGTGCCGGAGCCGAAGCAGGCGCCGGTGCCGCCTGTTCCGTATTGCGGCGCAAAGCCCTGGAGGATGACGCCGCCCCATTCGCCCTGACCATTGAAGTCATCGTCGGACAGGCTGCTAAACGTGATAGGTCGCGCCGCCGTCCCTTCGGCCATCAGCCTGGAGCCACGCGTCACGATCAGGGAGCCGGTATCGAAGGCGCGAACCTCCACACTGGGGCGGATGGTCAAAGTGACGCCGTTGGCCCGGGCTGCCGCAACATCCGCATCACTGGCCACCGGTTCATTACCGGTGCCGACCACCACCTCGCCGTTCAAGCGCCATTCGACACCAGCCACCAGGGTATAGTCCTCATCAATAAGTCCAGCAATGGTGCAAGCCGTCTCGTTGGCATCGCAGCTCACGAAACTCGCGGGTTGCACCGGCTCCTGCACGGAGTCTTCGCCACCGGTCAGCGAGTTGGGCAAGGTCCAGCCCTGCCACCATGCATCGCCAGCGGGATCCACCGCGCCGATGAAGTCGGTCTGGTCAAACACAAAGCCGGAGCCGTTGTTCATGGCATTGATCACCGTCGCGACACCCAGTTGCGCGGCGCTTTGCTCGATCGCCATGCTGCCGCTGTAGGTCAGCGCGAGTTTCTGCACGTTCTCTGCAACGTTGGCATCGCGTTTTTGATAGAAGCCGTCCTGGCAGTCGCCCAGCACGTTTTCCAGCACGATCTCGGAATCCACAATGAGTGAGCCGTCGCCGTTCACATTGGCATCGTCAATGCGCACGCAACCGACGTCGAAGTCGCTGACGGAGGAGTTGTAAATGGCGGTCTTGACGGCACCGCGCAGACGCATACCGGGCTGCTGGCCATTCGTGGAGGCCGCGTTGTTATTCATTGGTCCGCCGATAATGGTGACATTGGCCAGCACTGCTTCGGTTTCCGGCACAAAATCCGCATCGCTGGAATTGGCTTCGATGCCACGTGGATCGTTGCTTCCCTGGGGTGCGGCCGCGGTCTGGTTTTTCTCGATCAGCGCATACTGGATGTTGCCCATGTAGCCTTCGTCGTAGTCGATGTCGTCATCGTCGTTACCCGTCAGTACCGCGTGCGTGACGTTGACGGTACCGCCGAACCACTCTATGCCGTCATCGAGATTGTTGTTCACCTGGATGTAATCGATAGTGGTGCCGTAGCCGACACCCTGCAGTGTCAAGCCATTTATCTCGTTGTTCGGGCCCGCAATGAGTCCACCTTCCGTGATACGCACGTAGCGGAGGGTGCCAGAGGTGTCAGCGGGATCATTACCGCCGTACTGACCTACGAAGGTGCCGCCTTCGCCCTGGACATTACACACGTCACCGCTGCCGTAACAGGCGCCGGTACCGCCTTTGCCGTACTGTGGTGCGAAGCCCTGGATGATGACGCCGCCCCATTCGCCCATGCCGTCGAAGTTATCGTCGAGACTGCTGAAGGTGATGGGATTGGTTGCCGTGCCGTCGGCTTCCAGCCTGGAGCCGCGCGTGATCAGCAATGCGCCTGTGTCAAAAGCGCGTACGTTCGTGCCTGGCTCGATGGTCAGGGTGACGCCATTGTCGCGCACGGTCTGTGCCGCGGTGGCATCGGCAATGGATTGGTTGCCATCGCCCACGACAACCGCTCCGTTAAGGCGCCATTGCACCTCGCTGAGCAAGGTGTAGTCCTCGTCAATCGTGCCGGACAGGGTGCCCACGGAACAGTCGGCATTGAAGCTGACGAAATCCGCTTCCACCACGCTGGCGCAATTACCGACTGGGTCGGTCGGGTCAGTCGGATCGGTTGGGTCGGTTGGCTCAAACTGGTTGGTGATGTTGACGTTGTCGCCGTCGCTTCCGCCGCAGCCGACCATTCCGGCTGTCAGCGGAATAAGAAGTGCGATCAATAATTTACGTCTAAACATGGCTTACTCCCTGATCAAGTTAAAAATCAATGCAGTTTCACTACAGTTGCTGCTCTTGTTAAAAAATGCGCTGACACAACCCGGTCGCGCACAATTCCGATCAGAATTTGTACGTCACACCCGCCTTGAAGAACGTGCCGATGTTATAACTCTCGATCGTGTTGCCATTCTGTGAGTACTCGACCTTATCGTTCAGAATGTTCTTGATGGAGGCATCGATTACCAGCGACTCGCTCCATATTTTTTCGTAAGTAAAATCAACCACTATCCGACCGTCTTCGTATTCGGGACCGGTATTGGCTCCCCGTGCGACGCGAAAGATGCGCTCATCGAAGTAGTTGATGAGCAGCGTGAACTTCTGCTCGGTGGGGTAGTGATCCGTGCCGATCTGCAGGTTGGACAGCCATTCAGATTGGCCCTGCAAATGGCGGCCGTCAGCGGAATTGCCTTCAAGGCGCAGTGAATCCTGCGACAGATCCACCTTGGAATCGATGTAAGTCACGTTGCCGGCCACGAAAACCAGGTAGTCATCGCGTTCCATGACATTCTTAGTCCCGTCGAGTTCGACACCGGTCAGATCGGCGCTCTTCTGATTGATGAACGTAATGCCGTCCGCGGCGGAACCCGACGCATCCGGGATGGCGCGCTCCACCGGGTTGTCGATGGCCTTGTAGAACAAGGCGAGGGATACCGTCTCGCTCTCGGAGAAGTAGTACTCGGCGCGCGTGTCCCAGTTGTCGATGGTGGACACTTCAAGATCCGGGTTGCCGAAGATGGGGTCATCCGTGTCCGGATCGAACGTTTGCGCCTCCGACCGCTCAATGATTCCCGGGTACGACACCGTTTGGGAGTAACCGAAGCGCAACTGAGTCTCTTCCGTGGCTCGCCAGGTCAGGTTAAGCGCGGGGTACCAGTCGTCGTAGTCCAACTCGTTCGAGGCTCTGGGTGCATTGGGATAATCCAGTTTCTGGTCGAACCTCTCGAAACGCGCACCTGCCACCGCACTCCAGTCATCGCCAAAATCAGTCACGGTGTTGAGATAGAAAGCCTGGATCTCTTCCTGGGAGTCGTAGGAATCGGTATCGGTGGTGTTAGCCTTGAGTATCACTTTCCCGATCGCGAAATTGTTGTACGGCAGGATCTCTGTTTCGATGTCCTGGTCAATATTCAGGTCGATGTCCGATCCAAACGGTGTGAACCCGACACCAAAGCGGTATTGATCGACGTTACGGTCCTTATCCGACCACAGTGCGCCGACCTGGAATTCGGTGGAGTTGACGCTGCCCCAATCCAGGGCAAGGGAATAGTCGCCGCCGAGATCCTTGCTGGTTTCGTGCAAGTCAGACCAGCGCCGCTCAAACGCGGAGCTGGAGAACTGATTGTTGAAATAGGTGTAAGTGCGGCGGTCGGGTTCGTCCATTTCGGTTTTCGAATAGGCGGCGCGCCAGTCGAACTGGTGGACGAGGTCATTGCGTTCGATATCGTTGTGACCGGTAACTGACTGCGACATGAACTCACGTTCAATCCAGTCGAGCAAATAGGTATTGGTCTGGTTGTCTTCGACGGAATCAACGCCACCTTCCGCGCGGGTGATATCGTCGGTGTTGTGCAGGTATATGGTTTTCGACGTGACATTATTGGCATCGCCGTACTCATAGCCCACGGCGCCATAACCAGTGATCGCGGTGGTTTCCACGGAACGCTGGTAGTTACCGATAAGACCGAGAGGGTTGGTCAGTTCCGCATTGCCGCGGTCAACGGTGTCACGTTGCATATCCGCCGCCAGGTAGTAGCCCCACTCATTGTCGCCAGCGGGTAACCTGTCGCCATAGACCGCCGATATCTCGGCGTTGGGCAGGGCGGTTTTGTCCCCGACCCGGTAGTCATCCTGGAATTGCACCCCCAGTTGCGCCGCCGCTTCAGGCGAGGTGCAGCGCACGGGGTCGATTTTTGGCTCGCAGATGGTTAGCGAGCGGCCGCCGTTGGTGGCGCCGAGTACGCCATTGGGCATTTCGCGCAGGCCGCTGTCGTAACCGGCCCAGTCGCCATTGCTGCTCGCGTAACTGAGAATGTCATCGCCTGTCGCTCCAGGGTTATAGCCCAGTGAACCGCTGACCTGCGCGATGCGCTCATCGGGAATGCCCTTGGTATCGATCATGATGGCGCCGCCCGTGGTGGTGGCCAGCTGGTCGGCTGTATACGATTTCTGGATCTCGATCCCGCCAACAATGACCGTAGGGAACAGGTCGAGCTCCACTTCCCGGCGCTGGGTATCGGTGCTGGGCATCAGCAGACCATTCAATGTGCTGGAGATATAGCGGCCATCGAGACCGCGCACGGTCGCGTATTTCCTATCCACTACCGCGACGCCGGCCACGCGATTGAGGAGCGTGCCGACATCGCTGTCGCCGAACCTTTCAATCTCGGCAATATCGATGGCGCTGGTGATGGATTCGGCATTGCGCTCGATACTGACCGCGTCATCGGTGGGGTTGAACACGCCCATGACGAACACTTCTTCCATTTCGCCCGAGGATGCGGATGCGGGTAGATCCGCCGGTACCGCCCCTTCCGGGTGCAGGGTGACGGTCGCATTGATGCCCAGATCCGCCATCACACGGACGTGGTCCGCAGTGGCATCCTGAAAGCCGGCGGCACTGGCAACGATCTGGTACTCGCCGCGCGGAATGTTCAGTTCATAAACGCCAAATTCATCGGTGGTAGCGGTGTAGGCGGTACCCGGAATCGCGACGATTGCGCCCTTGATGGCAGCACCGTTGGGGTCGAGTATCCTGCCGGTGATGAAGCCCTTGCCGCCTTCGGCACCGACGGCGAAATTGCGAATACTGACTTCTGGCTTGTCACCCGTGGAGGCGGTAAAGGTCACCTTGATCTCCACGTCCTCCTCGGCGGTGGAGCTGAACTCAATCGGGAGCTCGCTTTGATCGTCTACCAGGGTCACGATATGACTGCCCGGTTCCAGTGCGGCGCTGGCGCTACCTTGATGATCCGTTTGCCCCAAAGTCCGCTGATCCAGCATGACTGTCGCGCCGCTCAAGGGCGCGTCATCAAGAAAGACCATCAGAAAGAGGTTGGAGGCAAGTGCCTGTTGCGTGAGAAGTGCGAGCGCCAGGCCCGCGGATGCTGCAAGTCTATTCATAGTTCGTTTTCGCCTTAACCCGGAATCTGATTGGAAACGGGTCGTTTGTCTTAAGGTGTGCGGTCAGAGCTGACACGAAAACCCGACTGCGTCACCCGCCCCCCTTTCGATGTCGCAGGCATCCTAGAGGCGACGCATGACATTCCTGTGACGGTCGCGTTACAAAATTGTGAAATTCGGGTAACGCGATGAATGGGACTGGACAGAGCTTCGGGGCGAGCCCGGCCCGTTGGACGATTACAGGCTGATTGAAACCTTGCGGTAGGCGTTGGCGGAGCAGGTGCTGCTGGAGAGGAAGTCTTTCAGCCTTGGCGTCGCGTTGTTCGTGCCGTCTTTGGCGCTGGAGAACATAAGCCCCCCGTAGTAGCCAACGGCCTGGGCAAGAATGTTGTCGCGCTCCGCCTCGTCAAATCCGTCCAGTAACTTGTTGGCCTGCACGCCGTACTCATCCTCATTGAGCTGGCCGAGGGATTGCTGGGCGAGCACGCAGGCCAATTTGCGCGAGGCTTTGAACTCCTCGGGGGCCAGGGCTAGGGCGGGGGACTGACTGGCATGGGCTAACAAAAGGAGTGGGGCGCAGAATGTGATGAGGAATCTCATGTCGACGGGTCTCATTTGCGGCCCGTGGCCGCCTCTGTAGTCATTGACGAGATTGGAGTGTAGGCGGCTTGTTTTACAGTTGTGTGACAGGAGGCGGGAATATTTCCTGGCGCGAATCGATAGATTTGGAGAAGGGTTCGTCCCGTTGTCAAAGCGCCAAGCACATTATTGTTTCAGTATGATGAATTTTTTGTTTCCCGAGGTAGCAAGATCAAACAATTCAGGTGTAGGGTTAACTTCACGCCATCAACTGAGGGCTACAACGATGAACACACCTAAAAGAGCTCTGATATTCTGCGCGCTGGTAATGGCAGGTCCTCTCGCCATGGCCGCCGGTGAGAAGGACTGCCTGTTGCAGGGTACGGTCCAGCACGGTGAGCAGGCGGGCCAGGAAACGACAATGGTCCAAATTCACTCAATCAGCCAGTACGACGATGGGTCGCGGTGCAACATGCAGCGCGGGCAGAAAATGGAATTCAAGCTACCCCAGGACCCGCGACTGCAGGATGCCCCTTCGGGCAGTTCGGTAAAATACCGATACCGCAGGGATGACAAGGGCGAGACCAATTCGGAACTGCTCAGCATAGGCACCTGATTGTGCGCTTGATGAAATCCGCCGCGGCGGTTTTCATCAATCCCCGCCGGGAATCGTGCGGGAAACGGGCCGACGATTTTGCCGGTCCCATTAATCGCTCCAGCGAGAGACCAGACCGCTCGTTAACAGGCTGTTGAAATTATGTGGTAGATTTTCTTCGCGTACATTTTTTGCCTCAAATATTCAGATACTGGTTGATCCTTGCGCCGATTCTGGCCGTCTAAACCGAGTGTTCCCGCATGCGACAGGCTATACCCACCCTCGGGACGGATTAGCCCTGCAGATTGTAAAGCCGCGTCAGGTTCCAGCTGATGAAGGTCATACGGAACACGGGATCGACTCGCTCGAGACCACACACCTTCACCTGGCGAATCAGGCCAATGGTCTCGCCCAAGCCAAAACCTTCTTCGATCCACTTGCGCACCTTCTGGCTGGCTGCGTAGCCCGTGTGGCGGCTCGTGCGACCATCAATGGCGGAACCGTCAGCTCGGTTGTCGTTGTGCGCGACGTGCGGTGTGATCTTCATCGGTATCTGGGAATTCCCGAGTACCGCTTCATCGACACGGCGATTATTACGAGCATTGTCGTGGCACTGATGGTATATATCGTCATGCCCCGCTATACGCGCCTGATTCATCGCTGGTTGTACAAATAGTGCATCATGAAATTACGCTGATTACCACCATTGCCGCCAGCCTGGTACTGGCGTTGCTGATGGGTCTTGTCGCCACGCGATTGCGCCTGCCGCCCATCGTGGGCTACCTGGTCGCGGGCATCGTGATCGGCCCGGGAACGCCGGGTTTTGTGGCGGATATGCAGTTGTCCAGCCAGTTGGCGGAAGTGGGCGTGATCCTGCTGATGTTTGGTGTCGGCCTGCATTTCTCGGTCGAGGATCTACTGAAGGTGCGGCGCATCGCCGTGCCCGGCGCCATCGTGCAGTTTCTCGCGGCGACGGCGCTGGGTGTGGCATTGGCGCTGTACTGGGAATGGAGTTTCGGCGCGGCCCTTATTTTTGGCATGTCGCTGTCCGTGGCGAGCACGGTGGTGCTGATACGCGCGCTGGAGCAGCAGGGCGTGTTGCAGACACCCAGCGGCCGTATCGCAGTGGGCTGGCTGGTGGTCGAAGACCTGTTGATGGTGCTCGTACTGGTGTTGCTGCCGCCGTTGTCCGGGTGGCTGGGCGGCGATTCCGCGCGGGGCGTAGCGGCCATGCTGCCGGAGTCCGCCCAGAGCCTGTACTGGACGCTGCTGGCTGCCCTGGGAAAAATCACAGCGTTCGTGGCACTGATGCTCGTGGTGGGGCGGCGAATTTTTCCCCGCCTGCTGGCCTATGTCGCCGGGACTGGCTCGCGAGAACTGTTTACATTGACCGTCATCGCCGTCGCGATGGGGATCGCCTACGGTTCGGCGATGCTGTTCGATGTGTCGTTTGCGCTGGGCGCCTTTTTTGCCGGCATGGTGATGCGCGAGTCTCACCTGAGCCATCGCGCGGCCGAGGAGTCGCTGCCGTTTCGTGACGCGTTCTCGGTGCTGTTCTTTGTCTCGGTGGGCATGCTGTTCGATCCCGCGATCCTGGTACAGCAGCCGTTGCAGGTGCTGGCGGTGGTGGCGATCATTCTGGTGGGAAAATCGCTGGCGGCTTTCGCGCTGGTGCTTGCGTTTCGCTATCCGCTGAATACCGCTTTGATCGTATCGGCGAGCCTCGCGCAGATCGGCGAGTTCTCTTTCATTCTGGCGGGGCTGGGTCTGTCATTCGGGTTGTTGTCGAAGGAGGGCATGAACCTGATTCTGGCGGGTGCACTGATTTCCATCTCGGTCAACCATCTGGTTTTCCGTGCCTGTGAACCGCTGCTGCGATGGATACGCGCCCGCTCCCAGCTCGCGCGCTTCCTCGAACGCCCCGACGATCCGCTGGCCGAACTGCCCATGTCGGTAGCGTCGCAGGAAGTAACCGGACATCTGGTGCTGGTCGGGTACGGCCGAGTCGGCCACTATATCGGCGACGCGCTACTGGAGAACGGGCTACCGTTCGTGGTCGCCGAGCAGAATCGCGAAGGCGTGGAGACTTTGCGCAAACGCGGAATCCACGCAGTGGCCGGCGATGCTTCGGACCCGGCCGCGTTGATACAGGCGCATATCGTGCGCGCTAGCAAACTGGTCATCGCGACTTCCGATACCCTGCGCGCACGCCGGGCCATTGAGATCGCGCGCGCACTCAATCCCAAAGTCGAAATACTGGTGCGCGCCGACAGCGAGGAAGAAGCAAACCTGATCCGCGAAGGATGGGCAGATGTCACGGTGTTCATCAGTGATCGGGAATTGGCGCGCAATATGGCACAGAGGGCGATAGACAGAGGACACAATCACGGGGCAGGAGAGCATCCATGAAAGACGTATTATTTTTTGTCGCGCTTCTTGTATCGATCGCTGCATCGGCGTCCGGGCTCGATGTTTTAAGGCTGCACCATGTCTGAACCAGTGTTGAGCCTCCCCCGGGAACTCCGGCGCGGCCATTCCCGCTGGAATGAACCGGCGTCCTGCTACGTCGCCGATGCGCGGATCGCGTACCCGGATCCTACAGGTGTCGGTAACGCCGACCTGACTATCCGCACCGGCGCAATCGGTAATAGTGTGTGCGACAGCGCCAATCCCTGCACGGTGCTGGTGAACGATACAGACTTGTCGGTTGCCGGGGCGAACTTCCTGTTGCCAATCACCTTCGCCAACTGATGCCGAGCCAGTCGCAAGCTCGGCGCAGACGTGGGCTACAAGCCTTCGAGTTAAATCAAAGACGTCTACTCCAGACTCTGCCTGCCGAGAAACTCCCAAATGAGTCCCGGAGCGGCCTGTTCTGTGCCACCGCTGGTGCCTGGAATGACGTGGCCGAGACCTTCAAATCTGTACAACCAGACGTCCGCGTTGCAGCTCTGGTATTTCACCTGCGTCAGTTGTGGCGCAACGTCCTCGACCCGCGCGTCTGTCAGGAGGCAACTGTTGAGGAGAGCCCAGCGGTCCATTGCCTCCGGCACGCCGTAAGTCCAGGATGAGCCCGGCACAATATTCGGATCATCGTTGGCGTATTTGTTGACGGGATCGGCGGTGCCGTGCAGCGCCAGCACTGGTACCGCTCGCTTCGGTGCGCATTCTACCGTGCGCGGCGGTGTATCCGATGCACGGGGGGAGCGCACTCCTCCAATCGGTGCAATTGCCGCGATACGGTCGGAGAGATCGCAAGCGAGCTGGGAACTCATGCGGCCACCGCCGGAAAAACCCGTGGCATACACACGCTTCTGATCCACACACAGATGCTGGCTGACCGCATCGATCGCAAGCGCCACGTAAGCGACATCATCGAGCGCATCGTCGGGTGGGTAGTTGAGCGATCCGACCAGTGGCACGCCCGGGATGTTCCAGGCAAAACCGGGACCAAACTCGACAGCACCCGAGGGCGCAGCGATCAGATACCCGTGCTTGTCCGCATCAACCTGGAATATCTTCTCACCCGCGGGATTCACGGTTCGCAACATCGCATCACCGGAACTCGTGGAACCGTGCAGGAGAAAGACCAGCGGTGCGTTGTGACCGGTGTAAGTCGCCGGCACATAGACTTCGAACGGGCGGGATACGCCATTCTGCGCCACGCGAATCACCTGAATGCCAGGCTCGGTGGGCCTGAAACAGGCCTGGGTGTCGCTGCCATCAGAGCAGCCGGCAAGCGCGAAGGTGCACACCAGGATCAGGCAGGTGATCAGAGAACGTTTTCCAGTCGTCAGCATTGCATTCTCCCGCTCAGTGAATCGATTCATATCGCCATGCCATGGCCAACGACCTCGGCAAATGCTGTTGCTTCAATCGCATAACGATTCCGCGATCGCCTTGAACTGATTCGCCCTTTTTCGACCCAGTGACCGCTGCAGACGCAACTCCAGATCCGCCACGTCGAATCGGCTATTCGCCAGATGCGCCAATGCGCCTCGCTTCACCATCACCTGACGAACATGGGACTTACCGTTCCCAGTCCGCTCGATCATCGACGGCGCACCTGACGCGGCAGACCAGCAAGCCAGCAGAATCGCCATCTCCTCCCACGTGAAAGCGGGTGGCTCAGGTGTTGATGGCTGAATCTTGCCGTCAATCAGCCATTTGTTGTCGGGTGTGTGCACCGCCTCATCAGACGATGCTGCAGTATCGCTGCCAAGCAACTCCAGGCCGGCAAACAGGCGGTCACGCTTTTGCGCGCCGACAATCCGTGCCAGTTGCTGCTCCATTGCATCGATACCGTCCACGGCGTCTTTTAAGTAACCAAAACCCCTGGCAGTCAGAACCAACCGGTTGCTGCGCCTGTCGGCAGCATCAGACGCAGGGGTGATATAGCCCAGCTTTTCAGCGCTGCTCGCGACTCTCCCCATGGCCTGGCTGGTCATGCCCTTGGCCTTGGCAAGCGCTGTGACGGTAGATCCGCTCGGCAGCAGATTGCCGATCAACCAGGCCATTGTCTCGTTGACCTCGGTGTGACCACGGGTTGACATATGCCGCTTCTGGAATTCCTGGGCGAACGTGTCTACCAGCAACATCTGCTCATACAGCTGGCAGCCGATATTATTCAGATGCTTGCTGCGTGTGTTTCTGGTTGGGTATAGATCGAGTTCGACGATCAACTGGTCGAACGTGCGCTGCAGCTCCCTGAAACGCGAGCTGGACAGCCTTGCGAGATGCAATTCGTCCTGCTGTCGACCAAAGCGCAAGCAATCGCGTATCAGTTTATTGCCAGCGCTCGTACGCATGATCTTGCGGGCGCGGCTGTCTTCGCCATCCGCTGTTTTACGTACATAACCTTCAGATTCCAGCTCCCGGAGCAATTCAAGGCAGTACTGGATCTTGATGTCGAGACTTTCGGCAATCCGGGATGGGCGCAGGCCTTCCTCCGGGATCGCCGCAAGTACGTCCAACAACACAGACCGAATGTCTGCATGCCCGCATGTGTCACGAAGGTAGGACAAACCCTGCTTGCGGATGTCGGTGCTCAGGGCGCCAAGAACACGGAGTGAATTATTCCAGTAGCGGTGATAAACCGCCGAAATCTCAGCAGAAGAAATCAATTTCCATATCTCTCAATGTGTTAGCAAATGAATCAGCAACATTACCTGCGATGGCCAGAGCGTTGCTCATCAAAGATATATGAACCTGCTATTTAATATTTATGAACCTTGAGTATATCATAGCCGCGGACATCCACAGATCAAAGGTATTGGCATGCAACTCGACGACGTTGAATTCAGCCTCGATGCAGGTATCGGGATAATCGCGCTGAACCGACCGGAGCAGAAGAATACGATCACCGCGCGGATGATCGAACAGATTGGCGGCCTGTTTCGGCAGTGCGACAGCGACGATGCAGTCAGGGTGGTTGTGGTGACCGGCAAGGGGTCAGCGTTCTGCGCCGGCGCGGATCTCAGCGGCGGCGGCGCAACCTTTGATGAACAGCAGGATATGGCCTTTTCTTCCTGTCCATTTCCCTTTCAGGCATGGCAAGTACGCAAACCTGTGATTGCGGCCTGCAATGGCCATGCAATCGGGGTTGGCCTCAGCATGGCGCTGCAATGCGATCTGCGCATCTTTGCGCGCGATGCGCGTTATGGGTTGCTGCAGAACCGGCGCGGCGTGGTCGCCGACAATGCGGTGGAGTACCTGTTGCCGCGCCTGATTGGTTTTGAACGGGCATTTGAACTGATCGTCAGGGCTCCCCGCCTGACCGGAACAGAAGCAGGCGAATGGGGTCTGGCGAGCCGCGTGGTGGCGGCG
Source organism: uncultured Halioglobus sp. (assembly GCA_964461965.1). GTDB lineage: Bacteria > Pseudomonadota > Gammaproteobacteria > Pseudomonadales > Halieaceae > Marimicrobium. The sequence goes on along the minus strand of CAYWWD010000021.1, from coordinate 9,735 downwards.
GATGACGTCCTGCCAACGGCCATCGCCATCGCACAGGATATGGCAGAGAACTGCTCGCCGCTGATCATGGCCATGCATAAGCGCCTGTTATGGCGCGCACTGGACATGCATCTCCCCGACTTCATTCCCCTGGAAACCCGCGCCCTGCATCACAGCATGGGGCGACCGGATGCGATTGAAGGCGGGCTCGCGTGGATGGAGAAGCGGTCACCGCGCTGGGCGAGTTCCGTGACCGGGGACTGGCCTGATTTTCTGGATGCCTGAACACCGTTCATTGACTTGGAGTGTGTATGAAGTTTGATGTTGCATTGATGTTCGACCCCGCCAAAGTCGGCGACATGGCGGCTGAACTGGAAGCGGCCGGCTATGACGGCGCCTATACTTTCGAGGGTAAAAGCGACCCTTTTATCAGTGTTGCCGTTGCCGCGTTGAAAACAAACCGGATGAAGCTGATGACCTCCATCGCCGTGGCCTTCGCCCGCAACCCGATGAATCTGGCCTATCTGGCGAATGACTTACAAAACCTGTCCGGTGGACGCTTCATTCTCGGGCTGGGCTCCCAGGTCAAGGCACACATCGAGCGGCGCTACAGCATGCCCTGGAGCAAGCCCGCCGCCCGCATGCGGGAGATGGTGCAGGCAATCAAAGCCATCATGAACTGCTGGAATACCGGTGAGCGGTTGCGATTTGAAGGCGAGTTCTACCAGCACACCTTGATGTCGCCCGTGTTTGCACCCTCACCCAACCCGTATGGGCCGCCTCCCGTGTTCATCGCCGGTGTCGGCCCGGCCATGACCGAAGTCGCTGGCGAGGTCGGGGACGGTTATTTCATCCATCCATTTAACAGTTCACTGTCGCTCACCAGTCTCTCCCTCGCGGCGGTGGAACGAGGCTTGGCAACGTCGAATCGGTCGCGACAGGAGTTCCAGGTGTCCGCACAAGTGGTCACTGCAACCGGGCTCGATGAGCAAAGCATGGAACAGGCGCTGATGTCCGCGAGAAACCAGATCGCCTTTTACGCCTCAACCCCGTCCTATCTTCCGGTACTGGAATGCCATGGCTGGGGTGAGTTACAGGGCGTCGCGAGCCGGCTGGTGAAAGAAGGCAAGTGGGCGGAAATGACGCAGCTCATCGACGACGAAATGCTGAATACCTTCGCGGTGGTCGGCAGCCCCAGGGAGGTCGCAGAGAAGATCCTCATACGGTATCAGGGGAAAGTCGACCGCATCAGTCCCGTGGTTTACCAGCCCGACGCGGAACTTCTGAAGGCTCTGTTGCAAGAATTCAAAGCGCTGCCTGTCGACGGCTCTCCATGACGCATACCGGCTTCGTCGTGCTCCGCGCTGCGGTGTGACAGCCGAAAATTATCCCTCGGGGACAAAAATATTTATGTCGTCAGGAAATATGCCTTACCACACGATCACAAAAGTGAAATCGCCGCGCGAGCAAAAGAGTCGAGACCGTGCGATAAGTGACTTAAACAACGCGTGCTCGCTTCGCAACCGGGCTCGTTGGCAGCTGCCGGCATGCGTGGGTTTCTTGCTAGTCGCGGTGTTACTCACTGCGTGTTCCGACAGTAACGATGCCACAGAATCTGCGCCTGCGCTTGAACCGGTGACCGTTATCCATCCACCCGAGGAAGGTAAAGGAATGGCCAACGCCGCCCGCGTCGATCTCGCGGCCGCAGGCTACGTAGAAGAAGAGTTTTTCTTCGAAGGAACCGCAACATCCTACAAAGGCGATGACGCTAGTGGCTAAGGTGGACGTAGCGGGCGGGGCGCTCCCGGTCGATCATGGAGGAGGCGCAATACTGGGTGGCCTCGTGGAAACGGATCCGGTGCGATACGGAACGCTTACCCATCCGGGCGATGCCTATTCGTATGACATCTTCAGGCAGGCGGGTACCGCGCTCCTCGCGGCCGACGGGCCGTCACCGCTCGGGGATCTTGAGCCCAGCTACCTGATTGCGACAGGCGAATCACAATCCGCCCGCTTCCTCACCACCTATATCAACGCCATCCATCCGCGCGCGAATATCTATGACGGTTTTTTTGTACACAGCCGCGGCGGGAGCGCTCCCGGGCTTGGGGGTAGCAATGGCGAGGCCGGACCGTCGATCAGCGGCGTCCAGATCCGTTCTGACCTTCAACAACCGGTACTCCTATTCGAAACCGAGACCGATCTCACCATGCTCGGTTACGTTGACGCACGGCAGGATGACACCGATACGGTCCGCACCTGGGAAGTCGCCGGGACCGCGCACGCCGATATGTTCGCGATCGAAGTCGCAGTGGGAACTGGTCTCGACATCAGCGCCCTGCTTGGCTGCGCGGCCAAATTCAACGCCGGGCCGCAGCACGAGGTGAGTCAGGCCGCGTTTCATCATCTCGTCGCGTGGATCACACAGGGGCGGAAACCGCCTGAATCACCCCGGCTTGAGGTTGATGAATCCGTCGAACCGCCGACACTGGTGCGCGATACCTACGGCATAGCGCTGGGCGGTATTCGCTCTCCACTGGTCGACGTGCCAGTGGCGACGCTCTCCGGCGAACTGGTAGGAAACCCAGAAGGTGCCAGCCGGTTCTGCAACCTGTTTGGCAGTACGGTGCCTTTTGACGAAGCGACGCTCACACAGCTGTATCCTGCGGAGGCCGACTACCTCGATGCGTTTGCTGCATCAGCGGACGAAGCCGTGGCACGCGGGTTTATTCTCCGCCCGGACGCCGACGACATGGTCGCCGAGGCCGATGCACGCGACATCGGCGGCTGAGGGCTGGGCTGCAAACGCTCGCGAACCAGCGAGTGAATCCAGGCTGCGGAATGCATTCGAAGCTCTGCGGGCAGGCCGCAGAAAACAGTAACCGCAATATGATTGATCGAGGTACCGGCAATGAAAGTGGCTTACATCGGGCTGGGGAGCATGGGCGGCGATCAGGCAAGACTCATCGCGCGCAGCGAGCATGCCCTGACAGTATTCGACGTATCCGTCGACGCGAGGGAGCAGTTCCGGGAAATAGCCACCGTGGCCGACAGCATCGAAGCTGCTGTCAGAAACACTGATATCGTTCAGATCTGTGTCAGGGACGTGCACCAGGTCGACGATGTGCTCTTCGGCGAGGGCAAGGTAGCATCCACCGCCAGGGCGGGAACACTCGTTATCGTGCACAGCACGATCGATGTGGAGAGTGTTCATCGCATATCACGAAAGTTGAATGAACACGGGCTGATGTTCGCCGACGCTCCGGTCACACGGACCAGGCTGAGCGGCGATGGCCGTTTCGTCCTTACCATGTTCGGTGGTGATGACGAGTCATTCAACAAAGCCCGTCCAGTGCTGGACACTTTTTCCACCGAAACCCTCCATGTCGGAGGCTGCGGCGCCGGAATGGCGCTGAAAATTGCGAACAATATGATGACTTGGACGCAACTGGTTGTCGGTGACCTGGTGTTTCAATTGGCCAGCAGCCATCAGGTCAAATGGGAACATTTGAAAGCGGTGACCAAAGCAAATGGCAATCTGACGCCGGTCACAGAGGCGTTCCTGGGCGGTGCTCGCGCAAACCCGCTACCGTTGACCGCAAACCAGCTCGCCTTCAATGTCAGCCAGGCCGGTATCGGTGAAAAAGATTTTGAACTGGCGATCGAAGCATGCCGGGCGAACGCCATCGACACACGTATTATCGAACTCGCTCGCGAGCTACTGCGGCCCGCGATGGTTGGCAACCGTGACTAGCGCCTGAGCACGATAATTTCGTACTTCCGCCAGGAGAACAACCATGAACCATGACGGCCTCACACCCAGGCGCCTGCTGTGCACCGCGCTTCTCGCCCTGCAATTGGCACTCGCCGGCTGCAACTCGGGAGACGGCATTTCCGTGGAATTTCCGGAGTCGAAGCCCCAACCGGCCAACCCCGAGATAGAGGGCCCGATCACTACCGGCGGCGGCCCGGATTGTTGCAAACTTAAAATCGGCAATATCGAGATCGATGTCAGCCAGGTGTTGAATTACACCCCCGGCACCCCGTTTTACGCCGGCGTTTACTTTCCCGAGACGGAACTCGGTTACCGGGAAACCGAATTCTTCATCTCCGGCATGGCGACGTCTTATGTCAACAACGGTGAATTGACGCAGGACGGCAAGTGGACGGTACAGCAAGCCGAAACGGCCCCGTTCAAGACGCGCATCGTCGTGCTGCGACCGGAAAACGCAGCCGACTTCAATGGCACTGTCATGGTGGAATGGCTCAATGTATCCGGCGGCCTCGACGCGGCCCCGGACTGGGTGCAAATGCACACCGAGCTCGTGCGCAGCGGCTTTGCGTGGGTCGGCGTTTCCGCCCAGTCCGTGGGTATTCAGGGCGGCGGCTCCTCAGGGTTCGACGTGTCGCTGAAGGTCATCGACCCCACGCGCTATGGAGTGCTCAACCATCCCGGCGACAGTTTTTCTTATGACATCTATTCCCAGGCCGCGCAGGCGGTGCGCCATCCGGTCGGAATCGATCCGCTCGATGGCCTGAAGGTACAGCGCATGATAGGCGTCGGTGAATCGCAGTCGGCGACGCGCATGGCAACGTATGTCAATGCGATCCATCCCACCATCGACCTGTTCAACGGGTTTATCATCCACAGCCGCGGCAGCGGCGCCGCGGCGTTGTCGCAGGCGCCGCAAGCCGTAGTAACCACCGCGCCCCCGGTTTTTATCCGCGGCGATATTCCCGAACCCGTCATTGGCGTGGAAACGGAAACCGATTACTTCGGCCTGAATCGAGTGGGCGTCCACCAGCCCGATGCAAACAATTTCCGGCAGTGGGATATTGCCGGCAGCGCGCACTACGACGTCTACGGCGTGATCAAGGGTCCGAGTGATAGAGGCGGTGATCCCGGCGTCGCGAAAGTTATAGAGCGCACGGACGCCGCCAGCGGCGGACTGATCCAGTGCACGTTACCCATCAATGACGGCCCGGGCCATTGGGTGCTGAAGGCCGCCATTTCCGCAATGGATGACTGGATTCGCACCGGGAAACCCGCCCCCTCGGCGGACCCATTGGTGCTCAATGACGACAAGACGGGTTTTCAACGCGACGAACACGGCAATGCCCTGGGCGGTATCCGCACGCCGTATGTGGATGCGCCGGTAGCCACGTTCTCGGGCTCTGGCCAAACTGGCAGCAGTTTCTGCTTCCTGTTTGGCACCACGGCGCTGTTTGACCTTGCGACCCTGTCCACCCTCTACCCCACGCAACAGGACTACATTGATGCGATCGATGCCGCCACGGACAGTGCGGTGGACAAGGGATTCATCCTTCCGCCGGATGGCGCGTTGATCAAGGCGCAGGCATCACTCATTTGGAAGCCTTGAGGTTTAACCAAGCGTCCGCTTAATAGCAGCGCTGGCTAAAGGTTTGGCCCATGCAGGCATTAGTTCAATGGGCAACGAATCAAAGCTATTCCCCACAAGAGAGAAAAGACAAACTGGCCGCGGACCGCCATGGTCGGATGGTTCTGAGTTGTCAAATACACGTACCGCCGCACATCGAGGTATCAACCCCAGCATGTTATGGATGGCTCCCGTCCAGCGCTCTCGGATTTTTGCTTCCGGTATATCGTGACCACCTCTAGCTACGCGCCCGGCCACACGCTCAATGTGCAATTCAGGCGAAGCCAGGCCGCAAAAAAAAATGCGCACCTCCCGGCCTTGATCGATTGCTTCATGCAGCAGCTGGCAAATGGAGTTTCCTCCCAATGTTGTTTCAAAGGTGTAGTCCAGATCTTCGTCAACAGCCCGGGATAGTTGCTCAAATCCTATTTTCCAAGCAAGAGCATTCGCCTCAGTCAGAGCAAGTGTGCGATCAACAGACATCAGTCTGCGGGCCACTTCGTCGGGGTTAAAATAATCACCTCCCGCACTGCGTACACAGGCACCCGCAATGGAGCTTTTACCTGCGCCATTAATGCCGGCAATTACAGTAATCACCGAGATTCCGTTCCCCCAGGCTGATAAGTTTTACGCAGGCTATCTGCAGTCGCGGTAAACAGTTCATCTGCGGCCTTGCGAGACTGGGGCGAGGTGATACGACGATATAACGCCTCGTACTCATCGGTCTCCTCAGCAATTTCCTTTTCCTTAACCTGTTCAATCAGTTCAGCGCAAAGTGCTTTCATACGTATCACTTCCTCATAGTGGTCGACACTCATGACGACCGCAGCATCGCGTTTACGCAGTTGCAAGCGCATAACACCGTCTCCTTGGGCTATTTCTGCCCAGACCGCTTCTATATGGCGCCCAAAGTCCTTTCCTCCTTTGCTTTCCAAAGAAGCGGTTGGCGAGAGCCAACCAAGATTCTGTATAAGGCGTCTCGCACGCCTTAATAACCCTTTGTGATCCGATGCACTTTCCGACTGGATAACAAGTGGTTTACTGATCATAAACGATACCTCCGCAAAGTGGCCCAAACCCAATCATAGACCACTAGTGTCATAAAGACCACAAATGACCCTTAATTTGCTAAAGGATTCGGCTTTCGCAGGTGGCACGCCTTCGTAGAAGATGTTCGATCTGATCCAGTTGTTGCAATTCAACACACCGGCAGCCAGAACCTACCGCCCCCCCTTAGGAACCGGTGTATCCACACCACGACCGTACGATTCAAGTTACACGGTGCGACAGGATCTGCATTGGCAAACGCAAGATCAATCCCAGCACCGTATTTGCCGGAAAAACTGTTGGCATCCCGGAGGTTGCAGACCAGATCTGGCTGGTCAGCTTTATGGAATATGATCTGGGATTCTTTGACGAAGATGACGTGCGAGTGAAACCTGCCGCCTTTCCTTTTGTACCGGAACTGTAAACGATGTGAGCAGCGGGCCGCGCAGGCAATGATCTGTAAACCATGTCTCCGGTACAGACCCAGATTGTATGGCGGAGAGCGAGGGATTGATCACAACACCCTTTGGGGTGTTGTGACCCCTGCGGGGCGCCTTCGCTTCGCTACGGCGTCCAAAACGCTGTCGCGTTTTGTCGAACCCTGAAGCATGGTCATTTCTGCCTCGCCATACCTCCAAATGCCCTGCAAATCAGAGAGTTAAAAAATGAGCACGGCATTAGAGGGCATCAAGAGGCGTGAGAGTGGTCCCATGATGGCCCCATGATTCCAGACCAAGCCTGCCACTGATTCCAGATAAAGCCTTCCGCCCATCCCATGTCTGCAGCCACTGATTCCACGGCAAAGCTACCACCCCAGCAGCACGTCTGAGATAACCCTTCAGAGCCAACCGACGCTGGATAACGATATCACCTCGCACACTTACCGGATCGGTTGACTTACTGGCCCCTGCGGCATAGGCTTTAGCATATGCCAAGTAAGCCGGAGGATATTCGAATGTCTTCTTCTGAACGCCACGTACGCCTCTTTCGCAACGGGCGCAACCAAGCCCTGCGCATCCCTCGCGAATTCGAGTTGGAGGGTGAGGAAGCAATCATCCACAAAGAAGGTGACCGGCTAATCGTGGAACCGATCCGTAAAGGCAGGCTGCTGGCGCTGCTCGCATCTCTGGACTCCCTTACTGATCCCTTCCCCGATATCGATGATGACCTGCCTCCATTGGATGACGTGCGGCTATGAGTGGATCCCTAATGTATTTAATGGATACCAACATCCTGTCCGATCTTGTCCGCAATCCGCAAGGCATGGTAGCAGCACACATTACCAGGGCAGGCGAGGAAGCTGTTTGCACCAGCATCATTGCAGCTGCGGAACTCCGCTATGGCGGGATCAAGTCCAAGTCTGCAAAACTTGCAGAACGCATTGACATGGTCCTCTCGGCATTGGAAATCCTGCCACTCGAAACACCCGCCGACCAACAGTACGCAGCATTACGCCATCACCTAACGCGTGAGGGAACGCCCATTGGGCCAAATGATCTGCTGATTGCCGCACACGCACTCGCAAATGACCTTACAGTTATCACCGCCAATATTGGGGAATTCTCCCGGGTGCCTGGGCTGAAAGTGGAGAACTGGCTTCAGGCCTAGTCTGCGATCCCTGTCCAAAACACATTTCGGCCGACAATTACATATAGAGATTATCGACGTGCTACACCAGTCGATAGTGCCCTAAATACATATAGTCGGATCCCGACGCAATCAGCAGCAGTATCGCGGCCATCACGAGCGCCGCAGTCCGCGCCGAAACAACACCACGGACAGGACGGCCAGCACCAGATTCGACAACAGCAGCCCGGCTGAGAAACCCAACTCGAACTGCTCCGGCGACTGCACACGGAACGCGATGATCCTGTCGACGGTCGGCCACGGCGGGGCAGGCGGAAAGTAGAACACGGGCGTCAGGTGCCCTTCGAGCTTGCTGTCGCGCTCCAGTGACTTGGCGTGGTCGAGGTCCATGATCGTATAGCGGTTGATCTGGATTTCTTCGCCAGACGACACGATCCTCGCGCGCGGGTCCGAGGCGCGTGCCGCGCCGAAATCCCAGTTGAGGATTACCGCTCCGTCCGGTACGAACTTCGTGCGATTGACCTCCACGAGGATCTCCCGCAACGATGCACTCACCAGGAAGAGCGCGATGGCACCCGATACCAGGCTCGCGGTAATCAGTCCAGCATGAGGCTTCGACGTTGGCGTCGAAGGCTCTGCGGGCATTGGAGAGGGAGATGCCGGTCCTGAAGCCATCGCTGACGATTCCAGAAATAAAGGGAACGTTTAGGTTACTTTAAGCTCGGATATCCCTCTCGATCAATTGTGTGCCGATTCGGTGACGTGGATACATCCAGTATGTAGTCTCTCGAATTCGGATCAGGATAGTCTTGATGCAATTCACTTTCAGCGGGGTAACCCTATACTGATCAGCCAGTCAAGGAACTCATGTTGCGAATACTACTGGCGGCCATTCTATTGATGCTTTCCGGCCAGGTCTCGTCTGGTAGACCTGAGGAATCACACCGTGTTCGATGTGAGGCTGGGGCGTTCAGAGCCCAGCTTGCGCGGCTATTTACAGGGCCTGGAAGTTCGCGGCAACGTCCTGGTGGTGGTCATGGGTTTGTCAGACACCTACCGCACCTTGCCCAGCGTTTCTTTCCCAATGCGACGATCGTGGCAGACCGTTTTCACGTGGTGCGTTTGATCAATTAGCACTTTTTGAAGGTGTGGCAACAACATCATCCGGAGGGCCGCAAGAACCGGGGCCTGCTCAGCCTGATGCGCCGGCATCAATGGCACCTGAGTGATGAGCAGGACGCGAAGCTGATGACCTACCTGGCAGAGTATCCGGTGTTGCAGGCGCTCTATGCGGCAAAACAGCAGCTGGTCCGCTTTATGTTGCTCAAGACACTCACAGCCCGTCGAGCCAGGGCCACGCTACCTGCGTACCTGGAACTGCTGGAACAACTGCGTGACGGCCTGCTACGCACGCTGGCCAACACACTGACGAGCTGGATGGCGCCGATTATTGCCATGTGGCGCTTCACGAAAACCAATGGGATCACCGAAGGCTTCCACAACAAGATGGAGATGATTTCGAGGCGGGCCTACGGCTTCAGGAATTTTGACAATTATCGATTGAGAATGCTGATCCACTGCGGGTGGGATGGGATAATCAATCGCGTACGAATGAATGCCCATCCCCCGTTAATGGGGTAGAGCCTGCTTGTACAATCAAATAGATGGATGGCGGAGAGCGAGGGATTCGAACCCTCGATAGGGTATTAGCCTATACACCCTT
>CAYWWD010000020.1:0-46885 GCA_964461965.1 uncultured Halioglobus sp. | reverse complement strand
ACACCAGTTCGCCGGTGGGCTCCAGGGTGACCGGGCTGCGCAGTTGCAGGTGGCGATGGGAGTCGGCGGATTCAAGCGGCTCGTAGATGGACATGGCGACCTCCTCGATTGAAGCGGATAAACTAATGGTCATTAGTCAGGCTGTCAATGACTATTCCCGCTCCCGTTGCTGTGCTCGTGATGGCGCGCATCGACCCGTGCAGGCGCGGCGAACGCCGACTTTCCCGGCGCGCGATTACAAGCGTGATCGAATGTGGAATAATGCGCCGCGCCTTCGACCACGCCTGCTCTGGAGCACAAACGCGTGTCGCCAACGCTACTACTCATCGTCTATTGCCTGGCCATTGCAAGCTTTTCACTGCTGGGCGGCCTGTTGCCGACTCTGGTCCAGATGACGCACACCCGCACCCAACTGGTGATGAGCCTCGTCGCGGGGTTTATGCTCGGTGTCGCCTTTTACCATCTGCTACCACACAGCCTCGCACTGCTGGAAACGGCGGCCGGCGTGGATACGGCAGTGTGGTGGTTGATGCTGGGCCTGATCCTGATGCTGCTGCTGTTGCGTGTGTTTCATTTTCACCAGCACGACTTCAGTCATGAGCAGGCAGCGCAGCACGTTTCACACGCTCCGCTTCCCGCTGCACACCACCACGCGCATGAACTCCACGCACATGATCACCGCGAACACAAACACAAACACGAACACCAACACACGGTGCACGGCCTGAGCTGGGTGGGTCTGGCATTGGGCCTGGCCGTGCATACGCTGATCGACGGGGTCGCCCTCGGCGCCGTGATGCACGCCGACAGCGCCGCTGCCGGGCTGATGGGAATTGGTGTGTTTCTCGCGATCTTGCTGCACAAGCCGCTGGACGCCATGTCCATCGTGACGGTGATGGAAGCCGGCGGTTGGAGCCGGGGAGCCCGGATGAGCGCCAATCTCGTGTTCGCGCTGATGTGTCCGCTGGGCGCGCTGTTGTTTTTTTTCGGCGTGGATATGCTGGCGGACAGCCGCAATCACCTGGTTGCCGCAGCGCTGGCGTTTTCGGCCGGCGCATTTATCTGTATCGCCCTCAGCGATCTGTTGCCCGAGGTACACTTCCACAGCCACGACCGCGCCAAGCTGACCCTGGCGTTTTTGCTCGGTATCGCACTGGCTTACGGTATCGGCAGCGTGGAGCCCGCCGGCAGCCATCTACACCTGCACTGAAAGGGAGTAACACCCATGGTCAAGCGCATCATTTATCCACCGGTCTGGCTGCTCTTGGGCCTGATCGCGATCTTCCTCTGCAACACGTACTTCCCCGGTCCACGTTTCGGCGGGCTGGCAACGCAGGTGTTCGGCGCGGTGCTCATTGTGAGTGGCCTCGCGCTGGTGATGCACGCCTTTGGACTGTTTACCCGCGCGGGCACGGACGCTATTCCGTTTCGCAACGTGACTGCGCTGGTGACGGGCGGTATCTATCGCTACACCCGCAATCCCATGTACCTGGGAATGGCCGCTGTCCTGCTCGGTGGCGCCATTGCCGTGGGTGCTGCCACCGCGCTGCTGATTGCGCCACTGTTTGCCGCGATCATCGAGTGGCGATTCATCCGGCCGGAGGAAGCGTTGCTGCAGGGTTTGTTCCCCGACGAGTTTCCGGCGTACTGCGCACGCGTCCGGCGCTGGTTATAGCCCCGGAGCACCGCTGTCTCACGCCTTCGCCGCTTCAGGTGGCTCAGTGCAATTCACTTGCCAGCGGCGCTATCCATCCCGCCAGTTGTTCGCCGGCGATACGCGCCAGCATGTCGATATGTTCCACTGAACTGTTCAGGCAGGGAATGTACTGGTAGCTCGTCCCGCCTGCAGACAGAAAGTGCTCGCGATTTTCCACTGCCAGTTCCTCCAGCGTCTCCAGGCAGTCGGCGGCGAAGCCCGGGCTGATCACCTGCACCGCGTCGACGCCCTGCGCCGGCAATTCCCGCAGCGTGGCATCCGTGTAGGGCTGCAGCCATTGCGCGCGCCCGAAGCGCGATTGGAACGTAACGCGGTATTGCGTGTGGGCCAGCCCCAGGTCTGCGGCGACCAGCGTGGACGTTCGCAGGCATTGGCGGTAGTAGGGGTCGCCCTGGTCCACGAAGCGCTGGGGCAATCCGTGGTACGAAAACACCAGTGTCGCGGCAGCACTGCCGTGTTCGGCGCGAAACGCGCGCACGCCGGCGGCAATTGCGCTGATATAGGCAGGGTGATCGTGGTAGTCATTGACAAACCGCACGGCGGGCAGCGCGCGCTGGCGTGCGAAGAACCCGGCGAGCGCGTCAAACGCCGAAGCGGTGGTGGTGGCGCTGTACTGTGGGTACAAGGGCAGTACCAGCAGTTTACGCACGCCGCTCTCCAGCATGCGCTGCGCGACCTCGGGAATCGACGGCGCGCCGTAACGCATGGCGAACTCCACATCCACGCGATTCCCGAACGTTCGTCTCAGCGCCGTGCGCAACGCATCGGCCTGATCCTGCGTGTGGAAGAGCAGCGGTGAGCCGCGCTCCGTCCAGATGCGGCGATACGAGGACGCTGAGCGTGCGGGGCGTACAGTGAGAATAACGCCGTGCAGGATGAGCCACCACAGTGGGCGCGGTATTTCCACTACGCGCCGGTCCCACAGGAATTCCTTCAGATACGCACGAAGCGCCTTCTTTTGCGGCGCGTGCGGCGTACCGAGGTTGATCAGCAGGATTCCGATGCGTGGGGGCTGCTCACGGATTTCGTGATCTGTACCAGGGTCATTCATGTCGGGGACGATAACCGCTCGTTCGGTGGATGCCAAGCGATGGATTAATGCAGGGTGGCCACTGATTCCTCGCCCGGCACTATATGTACAGCAATCGGCTTACCGGAGCCGGCTGTTATGTGGTAGTCGCCCGGTGGCAATTCCAGCGCCACGCCATTCGCCTGTCCCGAGCCTACGACCTTGCCGCCTGCGTCGAGCACTTGAAATGACTGTTCAATGGAGGAGGCGAGACCGGCTGTCAGGTCGGCGGCGTTGCGGGCATCGACGTACTGGCCTCCGCCGAGTTCGGCCCACTGCTGGAATGTCTCGCGCAGCATCAGTTCATCGATGGCGAATCCGATGATGTTCACGCGCACCTGCGTGCCGCTGCCGCGCAGCTTGCGAATCTCCGCGGCCGGGTCGCCGTTGCAGGTTTCCTCGCCGTCGGTCAGCAGGACGATGACGCGGGACCCCGACGCGCCCGCCAGATCCTCACCGGCCAGCGCCAGCGTTTTCGCAATAGGCGTGCGCGCGAGATTCATGGCCTGAATCCGCGCGACGGTAGCGGCGGCTTTCCGCCGGTCGAGGGGCCCCAGTGGGATTTCGAGGTCGGTGCGGCAGGAATTCGCCTCCTTGTGGCCGAATACACGCAGGCCGAACTGCACGTTATCCGGCAGGCCTTTTTTCACCAGCTCGGCCAGCGAGGCATTGGCGATGTCGATGCGGCGTTTGCCGTCCAGTTTCTGCAGCATGCTGCCGGAGGCGTCCAGCACTACCACTACGCTGTTGACTGGCGCGCCTGCGGTATCGCGCTGCCCGCTCACCACGCGCAGCGTGCCCGGCGCAGTGCGCGGCGTCACAGTCAGCGGCGCGCTGGCCAGTTGCCGTTGCGTCTGCCCCGTGAGGTAGCGGTATTCATAGTTGCCGGGCTCTTTCGGCGCGGTGATGCGCAGCGTTGCTCCGCGCTGGGTGTAGGCGTAGGGCCCGTTGGCACTGGCCTGCGCGCCGGCGGGCTGGATGATCACGTAATCCTGCGGATTGTTCGGCCCCTCCCAGCGCACGCTGACGGTGCTCAGGGCTTCGGCCGTCGCAGGTCCGGATACGCTCGCCGTCACCGCCGTGACGGCGATGGGACTGCGCGCCAGCACCGCGTACGACTGGCCGGTGAGGTAGCGCAGTTCATAGTTGCCGGGCGCTTCGGGCGCCAGCAGCTCGGCGGGGCTGCCCGAGTGGGTGTAGACGTATTTGTCGTAATCCTTGTCCGGCGCGGCAGCGGGCACCACGGTGATGAAATCCTGCGCGTTATCCGGCCCCTGCCAGGTGAACTTGATCGGCGCACCGGCCGCCACCTGCGCCGGCGCGGTAATGGCGGCGGCGGTGCCCTTCACCGTTAGCGGTCGACTGCCCAGGGTGCGATAGGGCGACTGCCCCATGAGGTAGCGAATCTCGTACGCCCCAGGGGCATCGGGCGCCGTCAGCTTCAGGGGAGATCCCTTGTTGGTGTACTGGTAGCCGCTCATGTACTTGCCTTCAGGCGCGCCGGCCTCGACGATGGCGATGAAATCCTGCGGGTTGTCCGGGCCACGCCACGCAACGTCGAAGACAGCCCCGCCATCCACGTCGGCGGGCGCGTTCAGTTCAGCGCGGCTGTCCGTGACCGTGAGGCTCTGGCGCCACCGCGTCGGATAGGGCGAATCGGCCGCGAGGTAGCGTAGTTCGTAGTCACCGGGCTGGGCCGGCGCGAGCAGCGTGACCGGGCTTTTGCGTGCGTACTGGTAGGCGTCGTACTTGCCCTCCGCGGCATCGGCCTTGACGACGGTAATGAAATCCCTGGCGTTGCTGCTGCCGCTGAACTCGACCTGGATGCTCGCACCGACGGATGCTTCGGTTGGCGCGGTCACTGTTATGTCTTGTGCCTGCGCCTGCGCCTGCGTGGCGCCCAGGCCGAGGGCGAGTATCGCCATAACCACGGCCCAGCTTCCGATCCTGCCGCAGGTTTGTCCGGCCGGACGTCGGGGCCGGGTTCGAAACGGTGACTTGCGCATGGTTGGGCTCCCTGTCTGCAGGCATGGGGCGATGACTCTGCTCCGGCATTTCTACCGGTATCGATGGCCGTTCGCCGCAATATCCAGTGTAGTGCAAAGCTGTAGTACTGTGTTTCGCAGCTGGCGGGGACAAGGGGTGCGCCCTGGGCTATGCTTGCGGCACGTACGACTGCGGGATTGTCAGGATGAACTGGGATGCCATTGGCGCGTTTGCCGATCCGCAACTCAATGATATCTATCCGCGAGGCATCGCCGATCTCGGTGCTCTCAGCACAGACGAGTACTTTCGCTTCTCTAACATGTCGCCCAAGACTTTCCGGGATAAATGCTCTCTTGAGCATTCTATTGGGTCGTAAGTTGTGCATACACACGAAGTAAACCGCTGGACCCACGATCACGTATTCCGACAGCACGAGAAGCGAGCGGGCGAGAATCGCACCATCGCCATCGTGGTGCTGACGGCGGTGATGATGGTTGTCGAGATTGCGGCGGGAATTGTGTACGGCTCCATGGCGCTGCTGGCGGATGGCCTGCACATGGCGTCACACGCCACCGCGCTGGGCATTGCCGTATTCGCTTATGTGGTATCGCGTCGCCTGGCGGCCGACCGGCGTTTTACCTTCGGCGTGGGCAAGATCAACAGCCTCGCCGGGTTTGCCAGTGCCGTGCTGCTGCTGGGGTTCGCGCTGTTCATGGCAGTTGAAAGCGCGGAACGACTGATCAACCCGCTCGCCATCGCCTTCGACAAAGCGCTGCTGGTGGCGGTTATCGGTCTGGTGGTGAATGGCGTCAGCGCCTGGGTGTTGATGTCGACGCCGTACGGGCATGATCACGATCACGACGATGATCACGATCCTGATCACGACCCTGACCCTGCCCACGAGTACAGCCACGCCGATGAACACAACCACCTGAGTCCACAGCATCACGGCCACGACCACAACCTGCGCGCGGCCTACATGCATGTACTGGCCGATGCGCTGACTTCACTGCTCGCGATCGCGGCCCTGCTCGCCGGCAAGTATCTGGGCGCTTTGTGGCTGGATCCGGTGATGGGCCTGGCTGGCGCGCTGCTGGTTACGCGCTGGTCCTATGGTTTGATCCGCGACACCGCGCAGGTGTTGCTCGACCGGCAGCTGGACGACCTCCAGCTCAATGCCTTACGCGCCGCAGTGGAGGGCGATTCCATGGACCGCATCACGGACCTGCACTTATGGTCCATCGGTCACGGCATCTATGCCGCGGAATTGGCCATTGTCAGCGATGCGCCGCAATCACCCGATGTTTACAAGGCGCGCATCCCGCCATCCCTGAATATTGTCCACGCCACAGTGGAGGTACACCACTGCCAGACACATTGAGGTACACTGCCCTTGTCCCAGGCAGGTTTACTACAGCGGAGGCGTACATGCCCTTCAAGCGTATTTCCATCGATGCAGCCAAAACACTGATCGACGCAGGCGGTGTCACGGTGGCCGATATCCGCGATGCGGACAGCTACCGTTCGGCCCGCATCGAGAATGCCATCCATGTGCAGCATGAGACCATGGAGGAGTTCCTGGAGATCGCGGCGAAAGACAAACCATTGATTATCTACTGCTACCACGGCAACTCCAGCCAGGGGGCGGCGAACTATTTCGATGGCCTCGGGTTCATCGATGTCTACAGCGTCGACGGCGGCTTCGAAGCCTGGCGAGCAAAGTTCCGGTGAAGGCGCCTGATGGCAAGAGCGGGTAGGTAATCCGGGTAGTGCGCTGCACGTCTGCTCATATGCTGAACGTCGCACTGCACATCCACTCGCCATGAAAGACAGGCTGCGATTACGATGCTGGTTGGTGCAATGCCGCATCAGCGCGAGCAGGCTGGGCACTGGCCGGCTGGCAGCGCCCGTCCTTATCCGAAACAGGAGAATGAATGCGCGCGCACTATTTCCAACACGTTGCCTTTGAAGGCCTGGGCAGTATCGAGCCGTGGCTTCGCGCACACGGTTTTACCGTGAGCAGCACACGGTTCTTTGAGCCCGCTGAACTGCCAGGCCCTGACGCGGTTGATTTCCTGATCGTCATGGGCGGCCCCATGAGCGTGAACGATACGGCTGAACTCTCCTGGCTGGCTGCCGAACAGCGCTTTATTCGTGACTACATCGATACGGGGAAACCTGTCCTCGGTGTTTGTCTCGGGGCGCAATTGATTGCAGGGTCACTGGGGGCGGACGTTTACCCCAACGCGGTAAAGGAAATAGGCTGGTTTCCTGTGCAGGCGCGCGCCACGTCCGACAGCGCGGTTTTCGAATTCCCTGCGTCGGAAACCGTGTTCCACTGGCACGGTGAAACATTTGACCTGCCGCCTGGCGCCATTCGGCTCGCGGCGAGTGAAGCGTGCGAGAACCAGGCTTTCCAGATTGGAAAACGCGTCATCGGCCTGCAGTTTCACCTCGAAACCACGCTGCAAACAGCGCGGGAACTTGTCGCGCATTGCCACCATGAGTTGATGCCATCGCGTTACGTGCAGACCGAGGAGGCCATTCTTGCGGCAAGCCCGGCCCGCTTTCAAACTATCAACGCCCTGATGAACGACGTTTTGGCCTATCTGACAGGAGCATAGCCATGAGTGTGAAGCAGGTGGCCGTCATCACTGGCGGCGGAGGCGGCATGGGGCTCGCCACGGCAAAGCTGGTTGGTAAAGCGTGCTACGTCATCCTCTGCGACCTGAGTGTGGACAGGCTGGATGCGGCGCTGCTGGAGCTGCGATCGCTTGGCATCGAGGCCGAGGCTGTCCCCTGTGATATTACCGACCAGGCAGCGGTCGAGGCGCTCGCCGCGCGAGCGCGGGCCGTGGGCAGGGTGGTCTCGGTCATTCACACGGCCGGTGTGAGTCCGCACATGGGCGACGCGGAGAAAATACTTTCGATCAATGCACTCGGCACATTGCATGTCAACGAGGCGTTCTACACGATCGCGGAGGAAGGCCTGTGCATCGTCAACGTGGCGTCGATGGCCGCGCACCTGTTGCCGCGCTTCCTGATCCCGGCGCGCCACTACGGCCTCTCACTCACTGACCGCCGAAAATTTTTCCAGCGTATGCTCTCCGCCTGCACGCGTTTGCCGCGCAAGGCGCGCCCAGGAATTGCCTATTCCATCAGCAAACACTTCGTCATGTGGTACTGCCGTACGCAGGCGGGACACTTCGGCGGGAAAGGCGCGCGCCTGCTCTCGGTCTCCCCGGGCAGCTTCGATACCGAGATGGGCCGCCTGGAAGGCGAAGCCGCCGCGAAGCCGGTGCAGCACGCTGCCATCAAGCGCTATGGCAGGGTGGAGGAAATCGCCGAACTGCTCGCGTTCTGCGCCAGCGCGAAGCCCAGCTACCTCACGGGGACGGACATCCTGTGCGACGGCGGCACTGTAGCGGGCTTGAAACTGCGGGATGTCCTGCGCATGTCAAAGGTCTCTTCCTGAGGTCGCAAGCACCTCAACCCGGTTTGCCGTCTACGCGCGCCCGCAGCAGTACCGGAACGTAGCGCAGCAGGAAGAGCGCGAACGCCACTACCCATAATACTGCCGGAATGCGCCAGGCCCACGGTGTCAGCGCCACATCCACAAGGGGCAGGGCCGCGCGCAGGATCGCTGCCGCGAACACCAGCGCGAACGCCACGGCGATGTAGTTGGGTACCATCAGTGGCCTGCCTGTATGCCCCAGCGACACCCGCGACATCATGGCGAGGATCATCCCGCCGATGGTGCCGATGCCCAGCAGGTGGATGACGTTGCGGCTGGCCGCCGCGTCCCCTGCGGTGAAGGCGAGGGCGAACATCGCCAGCGGAAGGCAGAGATAGCTCAGGTGCATGGACCACAGCAGCGGTTCACGAAATGTTTTCCAACCCTGCCAGTGGGCAAGGCGGACGCTGTGGATGATACCGCCGGCAACGCACAGCAGTGCGAGCAGGACAGTTGGCTGATCGGGCCACAGCGCCATGGCCAGCCCGATCAACACCGCGCTGCCGATGGCGAGGTAGTCGAACCAGATCGGCAGCGGCGCGATCTTGAGACCCAGCCGATTGCCGGTGAACAGCGGGATGACACGGCCGCCGATGATGACCACCAGCACGCTGATCATCCACACCGCGCCATAGTGCAGGCGCAGGCTCTGCAGCGGTTCATGCGCGCTCGCGTAGCTGGCCGTGTTGAACACAGCCAGCGCCAGCAATACCGGCGGGAACAGCATGTTGCGCCACTGGCGCACCGCCCAGACCCGCTTCGTAAGTTCATACAACACCAGACCGATGAACGCCATCTCCGCAGCCCACGCCACCGGCAGCCATTCTGGTTGCAGCCACAGCACCGCGCGCGCTAGCAGCCACAGGCCGAACAACAGCTGCAGACGCCAGCCGCGGGTGCCGGGCAGCCCGGTCCATGTCGCGACTGCAGTCAGCAGGAATCCCGCGACCACCGGCAGCGCGAAACCGAACACCATTTCGTGGGCGTGCCACCACGTCGGCAGGAGCGAAAAATCCCAGTCCTGCGGAAACCACATCCAGTACAGCCAGCGTGCCATGCCCAGCACGGCGAACGCCGCTGCCAGCAGGAAGCCCGCGCGGAAGGCCAGCCGCCAGAGGGGTGCTGGCAAAGTTGTCTCCGTGGGTTCACCGATCTGCATGGACTGCGGCCTCTTGCGAGTGGTTCGAGTTCAGAGCGTAGCGCAATTGGCAGCTGGCATACAGGTCCGGGTGAGCACCGTGGCGCGCAGCGGGCACCAAGCTTTCGCGAGTTTTCTCTCGCAAGCGGCCAGTCATCTGGCACAATCGGTTCCGCCAGCAGAGATAACCTGCACTCTCAACTCTTGAACGGAAGTGAACGTATGTGCTCAGCCACTTGCGCGCGCCCAACCCCGCAATCGCGGGGCCTGGTAGTAGTGCTGTTCTGCGCGCTATTGGCTGCCGCAATGGCTTCGGTCGCCGACGAGGACGCGCTGGCGCCGCTGTTGCGCGCGCGTATCGATCAGCAGCACGACGCACACCAGCATGCAAGTACACTGGGTTACCTGACCCTGAGCGACGCGGTCAGCCAGTTTTATGAACGGCGCCAGTTCCAGCCCGCGTGGACGCAGGACGCCACCGTCGATGCGTTGCTGCGTGAAGTGGAGACCATCCGCGAGGATGGATTGGACCCCGAGGATTACCATCTCGCCGAACTGCGGCGGCGCCACGCCCGGCGGCAGGCGGGCACGCTCGATATGGCAGCGCAGGCGGAGTTTGAATTGCTCGCCAGCCAGTCCTACCTGCGTGCACTGGCCCACCTGTTCCGCGGCAAGGTGAATCCGGTCACGCTCGATCCCGAGTGGAACTTCGCATTGCACGACATGACCACAGAGGAGGCGTTCAACATTGTCAATTCCGCCGTGGCCAGCGGGGAGATAGGCAGTGCATTCGACACCGCGCGTCCGCGACACCCGACGTATGTTGCCGCACGACAGGCTCTGGCAACGCTGCGCGCGATCGACGCCAGGGGCGGCTGGGGGCGGCTGACTACAACGACCACACTCAAGCCCGGCATGGATGACGCACAGGTGCCGCTGCTACGACAGCGCCTCGCCATCGCCGGTTACCTGTCCGAGGATCGCACGGCCAGCACGCTCTACGACGACGAGTTGAGCGCGGCAGTGCGCAAGTATCAGCGCGAGCAATACCTCGACGTCGATGCCGCGATCGGGCCGGCCACGCGTGCGGCGCTGAATGTACCGGTGCGCGCGCGTATCGACCAGGCACGCGTGAACCTGGAGCGCGGCCGCTGGCTGTTGCACGATATCGCCGACAGAACCGTGGTTGTCGACGTCGCCGGCTTCAAGATCTATTACCTGCGTGACGGCAAGCGTATCTGGGAGGCGAACGTGCAGGTCGGCAAGCCCTATCGCAGCACGCCGATCTTCCGCTCCGATATCAATCGTGTGACGTTCAATCCCACCTGGACGGTGCCGCCGACGATTTACAAGCAGGATATTTTGCCGAAAATCCGCCGCGACCCCGGCTATCTCGCGAGGAACCACATGCGCGTGCTGACGCCGGGTGGGCAGGAACTCAATCCCCGTTCAGTGAACTGGAACAACCCGGGCCATGTGGTGTTGCGTGAGGATGCCGGCCCCGACAATGCATTGGGGCGCGTCGTGATCCGGTTTCCCAACCCGTACGCCGTGTACCTGCACGATACGCCGCACCAGGCATTGTTCGGCAGCAGCCAGCGCGCCTTTTCCTCCGGCTGCATTCGCGTCGAGCGGCCGCGGGAGCTGGTGGAACTGCTGTTCGACGATGACCAACTCTGGAGCCGCGCCGCCATCGACGCGAAGATAGCCGAGGGGGCGACCAGGAATGTCGCGATCCCCAGACCCGTGCCGCTGTTGATTACGTATTGGACCATGGAGGTGCTCGACGCAGGGCGCATTGTGTTCAAGCCGGATATCTACAACCGTGATCCGGCTGTGCTGGCGGCACTGAATAAACGGCCGTAGAGGGTGTTTGTCCGATTCTCGACCCCACGAATGCTGAATCGTTGTATGGTGTAGCGGTGGTTCGAGTTGCAGCCAGTTTATTCAAAAGTTTACGCTTGGAACGGTGATGTTCGAGCACATCCAGCGATTCGGCCGGTACAGAGTGCAACCGTGAATGGAAAAAAGTTAATGAGCGCGCAGGCGGTGGAATTTACATCAGTGCCCATGGCAGAACGGATCGTAAGCGTGTTTCCGCTTGCATTGGCCAACGATAAAGATACCCTGCCATACCTGTCTCTGGGTATGGTAATCGCCTACCTGCGCAGCTACCAGGAAGGTACGCTGAACCAGACGTACGATATTCAACGGCTGCGCCTTGGCGGGATAGACGGCCACCCATTCGAACAATCCCTGCAACTGATTGCGGCCGCCGGGCGCTGTGTGTGCCTGCTGTCCTGTTACGTCTGGAACAAAGATATCAATCTGGCCAGCGTTCGCGAAATCAAGGCTAGAAATCCGCTGGCGATCATTGTGATGGGTGGCCCTGAGGTCCCGAAGTACGTTGAGGATACCGAGCGCTTCCTGCGCGAAAACCCTGCTATCGATGTCGCAGTTCTGGGCGAGGGAGAAGTGGCCTGTGCCGAAGCGATGGTGGCCATGCGTGAAGGCAATTTCTCACTCGATAGCCTGAAAAACATTTGCGGCATTGTCTATCGCAGCAACGATAGCATCGTGCGTACTGGCGAGCGGCAACGACTGAAGGATATCAATGTTCTTCCTTCACCCTACCTCACAGGCGAGTTCGAACCCTGGTTTTTTAACCACAGCGTCGCGATACTGGAGACAAATCGCGGGTGCCCCTATGGCTGCACTTATTGTGACTGGGGATCTGCGACCTTGGAAAAAGTGACCAAGTTTCACCCTGAGCGAGTTCTCGCAGAAATTGGCTATATCTCCCAGAGGCAATCTCAGAATGTATTCATCGCTGATGCCAACTTCGGCATGCTTGAACAGGATATTGGGTATGCGGCCGCGCTCGTGGAGACGAAAGCCCAATCGGGTTTCCCCAAACGCCTGTTTACTAACTTTGCCAAGAATGGTGGCCGTCGCCTGATGGCGGTGATCAAGACGCTGCACGAAGGCAAACTGCTTGAAGCAGGGATTATTGCTCTGCAGACGACCGACGAAGGCGTTCTGAAAGCGATCAAGCGAGACAATATCAAGACTGAGTCTTATGAGAAGTTGATGAATTATTTCAACTCGGAAAAGATTCCGATGGCATCCGACATCATGATCGGCTTGCCCGGCCAGACCATCGACAGCCTGCAGCGAGACCTGCAATTCTGCTTCGACTGGAAAGTGTCCGCCAACGGCAATTTTACCTCCATGATGCCCAACGCGCCGATGGCGGAAAAATCCTACCGGGAACAATACAGGATAGCGTCGGATGCGGATGGCTTCATCACCTCAACGTCTACGTTTACCACCGAAGACATGGCGTATATGAGGCTCTACTATTTAGTGTACCAGTTACACGTAAGCCTCGGATTGCTGAAGTACTACCTTTATTATATTCAGTTGGAGCACGGCGTGCCGGCGCTTACTCTGTTGCGCAAATGGCTGGATGCGGTACTGGAATCAGATCCCCGACTGACCATGTCAAAACGGATCGTCGACGAAATTTTCAACATACCAAGTCGTACGCGCGACTGGGCGCTATTGAGCTGGGGTGAAGAAGCCAGATTTTTGTTCTGTGCATTCGAAGACTATTGCGACGAGGTTCATCGCTTTGTCGAAGAAGAATTCGATATAACCGTTCCTGAATCTGCGTTTGAAACACTGAAAATCGCGCAAGCCGCAGTAATGCCAAAACCAGGGCGGTCGTATCCGTTCAAGCCTATGTTGCCGCATAATCTGAACGCATATGTTGCTCAGATTAAATCCGCTTCTAATGTCGCCAGTCTGCAACAGGCCCTGAAACCGCTCCACACCTTTTTGCCGAAAGTACTGACTGTATATCCGTTTCTCCGCCAGATTGAAGGTGTGAAGTTCGTGAAGCGGGATGCTCATGCTGATGGGTGGGAACTTCGTTCGCCACTGCGGTTTTATGATCGCGCGTCATAATTCGCGGTCGCGCTTGACTCAAGTGATACGTCGCGCGCCAATATTTTGGCGGAAAAATTAGGCACTCTTGTTCGAATTACTATTGCACGTAACACATGCGCTGCCAGACGCTCTCCATTAGTATGGGTTCTTCGACAACTTAGTTACCGCGCGAGACCACCCCATGCCCCTGGACTTCGATAGGGCCCGCCTGCCCAACCCGCACCTGCGCGAGGAACACCACGAATGGCGCAACCAACTGCGCCGCTTCATCGACACCGAGATCATGCCGTATGCGGAGAGCTGGGACGAGGCCGGCCACATTCCCATCGAGCTGTGGCCCAAGGCCGCGGCGGTCGGCCTGCTGGGCCTCGGCTACCCCGAGGAATTCGGCGGCACGAAGGAAGGCATCGACTGCTGGCATCTGTGGATCGCCAATGAGGAACTGGCGCGGGTGGGCGTCGGCGGCATCACCGCCAGCCTGATGGTGCACGGCATCGGCCTGCCGCCGGTGATCAACTGGGGCTCAGCTGCACTCAAAGCGATGGTCGCGCCGCCGGTGCTGGCCGGGAAGAAGCACATCGCGCTCGGCATCACCGAGCCGGGTGCGGGCTCGGACGTGGCGCAACTCGCCACCACCGCCGTGCGCGACGGCGACCACTACATCGTGAACGGCTCCAAGACCTACATCACCGGCGGTATGCGCGCCAACTGGGTGTCCACCGCCGTGCGCACCGGCGGCGAGGGCGCGCGCGGCGTCTCCATGCTGTTGATCCCCACCGACGCGCCCGGCTTCAGCCGCACGCAGCTCGACAAGAAGCAGGGCTGGTGGGCCTCCGACACCGCCACGCTGTACTTCGACAACGTGCGCGTGCCCGCGAGCAACCTCATCGGTGAGGAGAACAAGGGCTTCCTCGTCATCATGACCAACTTCAACGGCGAGCGCATGGGCATGGCCTGTTCGATGGAGGCGCTCGGCCGCGTCTGCCTGGAGGAAGCCGTCAACTGGGCGCGGGAACGCAAGACCTTCGGCAAGCGCCTCGCCGACCACCAGGTGATCCGCCACAAGATCGCGCAGATGAAGCAGAAACTGAACGCCACCCAGGCCTACATCCGCGTGTGCTACGAAGCCATCGCGGCGGGCAACGCCAACCCCGGCGATATCGCGCTGTTGAAAGTGCAGGCCAGCGAGACCATGGAGTTCTGCGCGCGCGAGGCGATGCAGATTCTCGGTGGCATCGGCTACATGCGCGGCAGCCGCGTGGAGCGCATCTACCGCGAGGTGCGGGTCAACGCCATCGGCGGCGGCTCCGAGGAGATCATGCGCGACCTGGCGGCGCGGCAGTATGGGCTGTGAGGCCGGCCAGCTTCTGCGCTTGCCATTGTTCGACGCTCTGCGCGCCACGCACCGGAGCCCCCCGTGAACCTCGGCCATGACGCACTGAAGGCGCGGCAGCGCCGCGAGCGCGGAGAGCATCCCGAAGGACTGGCGCTGCGCGTGCACCGCGCGCTGAGCTGGTTGCACGCCGCCGAGCAAAGCTCGGACGAGGACGGGCGCTTGATCTTCCTGTGGATCGCGTTCAACGCCGCCTATGCCAACGACTTTGGCGACCGGGAGCGGCCGCAGGAGCGGGAGCTGTTCGAGAAGTTCCTCGGCAAACTGGTTGAACTGGACCGGGACGATACGCTGTACAACCTCATCTGGAGCGAGTTTTCCGGTTCGATCCGCCTGCTGCTGGACAACCGGTTTGTGTTCCAGCCGTTCTGGGATTTCCATAACGGCAAGCTCGCGGAGCCGGAATGGCAGGCCGACTTCAAGCAGGCGAACGACGCCGCGCGCCATGCGCTGGGGAGCAAAAATACCCTGAAGATTCTCAGCATCGTACTCTCGCGCATGTACACGCTGCGCAACCAGCTCATACACGGCGGCGCCACCTGGCAGGGCGCGGTTAACCGCGACCAGTTGCGCGATTGCTCCGCGTTCCTGGGCAAACTGGTGCCGTACGTCATCCGGCTGATGATGGACCACCCCAACACGCTGTGGGGCAGGGCCTGCTACCCGGTGGTCGAAGCCGACTGTGCCGCCTGCTCATGCCCCCCGCAACCGCGTGCGTTCGAACCCGGCCTGCGCGAAAACTGTACCTGTGGATGCGTACACGATAAGCAAGGCCGCCAAACCCGCTACTATGGACGCAGAACGAACCGCAGCAGCGCGAGGCGCATGAGCCGCCGCCGCGGCAACAGGCCACAGCCAAGGAGATGGATATGAAGATGACCACGCTGGCAGCGACGCTACTGGCACTGCTCGCCACCCAGGCGGGGGCCGAGGAGTACCTCGGCAACCTCAGTGCCAACCCGTATAACCCGAAGTCGACGGCGAACCCCTACGGCGCCGGCAGCCCGTACCAGACCAACAGCATCTACAATGCCTACGGCCAGTACGGCAGCCAGTACAGCCCGAAGTCCGCCAACAACCCCTACGCCACCAGCGCCCCCAAGCTGTACGACAGCCAGGGCAACTACCGCGGCCGCCTGAGCAGCAACCCCTACGACCCGGACTCCGTCTCCAACCCCTACGGGCGCTACGGCAGCCCCCATTCACCGGACTCGATCAACAATCCCCACGGCGCCGGCAACCCGTATCGCAGCGACAGCCCGAACAACCCCTACGGCGAAGGGCTGGAAATTTATGGCGAATGATCCGGTGACACGCGCCGCCCCGCCGCGCTGATCGCCGAAAAAATCGCCGGCGATTTGATCGACGTGAGTGAGCACGAGCTTGCGCTCTTGCAGGAAGCGTGCGAGGGCCACAGCGATGGCCACCTGGTGGCCGAAGTGACGGTGATGACGTGCCGGGATGCGGACAGGCTGGATCTGGGGAGGGTGGGGATCAGGCCGGGCCCGAAGCGGTTGTGTAATGCGGTGGCGAGGGAGGGTGGGGTTTTGGCGGGGGGCGTATGGGCGTTCGGTTCGAGGGATTGAATGAGGATGTGCTTGGGTCTGCGGTAAGCGTCGCGAGCCTTTGCGAACTTTGCCGCCTGCGATACGCTGCGATTATGAAAATCGATTACTGCCTTGATAATTCCGAAAAGCGTGGCGTACACCCCTACAACTTGAGTAGTGGCAAAGCAGGCCATGTGTGCATTCGATGAATTATTGGTGGGTAAACCAAAAGCAGACGTACAGTCACGAAATTTCAGGTGGCTATATGTGGTCACCCAAGCTCAATGCCGCTGGAAACCACATAAGGCCGTACGATCTTATGCGCAAGTTGGTCCCTGGCGACATCGTTTTTTCGTACGCCAACGCCTTGCTGAAGGCGGTGGGAGTTGTGCGATCGTTCTGCTACGAGTTCCCTAAACCCACTGAGTTTGGAGCGGCTGGCCAATATTGGTCCGACGCAGGTTGGCGCGTAGACGTCGATTACAAGGAACTGATATCCCCAGTCAGAACTATTGAACATATTGGTAGCTTGAGACCATTTCTGCCTGACAGACATTCCCCGTTAAAAAGTCAATCGGGATACGCCAACGAAAGCTATCTCTTCGAGATTTCAAAAGATTTTGCATTGGCTTTGGCCCATTTGCTCGATGGGTGGATCGTTGATTTAGTAAAGGGGAATTATGTGATGCAAGCCGGACGCGACCGATCTTTCGAAAACCTCATCGAATGGGAAGATCGCGTTGAAGAACAGATTGCGGCGGATCAGACAATCAATGAAACAGAGAAACATGCGTTGGTGTTAGCCCGACGTGGACAGGGCAAGTTTCGTGAGCAGCTATTCCATCTGGAGCGGGCCTGCCGGTTGACAGGCGTTGATAGACCGAATCACCTCGTCGCGAGTCATACAAAGCCTTGGCGCGATTGCTCACACGGCGAACGATTAGATCCGGAGAATGGGTTCATGTTGACTCCCACAATCGACCATCTTTTTGACAAAGGATTTATAAGTTTCGAAGACAATGGCGATTTGATTGTTTCTCCTGTCGCCCATCTGGATTCTTTACGGAAGATGAAAATTCCGATTGATACGATTCCAAATGTTGGTGCGTTTTCGAGTGGCCAGAAGCACTATTTGAATTGGCATAGGGAGCTTCTACTATTGAAGTAGTGGAGCACAACCACTGGACCGACCTAAACACCCCGCAGAAGAATCAGAAACGTAATACCACCCGGCCCCATATCCGGCTATGCTACGAATCCATCGCGTAGCGGTTTGCCAGCCTCAGCGAGGTAACCCAGCTCAAATACAGCAGCGGCCATCCCGTTCTGCGCCAGCAATGCGATAGCGATCAAGTCCGGATTAGGGAGAGAACGCGACCGAACGGCGCGCCAACACGGAGTACAAGAATGAAACTATGGCACTGCGCCAGCGCGCGCTCCCTGCGCCCGTTATGGACGCTGGAGGAACTGGGGCTGGATTACGAACTGGAAGTCCTGCCATTCCCGCCGCGCGTGTTCCAGCGTGATTACCTCGAGGTCAACAGCCTGGGCACGGTGCCGTACTTCGTCGATGGCGACACGCAGATGACGGAATCAGCCGCCATCTGCCAGTACCTGGTGGATCGCTACCGACGCTACGACCTCGGCCTTGAGCCTGCGCATCCGGAGTACGGCGACTACCTCAACTGGCTGCACCACGCCGACGCCACGCTCACCTTCCCGCAGACCATCTCCATGCGCTACTACTACCTGGAGCCGACGCCGGAGAAACAGGCCGTGGCGGACGACTACGCCAAGTGGTACATCGCCCGCCTGCGCCGGCTCGACGCGCACCTGGAGCAGCACGAATACCTGGTGGACAATCGTTTCACCATCGCCGACATTGCCATCTGCTACGCGCTGTACCTGGGCCGCACGATAGGCCTGCACGAGCGCTACAAACCGCAGACGCTGGCCTACCTGCAGCGCATGACGGCGCGGCCGGCCTTCCAGCGCGCGGATAGCAAGGCGGAGCCGCTGCAACTTCCCGCCAGAGGATGAAGCCGTGAGCATCAGTGAGAACGAGTTGACTGCATTTCGGGCCGAGGTCGCGGCGTGGATGCGCGAGAACAATCCCGCCGACCCCGGCTTCCTGCTGCCGCAGACCTTCATGGAAGTGGGCGACGAGCGGCAGCTGGAATTCCTGCGGCAGTGGCAACACAAGGTGTGGGCGGCGGGCTACCTCGGCATGGCCTGGCCGAAGCAGTACGGCGGCGGCGGGGTGGACCCCGTGTTCCAGAACATCGCGGACCAGGAGATGCGCCGCGCCGGGGTGCCGATCTGCTTCAATGTCATCGGCCTCGGCTGGGCCGGGCCGCTGATCAACGATATCGGCACGGAGGCGGAGAAGGCGAAATACCTCAAGGGCATCCTCAACGCCGAGGATGTGTGGTGCCAGGGCTTCTCCGAACCCGAGCACGGCTCGGACCTCGGCAATGCGCAGACGCGCGCGGTGCGCGAGGGCGACGAGTACGTGATCAACGGCCAGAAGATCTGGACCACCATGGGCAACTTCGCCAAGTACATGATCCTGCTGGCGCGCACCAACGCGGACACGCCGCGCAAGTACGACGGCCTGTCCTACTTCCTCGCGCCCATGCACGTGCCGGGCATCGAGACGCGGCCCATCCGCAAGATCACCGGCGAGTACGGCTTCACGGAGACGTTCTTCACCGACGCGCGCATCCCCGCCGATTGCCTGATGGGCCAGGAAGGCCAGGGCTGGAAGATCGCCATGCAAACCCTGCAGTACGAGCGCGGCGCTGAGGCGGGCGCGGCCGGCGGGCAATCCATGGTGCGGGTCACGGTCGACGACATGATCAGCCAGCTGGCGGGCGTGCAGCGCGACGGCGAGCCAGTGCTGAATGACCCGGTGGTGCGCGATCAGTTGGTGCAGGCCATCATGGAGGAGAAAGCGCTGTCCCTCGGCGACCGGCGCGCACACATCCAGCACCTGACCAGCGACTACCCCGGCTCACTGCCGCTGTCGCACAAATTGCGGGCCACGGAGATGACGCGGCGCATGCGCCAGCTTGCGATCAACCTGCAGGGCGCGGAAGGTGCGCTGTACGTGGGTGACGTGGATGCGCGCCAGGGCGGCTTCTGGCAGCGCGCGTACTTCAACAGCTTTTCCGCCACCATCGGCGGCGGCACCAGCCAGGTGCAGGCCAATATCGTGGCCGAACATATCCTCGGCCTGCCGAAGTAAGGGGTGTTTATGTCAGTGATCGGAAATACCACCCTGCGCTTCAGTGAGGAGCAGGCCATGCTGCTGGAGGTGGCGCGCGCGTTCTGCCGCGACAAATCGCCGATCAGCGTGGTGCGCGCACAACTGGAGACGGACACCGGCTTTGATCGCGCGCTGTGGGACGAGATAGTCGCGCTGGGCTGGACCGGCATCGCCCTGCCGGAGGCCGCAGGCGGCGCCGGATTGGGCGTCGGCGCGCTGGTGCCGGTGGTGGAAGCGATGGGCCGCGCCATGCTGGGCACGCCGCTGATCAGCAGCGCGCTGGCCGGGCAGTTGTTGCTCCGCGCGGGGAGCGCCGAGCAGGTGGAGCGGCTGCTGCCGCCCATCGCCGCCGGCGCGCCGGCAACGCTTGCATTGCTCGACAATGGCGACTGGGGTGAGGAGCGCGTGACACTGGGCCTCGATGATCAGCGCGTGCTGTGCGGCGCGAAGAAGTTCGTGCCCGATGCGACGGTCGCTGAGCTGTTCGTCGTCTCGGTGCTGTATCAGGGCCAGCCCGCGCTGGCGGTGGTGCGTGCGGAGCAACTGGGCGCCGGCGCGCTGCACCCCAATACGCTGATCGACCAGACCAAGCGCGCCGCCAATGTGGACTTCAGCGGCGTGCGCGTCGAGGAGCGCGACATCATCACGGGCGCGCAGGTCGCCACCGCGCTGCGCGATGTCCGCTTGATCGGCGCGCTGCTGGTGGCGGCAGAGGCCACCGGCAGTGCGGCGGCCTGCCTCGACACCATCGTGGAGTACCTGAAGACGCGCAAGCAGTTCGGCAAGCTGATCGGCTCCTACCAGGCGCTGAAACACCCGACCGTGGATATCCTCACGGCGACCGATTCGGCCCGCTCCTTCATCTACCACGGCGCCACGCTGGTGGGAGACAGTGCGCTCGATCGCGACGCGGAAATCGCCTGCCGCATGGCCAAGGCCCACGCCTGCCAGACGCTGTTGTACGCTGGCGACCGGGCCGTGCAGTTCCACGGCGGCATGGGCTTCACCTACGACTGCGATGCCCAGTTGTACATCCGCCGCGCGCAGTGGAGCCAGCAGCAGTTCGGCGACGCGCAGCACCATCGCAAGCGCCTTGCCGCGCTGCTGCTGGGGTGATGCAGGCATGGTAAAGAAACGCCGTGGTTCCAGGGGCGGCTCACTGCCCCGCACTCTGACCGCCTCGCTGGCGGGTCTGCGCGCGGGCAGTGCGCTCGCGGTTGACAGCGTCATGCAGCGCGTCATGCGGCGCGGGCCGGATGACGAGGATTCCGAGTTCGCACAGCGCGAGGCGCGCCGCTTCGTGCAGGAGCTGGGCAGGCTCAAGGGCACCTACGTCAAGATCGGCCAGATGCTGGCTTTGTTTGGTGAGCACTTCCTGCCGCGCGTGCTGGTGAGTGCGCTGCGCGATCTGTCGGACCAGACCGAGCCGCTGCACTGGGATGCGCTGGAGTCCTCGGTGCGCGACAGTCTTGGCGAACGCTACCGCGAGCTGGACATAGATCCCGTAGCCATCGCGGCCGCTTCGCTCGCGCAGGTGCATCTCGCCCGTATTCGCGCGACCGGCGAGTGGATCTGCCTGAAACTCCAGTACCCCGGCCTGGCGCAGGTGATCGACGCGGACTTCGACGCCGTGGTGCGCATGCTGCTGCTGGCGCGCTGGGTGAAGGCAGGCCGCGAACTCGACGACTGGCTGCAATCCATGCGCGCGCACCTGCACCACGAAATCGACTACCGGCGCGAGGCGGCGTTCACACTGCGGATGGCCGCGCTGGTCAAGCGCGCATCGGGCGCTGCGGTCGCCTACTACGTCCCACAGCTGCACGCGCAGTACTGCACCGATGCCGTATTGGCCATGGAGTACGTCGAGGGCTTTTCCGTAGCAGACCCTGACGTGGCGCGGCTGTCACTGCCGCGACGCAATGCGCTCGCGCGCGGCATGCTGGAATTGTTTTTCCTCGAAGTATACGAGTGGGGCCTGCTGCAGACCGACCCGAACTACGGTAACTACCTGCTGCGCCTGGAGGACCGTCGCAAGAAGTCAGCGCATGATGACCTGGTGCTGCTGGACTTCGGTTCAGTGCTGGAGTGTTCGCACGATTTCCTGCACTACCTGCGCCAGACCATCGCCGCAGGCTTGCAGCAGGATGAGGCGCAGCTGGTAGAGGGGTTGATCGGCCTTGGCTGCCTGCCCGAGGATGCCAGTGCCGAGGCGAGTGCGCTCTTCGCACAGTTCTGCCTCAACCTGCTGGAGCCGTTGCGCCCGCCGGACAAATTGCCGCCGGAGCATCTGAATGCACAGGGGGAGTACTGCTGGGGTCGCTCGCGCCTGATGCGGCGTGCTGGCGTGCAGGCTGCGCTCTCGGCGGCCAACCGGCATTTCGTCACGCCATCGCGCGATTTCGCGCTGATCGCACGCAAGCTGAGCGGGGTGTTCAATTTCATCGCCGTGCTGGATGCGCAGTTCAACGGGCACGAGCTCGCGCAGGCGTATATACAGCGCTGGCGGCAGAGGGAGCAGCGTGGCGCGAAAAAGTAAAGGCAAGGGCGACGACGGCTCGCGCGCCATTCCCACCTCGCGGGCGGGGCGCTTCGCGCGCATGGCGCGCATGGCCGGCGGCGTCGCTGGCGGCATGCTGGCCGAAGGCACCCGGCAGTTGCGCGCGGGAAAACGCCCCACGGCACGCGACCTGCTGCTGACGCCGGGTAATGCGCGGCGCGTGGCGGAGCAATTGTCGACCATGCGCGGCGCGGCGATGAAGGTCGGGCAGATCCTCTCGATGGACACCGGGGAATTCCTGCCGCGCGAACTGGCGGATATCCTCGCGCGTTTGCGCGACGACGCGCGCCAGATGCCGCCCGCGCAGCTGCAGCGCGCCATGCGCGAAGCCTACGGCGATGACTGGGAGGAGCTGTTTTACGGTTTCGACAGCAAGCCGCTGGCGGCAGCCTCCATCGGACAGGTACACAAGACATTTTCGCCTGACGGTCGCGAGATCGTATTGAAAGTACAGTACCCTGGCGTCGCCGACAGCATCGACAGCGACGTGGACAACATCGCCACCCTGCTGCGTGTCTCGGGCCTGCTGCCCGCCGGCTTGGATATTCAGCCACTGCTGGACGATGCCAAGCAACAACTGCGGGACGAGGCGGATTATTTCAAGGAGGCTGAGTACCTGCAGGCGTTCGGCGACCTGCTGCGCGATGACCAGCGCTTCCTGTTGCCCGAAGTGCTGCCGGATCTGACCCGGCGCACCGTGCTGGCGATGACCTATGTCAGCGGCAGTCCGATCGACACCATCATCGACCTGCCCCAGGCGGAACGCGACCGGGTGATGACGGCGCTGTTCGAGTTGATGCTGCTGGAACTGTTCGAGCTGCGCATGGTGCAGACCGATCCCAATTTTGCCAACTACCAGTACCGCCGCGCCACCGGGGAGATCGTCCTGCTGGATTTCGGCGCCACGCGCCGCTGCAAACCCGCGTTCGTCAACAACTACCGGAAACTGGCCCGCGCGGCGATGTCGGGCGACACGGAAAAGGTCGCGGCCGCTGCGGAAAAACTCGGCTACACCATGGGCGAGCCGGGCAGCGAGTATCGCGCCCTGCTGCAGCAGTTACTGGTGGTGGCGCTGCAGCCGCTGGCTAGCGATACGGCCTACGATTTCGCCCGTTCCGACATGGCGCGCAAGCTGTCGAGTCTTGGTGAGGAGGTGGGCCGATACCGCGAGTTCTGGCGCACGCCGCCCACCGATGTGCTGTACTTCCACCGCAAGGTGGGCGGCATGTACCTGCTCGCTACCCGCCTCAAGGCGCGGGTGAATGTGTATCAACTCATGCGGCGCTGGGCGCCCAGATAAGGAACGCCATGACCTGGTTCGATGCAATCCTCCTCGCCATCATCGAGGGCCTGACGGAATTTCTGCCGGTGTCATCCACGGGCCACATGGTGCTGGCCTCGGCCTTCATGGGAGTGGGCGCCGATGCATTCACCAAGCTCTTTATCATCGTGATCCAGCTCGGTGCGATCCTCGCGGTATTCGCACTCTACTTTCGGCGGTTCTTCCAGAGCGTGGATTTCTATTTCAAGCTGCTGGTCGCTTTCCTGCCGGCGGCGGTGCTGGGCATCCTGTTCTCCGATACCATCGATGCCCTGCTTGAAAGCCCGCTGGCCGTGGCGGTCTCGCTGGTCGCCGGCGGCATCGTCCTGTTGTTCGTCGACCGCTGGTTCAATGCACCCCGCATCCAGTCCGTGGACGAGATCGGTTACTGGGAGGCGTTCAAGGTGGGCTGTTTCCAGTGCCTGGCCATGATACCGGGGGTTTCGCGCTCCGGCGCCACCATCGTCGGCGGCATGGCCCAGAACATGACGCGCACGGTGGCGGCCGAATTCTCGTTCTTCCTGGCCCTGCCGACCATGGCGGGTGCCACCTTCAAGAAAACGCTGGACTATTTCGGGCAGCATCCGGCCCTCACCGGCGATCAGATCAACCTGATCGTACTCGGCAATGTGATCGCGTTCGTGGTGGCCATCCTGGTGATGAAGGCTTTCGTCGGCTTCCTGAACCGGCACGGCTTCCGCGTGTTTGGCTGGTACCGCATCATCGTCGGCAGCGCCATCCTGGCCGTGCTGGCGAGCGGTACCGAACTACGCATTCTCTAGCGCGCTTTGCGCGAGCGCTTTCCTTCGGGAGGCTTGGCCCGCAGCGCCGCCTCGCGCAATTCCTCGAACGATGCCTGCAGGCAATCGGCATAAAACGCCGGGTCTGGCAGCATGTCGCGACAGGCGGAGAACGAGAGATTGATCGAGCCCTGCTTGTTCTGCACCGAGCTGTACACGATGTGGAACAGGCCCACGTTGGGCAGCAGTGGCCCGAGACTGATCGAGTCGATGAGCGCTGCGCCGCACATATAGAGCTGGAACGGTGCGCCCGGCACGTTGGTGACGATGGTATTGAACACCACGCTGGCCTCGGACAGGCCGGTGGCGCTGGCGGTGCGAATGGCTAGCGAGAGCACATTGCCCGGCATGACGTCGGTCAGGTCAACGGCGAAGCGCGGGCCCAGTGCCTCGGCGTAGGCCTTGGCGGAGAGTGCCTCCTTGTGCACTTCGGCCAGACGTTCACACGGATCGACGATATCGGTGCGCAGCGCCACATTCATGAAGCCCACCATGTTGCCGCCGGCGGCGCGCTCCTGTTGCGAGCGTACGTCGATCGGGCAGCCGGTCACCAGCGTCTGCTCCGGCAGTTCACCCTTGCTCTGCAGGTACTTGCGCAGGCCGCCGGCGACGATGGTCAGCATCACGTCGTTTACGGTTGTGCCGGGCTGCGTGTTCTTGATGGCACGCACCTCCTCGAAATCGAACTTGCGCGCCTCGACGACGCGGTGCCGCGAAATCTTGCCCTGGAAGCGGGTCTTGGGTTTGTCCTCCAGGTTGCGGAACTTTTGTTCCTGCTTGCCACGGCGCAGCCGCATGTAGGTGGGTCCGGCGACCTTGAGCATGTCCAGCACCTGCCCCGGCTTGCGCCAGGCATCCAGGTAGGCCCGGCCCAGCATGCGGGCCATCGAGGGTCGCTCCACCAGCCACGGCGTAGGCGGGCCGACGTCGCGGATTTCGGGCGTGAGGTCGTGCACGATGTTCATGAACTGGGTGCCCGTGGCGCCGTCCATCGCGCAGTGGTGGACTTTCAGCAACAGGGCGAAGCACCCCGGTGGATAGCCCTCGATATGGTTCAGCCCCTCGATGACATAGATCTCCCACAGCGGTTTATCGCGCCGCAGTGGCTGCGAGTGCAGGCGCGCAGTCAGGATGCACAACTGCCGCCAGTCGCCGGGCTTGGGCAGGGCGATGTGGCGCACGTGGTACTCGAGGTCGAAGTCCTCATCTTCCACCCAGTAAGGCCGGCCGAGATTGTAGGGTACAAATGCCAGCTTGCGCCGGAAGATGGGCGAGAGGTGCAAGCGGCTTTCCAGCATGGCCAGTATCTGTTTGAAGCGCACCTTGCCGCCGGGCGCGGTGGACTGATCGTAGATACTGACGCCACCGATGTGCTGCGGCAGGCCGTCCAGTTCAGCGTGAA
Organism: uncultured Halioglobus sp.; assembly: GCA_964461965.1. Classification (GTDB taxonomy): domain Bacteria; phylum Pseudomonadota; class Gammaproteobacteria; order Pseudomonadales; family Halieaceae; genus Marimicrobium. Next base: position 21,222 of record CAYWWD010000020.1, on the reverse strand, counting down.
TGAACATAGCGTCCTGGCCGGATAGCTGTTGCATAGTATGAGCCTCGAAGGAAGTGCGTGTGGGATCACCAGCATACGTGCGCTGTGTCGGGCGTCAATAGATTGCACGTGCGGCGTATGCCCTGCCTGGCTCAAGTATAGGCCACATGCCGACCGGGGACGTGAATCGGAATTACCAATGGGGGGCCGCCGGACTGCCATTCATGGCGGAAAGAAAGTAAAAAAGCCCCGCCTGCCCCGAACACCGGAACAGGCAGGGCCGAAACGTCCCCGCGCTAACCGGCGGGAACGACCTGGGTGTCCTCTGCGGACGCCTCACGGCGGATACGTACCACCAGCGGCACCAACACCACCGCGATCAGCGGCGCGAAGATCGCCGCGAGCAGTAGCAGCGTGGAGGTCACGCCCACGCTGTCCAGCGCAAAGCCGAGCAGCGGGCCAGTGCCGATGAAGACCGCCCGCACCGCAAGGCTCACCAGTGAGTTGACCGTGGCGCGAAAGTGCCCGGGTACGCGCCGGTTCAAGGCCTCGTAGAAAATGCTCATGCTGAGTCCGCGCGACACCTGCAGCGCGAAACCGAACATCACGCCGATCCAGCCGGCGCCGAGCGCCATGCCGAGCAATCCGAGCAGCGGCAGCACGCCAACCACGAGCAACACGGCGCGCGTGCCCAGCCACTCCTCCAGTGCACCGGCGTAGCGCGCGGACACGCTCACCGTGAGCGCCAGGGCTGCCCAGATATAGCCGTACCACTCGATCGGAATGCCCTGCGTCTCCCAGTACTTCTGGTAGATCCAGAAGACGTAAAGGGCGAGCAGGCCGAACACCGTGATCGCGAACGCGGTCCACAGCACCACGGGTCTGCCGTACAGGAACAACGCCATGATCGAGCGTGCATTGCCCTGGTGCTGGCTTTCCACCGCCGGGCGCGGGACTTCCACGAGCGCGAGTGACAGCAGCAGCGGCAGCAGGCCGATGACTGCCTGCGCGAGTACCACGGTTTGCAGCGACCACAACAGCAGCAGGCTGGCGACCACGCCGGCGATACCGGATGCCGCGGCCTCCACGGCGATCAGGCGACTGAGTGATTTGCCCGCGCCCGCACCACCGGGCAACCCGCGCTCCTGCAGGTACACTTCCGTGTCGTAGAGCAGCGCGAGGTCGGCGCCGGACACGAGGCTGACACCGATACCGAGCACGGCTTCGTAGATCAGGAAGTCCGCGAAGCTGTGCGCCTGCAACAGGCACAGGAAACCGAGCGCAGAAATCGCGCCACCGGCGATCATCGCGCGGCGCCGCCCCCACAGGTCGGCGACGTAGCCCGAGGGCACCTCGAACAGCGCGACGGTCAACGCGAACAGCGCCTGTGTCTGCAGCACCTGGTTCATGGACAGGCCGTGGCCCTGCAGCAGCGGCACGAATATAGGGTTCACCACCATAAAGCTGTTGAGAAAACCCAACAGGTAGATGTTGCGGATATTGTTGTGCAGTGAAGTGTTCACTTTCCTTGTCCCTTGTTGGTCCGGGACCCTGAAAGCGGAGGCATTTCTTGCGGGAATAAAAAAGGCCTCCGGAATCAGGGTTCTCGGAGGCCTCTCTTACTGATTGCTTACATCAGGTGCTTCCAAAAACCTCGCAGACTGCCCACAGGCAGGCCGGCATCACGACGATGGCGTCGTGGCGCTTGCGGGTACTCGCCTGTTTGTACGATGTGATCATGGCACTCACGCTTGGTTTGAAACTTTGGAACCTGCTATTTGGCAGGGCGCGCATGATGCGCCTGTGCGCATCGCGCGTCAACCTGTGATCAGGTGCCGTGCAAAAAATTCACATCGCATCGTGCGTGCGAAACGCGGGTGGCACAAACCCCGGCAGCAACGATTTGAGCGGATGTGACGCCGTCACCTGCCCCATGAACGGTGGATGTATGGAGTAGCCGAGTAGCGACTGCACCTTTGGCGACATTGCCGCCACCGCCTGGGGTGGAATGGCGAGGAAGAAATTTTCCTGCGGACGCGCCCAGGGCTGGCAGTACTGGTTGGAGAAGGCGCGCCGCGTGCCGGCGCTTGTGTTCGCGCCGCCGCGGTGCAGCAGGGTGCCGGCGAACACCAGGCAGGTGCCGGCCGTCATTTCGACGGTGATGCGCTGTGCTTCGAGTTTAGCGGGTAGCGTCGGGTCCAGTTCCGCATCGCCCGTGCGATAGACCCCGGCAACCTGAGCATCGTCCCACCGGTGGCTACCGGGGATGACCTCGGTGCCGCCATTGTCGCTGGTGAAATCCTCGACCGCCACGATGGTGGACAGGCTGATCGGCGGACGCGGGCGCGGCACCGTATAGAATGCGTCGTCGGTGTGCCAGGGCTGCGGCGTCTCCTGCGGCCCGATGACGATGGCCTGGCTGGCGGTGAGCAGGTAGTTGGGCAGGAACAGCGCATCGCACAGCGCCATGATGCGTGCGTCCTCGGCGATGTCCTGGAAGATACGGTGCCGGGCGACGAGTGTGTAGATGCGCTCGGTGCAACGGCCTTCAAAATTATTGCGCCCGCGGTGGCGGCCGAGCATCGTGTCGTAGAGCGAATTGACCTGCGCCAGATGTTGCTCGCTCAGGAAGTCGGGAATGAGGGCGTAACCCTGATCCTGCAACTGCCGCAACACCTGGTCGCGCTCGGGGAAGGGCATGCTGTACGGCTCCGTGGTTGCCAGGACTGTAGGCTACACTATCGTCTACGGTTCGCGTTATCTTCTGTTGCCCTGCTCCGAACGGGGCGGGCTATCGGTTGCCCGGCCCCGCGCTTTCTGGGCTATGATGCGAGCGGAAAATGCCGGGCACCGCACCGGGTGTCCACGCCAGAATAATCCGATAACAACCGTGGTACGACTATGAAAAACCGATTCGTCAGGCTGGCGGGAGCGACCCTGCTGCTACTCACACTTGCCGCTTGCAGCGACGGCGGCGATGGCAACGTCACCCTCCTGCCGGGCGAACACACCGTGTACTCGGTGGCCAATGGCTGCTTTGCCATTTCGCCGAATGGAGGGCAGAGCTTCCTGTCGACGCTCGACCAGATCGCAGTGTCCGGACAGCCCGGTACGGGCTGGGTCGCCACACTCGATGACGGCAGCCTTGTCGACGATGGCCAGCCCAGCCGGTTCCGGCTGCAGCCTTCCGATCTGGGCAAATATCTGCTGTATGACCAGCGCAAGCTCTACCTGACGTCGGACGGACAGCAGCTGCAGGCCCAGCCTTCGCTCGCCTTCGATATGACGGAGTTGAACGGCAAGGTCGTCGTGCAGGATCGTATGCAATCCGAAGGTGAGTGGCAGTTGTCGGCCGCGTCCAATGGCTTGTTCCACCTGCAGCATGTCAAATCGGGCGCGTTCATCGGCGCGGACGGCAGCATGGTGGCCGAAGCCGACGCGGCCGACCTGAGGTTTGATGAACAATCCGACTGCGCCGTCTTCCCGGAACTGTCCCTCGACGCCACCGGTCACATCAGCAAAACGGAATTCGAAGACGGCTCGGTGTTCGGCTTCGTGGAAACTCACTCCCACCTGTTTACCAACTTCGGCTTCGGCGGTGGAGGCGTGTTCCATGGCGCGCCCTACCATCCGCTGGGCGTGGAGCATGCGCTGCCCAACTGCACGCTGAATCACGGTGTCGACGGGCGCAAGGATTTCATGGGTTCGGTGTTCAACGCAGGCGTGGGCGATTTCAACGACCTGTTGCCGGCCATTCTCGCTGGCCAGTTGCCGGAGAAGGACCACGACACCGATGGCTATCCGACGTTCACCTCATGGCCGGCGGCGCCGTTCAGCGCCACACACCAGGTGCAGTACTACAAGTGGCTGGAACGCGCCTACCTCTCCGGCCTGCGCCTGCTGGTGCAGCATGCCACGACCAACCAGGTGCTGTGCCAACTGGTTACCGGTGCGGGCTTCAACCCCAGGCGCTACGACTGCAACGATATGGTTGCCGCGGATCGCATCCTCGAATCCACCTACGCACTGGAGCGCTACATCGATGCGCTCTCGGGTGGCCCTGGCAAGGGCTGGTTCCGCATTGTGTTCAGCCCGGAGGAGGCGCGCGAGCAGATCAGGGCCGGCAAATTGGCCGTGGTGCTCGGCATCGAAACCTCGGACCTGTTCGACTGCTTCCTGGTGCCGTTCGGCAAATTCAGCAAGTGCACCGAGGCGGACGTGGTGGCGAAGCTGGATGAGTACGAGGCCCGGGGCGTGCGCGTGCTGTTCCCCGTGCACAAGTTCGATAACGCCTTCTCTGCCGGCGACGGCGACCGGCGGGTGAGCGACATCGGCAACTTCGCCCACACCGGGCACTATTCCAACTTTGTGCAGTGCCCCGCGGAACTGCTCACCTTCCCCGGCGGTTTCGACGAAGGGGGCCTGAATTTCGCCAACCTCAATCAGCCGCGCGCCGTGTTCGACTCGCCGCCGCCGGTCGATATGAGCGGCTTCAACGACAATCCGCTGGGTTCGCTGTTCCCGTATATCGGCCTGCTCGGCGGCGGCCCGCTGGTGGGTGAGTACTGCCAGAACCACGGCCTCACCGACCTCGGTGAGTTCCTGATGCGCGAGATGATGAAGCGCGGCATGGTGATCGAGGTTGATCACATGCCGCGCAAGAGTTACGCGCGCGCCTATGAAATTCTCGAAGAGTACGATTACCCCGCAGTCGGCAGTCACGGGCGCAACAACAACGGTCGGTTGTACCAGTTGGGCGGCGTTTCGAAGTTCAACTTCGGCCGCTGCCGCTATCGCGACGAGCCGGGCAGCATGGGCGCTAATCTTAAGGGCCGCGTGGCGCTGATGCAGGACAAGGGCGCTTTCCCCGCCGAGGGCTTCGGCTTCGACCTCAATGGGTTTGCCGGCGCACCGGGGCCGCGCTTCGGGGAGAACAGCGATTGCCCCGAGCCGCAGACTGATGCGGGCATTACCTACCCGTTCACTTCCTACGCCGGCGATATCACGCTGCAACAGCCGTCGGTGGGAAGTCGCACACTGGATTTCAACACTGAAGGCATGGTGCATCTGGGACTGGTGGCGGAGTTGATCGAGGATGCCCGCCGTGACGGCGTAACCGACGAAGAACTGGAGCCGCTGTTCAAGTCGGCCGAGGGTTACCTGCGCATGTGGGAGAAAGCGGAGCGCCGCGGGACTGAACTCAGCCAGTAGCGGATTAGTTTGCAAATCAAATAGAGCCCTATCCGGGACCGTGTGAGCCAGGTACGGGCCGCCGGAACACGCCACAAAGCCGACATCCATGTCGAGGCTCGGGTGGCGACTTCCTGTCGCCACACGGTTCCGGCGGCCCGTACCTGGCTCACACGGTCCCTGCCCGCCGGCCGCACCTAACCGGTTTCAGAAAAATGCACATCCGTGTGCAAGCTTCCCGTAACTCTCAGTGTATAAATCAACTGTTTTTCGCGGAGTACTTGCGCCACCAGATCACCACACCGGTGACCGAGAGCATGGCGATCACCACGCCCATGACCGAGATCAGGATGCGCCCCGGGATACCCAGGATGCGCCCTGAGTGGATGGGAAACTGCGCCTGCACGAAGAGGTCCGCCGCCGTGCCTGTCCAGGGTTCGAGCGCGCCCAGTTCGCTGCCATCGAGCCCATCGATATGAACAGTCCTGTGCCCGGCGCCGCCAGCGCCGTGATCCGCATCGGGGCGATGGAACTCCACGCCGTACACGCCGAAATCCCGCGCATAAAACAGCGATGCTGCCGGTTCCTCCCAGCCTTTGGCGCGCGCGACGGCCTCCGCACGCTGCAGCGCCGTGGCGAAATCGAGCTCTGGCGTCACCGGATCCGTCAGCGCGCGCGGCTGGCGTAGATCGAAGACGGTGGGAGTGACATCCGAGACCAGCGACATCGCCGGGAAAAACACCTCGCGGTACAGGTTGAGCGAGAACGCGGTGAATGCCACGACCAGCAGCAGGCCCCACGTCCACAGGCTGACCGCGCGGTGCAGGTCGAAGTTGAGTTTATAGCTGCCACCGCGCCAGCGGATTTTCCAGGCCGGCAGCCAGCGCGACAACCACGCATTGCGCCGTGCCGGGATTGCGGTCTCGCCAAGGCTGGCGAAGGCGCCGCGCCGCAGGGCGCCGACGCTGTCCCCGCGTGCGCGCCGTGGCGGCGGTAGTGTCAGGTAGAAACCGCTGAAGCAATCCAGTGTCCAGATCAGGGCGACGATGCCCATCAGCCAGATACCCCAGCGATCACTGCCCAGGAAGGCCGGCATGTGCAGGCTGTAATGCAGTACATACAGGAAGGACACGAGATTTTGCCGGGTGATCGGCCAGACCGCACCCCACTCGCGCCGGCCCAGTTCCTCGCCCGATGCCGGGTCGATGAACACCTGGTTGAAGTCGACCTCGTACAGTGCGCCGGTGCCGGGATCGACACGCGGCTCGACGCTGAGCGCCAGCGAGTGGCCAGGCTCGGTGTACAGCGGCGTGAAGCTCACCTGGACGGTCGGGTGGCGCGCTTCCACTGCCTGCACGATATCGAAAATGGGCAGCGCCGGACCTGCGGCCCGGGCGTGGGTGAGGTCGGAATTCAACCACTCGTCGAGTTCGTGATCCCAGGAAATCACCGCGCCGGTGAGTCCACTCAAAACCAGGAACCCTGCGATGCACAGGCCGGCCCAGCGGTGCAGCAAGACAAACAGCGCCCGCATGTTTACATCTCCCGTGACGTCGTCGGCGTGCGCGGAGCAGTGGGCGGGCAGGGCAGGGGTGGCATGGACGGGTTCCTGAAGCGTGCGCAGAAACCTGCAATATAAATGATAATTGTTATCATTAGCAAGAATTGGTTGTCCCCGGCCGGGCTCTGAGCGGTGGCCCGGTGGCTGTCGGGTGCAGCGCCGATCAATGCGCCAGGATCGCCTGCAAACCCTTGAGCGATGCCTCCACGCTCTGCAGCGGCGTCATGCCCGGCGGGTAGACCTCCTGCTCCACCACCAGCCACAGGGTTCCGCCGACGGTGGTATTGGCGGTGATGAGGGCCGCCCAGTCCGTGTCGTCCTGGCCGATGATGGGCTGCTGCGTCGCGCCGCCGCCCGGCACGGCCGCCTTGTAGTGCGTGGTGAGGATGCGGCCCGGGTTGGCGTGAATAATGTCGATGGGGTTCTTGCCCGCAGCCCTGGTCCAGGCCACATCCTGCTGCAGGATGACGGAGGGCGGAGTATTCGCGGCGATCACGTTCCAGGGCGTACGGCCGGGCTCGCCCTGCATCTCCGGCTTGTGGTTGTGGTAGCCCGTCTGCATGTGCAGCGGTGCGAGTTTCTGTTGAATGGCGGTGAGGTCGGCGGCGACGTCCTGCGCAGTCTCGACGTTGAATGCGCGTGGGTCCATGGGCACGATCAGGTAGTTGCAGCCGAGCGCCTGGTAGAAAGCGGCGGTCGCGGCGAGCTTCGCGGGCGACAACTGCTCCAGCGGCACATGCGCGCCCGAGACCTGTAAACCCAAGTCCGCCAGAAGGGTGCGCAGGCCCTGCGGGTCGTTCCGGTAAGGGCCGAAATCCCCGGCGAACTCCACGCCCTCAAAGCCCATCGCCGCGAGTTTCTCAAGCGTGCCGGTGAAGTCATCGGCCACCGCCTCGCGTACCGACCAGAGTTGCACGCTCACTTGCGGCATCGTGGCCGCGACCTCGGCGGCAGCCGAGGCCACGCAGGTAGAGAGAATCGCCATGATCAATGCCCTCAGCGCGTTGCGTGCGCATCCGCTTCGCTTTCGTGCACATGTGTGCTCTCTAAATTTACGCATTGGCTAACTGCTACGGGTTGAATGCATCCAGGTCCACGCGGAAGATTTCGAACGGCAACTGCAGCGGCTGGTTGAGCACGAAATTCAACACCTCGCTCTTGATGACGTACAGCTGTCCTTCGGCGACCGCTGCGGTGGACAGGCCGGAGATCTGCGGCGCGGTTACCACCTCGCCGGAGCGGAAATCCGCCGCCAGACGCACACGACTCACACTGCTGTCGGCCACCGCGTACAGGTCCTCGTCGAGGAAGGCGAGTCCGTCCGGGGGCGGCAGCGTATCGCCGCTGAGAGCGACCACCTGTATGTCGGAGGGATCGGCGAGACTCACCCGCAACAGGGAGGCCGGCACAAACTTGCCCACGATCAGCGCGCTTTCATCCGGCGTCAGGGCGATGCCGTTCTGGCCGAGGCCGGCGCCGGTGATATCGTCGAGCAGCGGGTCGACGGCCAGGATGCTGCCCGTGCCGGTCGCGGGATCGAGCTTGTAGAGGTAGGGGTTGCCGGAGTCGGTGACATAGGCCACGCCGGCGCGGTCCAGTACGAGATCATTGCAGGAGCCGTTGGTCGCCAATGCGCCGAGCAGGAACTCCTGCGTGAGCGCACCGGATTTCAGGTCGAATACCCACACGCGATGGTCCAGCCCGTCGACTCCCCGCGCGCACACCCACAGGCGCCGCCTGGTGGCGTCGACCTTGGTGCCGACGAGCTGCGCGCGGTGGTCTGCTACACGAAACTCGGTCTCTGCCCCCAGAGGGTCGAGCCCCACGATGCCGCCCCCGGCGAGGCTGGTCGTGTAGAACATCCGCTCCTGCGGATCGAACGCGACGCCTTCCGGCACACTGTCGTCGCTGCTGAGCACATAGCGCTCGGGCAGCGGGAGGCGTGTGAAATGCGAGTCGCTCGAATCGTTGCAGGCGGCGACGAGAGTGATAGCGCCCGCGAGCAAGACGGCGATAGTGGCAGTGCGTAGTGGCATGATCGACTTCCTGTGCGATGGAACTGGGCGATCGTCAATCGATATCTCCGGGAGTCGGGCTGCCAGGGTTTGCGGAATAACTTCCCCAAAACGGGCTGCCCTTGTGTTCTTTATCCCACCTGGTAGATCTCTTCGAGTTTGCAGGGGCGCTTCTCGATATCGACGAAGCCCTTGCCGGCCGGGTAGGAATCCTCGCAGGTGATCAGCCCGTTTTCGTCGAAGCCCCAGACGATCATCAGGCGTGCGGTGTACAGGTAGTACGGGCTGGCGTCGCTGACGTCCATGCCCATCGCCTTCAGTATCGGCGTCGGGTACGCCATGGTGATATTGCCTTCCGTGGTCATGGCGTGCCGGTCGGCGACGACGCGGTCCACCGCGTGCTCGATGTGATGGCATCCCGATTCGACGATCATCCTGTAGTAGGCCGCAACGCCGTCCTTGCCCTTGGGGCTGTTGCCTGCCGCGTCGTCATCGGTGTAACTGGTGTACGCCGCGTTGTCCGCGACGGTGGCCATCAGCGCGGGGAAATCCGCCGCCGCCTCGGCCTTGGCGTGTCGTATCGTCATCTCGAGATTGCGGCGAATCACCGGGTCCGTCTCGGTCTTCAGGCGTGCTTCGAGCGCTGCCCAGTTTTTGCGAGGGTCGACTTTGTAGTGCATGTTTAGCTCCTCTGGTTAGCTTCTCATTTCATAACCCCAGGCCAACAGGGTATCTTCATGTTGCTGGAAAATGCTGTTGATGTCCGCCAGCGCGTCGGGCCCCAGCGCGGCGATCTTTTTGCTGTTCAAATCGGTAATGGGGCGATTCAGCGTGCCGTCGATGGAGTGCACCTCGAAACTGGCGGTGTGGTCCATGTCGGACAATGCGGGCAGGAATGCCGCGATGCGCGCGCAGGCCTGTGCCGGATCTGCCACCAGCGACTCATAGGTCAACACCAGCGCGTCCTTGAGCGTGCGTGCGTTGTCGAGCTGGGCGCGCAGGTGTTTTATCGCGAACAGCGCTGAAAACCGGGCTTTGTACTGATTGCGGCGTATCAGCCCTTCGACCTGGGCGTAGGGGTTGCGCACCATGATGACGAACTTCACGGGCTGGAAGTGCGCCTCGATCGCGAGTGCGCGGATCAGGTTGGGCGGGCTCTTCTCCAGCAGCACGGGCTTGCTCAAGTCCCAGTACGTCTCCCACACCCGCTTGATCTCGGTCCAGGGAAGTGTGCGGTTTCTGTCCCAGGGCTTCTCGCGCATGATGCCTTCCACCTCGGGCAGGAACTGTCCTTCGGTGGGCAACGCAGAGACATTCGATGAGGTCGAGAGCAACTTCCACAGCAGCGTCGAGCCGCAGTATGGCGGACACAGCACAAACAGGTGCATGGGCTCAGGCACCGCGCCGCGACGTCAGGAAGAGAGGGGAATTGCCATGGGCGGAACACTAGCAGAGCAAGGCGTCTTGTTCTAGAGTCTAGCGACACCACCCGGCCGATGAAGGAGAGGAATATGGCAGAAGGATTCAGCATAGGTGCGATTGCGTTCCTGGTGCTCGCAATCGTTACGATTCTTGCCGGTGCCAAGATGGTGCCGCAGGGTTACGCATGGACCGTCGAACGCTTCGGTCGTTACACCAAGACATTGCGACCTGGGCTCAACATCATCGTGCCGTACATCGATCGCATCGGACATAAGGTGAGCATGATGGAAACCGTGCTCGATATCGCGCCGCAGGATGTGATCTCCAGCGACAACGCGATGGTAACCACGGACGCCGTGTGCTTCTACCAGGTACAGTTTGCGGAGAAGGCCGCTTACGAAGTCAGCGACCGCACCCAGGCGATGCAGAATCTCGTCATGACCAACATCCGCGCGGTGATCGGTTCGATGGAGCTGGACGCCATGCTCTCCAATCGCGACCGCATCAACGCCGAGCTGCTGAACAAGGTGGACGAGGCCACCACGCCGTGGGGTATCAAGGTGACGCGCATCGAGATCAAGGACATCGCGCCCTCGCACGACCTGGTGGAATCTATGGCGCGACAGATGAAGGCGGAGCGCGACAAGCGCGCCACCATCCTGGAAGCCGAGGGCCAGCGCCAGTCCGCGATCCAGGTCGCCGAGGGCGAGAAGCAGGCGCAGATACTAAAGGCCGAGGGCGAACTGGAAGCCGCCAAGCGCCAGGCGGAGGCGCGCGAGCGGCTGGCCGAGGCGGAAGCCAAGGCGACGACACTGGTGAGCAAGGCCATCGAGGAAGGTAACGCCCAGGCCATCAACTACTTCGTCGCCATCAAGTACACCGAGGCGCTGGCGCAGCTGGCGGCATCGAACAATAACAAGGTGATGATGATCCCACTGGAGGCGTCCAGCCTGATCGGCTCCATCGGTGGCATCGCCGAGCTGGTCAAGCAGGCGAGCAGCGCACCGGCGGAGCCCGCTGTGGCGCTTGCATCAGCCGCGCCGGCACAGGCGCCGATCTGAGCGGGGGCGGGCATGGAATTGTTCACGCAGTTGGAAGTGTGGCACTGGGTGGTGCTGGCCGCGGTGTTGTTCATTCTGGAGATGCTGATCGTCACCGGCTTCCTGCTCGGGATCGCGCTGGCGGCGGTGGTGATGGTCGTGATCGCGCTGATTGCACCCATCCTCGCCTGGGACTGGCAGGTGCTGGTATTCGCTGTGCTCGCCGTCGTGCTGACGTTGGGATACCGGCGCTTCTTCCGACGAGTGAACGAAGCGACCGAAAACCCGCTGTTGAACGATCGCGCCGCGCAACTGGTGGGCAAGACCTTTGTACTGGGTGTCGATCTCGATGGTACCGGCGCCGACATGCTGGGCGATACACGCTGGACGCTGCGCTGCAATGGTCGCCTTGCGCAGGGCACGCGCGTACGGGTCGTCGGCGTGGAGGACATGGTGCTGTCTGTTGAAGAGGCGCCTCTGGGTTAATAGCAGCTAATGCAGCAACGGTAACGGCAACGAGGAGGTGGCGTCATGGCATTCGACGGCAACAAGACAATGAGTGTGATCAAAGGTGGACTGCTCGACCCGGAGAACACCTGGCGATCCTATCTCGCGGAAAACCCGAGCTGGCAACACACCGCGATGACGCTCACCGGCCCGCTGGTGCTGGCGAACGTGGTTCTGACGCTGATTTTCTCCCGGATGATCGGCGGCTATTCCGCGTACGGCGTCTATGGCAGCTGGTTTTCGGCGCTGTTCATCAGTCTGATCTTCGCGGCCATCATGATTGCCATCACTGCGGCTGTGTTCAACTTCCTTGCCGGGACGTTTGGTGGCGCGCCCAGCTTCTCGCGCGCATTTGCGGCCGTGTCGCTGGCCGCCATCCCCAGCTGGGTGGCGGGCGCGGTGGGCGCAATCATTCCTTTGCTCGGAATGCTCATCGCCCTGGCCGGCAGCATCCTGACCCTCATCTACCTGTACCGCATCATGCCGATTGCGCTCAACGTGCCGCAGGACAAGCGCATCGTGCACTTCGTCGTCTCCTTCGTGGTGATGTTGATCATTAATTTTGTCGTCGTCATGATGCTGGGAATGGGCGCGACCACCGGTGAGTTCCATGGCGCCGAATCCAGCGCGGGCAGCGGTAACCTCGCCGGTGCCGGTGTGCTGGGTGAAGTCTCACGACAGACTGACCTGATGGAAGCCGCAGGCTCTGACACCTTCGAGCCTCCGGCCGATGGCAAGCTGGACGAGGACCAGGTGGCAGCCTACGTTGCCGTGCTGCAGAAGACCCGCGCGCTGCAGGCTGATTACGCCGCTGAAATGGATAAAGTGGCAAAGGACATGAAAGCCAAGGAGGACTCCGGCGAGGCCTTCTCACTGGCCGACGTGGGCAAGGCGATCAGCGGTGTCGGCTCGATGATGAGCACCAACAACGCCGAGATGGAAGTAGTGAAAACCGGCGGCGGCAACTGGGCCGAACACGAGTGGGTGAAGCAGCAGTTGCGCACAGCGCGCGTGCAGCAGGGGGATGGCGGCGATGCCAATGCGCACAACTACCAGCTGTACAAGCAGTTTGAGGCGCAGTTGAAGGACGGGTAGGGGTGGTGGCGATAGATATGCCCGCATTGTGAAATTAAATCCCGAATTGACGTGGAACGATTTTTCCCCGAGTGGGGCACAACTACGATTTCAGGATGGCCGTCTTAATCCCCTTTGATGCGGGGCGATTTTTTTCCGGCGTAGAGGAAGACGGCGGATTTCTTCTCGAACGTGCGGGTTTCTCCTATCGGGAATTGCGTGACCTGGTGGCGTCTGGTCGACTTTTCGGCTTATGGCAGGCGCTGCCCCTGACTACAATACACATCGGGAGGTGTATGGCATGCGTACCAACATTGTGCTCGACGAGGAACTGATTACCGAGGCCATGGCGCTGGCCAGAATCAAAACCCGGCACGAAATGGTGGATCGAGCGCTGCGGGAATACGTCGCCCGTCATCGGCAGCGTTCGCTGCACAATCTCGTAGGGCGCGATCTGATCGACCCCGACTACGACGTGCGCGCAGTGCGCGCGGCGATGACGCGTGATACTGGTTGATACCTCGGTTTGGATAGACTGGCTGCGCGGGGGCAAAGGAGAAAAAGTCGCGCTCCTCGACCGGTTGCTTGACGAAGAAGATGTAGCGCTCGCACCCGTCGTTTTGCAGGAATTGCTGCAGGGCGCCAGGGGCGCGGCGGAGCTTGCTGAATTGCGCAGACATTTCGAGGGTCTTCCCCTGCTATCGCCTACTCTGGCGACATACGCCGACGCCGGCAGCCTGTACGCGCGCTGCCGCTGGACGGGCATAACACCGTGCAGCCCCCATGATTGCCTGATCGCGCAACTAGCCTTGGAGCACGCGGTACCCCTGCCACAGGATGACAAGGATTTCGGCCTGCTGGCGCAGGTGGAACCAAAACTGGTGTTGTGGTGACTGCCTGCCAGCAACTCGTCGATTTGTTTAAAAGCGCTGATGCCGGCGATGGAAACCCGGTTGTCCTGGCCGGTGCCTGGCAGCTTCCAGCCTTCGGGGAATACACCGGGCGTGGTGAGCACCAACCTGCAGCGACCTGCCTTGGCTATGGCTGCATAATCCGGTTCTGGCAGCTTGATCGACGCGGGCCGAATGGCTGCCGCACGCCCATCGCCGCCAAACCGTAACAGACCATCGGCCGGTACTGCCGCGCCGTGGACTCCGACAAGGAAACCCACGTCGTAATCCGCAATTATCCGTTTGCCGGTTTTGAGATTTGTGCCTGCGTGATTGTCCCGCCGTGTCAGCGCCACCGCTTGGGCAGAGAACAGCCGGCCTTCCGCCGCGCTGCGGGTGTCGTTATCCAGCCCGACACCAATACGCGGATCGAGCTTCCAAAGCGATGTCGATGCGAGCAGATCGCCTGCAGCTGGCACCTCACCGGACAGATACTTTTGCCAGCCGGCTGGCGTCAGCCAATAGCCGGAGGCGGCTTTACTGCGTTCCTGCTGCGCCAGCACCGGCAGCGTGGCGATCGCCCCCTGAGTCACCGCTCGGGTCATACCCGTTCTTTCCAGCCTCTGCGTTTGACGAGCTGCTGCTGCGGCAGTGCGGCGCCGGTTCGCGTTGCTCCCGGTCGCGCCGGGATCCCGCTATCGGAAAATCTGGAAATTTTCCGACAAAGGTGTTGACGCCTGCCTAAATTGGGAATATTTTCCCAAACATGAAAGAAAACGCACAAGACAACGTACAAGATGCGCTCAGTGCCGCGCTCCTGCGGCTCTTGCGCCCGCTGGTCAGGGTTATTCTGAACCACGGCATGGCCTATGGGACGTTCGCGGAAGTTGCGCGCAAGGCCTTTGTGGAGGAGGGCTTCGAGCAGTTGCGGCGCGCCGGCAAGCGCCCGACCATCTCCGGGGTATCCGCCCTGACCGGTCTGACTCGCAAGGACACCAAGGACCTGAACGGAGGGGAGCCCCTCAACGGCGAAAAATCCGCCCAGCGATACAACCGCGCCATCCGCGTCATCAGCGGCTGGGTGAATGACGTTCGCTTCCATGATCAACACGGCGAGCCCGCCGAGCTGCCATTTGATGGCCTGGATGCCAGTTTCAGCGCACTGGTTAAGAAGTACAGCGGCGATATCCCACCGGCCGCGATGTTATCCGTGTTGGAGTCGGGCCAGAACGTGCATGTCACCGACGGCATCATCCAGCTGGTCCATCGCGCGTACATCCCCATGTCCACCCCGGTCGACAAACTGAACATCCTCGGCACCGATGTTGCGGAGCTGATCGGCACCATTGGGCATAACCTGGAAGTCGAACCCGGGGAGCGGTTTTTTCAACGGAAAGTATCCAACAAGGCGGTTCGCGTGGACGCCATCGGCAAGTTCCGTGAACTCTCGAACCAGAAGTCGCAGGAGCTACTGGAAGACTATCACGCATGGTTGTCGTCGCATGAAGTCGAAGAGGGCGACGACGATCAGGATCAGGTTGGCTATGTCGCCATTGGCATTTACTACACGGAGCGATTGCGCTCAGAGGAGTCTCCCCATGAAACTCAATAGGTTGTTTTTGCCGCTCCTGCTGATTACAGGTGTTGGTTTGTCCAGTTGTGGCGGCGGCGGTGGCGGTGGCGGTGGGTTCGCCGGCGTTGGCGGCGGGGGGATCGGCGGTACAGGAATCACCAGTACCGGCACGATCGACGGCTTCGGCAGCATTTTTGTGAACGGCGTGGAGTACGAGACCGGCGACTCCGAGGTGTCTCTCGACGGCAAGTCGGCAAGCGAAGCTGGCCTGCGCCTCGGCATGGTGGTGACCGTGCGCGGCACGCTCAATGATGACCGTACAACCGGCACGGCCGAGCAGGTGACATTCGACGATGAGGTGCAGGGCCCCGTGTCGGCCGTCGAACCCGGCCCGGATGGGGACTCTTTGTTGCTGACTGTCCTCGGTGTCAAGGTGATCGTCGAGCGCACCGGTACGGTGTTCGACGATGTCACCTTCGACACGCTGGCCGTGGGCGATCTGGTGGAAGTTTCTGGCTTTGTCGATGAGTCGCAGCGCATCCGCGCAACCCGGGTCGAGAAGCA
Organism: uncultured Halioglobus sp.; assembly: GCA_964461965.1. Classification (GTDB taxonomy): domain Bacteria; phylum Pseudomonadota; class Gammaproteobacteria; order Pseudomonadales; family Halieaceae; genus Marimicrobium. Next base: position 5,407 of record CAYWWD010000020.1, on the reverse strand, counting down.
GTCCGACTTCGTGCCGGGCGCGAGCGAGATCGAGTTGAAAGGTATCGTCTCCGGCCTCACGTCCACGACGTTCAATCTGGGTGACTATGTGGTTGATTTCAGCGGCGCCGACCTCACGGACGTTCCGGGTGGCGCGCTGGCCGAAGGCATGCCGGTTGAGGTGCACGGGACGCTGGCTGACAGTCTGATCGTGGCCAGCCGGGTGGAGCACGAGGACGACTTCACCGCTGATCTCGACGATGAGGACGAGCTGAGCATCCAGGGCGCGATCTCCAACTTCGTGTCCCCATCCAGCTTTGCCGTGAACGGAGTAAGTGTGGATGCGAGCAGCGCGACGCTGGAACCTGCCGGCCTGGTGTTGGCCAATGGCATCGTGGTGGAAGTGGAAGGCGTCTGGAACGGTACTACCCTGATCGCGGAGGAAGTGAAAGCGCGCCGCGGCCGGGTCGAGCTGGAGGCGAGAGTGGCATCAGTGAATGTCGCTGAGGGCAGCATCACGCTGCAGTACGCTACCGGTACGGTCACCGTATTGGTCGACAGCCGGACACAACTGGATGACGAAACCGGCGCCGTCGCTACACTCACACTGGCGGATATCGCCAGTGGCGACTTCCTGGAAGTCGAGGCCGGTAGCGTTGGCGACGCATTGGTGGCCAGCCGTGTCGATCGTGAGGAGGCGGACGACGATGTTCTCCAGGGCCCGGTGGACGGCTTCAATGCGGGCGTGGAAATCACCGTGCTCGGCATCACCTTCAGTACACTGGGAGCGGAGTTTGAAAGTGACGACGAAGACGGCCTCAGTGCCGAGCAGTTCTTCTCCGAGCTGCAAGTCGGTGATCTGGTCAAGATCAAAGATGAAGAACCGACAGATGGTGTCGCCGATGAGGTTGAATTCGAGGGCGACGCCCTGGACGGAGACGACATCGACGAGTGCGACGATGACAGCGACTCTGATGACGACTGTGGTTCCGATGACGACTGCGACGAGGGCAGCAGCTCAGGCGATGACGACTGCGGCTCCGATGACGGTGATGACGACTGCGACGAAGGCAGCAGCTCGGGCGATGACGACTGCGGATCCGATGACGACGATGACGATTCGGATGATGATTCAGACGATGACAGCGACGACGACTCCGATGACTCCGACGATGACAGCGGAAGCGACGATGACTGATCGATCATGGCGGGCCAGTGAGCGCGGAGGTGCGATTGACGCCGCGTGAACGCATGCGGGACAGCCCGGAGACTGACGGAACTCATTAGAACGACTGCTGCCGCGCGGCCCATGCCGCGCGGGTTTCGATTTCACCGCGGTATTCGCGGCCAGCTGCGCGGCTGAGCGCAGCTCCTCGAACGCTTCCTGCAGGCAGGCTTTGTAGAACTGCGGATCGGGCATCATTTCGCGGCAGGATATGCCAAGCATTCCGCGAGGCATTTATGTGAGCCTTTCCAAGGCACGCGATTTTTGTCTTTGGTTGCCCAGATTCTGGACTCGCAGTCAGCCTCGCATCGACTCAACTGGAGGGCACTTCCCAAAACGTCTTGCTCCATTTGGATACCGGGTGCCGGAGCGCTTCGTGCTTAACCGGCGACTGACACGACATCAATTGGCGAAGGTAACTGGAAGCAGGAAGTTCGCCTTGGCATCGGACAACCCTGCATCGTTCACCAGCACCGTTCAGGGATTGGCACTGTCGCACACGCCATTACCGATTGCGCTGGTGCGGATTGTCATGGGCAGAGCCTACACAATTCACCCGTTTAAGCTTATGAATTCTGCGCCAGCGTCCATTTTGCGATTAATTATTGTGTGAATCGCGTTTCGTAATCCCACTTTTTGAGCAATATTTAATTCACTTGTCAGTACCTGGTCATGGGCTGGTGGGGCGACAGGGGAGTGCCATTGAACAATTATTGAGTGAGCTGGTGATCAGGTTTGTAAAAATACATATAAATATATCTTAAGTATATAAATATTATAATAAATAAACCAAGGCATTGACACGGTTTTATAAAAATAATAAAAATAAACCATGGGTATACGAAAAGACGTAAAACTGAACCAGTTAGTGCGACTAATCCCGGAAGGGGTCGCCCTTCCAAGCGCATGGTTGACAACAAACGGCTATTCACCCCAACTGGTTCAAAAGTATGTGCAGAGCGGCTGGCTGATACGCCTGGGCGGACGTGTCTACGCCCGACCGGGTCACCCTGTTAGCTGGGAAGGCGTCCTACTTGGATTACAACGGCTTGGGGGATTTCAACTGCACCTGGGAGGTGTAAGCGCGCTGAATCGTCAGGGGCTAGCGCATTACCTTTCGCTCGGTGGCGATGCTGCCGTCCACGTCTGGGGACAGGGCAGGGTGCCAGGCTGGGTGGAGCAGGTGCCGCTGAATGTGCGCTGGCATTTTCACCGGAGAAAGCTATTCGAAAGCGATGCGGAGGCAGCTTGGGTGCAATTGCCCACGCGGGTGCGCGATTGGTCAATGCAGGGCTCGGCACCCGAACGCGCGATCCTCGAAGTGCTGAGCCAGGTGGACGAAACTCCCGCCTCCTTTACATTTGCCGCCGAGCTGTTTGAAGGATTGACCTCACTGCGGCCCGCTGTGGTGAATATTCTATTGCAGTCGTGTGTTCACAACGAGGCAAAGCGCCTGTTCCTGTTCTTCGCCACCCGCTATGACTATCCGTGGTTGAAGCGAGTTGATGTTGATGCGGTAGATCTCGGGCAGGGCAAACGTCTGGTGACCCGTGGCGGAAAACTGGACAAGCGCTACCAGATAACAGTGCCAGAGACTTTTTATGCTGGATAGGAACAATCCTTACTTTCGCCAGGTGGAACTTGTGGTGCGTGTGTTGCCACTGGTTGCCGCCGAGCCACGCTTTGCATTGAAAGGGTGCACGGCAATCAACCTCTTCGTTCGTGATTTCCCACGCTTGTCCGTGGATATCGATCTCAGCTACCTGCCGCTGGACAATCGCGATGATGCGCTTGGGGCGATCGAGATTGGCCTTGGCCGGATCGCGGACAATATCCGACGGGTGATCCAGGGTGCAAAGGTAACGGCTGCGGCGGGAGAGGCCGGTCGAGTCCAGCGGCTGCAGATTGCGGCGGATGGTGTCAGCATCAAGGTGGAAGTCTCGCCGGTGCTTCGGGGTAGTGTAATGCCTGCGATACAAAAGGCGGTTAGCGATTCGGTGGCGGACCAATTCGGGTACGTCGAAACACAAATGCTCGCAACGGATGAGCTGTATGCCGGCAAACTCGTTGCCGCGCTGGACAGACAGCACCCTCGCGACCTGTTTGACGTGATGCAGCTATTGACGGGTGAAGGTATTACGCCAGCGCTAATGGATTGCTTTGTAATTTACGTGGTAAGCAGCAATCGCCCGATTGCAGAATTGCTGTGTCCCAATCTGCTTCCTCTGCAGCCAGCTTTCGATCAGCAATTTCAGGGTATGTCATTGCTGACAGTCACCGTGGATGAACTGGATGAGGCCAGGGCCAGGATGATTCTGGAGATCAGGCGACTGCTCACTGAAAAGCACAAGGCGTTTCTGTTGTCCTTCAAGTCGGGCGATCCAGACTGGAGTCTCGTCGAACATACCGCCGCAAGCGAGCTGTCCGCAGTACAGTGGAAGCTCCGGAATATCAGGAAAATGCCGCCGGCGCGATACGCACAGGCGCTGGAAACGCTGGAACGGGTGCTGTCGTTGTGAATGGATGTGAATAGAATTGCCCGCGTCACTGCCGCGCAGCGGGTAGTGACGTGGGCAGCGCGGTATTTGACGACAGTATTCTTCGTACTTCGCAACGATCTATTTGTCGAACCGTTTCCACCGGAAACAGGCGAACAAGCGCCGAATCTAGTGGATATGCTGGATCAAAAACTCCCCCCACCGGGCGCTTTAAATCGTGGTGCCCAACCAGATGACGAATAACAAAACGCCAGCACTACGAGAAAAACCACGCCCGATTGAGGTCGAGTTCTCTGTGACACCCGTATTTTTGGTTCGTATAGTAAGAGGTGGACCCCATTGATTAGACAGTTATTGCGGCATGATAAGTGCTTCCCTCAAGATGAACATGATGCTCAGGAGAGAAGCAATGAGACGCAAGAGACGAGTCCATTCGCCGGAATTCAAGGCCAAAGTCGCCCCTGCCAATCATACCGCGAGGCATTTATGTGAGTTTTTCCAAGGCACGCGATTTTTTGTCTTCGGTTGCCCGTGAGTCGCCCAGAGCGCATTGGGACGATTCAGATTTTTTTGAGTGGCAAGTTGTATCGGTAAACTACTGATATACAAAACATATTTGGTAGCTACGGGTGGGCTCGAACCACCGACCCCAGCATTATGAATGCTGTGCTCTAACCAGCTGAGCTACGTAGCCACGATGAGTAATGCGGGCCTGCGGCCCTGAAGAGGCGCGCATTTTCCGCCATTTCGTTCAGGCAAGTCAAGGTTGGGATTGGGTTCGCCACAGTGTTAGCCGTTGAAACCAAAGGCTCACACGTTGAAGCGAAAGTGAATCACATCCCCATCCCGCACCACATACTCCTTGCCCTCCAGCCGCCAGCGACCCGCGTCCTTGGCGCCCTGTTCGCCCTTGTACTGGATGAAGTCCTCGTAGCCGATGACCTCGGCGCGGATGAAGCCTTTCTGGAAGTCGGTGTGGATGACGCCGGCGGCTTCCGGCGCGGTGGCGCCGGTTTTAATGGTCCAGGCGCGCACTTCCTTCTCGCCGGCAGTGAAGTAGGTCTGCAGTTGCAGTAACTGGTAGCCCGCGCGAATCACGCGATCCAGTCCCGGCTCTTCCATGCCGAGGTCCTTCAGGAATTCCAGCCGCTCCTCGCTGGCGAGTTCGGCAATCTCCGCTTCCAGCTTGTTGCAGATGACCACCACCACGGCGTTCTCCCGCGCCGCGAGACTCTGCACCACGTCGAGGTACGGATTGTTCTCGAAACCGTTTTCGTCGACATTGGCAATGTACATGGTCGGCTTGGCCGTCAGCAGGAACAGTTGCCGCGCGAGCGCGCGCTCATTGGCGTCCAGATCCAGCACGCGCACTGGCCGCGCCTCGTTCAGGTGCGGCAGTAGTTTGTGTTCCAGCAGGGTTTTCAATGCGATGGCATCCTTGTCGCCACCCTTGGCAGTGCGCAGTACTTTCTGCAATTGTTTTTCGCAGCTTTCGAGATCGGCCAGCGCCAGCTCGGTATTGATGACGTCGATATCGGCCTTCGGGTCGATGCGATTCGCCACGTGGATGACGTTGTCGTCCGCGAAGCAGCGCACCACGTGCGCGATGGCGTCGGTCTCGCGGATGTTCGCGAGGAACTGGTTGCCGAGGCCTTCGCCCTTCGACGCGCCGGCGACGAGCCCCGCGATGTCGACGAACTCCATC
>CAYWWD010000019.1:0-47163 GCA_964461965.1 uncultured Halioglobus sp. | reverse complement strand
TGATGTCAACGCCAACCGCGTTGACGCAGTCCTCCACCACCGCGTTGAGCTGGCGGCCGAGCTGCACCTGGCTGACATCGTGCTGGTACTGGCCGACACCGATGGATTTGGGATCGATCTTCACCAGTTCCGCCAGCGGATCCTGCAGGCGTCGCGCAATCGAGACAGCGCCGCGAATGGTGACGTCAAGATCGGGAAATTCGCGCGCGGCAAATTCGGAAGCGGAGTACACCGAGGCGCCGGCCTCATTCACTACCACCTTGCGCACCCCAAGCTCGGGATGCGCCGTGAGCAGTTCGCCGACGAAGCGGTCCGTCTCGCGGCTGCCGGTGCCGTTGCCAATGCTGATCAGCTTGACGTCGTGTTTGCGGATCATTGCCAGCAGTGTGGCAGCAGCCTCGCGAGCCTTGTTTTGCGGCGGCGTCGGAAAAATCGCGCCATGGTCCACCACTTTTCCCGTGGCATCCACCACCGCCATCTTCACGCCGGTGCGCAAACCCGGGTCGAGACCAATGGTGGCCTTAGGACCGGCCGGCGCGGCGAGCAACAGGTCCTTCAGGTTGCTGGCGAATACCCTGATCGCGTCGGTCTCGGCGCGCTCGCGCAGCTGGCCCAGCAGGTCGGATTGCAGATTGGACAGCAGTCTGACGCGCCAGGTCCAGCGCACCACTTCCGACAGCCATGCATCCGCGGCGCGCCGCCTGTCCTCGATGTTCCAGTGCGACGCAATCATCGCCTCGCAGGGATGCGTATCCGCTGGCGTCTCCTGCGCGGACAGGCGCAAGTCCAGCGACAGAATGCCCTCGTTGCGCCCGCGGAACATGGCCAGTGCGCGGTGCGACGGCGTACTTTTGAACGGCTCGTTATGCGCGAAGTAATCGCTGAACTTTGCACCCTCCTGTTCCTTGCCCGCGACCACACGCGAAGCCAGCAGGCTTTCATCCTGCAGGAACTGCCGCAGCCTGGTGAGCAGGTCAGCGTCCTCGGCGAAGCGCTCCATCAGAATCTGCTTCGCGCCGTCCAGCGCCGCCTTGGTGTCGCCGATACCGGCGTCCGTATTGAGATAATTTGCAGCAGTGCTTTCCGGATCGAGATCGGGATTGCCGTACAGCGCGTCGGCCAGCGGTTCCAGGCCGGCCTCGCGCGCAATCATCGCCTTGGTACGACGCTTCGGTTTGTAGGGCAGGTACAAGTCTTCCAGCCGGCTCTTGGTGTCGGCTGCGCGCACGTCCTTCTCGAGCTCGGGCGTGAGCTTGCCCTGCTCGGCAATGCTGGCCAGGATCGTCGCGCGTCGCTCCTCCATCTCCCGCAGGTAGTGCAACCGTTCTTCCAGCTGCCGCATCTGCGTATCGTCCAGCCCGCCTGTCACTTCCTTGCGGTAACGGGAGATAAACGGGACGGTGGCGCCCTCGTCGAGCAACGCCACTGCGGCGTCTACCTGTTTTTCCTGGATTGAAAGTTCTTGCGCGAGGCGCGCGGCAATGGAGTGAATCATGCTACAGCCGACTTCCTGAAGTGAAAAAAAAGGCGGCGCGAGTATGCGACAACTGCCGGGTCTTTCTCAAGACCCAACTGGAGACAGGAATGGATTGCGCAAATCGCGCAGCGTGTTATGGGATTGGTGTTGCCTACTTGCCGGAAACTGCATTCTCGCGCCGCGTATACCACGCCATCGCATCCCGTACCGTCTCGGCAATGGGGCGCGGGCTCCAGTGCAGTTCACGGCGCGCCTTGCTGTTGTCCAGCTCACGGAATACGTTGGAGAGATACACCGCGTCCGTCCGCACCAGGTAGTCCTTGCGGCCCAGCAACCTGAATATTCGCTCGATCACCCACGCGCAGGCGTATGCCACGGGATACGGGATCACGGCGGGTGGCGCCTTGCCGCCCTGCGCCGCCGCCAGTGCGTACAGCGTCCTATTGCTGACAAACTCATTCGCGATGATATAGCGCTCACCCACCCTGCCGTGTTGTTCGGCCAGCAGGGCGGCTTCGGCCGCGTCGCGGATATCGACGGTCGGCGCGCTGGTATCCAGCACCCGCCGCGACTTGCCGGCTCCCGCCTGCCACAGCGCTCTGCCGTGCGGCGTCGGCTGGTAATCCTCGGGGCCGTAGGTATTGGCGATGCACAACGCGATGCCCGGCAGGCCGCGCTCGCGGCAGTAGGCCAGCAACTGGTCTTCCGCTTCGAGCCGCGCGAGGATGTAGGCTGGCGCCTTGTCGCGCCAGTTGAAGGGCGTGTCTTCCGTGACCAGGCCATGCGGATTGATCCCGAGCGTGCCCATGGTGCTGGTGAAGATGAAACGCTCGACGCCGCAGGCGAGCGCCACCTCCATGGTGTTGACCAGGCCCTCGACATTGTTGCGGTAAAGTGGGGTCGTGTCGGTCAACCAGAAGCGCGGGTCCACCACGCTGTGGAACACACTGTTGCAACCTGCCATCGCGCGCTGCAACGAATCCCGATCGAGCACGTCGCCGTACAGTATTTCAACCGGCAGCCCCTGCATCGCATCGGCATTGCTGGTCTTGCGCAGCAGCACCCGGACCTTCCTGCCCCGCTGCGCCAGCAGGCGCGCGGTATGACTGCCGACGAAGCCGCTGGCGCCGGTGACCAGAACCGGTTTATCCAAATCGATCTGCATGCGGGTATCGCTCCTCCCCGAGCGTCAGTGGGTTATTGTTGCTGGCGTGTACGCGGGTAGAGTGTGGCTGCCATCATGCGCTTCAGGTGGCCGGTATAAATGCCGGGATTGAATCCGGCGGGTTCCAGCACCGTCTCGATCAGGATACCGGTGAGCATGCAGTGCACGATGTAGATCGCCTCCTGCAGTTTTTTTCTGCCTGCGGTGCTGTCGTGGAAGATGCGACGCCCCAGCGCGAGGTGCTCCTCCCGGCTGCGGCTGATGGATAACGCCTCGATGGCGCGACCGTGTCCACGGCTGGCCAGCAGGATTTCCATCGTCGCCATGTAGTCATCACCGCGGTAGTGCGCCCAGGCCGCATCCACGTAGCGCCCCACTCGCATAGCTGGCGTGCCCCTGGCAAACGCGGGATCACCGAGGCGCTGCTGAAATGCGCGATGCGAGCGCTGCAGCACTTCGTCGAGGATTTCCTCCTTGCCGCCAAAGTGATGCTGTACCGCGCCCCAGGTCACGCCGGCGCGTTTTGCGATCTCGGTGGAACTGGCAGCGAGGTAGCCTTTTTCCCGGATCAGGCTGATCACCGCGTTGATGATCCGGTCCTGCGTCGCACGGCTTTTGGCCGCCTGGTGGCCGCGCGTCGCGGTAGCCGCGACATCGAGCTGCTGCTTCGCGGCGGCGCCTCCCGCAGGGCGGAATTTCATTCAGGCCGCCCTCCGCCGGCGGTAGCGCAACACGCAGGGGTCAGACGGCCGCAGGATCAAGGCCGGCATGATCTCGCCGTAGCTCTGTGGCGGCGCCGTCAGCTCGAAGTCATACCGGTGCAGCAGCGTAGAGAGTATGGCCTTCACCTGCAGGATCGCAAAACCGTTGCCGATACACTTGTGTCGACCGCCACCGAAGGGAATCTCCACGAACGGATTCATCGGCGCAGGTCGCTCGGGATCGAACACCTCGGGTGCTGGAAAGTACTCCGGCAGCTTGTGGCTGATGTGCGGGCAGATCATGATGTTGCTGCCGGTCGGCACGGTGTAATCCTTGTAGTGCCAATCCTCCATCACCCGGCGCGTAATAGCATTGAGTGGCGGGTGCAGCCGTAGCGCCTCGCGGATGAAACCATCCAGCAGCGGGATCGCGCGCAAGCCTTTCAGCGACAGCTCCGCCTCTTCCTCGAACAAGGCATCCACTTCGGCGAACAGGCGCGCTTTGTACTGCGGGTTGCGCGCTATCTCCAGCAGTGTCCACGCCGTGGTGTTGGAACTGGTGTGGTGGCCGGCGAACATGAACCAGATCACCATGCCGGTAATTTCGTGGTCGGTGAGCTTGCGGCCGTCGTTGTAAGTGGAATCCATGTAGACCTGCAGCATGTCGTGTTCCCAGCCACCCGCTGCGCGCCGCTGCGCCACCCGCTCGCCGATGAGTTCTTCGAGCCGTTCACGCGCCCGATCGCGCTGGCGAAAACGCTCCGCATCCTGATAGGGATCCGTCAGCGACGACGGCGCCAGCCCATCCTCCAGCGCGTGATATAACTCGGCAAATTCCTCCGTCAACTGGTAGCGGAATTCCCGACCCAGCAGGCAGTGCGTGGAGGTTTTCAGCGTCAGCCGCGTGAACGCATCATAGATATCGAACTCACCCGCATCCGGCCAGTCGTGCAGAAAATCCTCCGTCTCCTGCTCCACCACCGCCGCATAGTTCACCATGCGTTCGTGCTTCAGCCCCTGCACCTGCATCTTCAGCTGCTGGCGCTCGATTGCCGGCGGCGCACCGTACTGAATACCCTCACCGAACACCGGCACCATCATCTGGTAGGCCTGCGCCGCCGAGAGCTGCTCATCGCTCGCGCGGAAAAACGCTTCGTGCGCCTCTGGCCCCACCAGCAGCACCGTGCGCAGGCCACCGAGATCGAACTGACTGACCTCCCCGCACTCGTCATATGCGCGGTGCATGAACTGCAGCGGCATCGCATTGAATTCCTCCAGATGCCCCGTCCCCTCCATTGCGCCGCTGACCGTGGGAATCGCCGTGCTCATACCAGCCTCTTGTTCCAATCAAAAAACATTTGTGATTAAATGTTTTTTCTCGAAACGTGTCAATCCGGGTACCCGCTAGCGGCGAAAGTCGAGTGCTGGAATAAGCATGAGCCAGGTGCGTACTGCCGGAAACGTGTGGCGACAGGATGTCGCCACCCGAGCCTGCACATGGATGTGCGCTGTTTGGCGGTTTCCGGCAGGACGTACCTGGCTCATGCGGACTCCACGCGAAGAATTCCCAGAAGAAGCCACCGCAGTTGATCCGCGCTCGCGATTGACGCTCTACAATAAACAAGCAGCACAATCACAAAGGTAACCTCCATGCACGACTACCGCGGCCCCCTCAAAGAAGACTTCCAGTGGCACCACCTGGACAAGAAGACGATGGCCCGCTTCGCTCGCGAAGTCATGCTCTGCAACCAGATCCACGACCGCGCCCTGCTGCCGCTGGTCGGCGGCCGCTGGGGCAGCAAGGCCATGACCAACCAGGCCATCGACGAGTGGATGGGCTCCAGCCCGATCTACAACGCCCGCAACCGCGCCATGCACCGCATCGATGGCGACGGCGTCGACGTGATCATGAAAGGCTTCCAGCTCGACATCGGCGCGCCGCACATGTGGCTCAAGTTCCACTACGACGTGCAATCACACGACATCGGCTACTTCTGGCTGACCTCCTGCGGCGCCTACAACGGCGTGCGCGGCATGACCGGCGGCAACGTGGAGGCTGAAACCCAGATCTGCGTGCACATGGAGGACCCGACCTTCGACGCGACCGTGATGGCAGTGAATCGCGGCGCGCGCTGCACGGCCGTCTTCAGGCCCCCGCACGGCGGCGAGATTCCGGCCGAGGGCCCTTGCCGCTGGGAAGTCTCCATCGCCGACCGCATCGGCCTCGTCGAGGAAAACCCGCAGACCGCCATGATCGAAAACACCCGCGCCGGGCGCTTTCGCTTCACACCATCCGCCCCGACCCACGACGGCCTCGCGGACTACTCCGGCCCGTTCAAGCGCGATTTCCGCCTCGAGGATTTATCGACATCCATGCTGGCGCTGCAGCTCAAGGAATTCGCGCTGGATGTCCACCTGTTGCAGCGCTCGTCCTACCTCAGCGTGCTGCGCAATTTCGGCGACGACGCGGTAATGGAGCTGATCCCGGAACACTGCCGCGGTATGGCCCCTGTCTACCACGCGCGCATGCGCCGCCTGTTTGGTATCGAGGGCGATGACATGACGGCCATCCTGAAACTGCTGCAACTGGATCACCATTTCGTCCCCGAGTACGTCAACACCGGCGTACACCTGATCGACGAGCAACACGGCCAGTTCTGGATCGAGGATTGCGAGGCGATCGACGATGGCAGCCCCAGCGGCATCCTCACCGGGCTGTGGCGCGGCGAGGTCATCGGCCTGGAACAGATCGTGCAGGACATCAATCCGCGCGCCGTGGTAACCGCCGGCAAGGCCGACGGCACGCGACGCCTGGTGTACGATATCCGCATCGACCCGACACGGGAGCCGGTGCCGGTGTCCTCCATGAAGGACATCGTCGGCGCCTTCGGACTACTGGAGGTGGACCTGTCGGAACACATCTTCAGCTACGACAACTAGCGCACACACATGAATCAGGCGCAGGCCATCACCACCCGGCACACCTTCTGCCGCATCTGCGAGGCCGCCTGCGGCCTGACCGTCGACCTCGACGCGCAGGGCAATGCGGTGCACATCGCACCGAACGAACAGCATATTGCAAGCCAGGGTTACGCCTGCCTCAAGGGCCTGAAGGCGCACGAATTCCGCGATTCGCCCGACCGGATCACGCAGCCGATGAAACGCATCGACGGCGAACTGGTGCCGGTCGGTTGGGAGCAGGCCCTGACTGAAATTGCCGACAAACTGAAACATCTGAAAGTAAAACACGGCAGCGACGCCATCGGCCTCTACCTCGGCAACCCGATCAGCATGAGCTTCCTGCCGCCGCTGCTCGCGGCGGCCTTCGTGAAGGCCTTCGGCTCCAGCAAGCTGTACCACACCGGCTCGCAGGACTGTAACAACAAGTTCGTAGTGGCCGAGCGCATGTACGGCTGCGCACAGATCCAGCCCTTCCCGGATATCGACAACACGAATTTCATGATCGCCGTCGGCTCCAACCCGGTGATCTCCAAAATGTCATTCATCAGCATGCCGCACTCCGCCAAGCGCTTCAAAGCGCTGGTGGCGCGCGGCGGCCGGGTGATCTGGCTGAACCCGCGGCGCACCGAGACCGCGAGGCAGGTGGGCGAACACCACTTCATCCGCCCCGACACCGATGTGTATTTCATGCTCGCTTTCCTGCAAACACTGATCGAGCTCAACGACGTGGATGAGCAACGCGTGCAAGCTGCGATGACGGGATGGAATCCCGTGAAGGCACTGGTGGCGCTGTGGACGCCGGAACGGGTCGCGCCGGTCACCGGAATTCCCGCCGCGACCCTGCGCGAGTGGGTGCGGCTGTACACAACCGCTGATGGCGCGGCGCTCGTCAGCGTATTGGCGGAACCCGACGGATAACGACGTGGTCAATGAGGATTGGTAAATGCACGGATTGAACGATACATTAGAACTTAGAGAGAGTTTCTCGTCATATACGGACTGGCTGGACTGGAAAAGTGCTAATGGCTCAGGATGCGCCTCCTTTTCGCAAAGGGCTTTGAAAGCGATTAAGCAAAGTGGTTTCCGTGAACCACTGACTGGGATACAACGTAAACCGGAAGAAATTCTCATCAATGAAGAAGCTCTGCGCGAATCAATTTCATCTAACGGACTTAACTCGCGCAAACGAGCGCTACTTCTTCAAATCGAAGCCAACTTGCGGGAAAGTGGGTGGCCTAATGTCGCAAATTTGCGCATATTGTCAGCTGACGGCATCAGCAGGATTGCATTAATTTTGCGTGGAATGTTTCCTTATTTTTGGGGTGCAGAGTATCTCCCAAATGAATTGGACAGAAAGCAATTTTTCCCAATGCCTCATATGGATTTACAAGAAATAGAAATGCCTTCAGAAAGCTTTGATATGTTTGTCAGTGGAGACGTTTTCGAACACATTCCAGATCTCGACAAAGCTTTGGCAGAAATTCATCGCGTACTAAAACTTGGCGGAACCCTCGTATCTTCTTTCCCATTCCATGTTGAAAGGCTGAAAACCGAGATTCGTGCTGAGATCACCCCTGAAGGCAAGACACATCATATTCTCCCTGCAGAATACCATGGAAACCCGGTTGATCCGGAAAATGGAACTCTAGTATTCAGCTTGCCCGGGTGGGATATTCTGGAGAAACTTCGCAATCTGGGCTTCTCCAATGCACGTATGCGAATGATAGCGTCAGCCGAATATGGTGTTTTATCGAACACGGCGCCTGGACCCTTGATATTGGTTGCGACACGCGGATGAGGACATACCGAGTATAAGGCATATAAACGGTGTGTTGGGCGAAGATGTGGCCTTGCTGTGGGCCAACGGCGATTCTGTAGAAGATGGAACTGCCCGGAATCTGTGGCATGGCATCCGTGTCTTCGGTGGGGTCGAGGTCCAGCCAGGCACTCTCAGTGTCCTGTTCCAGTAAGCCTTAAAACGGGGACGCATTTAAAACAGGGACGCACTTATTTCTCTGCGGACTCGAATCAAACGGATATTATCTGCGCACAAAATTGACGCCAGGAGACACCCGCATGCACATCGATTTCAGCAACAAGAGCTATCTGGTCACCGGCGGCGCCTCCGGCATCGGCGCAGCAGTCGTGCACTATCTGGCACAGCACGATGGCCGGGCAGTGATCGCCGATATCAACGATGATGCCGGTGCCGCACTGGTGGCGCAGTATCCGCAACAGCTGCGCTACCTGCACACGGACGTCACGCAGCTGGCGCAAGTGGAAGCGGCGTGTGCGCTTGCCGAACAAGCCTTCGGCGGGCTCGACGGTGCAGTCAACAGCGCAGGCATTGGCAGCCTGGCCTCGGTCGTCGACATACCTGTGGCCGACTGGCACAGGGTTATCGATATCGACCTGCACGGCGTGTTCCATGCCTGCCGCGCCTCGATCCCACTGTTGCGCAAGCGCGGCGGCGGCAGTATCGTCAATATCGCCTCGCTGTCCGGCGTGCGCGCCGATTACGGCTTTGCCGCCTACAACGCCGCCAAGGCCGGCGTGATCAACCTGACCCGCACGCTGGCGCTGGATCACTCCCGCGACAATATTCGCGCAACCGCCGTGTGCCCCGGTTACATCGCCACGCCGCTCACCGCCGCGGCTGGCGCTGTTCCGGCGATTCACGACAACTGGGTGGCGCGCATTCCGATGGGGCGGGCCGGTACGCCGGAGGAGATTGCGCAGCTTGTCGTGTTCCTGTTATCGCCGGCGTCGAGTTATATCACCGGCACCGAGCTGGTCATCGACGGCGGCCTCGGCAGCAGCAACAACCAGCCGGATATTCCGGGCATCATTGCTGCTATTTAATATACTCGGGGACGGGAAAACGGGGACGCATTTATTTACGCAATTAAATAAATGCGTCCCCGTTTTTCTCGTCCCCGTTTTTCCTCCCATCATCACAAAAAGAGAAACGCGTTATGAAGTACTGGATTTCCCTGGTCAACACCGTCGAGGTAGACCAGTTCGTCGCCATCGCGCAGAAGGCAGAGGAGCTGGGCTATGAGGGCATCACCGTGCCCGACCACCTGGCCTACCCCACCAAAATTGAAACTCCGTATCCCTACACCGCCGATGGCAAGGTGTGGTGGCCGAAAACCACCCCATGGGCGGACCCGTGGATTGCGCTGACTGCCATGGGCATGGCCACCTCCCGGCTGCGCCTGGCCACGAACATTTATCTCGCCGCGCAGCGCGACCCGTTCACCGTATCACGCGCACTTTGCGCAGCGGCGATCTTCACCGGCAACCGGGTGGCCTGCGGCGTATCCGCGGGCTGGCTGAAGGAGGAGTTTGCAGTGCTCGGGCTGGACTTCGACTCGCGCGGTCGTCGCCTGGACGAGGTGATCGCCTGCGTGCGCCAGCTCAATACGGGCGAGGCCGTCAGTCATCGTGGTGAATTCTTCAACTACCACGAGGTGATCATGTCGCCGGTACCGACCAGAACCGTGCCGTTCTGGGTGGGCGGCAAGAGCAAAGCCGCCCTGCGCCGGGCGGCCGCGAATGACGGGTGGCTGGGCGTGCCACTGCACAATACCGAGATGAAAGCCGTCGTGGACACATTGTTTGCATTGCGCCGTGCCAACGGCAAGTATGGCGAACCCTTCGATGTGGTACTCAGTGCAATGGAGATGTTCACGCCGGAGTTTATTGCGAGCCTCGACCCCGCAGGGACCTATCACGCCAGTGTATTGCCGTGGACGCCCTCACCCTGGGGCCGTGCGTTCTGGGTGCAGGACGGCGAGGACCATAGCGAGCTCGAGGTGAAATTCCGTGCGATGGAGCGTTTCAAAAACATGATGGGCAAGTACGGATTGTGGGGGTGAACAAACGGGGACGTACTTATTTTCACCCGTCTTCCCTCACTTTCTAACCTTCGGCCTGCCCGGGGCGCGATCGACTATCCGCAGGCCGATGCATCGCTCCACGTCATCCTCGAAAACGGCATCACCGGTTAGGCCATTGCGCTGCAGGCGCTCCCGGATGAACTGCTCCTCAGCTGCCGCAGGGGCCTGCTCCACAAACCGGCGGTATTCCCGCGACGAGCACGCCAGTGGCGCGGAATCGAGCATTCCGTTACGTGCCAGACCGAGCCGGACACGATAGCTGGACCAGGGATACGTTTTCGCCGTGGCGACCATCCCGGCTTTCACAGGATTGCGTTCTACATAACGGCACACTTGCAGCAGGTAACCGTCCGTCTGTATCGCGCTGGCTTTGTACCTGCCCTCCCACAGTGTGCCGGAGCGCCCTTCCTTCCTGTTCACGTAGCGCGTCTGGCGGCCGGCGAGCCTGCGCATCAACTGCCCGATCGCCCCGCGATCCTCGCCGGGATTCAGTATCAGGTGGACGTGGTTGGTCATCAGGCACCAGGCATACACTTTGATTCCCAGCTTCGTTTTCCACTCCCGCAGGGTTTCAAGGTAGTACCGATAGTCACGGTGCTCGATAAATACCGCGTTGCGATTATGCCCACGCTGCACCACATGGTGGGGCAGGTTTGGAATGATCACTCTGGCCTTCCTTGGCATCGTGGCAATCACTGGTTCGGTAACTTGTCCTGGAGGCTAGGAGCCGAGAAGGCGGAGGTCAATTGGCTGGCCATATTCGATTGGAAAAAGGAAAAGCCACCAAAATAAATGCGTCCCCGTTTCCACTTTTTCACGTAATATTGCTCGCCTGCGAAAATAAGTGCGTCCCCATTATTAGGAACACAGCATGTACAAACTCGAACTGAATGACATCGCCGACCGCCACCTGGGCCGCATCCTCGAACTGCAGGCCAAACACAACGGCGACACGGTTTACCTGATCAACGACGAGCAACGCATCACTTTTGCCGAAGCCGAGGAGCTCAGTAACAAGCTGGCATCCGGTTTTCGCGCGCGGGGAATCGGCCGGGGCGACCGCGTGTGCTTCTTCATGGGCAACCTGCCGGAGATGGTGCTGATGTGCCTGGCCCTGAACAAGCTGGGCGCGATCTGGGTACCCGTGTGCACCGATTACAAGGGCGAATGGCTGCTGGATACGCTACAGCGCAGCGAACCTTCGCTGCTGGTGGTCGACGCTGAACACGCCGCCCGCCTCGGCGAGGTACTGCACCACTTCCCGGGCCTGCCGGTGGTGGTGCTGGGTGCTGCCGGGTCGCTGCCGGATGCCATCGACTACCACAGTTTGCTGCAGCATCCGCCGTTTCGCGCCGATTACAGCCAGCACCACTACGGCGACACCTGCGCGATCCTGTGGACCTCCGGCACCACCGGCCGCTCCAAGGGCGTGATGCAGGCACACAACAACTGGATTCGCTCCACCCTGCTTGGCACCTACCGGATGTATCACTGCGAACCCGGCGACATCGTGTACTGCGCGCTGCCGCTGTACAACTCCGGCGCGTGGCTGACCTGCGTGCTGCGGGCGCTGATGACCGGCATCGGCTGCGTACTGGAGCAGAAGTTTTCCGCCAGCCGCTTCATGGAGCGCATCAAGCATTTCAATGCGACGCAGACGTTCGCAGTCGGCGCGATGAGCGTCTTCCTGCTCAATACACCACCGCGCGACGACGATGCCGACAACCCGCTGCGCGAGGCCTGCTTTGCGCCTATCCCGCCGGACAAATGGCAGAGTTTTGAGCAGCGCTTCGGCGTCAAGCTGCTGCGCTCCGGCATGGGCCAGAGCGAATGCCTGCTGACTCTTAACCAGGTACACCACACCCCGCCCGTTCCGATTCCGGTGTATGCCCTGGGATTCGCGCCGCCGGATGCCGAAGTTCGCCTGTTCGACGACGACGGCAATGAAGTACCGGACGGGCAGCCGGGTGAAATCTGTGTGCGCCCGCTGACACCCTACGCCCTGTTCAACGGCTACTTCAATGATCCGAAGGCCACCGCCGACGCCTATCGCGGCGACTGGTTCCTGACTGGCGATCTCGCGCGCAAGGACCCGGTATCAGGCGCGTTCTTTTTCGTCGACCGCAAGAAAGACGCCGTGCGCTACGCCGGGCGCAATATTTCCACGCTGGAAGTGGAGAGCGTCGTGTTGCGCCACCCCGCCGTGCGCGAGGCGGCCGCGTTCGGCATCCCGAGCAAGGAGATCGCCAGTGAGGACGAATTGAAACTCAACGTGGTGCTGCACGAGGGCACATCACTCACCGCCGAGGCGCTGTGCGAGTTCATCAACCAGAACGCGCCGCACTACTTTGTACCGCGCTACCTGGAATTCGTCGAGGCGCTGCCCTACACGCCGACCAACAAGGTGCAGAAATTCCCGCTGCGCGAAGCGGGTATTACGGCACGGACTTGGGACCGCAACAAGTCCGGGTTTACGCTGCAGAAATAGCGGATCGATTTGCAAGATTGCACAGCTTATTATTCGCATCCTCGATGAGCGCGGCCGCCTGCTTCGACAGTCGTTGCGGGTCAGCCGCCGCCCAGAGCAATAAGTGTGTGTCCAGTTACAGGTTCATATCAGCTGCCAAACAGCGACGCCGACGCTTGATCAACTACAATCCCGCCGATGTCTATCCAGCATCGGATCGACGCTTACCACGAATACGCCAACTCAACCCCGTAGGTAAAGGGGTCGCTCCACGACACCGCCCACGACTCGGTGGAGCCGATCAGCGGCAGGCTGGCGGCGTTGGCCTGGTTGTCGGTGAGGTTGTTGCCGTAGGCCGTCACGCGGATTTTCTGGTCTTTGGATAACCAGGTCAGGCGCGCGTTCAG
This sequence comes from uncultured Halioglobus sp., assembly GCA_964461965.1. GTDB lineage: Bacteria > Pseudomonadota > Gammaproteobacteria > Pseudomonadales > Halieaceae > Marimicrobium. The sequence continues at coordinate 34,083 of CAYWWD010000019.1, read as the reverse complement.
CGAATAGATATCAAACTCCGTGCCCTTGCCGTCCCGCCAGTTGCAGCTCGCGTAATCCAGGCAACCGTTGAGATCGGTTTTGTACGTCACGTCGACGCGCGGCGTAAAGGAACCGTAGTTCGTCTCGAACAGGTACTGCGCCGCGAGGTAGTACACCTGTTTCGGCAGTTGCGGCAGGTCTTCATCGCTGCGGTCAACCGTACAACCGTCGACCACCCGGCCGGGGCCGATGGTCACCGGCACGCAGTTCTCTGCAGGTAGTTCACCGACCACCGCGACGGTGATGTCGTCGAACTCCTCGATATCGCCGTGGTTGAACGCGGTGTTGAACGTGATCTCCAGGTTAGTTACGGGCAGCCACAGGGCTTCGATCTCGATCCCGGCGATGCTGGCTTTCGCGGCATTGTTGGTGACCGAGGCGATCGTACCGCTGGTCGGATTGACGCCGATGCCAGTCAACTGGCGATCATCGTACTGCGTGTAGAACACCGCGGTATTCAGCCGCAGCGTGCTGTCCAGCGCATCTGCCTTGACACCGAGCTCGTAGTTGGTGGCCTGCTCCGGCTTGTACTCGGAAAGCTCACCGGTCAGGAAATCCAGCGATTCTGACATGCCGCCCGACAGGAAACCGGTGGCGTAGGTGAAATACGCGTTGCCATTATCGAGATGCTCACCGCCATCGAACAGGTACTGGATGCTCGCCATGGGGTTCCAGTCGTCGTTATTGATCTTCTTGCGCTTGTCATCCAGCGGCACATAACCATGGTTGGGATTGAAGCTGTCCGGGCCGTCGGGGAAGGAATAGATCGTGCCGGGGATGAGAGCCTGTGCCGGCGCGCCGGTCGAGAGGGTCGCGATGTCGGGGTTCGACGTCGACCTGCGCAGCTCGCGTTCCTCCCAGGTGTAGCGCAGCCCGGCGCTGAGGCGCCACACGTCGGTGATATTCCAATCTGCCTGGCTGAACGCGGCGTAGGAGATGTTGTCCGTCTTCAGCTCGGTCGCCTGCGCGAGATAAAACGCGGCATCGGGTATGTACAGCGTATTGAAGAACGGCCCGGCTACGCCCAGGTTGGTACCGGCATCCGTTTTCTCCTGCGACGCGAACAGGCCGAACACGTAATCCACCTGCTCCTCGACGGCGGAACCGTTCAATTGCAGCTCCTGGCTGTACCAGTCGGTGTTGCGGTTGTCTCCCGGCACGCGCCCGAAGTTGGTACGCGTCTGGAACGGAATACCGATTCCAAATACATCGTTCGCCTCGCCGGCTTCGATATTGCGCCAGGCGGTGATGCTCTTCAGGCTGTAGAGTTCGTTGATTTCCCAGTCGGCGGTTGCCGCTGCCGACGTGGTCTCGGCTTCGTACTTCGGCGGCAGCGTGTCGGACCAGGGCGTATAAACTTCGTCCTTGTCCAGGGCAGCGGCTTCCTCGCAGAAATCCATGAAGGATTTCCCGGTGGAGGGAATGACGATCGTGCTGTCCTGCAGGCCGCTCAGCCAGCCCGCGCCGGGCACGCCAGTGGCGGGTCGACACTGCCAGCCCTGCGTGGTCTGATCCACTTTGCCGTACATGCTGTTGAAATCGACCAGCAGGCGCTCGCTGGGCAGCCAGCGCAGCTGCGCCTGCGCGCCCCAGCGGTCTACGTTGCCGAAATCCTCACCCGAGACGACATCCTGGACGTAGCCATCGCGCTGCGTGCTGTACAGCGATGCCCGCGAGTACAAGGTGTCCGCGACCAGCGGCACGTTGACCGTAAGCTGCCCTTCCTGGCGATCGTAGTTACCCGCGTCAAGTTGCGCATGCCCTTCAAACACTTCGCTGGGCTTGTTCGTGCTGTAGATAATGGCGCCGCCGGTCGCGTTCTTGCCGAACAGCGTACCCTGCGGCCCCCGCACCACCTGCACGCTCTGAATATCCACGCTGTCGAGAATGGCGCCATCGGCGCGCGAGACATACACGCCATCCAGGTAGATGGCGACGCCGCTGTCAAAGTTCGCGCCGTTGTTGCGCGCGCCCACGCCGCGAATGCTGGGGGCCGCTGCACCGCCGGCGCCGCCGGTGTTGAAGTTCAGGTTGGGTACGGCTTCCGCCAGCTTCAGGATATTGCGCATACCCGATTCCTCCAGGTTCTCCCCGGTCATCACGGAGACTGCGACCGGTGCTTCCTGCAGGCTCTCCTCGCGTTTGCGCGCGGTGACGATGATCTGCTCCAGCTCTGCAGCCAGTGCGGCGGCGGGAATCCCCGCCTCGATGAGCGCTGCGACGCACGCTGCGGCGAGCACGGGTTTCCGCGCTGCGCATCTGGATGGCGATCTCTTCATGACATAGGACCTCTGGCCTGTAATCGTTAGGGTTGCACCGGCCTCCTGGCCATCATGGTGGATGCCTTGATACTGAACACCACGTCGTCATGCTGGTTGATCAACTGCGTGTTAAAGACCACGATCCCGCGATCCGGTTTGCTGCGCGATGCCCTCACGGAGTCGACAATGGACACACAGCGCAACCTATCGCCGGCGTAGACGGGCTTGTGCATGCGCATCTCGTCGAAGCCGAGGCCGGCGATCGCCTGTTGCACCACACCGCTCTGCCAGCGCTGGCTGGTGATGCAGAAGATGGAAAATATGTGCGCGGAGCAGGCGGTGAGACCGCCGAAATGGGACGCCTTCGCTGCGTCTTCATCGATGTGCCACGGTTGCGGGTCCCAGGTGGTCGCAAAGGCAATGATCTCGGGCGCCGTGACGGTGTGCGACGCCGCCGCATGCTCCGCGCCCACTACGCAGTCATCGAAGTAGAGCGGTTTACCTTGCGTGGACGCTTGCATCAATCATCTCGGAGTGGACGCGCGTGTAGCGAGTACGAACACGGGCAGGTTATTGGTTCACGGCAATGCCCGGGCACCGCGCTGCATCGAGATGGCCGGCCTTCACCATCCACGCGATAGTGTCAGCGAACGTGTCGCGCGCGCTGTGCAGGGCGAGGCCGCGCCGCGCCAGTTCGTCGGTGTTGCGGATATTGGGCCACAGCGTGGCGTAGCGCATGGTCTCGGCCGAGATCGGTGAGTTCACGGTCTTGAAGAGCCTGACGAAATCCGTGATGCGCCCGACCAGGCGCAACTTCCAGCCCTGTGCCGGTATGCGCTGCAGTTTGCAGCCGGAGACCGCCTCGATGATATCCGCCTGCTCCGTCCAGCGGGAATACACACCGGGCAACAGGAAGCGCCCTGCGCCGCCGGCGGTCACCAGCGAGCAGATCAACGCGGCGAGGTCGCGCACGTCGATGAACTGCATGCCGCCCTCGCCGAAGATGCGAAAGCCATTCTCGATCCGGTGCTTGAGCGCCTTGAAGGAATCGGAAAACCCCGGGTCGTCCGGGCCGATCACGCCCCCGGGATAGACGATCGCAATCGGCGCGCCCTGCCGTTGCAATTCGCGCAGGTAGATTTCCGCCTCGACCTTGCTCTGGCCGTAGGGCAGCTTGGAAGCCGCGGGCGGCGCATCGGCCGTCACCTTGGCCGCATCCGCGTTGAAGATGGCCGTGATACTGGAAACGCACACGATGCGTTGAATGCCGAGTTCCAGGGCGCTATCCACCACATTCTTCACGCCGTCCACATTGACGGCGAACAACTTCTCCACGGACTCGATCTGCATCGGTGTGCCCGCGGCGGCATGCACGACGGCGTCGCAGCCGGCGAGCGCGGCGTGCACGGAAGCGCGGTCGACCACATCGCCGGTCACCAGCTCCGGCTCGCCCTCACCCATTTGTCGGTAGTAGCGCCGCGCCCTGTCGGCATCGCGCACCAGCAGGCGCACCGCATGTCCGCCCGCCAGCAACTGGCGGCAGACATGCGAACCCACAAAGCCGGTGCCACCCGTAACCAGGACACGCATGTCGCGGCCTTACACTTCTTCCACGCTGATAACGTGATTGGGGCAGTACATCGCCGCCGCGCTTACCTTCTGGCGCAACGCCTCGGGTGGATTTTCCAGCAGCACTCTGACCTGGGGGTAGCCTTCATTCGTCTCCACCACGGCGAATACTTCGGGGCATTCGCCGAGGCAGACACTGTGGCCCTGACAGAGATCGAGATCGACTGTGACTTTCATCGCCATGGCGTGTCTCTCCCGTTACTTCCGCTTCCGGTAGCGCAAGCGGCAGGGCGAACTCGGCTTCAATACCATCGCGGACAAGTCATCCTGGTAGGATTCCGGCGGATCGACCAGTTCAAACTCGTACTTCGGCAGCAGCGCGGCGAAGATCGACTTGAGCTGCATCAGGGCAAACGCATTGCCCGCGCACTTGTGCGGCCCGCCGCCGAAGGGTATGAATGCCCACATCATCTCCGGCGTATTCGCGCGGGGACGGTGGGCGTCAAAGCGCTCGGGATCGGGGAAGTACTGCGGGTCGCGGTGCGAGCCGTAGGTGGAGATCGCTACCGTCTTGCCCGCTGCGATCAGCGTACCCTTGTAGTCGATGTCCTCGATCACTCGCCGCATCAGCAGCACCAGTGGCGGATGCAAGCGCAGCACTTCCTCGATAAAACGCTCCAGACGCGGAATTTCCCGCAACGCCTCAAAGCTCAGCTCGCGACCGTCGCCGAACAGGGTTTCCAGCTCTTCCAGGATCTCTGCCGTGAACTCAGGATGCCGGGCCAGCTCCACCGCCGTCCAGGCCGCCGTGCCGGAACTGGTGTGGTGGCCGGCGAACATGGTGGCGATGACCAGGCCGGTGATCTCGTTGTCGGTCAGGGATGAGCCGTCCTTGTAGGTGCCGGACATAAACGTTTCCAACGCATCGCCATAGGTCACACCGCTATGTGCGCGGCGTTCGGCGATGATGGCGCTGATCAGTTCCTGCAGGCGCTCCCTGGCGGCATCCCGCGCCGCGAAGATCGGCTGCTGCAGGTACGGGTCGACGAAGGCGATTGCCTGCAGGCCTTTTTCCAGATCGTGGTAGAGGCGCTTGAACTCCTCCGTCATCTTGTAACGGAAGTCGGCGCCCAGCAGGCAGTGGCAAGCGGTGTGCAGCGTAAGGCGGATAAATTCGTCGAGAAAATCCAGCTCTCCCTCGTCGCCCCACTGCGCCACCCAGTCCTGCACTTCCTGTGCGATGACCGACGCATAGTTTTTCATGTTCTGGTAGCGCAGGGCGTCGACCTGTATCTTCAACTGCGTTTTCATGCGCTCCGGCGGCGCGTCAAAAATGACACCTTTGCCGAACACCGGCACGGTGGCCTGGTAGGCGGCGGCGCGGCTGAGTTTCGTATCCAGCGTCTTGAGGAACGCCTCCTGCGCCTCGGGGCCGCTCATCAGCACGGTCTGCTGGCCGGCCATGTTGAACTCCGCCAGCTCTCCGCATTCGGCGTTACAGCGCATCAGGAAGCGCGCGAAATTCACGCCGAATTCCTCCATATGCCCGACACCGGGTTTTTCGCCGCCGACCTTCGGCGGCAGTTTCAAGGCCACTGCAGCTTGCTCGCTCATTGCTTGTCTGCGCCCCCGTGCACCTGCTGGCTGGACATCAGCGGCATCTGTTTCAGGATGCCCTTCTCCACGCACTCCTTGATCAGGTTAGTGATTTGCGTGTAGTCGTACAGGTCCAGTTGTTCACTCCACTGGTAGTTCCCGCCGTACTTGAAAAAGGAGGCGCCGATCACTCTCATCGGGGTGCCGTCTTCACGCACCGGCGAGCCGGGCGGCGTCTGCCACCACGTCGCCATGGCAGTGCCGCGCGTTTCGTCGATCACCATTTTGTCGTAGGGGTAAGTCCAGCCCTTGTACGGGTCCATCGCGGCGCCGACGCAGGTCTCGCGGATGGTTTCGCGCCCGCGAAATTCGTACTTGCCGTTCGGCGTATCCCAGCCGTACAGGCAATCCTCGGTATAGCAGTCGGCGAGGTGGCGCCAGTTGCCTTCTTTCTCGGCTTTGTCATTCACCGCCAGCCAGCGGCGCATCATTTCTTCCATTTCTTCACGGCTAAACGCGGACATATCGGAATCCTCTCTGAATTAGAACCGGGGTCGTGCTATGGCGCATCGGGATAGCCACCATAGCCGAGATAATATATAGTTGCAACTATAATCCGGATGGCATGACTTCCCCGCTTCAGGGAGCTCGGCGAGCATGCGCCGGAAGCGGCCCGGCGGAACCGTGTGGCGACAGGACGTCGCCACCCGAGCCTGTACATGGATGTACGCTTTTTGGCGTGTTCCGCTGGGCCGCTTTCGGCTCATGCGGCGCCAGAGAGCCCACCACACGCTAAGCAGTTGCCCGAAAAGGAGCAGATAATGAAGTTCTGGCAGTCACTCGCCTTTGTCGAAATGGACCAGATGGTCGAGCTCGCCCGGTTCTGCGAGGACCTCGGCTTTCACGGTGTTTCCTACGGCGACCACCTCGTCACCACCAAGAACCAGGTGGATGAGTATCTCTACCGCGACGGCGGCAATATTTTCTGGAATCCGGAAACGCACTGGCCGGACCCGTGGGTCGTCACTGCGGCGCTGGCGCAGGCAACGACGCGCCTGCACTTCCTCTCCACGATTTACATCCTGCCGCTGCGCGATCCGCTCAGCGCGGCAAAGGCGCTCGCCACCGCCGCCTACCTGTCACACAATCGCGTGACGCTCGGCGCCGGCGTGGGCTGGCAAAAAGCGGAGTTCGACATGGTGGGTCAGGACTTCCATACGCGCGGCAAGCGCGCGGATGAAATGCTCGAAATCATTCCGCAATTGCTATCTGGCAAGATGACTGAGTTTCACGGCGAGTACTACGATATCCCCGCGGTCAAGATGTCGCCGGGCACCACCGCGCCGCTACCCATCATGATCGGCGGCTGCGCACCGGCCGCCATGCGCCGCGCCTGCCGCTTCGACGGCTGGATGGCGATCTCGCACGAGGAGCAGGAAATTTACCCGCTACTGGAAGCATTGCAGGCAATTCGCCGGGAGGAAGGCTGTGCCGACCAGCCATTCGATATCTGGACCGGCGTCAAAAACCCCGGCGACGGCACGCATGAGCGGCTGGCGGCAGCGGGTGTGACCATGGTCAACGGCTGCAACTTCCTGAGCGATGATGGACGCACCGCCCTGTCCAGCATCGACGACAAGAAAAAACGCATCGAAGCGTTCGCGCGGCGGTTTATTCAGCGATAAGCAGTCGGGGCGCTGTCCGCCACGCCAAAGATCGGCTCGATAAACGCCAGTAGATCCCGGAACCCTTGCTGCTTGGTTTTGTCGTCGTTGCCGATCAGGTAACCGTAACCCACGCAATTACCGAACTTGCCGCCGCTGGACAGGCGCGCGGCGATGCGCTCGCTGCGCGTGGCATCGGCCGCGTAATCGCTGACGCGTTTGCCATCGACCGAGGCGTGACCGTCGGCATCGTAGCGGACTTCACAGCCCGCCAGATACGGCGATTCCTCGCTCAGGAAACGCGGCACGGTGTTTTCCCAGGCGTGGCCCGCGCCTTCGTAGATGTGCGTGGTGACCGCAACACCGAGATCGCGCAGCTCCTGTTCACGCTGGGCGCAGGCCGCGAGATCGTTGGAGGTGTCGGCGGTGCCGCGCAGGGTCAACAGCGGCGCGCCGTTGGTTTTGGTCGTCTGCAGATTCTGGAAGCACGGGCCGTAGGTATCGACATGCAGGGCAAAACCGGGGTGCTCCGGCGCCAGTGCCGCGCGCAGGCGGTCATCCATGGCGAGCCGCGCCGCCATGCCGCCGTAGGAAAAGCCGATCACGCCGATACGCTTCGGGTCGATGCGCGGGTGCGTCGACAGCAGTACCAGTGCGGCGTAGGCATCGGTGATGAGATCGAACTCGGTGACGGTGCCGACCTTGATCATATAGTTGGTTTTGGGGGTAATGCCGCGCGGCGCGTAGTAGTCGATGACAAACGCCGCGATGCCGCGATCGTTCAGCAATTGCGCGTACTGGTTCTCGCGCCCCGCCGAGATACCGCCGCTACCGGGCAGGATGATCATGGCGGGCAGGCGCTCGGTGCCAGTGTCCTCAAGTGGAAAGGTGAGAAAGCCCACTCCTGTAGTCGGGGTGGTGCTGGCAATGCCGGAGAAGATGGCGTCCAGGTCAAACGGGCTGTGGGTGGCGAAATACGTGGTGCCGCTGTGATCGGCCGGCAGGCTCGTGAGGGGTGCGGGCCAGTCCGGGAATTCAGGCAGGTTCATCGCCACCAGTCGCGCGCGCAATCCTTCCGAGAAATACAGGCTGGCAGCCGCCAGAACACCGACCACCAGCACGCCTGCCAAAATCCTCACCAACCCTTTTTTCATTCACTCACCTCACTGTTGCAACAATCCTCTGGCGCGGCCGCCGCGGAATCGCTCCCTGCACCGCGCAGACTGTTCAATCCGCTTTAGGCAACGCCACCTGCACGCCACCCGTCGCGCCCAGCATGGTCAAGTCGTCTGGCAGCAACAGATCAATCACGCCCTGCAGCGGCCTGACCGCCGAGGTGAGCGCGGCGCCGATGCTGCTTACGATCGTACCGTCGGGTAGCACGGCGGTGATGCCGCTGGAATCACCCGGCAGGCCGACCACGTCGCGGACAGCCTCGCCGGTTTTCAGGTCGAGCGCCTCGACCACCGAATACACCGGCGCAGTAAAGCCCAGCATCGGCACGTTGTAGCCGTACACCACCGGCACCAGCACGGCATCGGCAGCAACCGTGGGATTGCCATTGCCGGTGGCCACCGGGTCGCCCAGCAGGAAGGAGGACGGCAACCGCGTCTGCGCCAGACGGGTGGAATCACTCTCCCACAGGATTTTCCCGCGCGGATCGATGGCCACCACGGCGGGTGCCCGGGCCTGCAACGCATAGATAATCCCATCCGGGCCGACTGCCGCGGCACCTGCGGCAGCGGCGGTTTTCACCTTCCAGTTGATCGTCCCCGCTGCGGCATCGATGCCGTAAAACCACCCCTCTTCATCGCTGACATACACCTGGTCCTCCGCCGGGGAGAGCGCCGGACTGGAGCCGCTGCCCAACCCGATGTCTGTGGCGAACGCGAGCTGTAGCGATAGCCCATTCGCGGAGGGAGACGCATCCAGCGCATAGAGCGCGCCCATCCCCTCCTTCGTCCCGCTGCCAACCACATAGATGCGGCCGTTGGCCGCCACGGCGGGTGTATTCGCGGAGCGCATGCTGCCGCCGAAGATCACCTGCCAGGCCCACTCCCTGAATGCAGGATCCATCAGGCCATTGCCCAATACACTGCCGGGCATGGCTTCCTTGTCGGCGTACGGCGCCAGCAGGCCAGGCAGCCGGTACGGCTGGTTCAGCGATTCCCCCGTGGCGCGGTCGAGGATCACCACATCGCCGAAGTTGGTCACGCCGAGCAGGTGCCCCGCGGGAGTGAACGCCGCGGTGGTGAACGAGTTCACCGGATGAGCCGCGACTGCCATCCAGTCGCCGGGCTGGACGGGCGGCAAGTCCTTCACCCATTTCACCTTGCCGTCAGGCGTGAACGCGAACACCTGATTGCAGTCGCTGATATAGACGTCGCCCTGGTTATCGACCACGGGGCTGGAAAGGATGGCGCAGGGGTCGACGCTGTCCGCCGGGCTGCTCCATGGCGCGGATTGCCAGCGCAGTGTGCCGTCAATGGCATAGGCATGCAGATTGCTTTGTCCGGCGGGCAGTCCGGTCGTGAGGTAGATCTGCTTGCCATCCGGTGAGGCGGTGGGCGCGGTGAGCACCGACGCATGGGCCAACGCCTGCCAGGCGGTGTACTCGTGCGGTAAGACGGCCGTCGCCACGGCGCGCCGGTTGCCCGCGTCCTGGTGCAGTGTCGGCCAGCCACCGGGAGAGTAAGTCGAGTCAGCGTGGGTGCCGCATGTGATGGACACGGTAACGGCTAACGCTAATACGGAAAGGGCTTTGTTCATACATCCTCCCATTGGATCATTCCATCCAGCTGCGCACGCAGCGCCCGCTGGACAGTTCGTCAGTGGCATGGGGGTTCCTCACACCTGCAACAGGGGAATGTAGTCCTTCAATCGGGTGGTGTACAGCACGGTGCCTTTCGCCACCTGCACCGGCAGTGGTTCGGGGCCGGTTGGCGCGGCGGGGTCGATCACGATCTCCCACGTCCACGCGCTGTCCTCGTGACAAATGACGCGCGCGCGCGGATCAACGCCGCGTACCAATCCTTCCAGACCCTCGTTCCTGCCGCGCGCCAGCAGAGCCTGCCAGCCCCAGGGCTGTTCCTCGCGCCGCGCCGGGCAGTCCAGCACCTCCAGCCGCGCGCGCGTTTCATCCAGCCGTGTCAGGGCGATCGACCAGTACTCTCGCGGCTGGAAGGCAGGATGAACATCGAGCACCCGCAGCACGGCATCGATGCCACCGTCCGCACAGCCCAGCCACTCACACAGGCGGTTGCTCATCACCCAGGCGCTGCCTGTCATCTGGAATTCGCCGATGGCGAGCGCCGCGTCCTCGCCATAGCGCTCGCCGGCGGCGAGCATCAGGCTGGCGATCAACAGGTGCACTTGCACCGCCAGCTCACCGCAGACCACCAGCAGCGCGCTGTGCGACAACTGCTCCAGTTGCAGTTGCTCAAACAAGGGGCCGCTGTAATCCTCCAGCCCGCCGGGTATCGCGCTGGTTTCACGCGCGATGGCAATTTGCGCCAGTCGCGTGCCGGCCAGCGCGCGGGTGATGGCAGGCTCGGCGAGCTCCTCGGCCTTGGGATCGATGCGCACCTTCCATTCACAGTGCGGTGTGCGATCGCCCGGCACACGCGGCGGCCGGTGCACCGGCGTCATGCGGGCGCGCGCATTGGTGGCAATCGCAGTAGCGTCGAAGGTCGGGTCCTCGATGTCGTGGCACATCACCGTCACCGCTTCGGGCCCGCGCGGCTCGGTCTCCAGCAACGCGCCGCAACTGGCCAGCCAGAAGCGGCCGTGATCCGGCGCAAACACTTCAAAATGCACGTCGAAATACTGGTGGGTGAAGCCGCACTCCAGTTGCAGCCCCTTGAAAATCGTGGCCACGTCCGTACCGCCCGCAAATCCCATCGCGCGCTGCATGCGGCGGGTGTACACCGGGCTCGCGCCCATCCAGTTGTCGATCGCGGCATCCTTGTAAGCGGCATCGCCGTGATTGATGCGCAGCGCGGCGTAGCCGGTGCGACTGTTGAACTGGGCGCACAGCATGTACTCCCGGCCCAGTTGCGCAAGTTGCAGACGGCTGAGTTCTCGCAGGCTGTGGTCGGACACGCGGCACACCTTGTCTAGGGAGGAAGCGGAATGTTCACCGGTGACTATATCGCCGTTGTTTTATAGTTGCCACTATTTTATAGTTGGCGCCGATACCGCGCTCACCATTGTACGGATGCCACCATGACGCCAGGCAAGAAGCTGTCCAAGAGCGAGGCCACCCGCGACCGCGTCATCCAGGCCGCCATCGAGAGCATCTACCGCGACGGCTTCCACGCCGCCCACACCAACCGTATCGCGGAACAGGCCGGAGTGAGCTGGGGCGTACTGCAGTACCACTTCGGCGACAAGGACGGCCTGCTGCAGGCGGTCATAGACCACATCTTCGGCGACTTCACCGCGACCCTGGAGTCGACCACGCTGCACGGCGACACCCTGCAGCAGCGGGTCCGGCATCTCATCGACGTGGTGCTGGCGCTGGTCAGCAAGAAGGAGTACCGGGTCAGCATCGCCATCCTGCGCAATGCCGGCAAGGACCCGGGATCGCGCATCAACGGGCAGAATCAGCTGTCGCGCTGGGCACGAAAAACCTCGCAGCTCTGGGACGGACTGTTCGAGGGCAGTATTCAGGAACCGCAGCGCAGTGAAGTGGCGCGCCACCTGTTATTCGCGACGCTGCGCGGGCTGGTGGATGAAATCAACCCGCGCACCGGCCGCTCGAAGAAGACGATCAGGCTGGAATGCGACGCACTGAGCGAGGCCATCACCTTCCTGCTCACCCGTTAAACGCAACAAAGCCGCCGTGGCGCGCCGCGAGCACGTCGTTCACCCACGCCGCAAACCCGCCCAGCACGCACCGATCGGTACTGGTAAGCCGGATACGCCGGCGGTACAGCCCGGTGCCGTAGCGCGGATTGCGGGCGCTTTCGGGCAGTATGCTGGTCATGCCCGGTTTACCGCGTGCATGACAGAGCCTCGCGGTTTCATACCACGTCGAACTGGATCGGCATCTGCTTGATACCGTGGATGAAGTTGGAGCGCAGCCAGTTGATCTCGCCCTTCAGGCGGGGGTTGCGGATGCGCCGCAGGATCTCCTCGAAGATCACTTTCAGCTCCAGCCGCGCCAGGTGAGAGCCCATGCAGAAATGCTCGCCCACACCGAAGGCGCGATGGTTGTTCTTCACATCCTCGCGCTGCGCCCGCGTGATGTCGAACATGTCGCCATCCACGAAGACCTCTTCGTCGGAGTTCGCCGCCGGGTAGTACAGCTGGATCTTGTCGCCCTTGCGGACAAGCTGACCGCCCACGTCGACATCCTGCATGGCCGTGCGGCGAAACGCGATCACCGCCGGGTCGTAGCGCAGGAACTCCTCGATTGCACCTTCCAGCAACTCCGGCGTGTCCACCAGCAGTTGGTACTGCTCGGGATGTTCCATCAACAGGCGCATGCCCTGTGATGTCACCGTGCGGGTGGTTTCGTTGCCCGCCACGATGAGCAGCAGGAAGAACTGGCAGAACTCCTCGTCGGTGAGAGGTTCGTCTTCCACCGTGCCATTGAGCAACACGTTCACGATGTCGTCCTTTGGCTCGATGCGGTGCTGGGCCGCGAGGTCGTGGGCGAGGAAGAACATCTCGGCCATCGCCATCTCGCCATCCGCCTGCGAGGTGGTGAGCTCAGGATCGTTTGAGCCAATCATGATATTGGTAAGCTCGAACAGGCGTTTGCGCTTGTCCAGCGGCACACCCATCAGCTCGCAGATAGCGACCAGCGGCAGTTCCGCCGCGATATCCTCCACGAACTCGCACTCACCACCGACCACCGCGCGGTCGAGAATCTCCCGCGCGATCTCGCGAAAACGCGCTTCGTAGCTGTCGACTTTCTTCGGCGTGAACGCATTGCGCACCAGCCGGCGGTATTTCAGGTGTTGCGGCGGGTCCATGTTGATCAGCAGCTGCCGCATCATGGGGAGGCGATCCGGCTCGGATTCGTGCAGCATGCAGGTCTTCTCCGCGGAGGAGAACAGCAGCGGATTCTTGGAGATGAAATCCAGATCCTTGTGGCGGGTGATCGCCCAGAAGCCGACACCCTGTTCCGGATCTTCATGCCAATAGACCGGCTGCTCGTTCCGCAGGTACCGGAAGACATCCCGCGGGACACCGCCCTGGTACGTCTCCGGCGCGGTCAGGTCGAAATGGGGGCAGCCGCTCATGCAATGCACCTCGGTCGGCGGGATGGGGTCCGCCAGAGACTACACCCTAATAGTTTTTCGCAACAAGTGCTTTCACTTTTCCGCCGGCTCCAGCCGCAACAGCGATCCCTGCTCGCTCAACACATAGAGATAGCCATCCGGGCCCTGCTTGACGTCGCGCACCCGCGGTTGCAGATCCGCCAGCAGGCGGTGTTCGGTCACCTTGCCATCGGTGTCGAACGCGAGGCGATTGAGATGCAGGGCGCGCAGCGCACCGATAAAGGCATTCCCGTTCCAGGCGGGAAACTGCGCACCCTGGTAAAACGCGAGCCCACTGGTGGCGATGGATGGCACATAGTAAAAGGCCGGCTGCTGCATCCCCGCTTTTGCCGTGCCCTCCCCGATCTTGCCGCCGCCGTACTCCTCGCCGAAGGTAATCACTGGCCAGCCGTAATTGGCACCGGGAATCAGCCGATTGAGTTCGTCGCCACCCTGCGGGCCGTGCTCGGTGATCCACAGCTCGCCGGTGACTGGGTGCCTGGCCAGGCCCTGCGGATTGCGGTGTCCGTAGGTGAAGACGGCCGGGTGCGCACCGGGTGTGCGGACAAACGGATTGTCGTCGGGCACGCTGCCGTCGGCGCGCAACCGCAGCACCTTGCCGAGGTCGGTATCCAGCCGCTGCGCCAGTTCCGCCGCGCCGCGCTCGCCCACAGTCATATAAAGGTAGCCGCCATCAAACAGCAGCCGGCCGCCGTAGTGCTTGGCCGTCGCCTGCACCGGCCCGGCCGTATACAACTCCTCCCACTGCACCAGCGAGTCGCCCTGCAGCAGGGCGCGCGCCAAACGAGTAGTGGAGCGGTCTTCGCCCAGCGGCGCCGCGTAGGTGAAGTAAAGCCAGGCGGGGGCCGGGAATCCTGGATGCAGGGCCACGTCGAACAGGCCGCCCTGGCCAGTGGAGTAGACCGGTGGCAGGCCTAAAATAGTCGTAAGCGTCCCGGTGTTCGTATCCAGCCGCTGCAAGCTGCCGCCGCGCTCGGTCACCAGGATATCGCCGTCCGGCAGGAAGCCAAAGCTCCACGGCATCTTCAGCTGGTCAGTGATCGTCGTGGCGGTAAACTCAACGCCCGAACTGGTCTCCCGATGCGGCAGTGCTGCGTCCACCCCCAGCGCCGGCCTGGCGGCCAGCGCGGACATCATCAGCAGGCACGCAAGCAGCAGGGGTCTCAGTTGCATGTGGCATCTCCGTGAACGTCGAGCAGCAGGTGCAGTGCGTCCAGGCGCCGGACAAAAATACTGGGCGCATGCCGGACGGGAAATGCGTCATCCAGGGCAAAGCTGCGCGTGCACTGCAGCAACTCCTCCAGAATGATTCGGGTTTCCAGGCGCGCCAGCCGCGCGCCGATACAAAAATGGATGCCGTGACCGAAACCGAGATGCGCCCCGGCGTCGCCGCGCGCCAGGTCCAGTTCATCCGGCGCATGGAAGACCGCCGGATCGCGGTTCGCCGCCGCCCACAGCAGGAACACCCGTGCTGCGACGGGAATGTCCACGCCGCCCAGCCTGGTTGCCCTGCGCACCGCGCGGTAGTGTCCCTTGAACGGCGATTCCAGCCGTACGACCTCCTCGATAAAAGAATCGAGGCGCGCAGGCTGTGCACGCAGTCGTTCCTGCAGCGCGGCATCTTGCGCCAGCAGGCGGATCGCGCTGCCCACCAGGCTGGAGGTGGATTCACCGGCGGCCCCAACCAGCACCACCATGATGCCCACCGCCTCCTGTTCCGTGATCTGCGCGTGGCGGATACCGCCCACCAGCGCACCGATCACGTCATCGTTCGTATCCTGGCGCTGCAGCGCCTGGCACACGTGTTGTTGCAGGTAGGCGCGCATTGCCACGGTGGACGCACTGAGCTCGGCCATCGTGGCGAACGTCGCAGTGCCGGCCAATATCTCGCCGCCCGCGAAGGCCCACGCCAGAAGCTGGTCGACGTCGGCCACCGGCAGGCCTATCAGCCGCGCCATGACCTTCACCGGAATCGCATTGGCCAGTTCGCCCACGCAGTCGCCCCGCCCTGCGGCCAGCAGCGGGCGCAGCTCCTGCCTGGCCCATTCGCGCACCTCGTCCGCCATCCTCGCCACGCGGCGCGCAGTCAACAGCGGCAGCACCAGCTTGCGGTGCACGGCGTGATGCGGTTCATCCGCGTTGGCGATCGCATCCACCACGCTGCCGAACTGCGCAAGGTCGAACAACACCGGCTCGCCGCGATCGTCAGACACCAGTATGCCGGTGAGGTTGACAGAGTAGTCGTCCTGGTTGCGCAGCACCTGGTGAATGAGCTCCGCAGACGACACCAGGTACACCTCGGTCCCTGGCACCCGGTAGACCGGCGCTTCACGCAGCAGCGCCCGGTAAAACGGATAGGGATTCTCGATCACCGCGGGATCGAGCAGGCGGAAACTCGCCAGCGGCGGGCTGTCAGGGCGCACCAAGTTCCTCCAGCAGCCGCGCGCGGATGATGTCGCGCCAGATGGCATAGCCTTGCGTGCTAAGGTGCAGCCCATCGAACAGGTAGTTGTCCGGGTCGGGCTGCCCGCTGCTGTCCAGCAGGGCCGCTGAGGTGTCGATGAAGTACAGATTGGGGTTCGCGGCGGACCAGTGTGCTATGCGTTCATTGGCAGCCTGCGCGATGGGCCATACCGACCAGCGTCGCGGCGACGGCGTGATGCCAATGAAGAAAATGGGCACCTCCGGCTGGTGCGCGCGCACCCGCTGCACAAATTCCTGATAGCTCGCCAGCAATACCTCCGGCGTTTTCGCGGCCGATGGGTCGATGTCATTGGTCCCGGCAAACACCACCACGGCGCGCGGCTGGTACGCACTGACCAGGCGATCGGCGTAGTGAACTACGGCGCCGAGTTTCGCGCCGCCGAACCCGTGCCGGAGCACCGGAACAGGCGCCATGTCCTCCTCCAGGGTTCGCCACAGGCGGATGCTGGAACTGCCGACGAACACTACGGCCTGCCCCGGCGCAAAGCGGCCGGCAGTTTCCGCTTCCAGGTCGCGGATAGCATCTTCCCAGACCAGCGGGTCCTCGCTGCGCGATTTCTGTATTTCATCGTAAAGCAGCCACGCCGGCCAGCTGAGGCCCAGCAGCAACAGGCCGAGCAGCAGCGCGACGATTTTCAGTGCTCGCTTCGTTACGCCACGCATCGTCGTGCTGAGGGCCTGTTCATGTCCCGGGAATGAGTGACAGATTACCAGAGCTCGAACGTTGTATCGCCCTCGCCTGCTCGCTATCATCGAAGGCAGTTTCCTCGCAACGGATTTTGGACGTGGTATTTTCTCGCAGAGCCCTCAACATTTTCTTCCCCTCCATTGTCCCGGCCCTCCTTCCCCTGCTGATTGCACTTGCGCTGGCCGCCTCTGGCCTGGCGCCCGTGCACAGTGCGCAGGCGGCCGCAGCGGCGAAACCAGCAGCTGCAGACGCGAAGTCGACACCTGAAGTCACGCAGGCAGCGCCCGCTGCTGCTCAGGCGGCCAAAACAACAACGGCAGAGGCGGCCCCGGAGAGTGCGGCTACCGCTGCCGAGAACGTGTGGCTTGCAGTCGATACCGACCACCTCAGCCTGGCAGTGATGCAGGGCGAGAAAGAACTTGAGGTGTTCGAGAATATCGCCATCGGCAGCAACGGCCCCACCCTGACCAAACGCCGTGGCGACAGCACCACACCACTGGGTGAGTTCACCATCACGGAGATCCGGCCCAGTCACCGGTTTGAGCTGTTCATGGCCCTCAATTACCCGAATCTCGATCACACGGAACGGGCCTTCCAGGAACACCGGATCGACAAGGCCGAATACAAGGCGCTGAAATACAATCTCGAACGCGGCGCACCCCCGCCGCAGGGCACCAGCCTCGGCGGCCAGTTGGGCATCCACGGTGTGGGGCTGGGTGATATGCGGGTGCACGAGACCGTGAACTGGACGGAGGGGTGCATCGCACTGACCAATGAACAACTGCGCGACCTGGCCAAATTCGTGGCCGTGGGCACCCGGGTCGTCGTCCGCTGACTGGCAAAAAGTCAGCAAAACAATCTCTTGCGATTACCCGCGGTATCTCTGAAAATAGCGCCCGGAGGTGCTCGCCGACTCGGCTTGGCGACATTGCCCTAACCGGACTGCACAGCCCAATGTGTAAAAAGGGACGCGCCGTTCAAACTGGAAATACCTTATAAGCCGGGTACCGGCTGACCACTTAGAGGACAAGATTATGCGTAATTCGCTCAAAACCGCCGCCGCAGCATTCATGCTGGTAGCTGTGACTGGCCTGACCGGCTGTGCCACCACCAGGGATCTGGACGCGCTGAAGCTGGAAGTAGAAAAAGCCAACGCTGCTGCCAGCCAGGCTGCTGCTGACGCCGCTGCTGCTTCTGCAAAAGCCAACGCTGCACAAGCCTGCTGCGACGCCAACTCCGAGAAAATGGACCGCATGTTCAAGCAGTCCATGCACAAGTAAGTTTTCGGGCACCTCTTTGCCGGGGCGGCTTCACACTGCCAGCAGTGTGGGGTCGCACCGGTGATCCAACCTTGATCACCCGCACTACCCTGTTCAATCCCCCGCGTTATCCCCCGACAGAAATCACCTGAGGCAGGCCGGTCTTACGGTCCAGCTCAGCTTCGATCGCCTGGCTGTTCAGGCGTGCCGGTCGCTGTGCCGTGGCGTTGTTCAACGCCAGCATCGCCGCTTCGACCATGGCGCCGCGATCATTGGGGTATTCCGGCAACGGAGGATGCACTTCCATATACAGTTTGCCGCCGTACCAGCCCACCTTGACCGGCTGGTTGATAATGTTGACCGGCGTGCCCACGGGCAACTGCGGAAACAGGCGTTCGATATCTTCGGGGAGCATGCGGATACAGCCGTGCGACACCCGCATCCCCACCCCGATGGGTTTGTTGGTGCTGTGGATCAGGTAGCCCGGTATCCCGAGGCCCATGGCATAGCGCCCCAGCGGATTGTCCGGCCCGGCGGGCACGACCATCGGCAGTGGATCGCCCTTGGCAGCGTGTTCCTTGCGGATCGACTCCGGCGGACGCCAGGCCGGATCCTTGACCTTGGAGGTGATCCGGGTCTTGCCCAGCGGGGTCTCCCAGGTCTCGCGCCCGATCCCGATGGGGAAAGTCTGCACCTGCGCCGGCTGGCCTGCGCGACGCGGCGGGAAATAATACATGCGCATCTCGGGCAGGTTCAGCACGAGGCCCTCGCGGGGCGCATTCGGCAACACATACTGCGAGGGGATCGTCACCTTCGTGCCCGCGCCCGGCAGCCACATATCGACGCCGGGGTTAGTGCGCTCCATCTGCTCGAGGCCGATACCGGCCTGCCGGGCGATCTCCACCAGGGTATCTTCATGCTTGGCGACAACGGTTCGCGGCGCGCCAATCACGTCGAAATACTCCGAGGACAGGTCGTAAGTCGCGGCAAGCAGGGTGGTGGGCAACAACATGGACAACAGGGGAATTGCGATCTTCATGGCTCTACAGTTTGACAGCGGGGGTTACGAAGGTGGCGCCACGATAATCAGTAGCGGGGGCGAATACAAGCCGCGATGGCGCCGTTGCGGGAATAAACACGGGAAAAAAGCCCCGTTTTTACCGAAACTGCCTTCCATACCCCGCTACTGGCCGTAAATCTGCAAGCCTTCGCCATAGGAATTGTGGATGCTGTTGGCATTGTAGCGACTGCCGGCAGCGTACGGATTGACCGCCCTGCCGTTTATTTTCCATAGTAAGTTCAGAATTTGCCCCTGCTCAGCGTGGATACTTTCACCGGTCGCGTTTTCGGGCAGATGCGCAATTGCCAAAGCGCCTCGCGCTGGGTTGTACTAGCCTGAGTGCATACCATTCCCGGACACTCATGCTATGGCTCTCGCCAGTACAGCCCTCACCCACAGTTATTTTTGCGGCGCATCGACCGCGCAGATCATCTACCGGACGATCGGGCAGTACTTCGATCACATCTGCGCACAATTCCCCGAGAACGAGGCGCTGGTGGTGCGCCACCAGGGTATCCGCTGGACGTACAGCGAACTGCGCCAGCAGGTGGATCACCTGGCTGCGGGGCTGCTCGCGCTCGGCATTGCACCCGGCGACCGGGTCGGCATCTGGGGCAGCAACAGTTACGAGTGGATTCTGGTGCAGTACGCGACCGCAAAGATCGGCGCCATCATGGTCTGCATCAATCCCGCGTATCGGCAGTATGAACTGGAGTACGCGCTCAATAAGGTGACATGCAGGGCGCTGGTGTGCGCGGACGGCTTCAAGGGCAGCGACTATATCGCCATGCTGCAGGCGCTGGCGCCGGAGTTGGCCACCTCGGAGCCGGGCGCGTTGCGCGCGGCCGCAGTGCCCGCACTGGAATGCATTATCCGCATGGGTGAGGCCGCATCGCCCGGCATGTTCAATTTCGCCGCAGTGTGCGGACTCGGCAGCCCGGTGCAGTTGCAGGCGCTGTCCGCGCTGCAGGACACGCTGCGACCGGACGACCCGATCAACATCCAGTTCACCAGTGGCACCACCGGTTCGCCCAAGGGCGCGACGCTCACGCACTGCAATATCCTCAACAACGGCTACCTGGCCGGGGCGGGCATGGGGTTCACGCACACCGACCGGCTGTGCATCCCGGTACCGCTGTACCACTGCTTCGGCATGGTGCTGGGCAACCTCGCCTGCCTGACACACGGCGCCACGGCGGTGTATCCGGCGGCAGCGTTCGAGCCGCTCGCCACGCTGCAGGCGGTGGAGGACGAGCGCTGCACGGCATTGCACGGCGTGCCCACCATGTTCATTGCCGAACTCGATCACGCGGAATTCGCGCGCTTCGATCTGCGCAGCCTGCGCACGGGGATCATGGCCGGTGCGCCCTGCCCGGAGGAGGTCATGCAGCGTGTGATCAGGGACATGCACATGCAGCACATCCTCATCGCCTACGGGCAGACCGAGGTGAGCCCCATCAACCACATGACCCTGCCCGGGGATTCGCTGGAAAAGCGCACGCAGACCGTGGGCCGCGCGGTGCCCTGGGTCGAAATCCGCATCGTGGATGAGCGCGGTATCGTGGTGCCCATCGGGCACACGGGAGAGATCTGCACCCGCGGCTACTCGGTGATGCGCGGCTACTGGGACGATGCAGAGCGCACGCGCGAGACCATCGATGCGGCGGGCTGGCTGCACTCCGGCGACCTCGGTGTAATGGACAGCGAGGGCTATGTGAAAGTCGTCGGACGCATCAAGGACATGGTGATCCGCGGCGGCGAGAACATCTACCCGCGCGAGATCGAGGAGTTTCTCTACACGCATCCGGCCATCGCCGAAGTGCAGGTCTTCGGTGTGCCAGATCCCAGGATGGGCGAGGAAGTCTGCGCCTGGGTGCAATTGCGGCCCGGCGCCAGCCTGACGGAGGACGCACTGAAGGCGTTCTGCCACGAGCGTATCAGCAGGTTCAAGATTCCCCGCATGTGCGCTTTGTCGACGCGTACCCGATGACCGTTACGGGGAAGATCCAGAAATTTCTCATGCGCGAATCCATGGCGCAGGAACTGGCGGCGGATGACTGATCAGCCGCTGGCCATCGCTACCGGCGCTGGGTAGACTGGCCGCACGACAATGTTCAGGACTGCCGCATGCATCGCGCCGCCAACCTGCTCGATCCCGCCATCATGGGCAATGAAACCAGCATGCACGCGCTGCTGCGCCACCTGCGTGAGAACGACCCCGTGTGCCGCGTCGAGCACCCTGATTTCGAACCGTTCTGGGCGATCACCAAACACGATGACATCAAGCGCATCAGCCAGAACAACGATGCGTTCCTCAACAATCCGCGCACAGTGCTGATCCAGCGCGAATTCGAGCAGGCCCTGTTGCAGCAGTTCGGCACCAGGAACGGACTCGACACACTCATCCACATGGACAACCCCAAGCACCGCAAACTGCGCAATGTGACGCGGGAGTGGTTCAAGCCCGGCCCCATTGCCAAACTGAGCGAGGATATCAAGGTCATCGCCAGACGGTTCGTCGACAAAATGGAAGCCTGCGGCGGCGAATGCGATTTCGTGCAGGACATCGCCATGCTCTACCCGCTGCGCGTGATCATGTCGATGATTGGCATTCCTCCAGAGGAGGAAGCCATGATGCTGAAACTGACCCAGGAAATTTTCGGCGGCCAGGATCCCACCCAGTCCAGGGGCGACAGCGTGGAAGATGGCCTGGGCGTGCTCATGGATTTCTTCACCTACTTCTCGAAGGTCGTGGAAGACCGCAGGCAGAACCCGCGGAACGACATGGCATCCATCCTCGCCAACGCGCTCGTAGACGGCGCGCCGATGGAACAGCTCGACCAGATCAGCTACTTCATCATCACCGCGACCGCCGGGCACGACACCACCTCCTCCACCATCAGCGGCGGCATGAAGGCGCTGATCGAGTACCCCGAACAACTCGCCAAACTTAAGGCGCGTCCGGAACTGATGAACCAGGCCGCGCGGGAGATGATTCGCTACGTCTCGCCGGTGCGGCACATGATGCGCACCACCACCGAAGACATCGTGCTGCGCGGGAAATCCCTCAAGGCCGGCGACAACCTCTGCCTGTGGTATCCCTCGGCCAATCGCGACGCGGAGGTCATCGACAATCCCGATGCCTTCGATATCGAACGCGACAACCGCAACCAGCTGGCGTTCGGCTTCGGCGGCCACATGTGCCTCGGGCAGCACCTCGCCGTTCTGGAAGTCGAGCTGTTCTTCCGCGAGTTACTGCCGCGCCTTGCGCACATCGAGCTCGCCGGCAATCCCGATTGGGTGCAGGCCATCTTTGTGGGTGGACTCAAGTCGATGCCGGTGCGGTATTCGTTCCTGTAGGCGGGAAACCTTGGAAATGCCATCGCGGTCCTGGTGCGGCATTCGCAGGGAGTCGCAGCTTATCCGGAATCCGCATCTGTCGCATAGACGCGCAGGTTGTACGCTCACGTCGTGGCTGGCAGTGCGCGATGCGCCTATGATGTGAGTCCATTTCCGGGGACGGCCCTCAGGACGACGATGACACACACCATGACGGGCACCATTGCCATCACCCTGGCGCTCAAAGGCGACACCTCCCTGCCCGAGGCGGGTGCGAACTCCCTGGGCGAGGCGATCGTCGGGCCGCTTCGCTTCCTCGGTGTACTGGAAACCCGGCTCGGCATTCCTTCGCGCGATGTTGCCTTCACCACGCGCCTGATCCAGTACCTGGCGTGCATCGACCAGATGCAGCACGGCGATGCCTTTTATCACGCCGCCTACGTGGCAGACCCCTTCTCCGTCGCCCGCGCCCTGTTGCACTGGCGGGACCAGTGGTATCTGGCGGGCTGGCAGGGACATTTTCCCACCGGCGCGCCCGCGCGACTGCAGGAGATGGCGCGCATCGAACAGCAGGCCGCCGGCGCCGTCGCACCCGGTCTCGGCCAGCGCATCCAGCGGGTGATCGCGCTGCTTGCGGAGCATTCCGTCGCGGTGCGCGAAATCATCCTGCGCGATGCCTTCGCCGACTTCCCTCCGCTGTGGCGGACGCTGATCCAGGCGGTGGGCGCACCGGTAACGGAACCCGCCGCGCCCGCGCCCGCGGGCCGCGCGGATTCCGACCTGCAACGACTGCAGCACCATCTGCTGCACGGCACGCACCAGAAAATTCGCCTGCGCGGCGACGGCAGCGTGCTGGCGCTGCGCGCCGACTCACCGCAGCAGAGCGCGCCGCTGACGGCGATGCTCACCAGGCGCTGGCAGGCGGAGCAATCCGTCGCGCTGCTGGCCGAGGCGCGCGGTGACGTGCTGGACGACACGTTGGAGCAGTTGCACTGCGCGCGTCTCGGGTTCAGCGCCCTGTCGCCGTGGCGACCGGTGTTCCAGGTGCTGCCGCTGGCCTGCGAATTGCTGTGGGAGCCGCTCAATCCCACCGCGCTGTTCCAGTTTCTCTCGCACCCTGCTGGCCCCATTCCGGGCCGGATCAGGGCGGCACTGGGTGCGACCGTCGCCAGCACGCCCGGCATCGGCAGCCGGGCCTGGGAAGACGCCATCGCCGCCTGCCTGGCCGAGGAGAATGAAAGCCGGCGCGAGGCGCTGCGCGAACGCATCCGCTACTGGCTGGAATCGCCGCGCTTCCCTCCATACAGCGGCGTGGACAGCGAGACGCTGTCGGAGCGCGCGCGCCGCGTCGCCGACTGGCTGCAGGGCGCACGCGAGCAGGACGACGATCCGGCGCGCAGATCGCTGTACCACATCGCGCTCAACCAGGCGGAGGAATTCATCGGCGCCATCCAGCGCCTCAAAGCACACGGCCGCGACCGACTGACACAGGACAACGTGCGCCGCCTGATCGACGACGTGCGCGGCAGCGGCGCGCCGGTGGCGGATCGCGGCGCCGAGGTGATCCCCGGCCTGCCGCGCGTGTGGCGCGCCGACCACGCCGGCGCCTTCGCCGCACAGCAGCATACCGCCATCGACAACGTGCTATGGTGGGACTGCCAGGCGACGGACCGAGTGCAACGCTGGCCCTGGTCGCGCAGCGAGCGCGCCGCGCTGGCGGCGCACGGCGTGCACCTGCAGACGGAAGACGAGCAGCTCGCATGGCTGGGCCAGGCCTGGCTGCGCCCGGTGCTGGCCGCGCGCGAGCGCGTGGTCTTCATCCTGCACGATGACGCCGAGCGCGCCCACCCGGTCTGGGACCAGATTGCCAGCCTCACCGAGGGGCTGCCCATCCTGCACGTCGCCGGAGACAAAACCGCAGCACAATTGGGCGTGGCGCAGGCGCCGCTGCCGACGCGCGCGCTGCCGCTGAAAGTGCGCTGGTGGCAGTTGCCGGATTCCGCGGCCCTGCCGATGCGCAAGGCCGAGTCGTATTCCAGTCTCGATGCGTTTGTGCACAGCCCCTACCAGTGGCTGCTGAGATACGCTGCACGCATCCGCCCCGGCGCGCTCGGCAGCGTGACGGACGGCAGCCGTCTCAAGGGCAATCTCGCGCACCGCCTGTTCGAGCAGTTCTTCAACGCCCACCCCGCGATCGACAGAATCGACACCGGCACCATCGTCGGCTGGGTTGACGCACACATTTCCCTGCTCCTGCAACAGGAAGGCGCCTTGTTGCTGGAAGCCGGCCGGCAAGCGGAGTGCGAGCGCTTCATCACCCAGGCGCAGGACGCGCTGACGACACTGGTGGAGCACCTGCAATCCGCCGGCGTTGTGCAGGTGCAGATGGAACTGCACCAGAAGGGACAATTCTGCGGCGGCCAGCTCACGGGCTCGCTGGACCTTCTGGCCACCTGCGCGGATGCCCGCGAAGCGGTGATCGATATCAAATGGGGCGGCAGAAGGTTCCGCCGCAACTCCCTGCTGGACAACAGCTACCTGCAGCTCGCCACCTACGCGCAACTGCGGCGCGGCAATGGCGCCGCGCTGCCGCCCGCGCTCAGCTATTACATCATCGAGGATGCGCACCTGCTCAGCCTGGCGCACACGTTCTTCCCCGCTGCGGAGATCCTGACGCCCAAGAGCGAGGAGAGCCCGGCGCAGTACTGGCAGCGCTTCGAACAGACCTGGCGCTGGCGCAGGGCACAGTTCGATCGCGGGCTGGTGGAGGTCACGGTGTCCGGTACCGAGCCGACGGAGGATTCCACACCGGGTGCGGACGGCCTGCCCATGCCCGAGGCCAGCGACAGCTTCAACGATTACGCCGCCCTCACCGGCTGGGACGCGAACGCATGAGCGACACGATCCACTTCATCAGCGCCGGGGCCGGCTCAGGCAAAACCTACCGGCTCACACAAAAGCTGCGCGAGCTGCTCGAATCCGGCCAGGTCTCCCCCGCCGGCGTCATCGCCACCACGTTCACCCGCCTGGCCGCAGGCGAACTCAAGGAGCGCGTGCGCACCGCCCTGATCGAAGCCGGCCAGTTGGGCGTGGCCAACCGCATGGAACAGGCATTGATCGGCACCGTGAACGGCGTGTGCGGCGAACTACTCGTGCGCTTCACCTTCGAGGCCGGCATGCCGCCGGACCTGCAGGTGCTGGAAGAGGCGCAGGGCGACATGCTGTTCTACCAGGCGATAGAACAGGCCCTCGCCGGCAACACACTGCTGATACGGCAGATGAACACCGCCTGCCACCGGCTGCAGATCGTCGACCGCCGCAGCAAGGCCCTGCTGTGGCGGCAGGAAGTGAAGAAGATCGCCGACGCCGCCCGCGCCAACAACCAGTCGCCAGAGGACATCCGCCACCTCGGTCAAGCCAGCGCCGACGCGCTGCTCGCGTATTTTCCCGCGACCACCCGCCGCGATCTGGACCGCTTGTTGCTGAATGCCATCGAGGAGGCGATCGATGGCATCGACACCGGGAAGGACACTACCGACAAGACACGCGATTACCTGTCACTGATCACCGGCATCCGCGCCGCGCTGTACAAGGAACGCGCCACCTGGGCCGAGTGGATCAAGCTGGGCAAGAATGGTGCAAAAGATGGGCCAGGAGCCAAATCAAAACCGTTTGCCGAACCCATCGCCAACATCGCCATCGACTACGCGAAACATCCGCGCCTGCACGCGGATATCCGCTTCTTCGGAGAACAGGTGTTCGCGATCGCCGCCGACAGCCTCGCCAGCTACCAGCAATTGAAGACACAAAAAGGCCTGATCGATTTCGTCGATCAGGAACAGCGCCTGTACCAGCTGCTGGACCATCCCACCGTGCAGGAAACGCTGCGCGAGGAACTGCAGCTCTTGATGGTGGATGAATTCCAGGACACCAGCCCGATCCAACTTGCGCTGTTCCTGAAGCTCTCCCGGCTGGCCGCACAGGTGATCTGGGTCGGCGATATCAAGCAATCCATTTACGGCTTTCGCGGCGCCGACCCCGCGCTGATGGAGGCGGTGGTGCGCCAGGTGACCGCGGACGGCAACGCGCCGGAGATACTGGATACCTCGTGGCGCTCCACGCCGGAGCTGGTGGCGTACGTGAATCAGCTGTTTCTCCCGGCCTTCGCCGAATCACTGCAGCCCAAACAGGTCGCCCTTAAGCCCGCCCGGCCCTCCGTTCCCAATCAGCCGGCTGTGGAATTGTGGCAACTCGCCGGCAAGAACAAAACCCTGCGCGCCCAGGCTTTCGCGCTCGGCATTCGCAACCTGATGGACAGCGGCAGAACCGTCATCGACAAGAGCAGCGGGCAGGCGCGCCCGCTTGCGTACAGCGACATCGCCGTGTTGTGCCGCACCCACGAGAACCTCGATGAAGTCGCCACGGGATTGAGCGAGGCCAGGCTGCCCATTCGCTACCAGCGCCCCGGCCTGCTCGCCACGCCCGAAGGCTGCCTGGCGCTCGCCTGCCTGCGCCGCCTGATCGACCCGACGGATACACTGGCCAGCGCGGAAATCCTCACGCTGACGCAGTGCGAGCATCCACAGGACTGGATCGCGCAGCGACTTGAATATCTGGAAGTGCCCGAAAACCGCTCCACGCAGTGGCTGGAAGCTGCGGCGCAAAACCCCGTGGCTGCATTGCAGGCGCAGCGCGAACGCCTGCACTTCCTCACACCGGTGGAAGCGCTACGCGTCGCCCTGCAGGCGGGCAGCGTGCGCGAATCCGTCTACCGCTGGGGCCCCACCCTGCAGCGCAGCCAGCACCGACTCAACAACCTCTGTGCGCTGATCGGGCATGCGCAGGACTACATGAACCAGTGCGCGGCGCAGAACCAGCCGGCTACCGGCGCTGGCCTCGTGCTGTGGCTGTACCAACTGGCCGAGGCCGAACAGGATACGCAGGCGACCGGCGGTAGTGAGGATGCGATTCAACTGGTGACCCACCACGGCGCCAAGGGTCTGGAGTGGCCCATCGTGATCGCCATGAACCTCACCGCCGAACTCAAGCCCAGGCTGTGGGGCCTGAGCGTACTGCCCTCCCCCGCGCCAGTCAGCCTCGACAACCCGCTGGCCAACCGCACGCTGCGCTACTGGCCCGCTTTCAACGGCCAGCAGAAGGCCAACGTCGAGTTGCTGGATACGATTGCACAAAGTGTGGAAGGCCAGGCGGCGCAGGCGCAGGAAGTACTGGAAGCCAGACGCCTGCTGTACGTCTCGCTGACGCGGCCGAGAGACGCATTGATCCTCACCATGGACGGCAGCAAAACCAGCGGCGAGTGGATGGACACGCTGGGCGCACCGTGGATGCTGCCCGAGGGCAATGATCTGACACTGCCCGATGGCACGACGATTCCCAGCCGCGCGATCGAACTGCTGGCCGGCGCAGCGGAACCGGCACTGCCGCCCTACGCACCCACCTGGCTCACCGCCAACGCGATAGCTGCCGACACGCTGCCACTGCGCGTCAGCCCCTCGGCAGTGGTGGCCGACACGAACGCGCGGGTGGGAGAAATCATTGCGCTGGGCGAACGGTTGGAGATTACCGGCGCGTATGACCCAACGGCCCTCGGCACCGCCCTGCATGCGGTCATCGCCACCCGCGTACTGGGACAAGATGCCACGGCCCGCGTGCTGCGCGATCACGGCATGGAAAGTACCATCACCAATGATGCCGCCAACGAGTGCGCCGATCGTTTGCTCGCCGCCATTCAGCAGCGCTTCCAGCCGGTGAATTTGCACGCCGAGTATCCCGTGCACTACACCAATGATGATGGTCAGCTTATCGGCGGCTGGATCGACCTGCTGATTGAAACCGCCGATGGCTTTGTGTTGATCGACCACAAAGCCTCGCCGCGCTCGCGCTCGGAGTGGGAAGAGATCGCGCTTTCGTTTTCGGGGCAGTTGGCGGCGTATGCCGAGGGCGTGACCAGGGCGACTGGCAGGCAGGTGATCAGCAAGTGGATACATTTTGGGGTGACGGGAGGGTTGGTGGAAGTGGGATGATGTTCGCTGCTTACCCGGCTATACGTTTTCGCAGCATTATTTTTATTCTTGGCGCTATTGATCGTTTCAAAGTTTCCTGGATTAGCCAGATTTCAAAACTCAATTGGGATTTACCTCTTGCTGATGTTTTCGAAACTCAGAATTGAAATTTGACACCTCAACACAAAGACCACTCCACCAGCTGCTGATCTGCCTTCAGTCGCGCCCGTTGGTGCAACATGGCTGTGTAGATATCCTCGAGCCCTGGCTCGCCCTCCACCAGCTTTGGCAATGACGAACCAGCTTCGAGCAGGAATTTTTCCTTCAGCGGCGAATCCACATAGGCGTGCTGCCACCAGTCAATTATGCGATTTTGGGCATCGAGCATCGTCGAGGCCGAGGGCAACTTGTCACCCTTACTGCTATTGACTGCAGCGTTGGCCGGCTCCAGCCAGCAGGCGTACTGACCCAGGGTTTGCCAGAGTGGCGCTGGTATGCGGAAGGTGCCAAATTCGAGGAGGAAGGCTTTGGACAATGTAATTGACCCACGCGGCTTCCGAACGGAACACCGCTGGTAGTCGAAGACAGGCTTGCTCTGCCCGGGCCAGGTAATGTACCTGGCCGGCATCGCGGTGATGTTCTTGCATGCGTCCCGGATCGCGCCGGTCACTATCGCGCCGCGCTCAGCGTCAAAGCTGGCGCGCTCTCGGCGACGCGAGTGAGCACACGCAACAGCCCCAGCTTGTAAGAGGATGATTTGTCGTCGTTCACAATAATGTGCCGCAGCAGGGGCAAACTGCCGGTGCCGTCATCCGGCATTGTGAAGACCAGGATTTCCCACGACACATGTCCGCGTGACTGATCCGGCACACTGAATCGATCCGTGAGGGCTACCGCCCGGCGACTGGCAAAAGTCGCCAACTCATCGGCGGACACTTCATGAAACCCACGCTGCGCGTTCTCAACAGCATCGCTTCCGTGCCGCAAAGAAACAACCAGTACACCTGAAGGCTTGAGCAACTCGACGAGTATCCTGAACGCCCTCTCCCGCGAAGTTGGCGATAGGTGCATCCAGACAGCGCTCAGCAGGATCCAGGCAGTTGACGTCACGTCCTGAGCCGGCGCCGATGTCGCAGGCGAACCCGGGCTTTTCGGGTAAGTGCCGCGTCACCCAACCAAGATGAACTGCCTCAGCCGGTATAGCGTTGTACTGACTGCATAACACCTCGGCATGTTCGTCGTAATAGCGTGTAGTCGTCATCGATCCAGCGTAACTGAGTTCGGCAATCGATCAAACTGCTCTCGACGAATTGCAGTCGTACAAAAGGGTGCCCAACCTCCCTGTCAGGCAAAAACTCTCTCACTCCCTCACTCCGGCCTATCCATCCGCTTGCCCTGCTCGCGTTTGCGCCGCAGGTGCTTCGCTTTGCGCGATTCCAAATCGAACGAATAGTCATCCGCGAACTCATCCAGTGACGCCATGCGGAACATCATCCTGTTGGCCGAGTAGCGCGCCTCCTTGCTCATGCGCGCCTCGTCGCGCACGGCGGCGTAGCGCTTGATGGCCTGCAGGGAATCCTTCAACCACGCGTTATTCGCCGCTTCCCGCTCGGCCCGCTGCACCAACTCATCCACCTTGTCCCAGTCGCCGTGTTGCGCGGCAGTGCGCAGTAGTTGCTGGATATGCGCCACACGCACTTCCTGCAGCCGCGCCGTGACTTTCTCGTCCTCCGCAATGGCGGCCCAGGCCTCCGCGGGCAGGCGAGGCAGACGCAGGCTATAGGAGCGCGTATCCGCTATGCCGGTGTCGATGTCGGTAAAACTCAGGAAGCCGTTCAGGATTTCCACATCGTCGCCATTGACGGACGCGGGCAGTTCCGCCGGCACGGTGAGCTTGACCACCGCCCAGACCTCGCCCTCGAAAGACACATCCTGCAACTGCCAGCCGCCCTCATCCAGTGGCTGGTAATCGTTCAGCAGCTCAATCGTCACACCTGCCGGCGCGGCCAGGGTCAACTTCAGGTTGCGTGCACACAGCGAGGACAGCAGCGAGAATTCCTCCTGGAACGGATCCATCAGGTCTTCGGCGGATTCGCCGTAATAGCTCTGTCCCGCCCCGGCCCTGGCCATCTCCACCATCAGCTCTTCGTTGAAGTGCGTGCTGAGTCCGTAGGTCGAAGTGCTGACGCCGACCTTCGCCATTTCCGCGCAGTGACGGGCGATGGCTGCGGTATCCGTCAGGCCCTGGTTGGCGCAGCCGTCCGAAAGCAGGAGGACGCGCGAGAGGTAATTGCCAGCGCCCGCTTCCACGCCCTGTTGCGCGCCGGCGTGCCAGCCGTCGAACAGCGCGGTGGAACCGCGCGTATATATCTCGCTAATCGCCGCCTTGAACAGGGCTTTGTCGGTGACGGGTGTGGATGGCACGAGCACATCCACGGAGTTGTCGTACACCACCAGCGCGGCGCGGTCTTTCGCGGTCAGCTGGTCGATGATATACGCGGCGCAGCGCTTGGCCTCTTCCATGGCCTGCCCCTCCATGGAGCCGGAGCGGTCGAGCACCAGCGCAAGGTTCAACGCCTGGCGATCCGTGTTGCGTCCTTCGGGTAACTGCGGGCCCTGTACGCGAATGAGCGCGTGCAGCTCCGTGGCGTGTCCCGCCATTACGGCGGAACGCTGGGGCAGTATGTCGAATTTGATGCCTGTCATAGTTTTCTCCATTACATCCGGTGTTTCGATGCCCATCCGCGATTGCCCTCCGCAATGGCGGTCCTGTCAGCCTTTTCGTTTCGTCGGGCAAGGCTTCGCCCTGGGCCTGATGCTCTCCTCCTGGCCCTTTCGCTGGGTTCGATGTGTTTGTGTTGTCTGCGGCCTCGGGCCGTGTCGCCACGCCCTTCTCAGGCTTGCGCCGGCTCGCACCGCATGCTTGGTATATTAGTGGTTTACTGCAAGATGTTTAGAGTGGATGCCTGCACAGGTCGTGTTTTCGAGCAGGCTAATACCCCGGATACTTCGCCCAGATTTTATTGTTGAACGCCTCGTCCGCTGCATCCAGCCCGATGTTCCACTGCCGGCAGGCAAGCAGATCATCCGCCACCTCTGTAATCACCTTGCGCAGCTCCAGTTGCTTGAGCCAGTTCGAGGGAATGCCCTGCTCGCCCCAGAGCGCGCCGAGCAGGTTGCCCGCAAGCGCGCCGGTGGTGTCAGAATCACCGTTGTGGTTCACGGCCATGATGACGCCATCGCTGAAGCTTGACGAGCGCAGCGCGCAGTAGACTGCAATCGAGAGCGCCTCGTCCGCGCGCCAGCCGCGTCCGAGTTCGTGAATCGCGGTATCGGAATCGCTGCCTTCGCAGGCGAGGTCCTCCGCCATTTGCAGCGCGGCGACGAGTTCTACATGGCCGGGTCTCCCTTCAAGGCAATCCAGCGCAGTATCCAGTGCATCGGGCAACGATGCCCCCAGGCGGATGGCGGTGATCATCGCCGCCAGGGCGCCGCCAGCCAGGCAGGCGGTGGGATGGCCGTGGGTCAGCGCGGACAGCTGGCAACCCAGCTCGAAGCTTTCCTCGACGTCGGTAGCGAACAGCCCGACCGGCGCCATGCGCATGACGGCGCCGCAGCCCTTGCTGTCGTTCGACGACGGCTGGCCCAGCACGGCGACAGTGCGCAGCTCGGCGCGGTTCGTCCGCCCCGGGGCACGCTGTGCCCGCAGTTCCTTCACGCCGTACAACCAACCTGGCTCGGGAATGAGCGGGTTCAGGCCGTGCGCGTTGGCGTCATCCTGGGTGCGCAACCAGCGCTGGTAGGCGTTGGCCATCACCTCGCTGTAATTGGCCACGCCTTTGTGACGCTCGCGAACCACGGCGCGGATCAGCCCTTCCGCCGTGAACAGCGTCATTTGGGTCTCGTCTGTAATCGTCCCCTTGCGGCCACCGAATTCCGCAAAGTCGCGTATCCCGCCAAATCCATAATGCTTGCAGATTCGGCTCAGGCTCATGAATTCCACCGGGGCACCCAGCGCATCCCCTACCGCGCCGCCCAGCAGGCATCCACGGAACTGGTGTTGAGCGTCCATGCCTGGCTGGCCTCCTGATGTGGCTTCTGGTTCGAGGGTTTCTGGTTCGAGAGCGTCTATAGTATGGCTGATCACCGCGCTCTCGGTGCGGTGGCGGGCGCCGTAAGCTGCCCGGCGCCAGCGAAGATAAGCTTCCACCATGTGTACTTCCGAGGCAATGGATTGGCCGAAGGGTGTGTGCCGGATGATAGCGCGCGGCCCTATCCACCGAAGGCTTGCGTTTGGTTTCTGCGGCCCTGCTCACATTCCCCGGCGGAATGGCGTTCCGCTGCCCGTCTATTCCGGAGGTTGCGCAGGACTGCGCGAGGCATACAGCGGGGCGAGTCTGCCTGCATTTATATACACAGCGGCGGGCCGCGGCTGTGCGATGGCGCTCCTCGTGTGGCCTCACTCCGCAGACCCATTCGCGAATAGTGTTTGAATACAAAGGCTTATAAAAAAATGAACGGCTGCGCGCGCGTTGAAAGTCTTGACAATGAAATAGTCGATGTTATTGTTTCCGGCCCGCTTGTCCCGAATAAAAAAGCGCTCGTTGCTGGTTGCAGATCGAGTGGCGAAAGCTACCGGTCGCGCGACCCTGTGTGCGCTGATTTTTATTTGTCGGGACGAATACCCCGGCGGGTTGAAATGGCATCACCAGATGAGTCGAAGCATGATGAACAAAAGAATCGATGGCAGAACAGGGTTTCCCGCCAGGCATGGTTTATATGACCCCGCCCAGGAAAAGGATTCCTGCGGTGTGGGTTTTGTCGCCCACATCAAGGGCGTTCCCAGCCACGAGATCCTGACGGATGCCAACCACATCAATGAACGAATGGACCATCGCGGTGGCTGCGGGTTCGAGGTCAACACCGGCGACGGCGCCGGCATCCTCACCGCAATCCCCCATAAATTCATGCAAAAAGTCGCGCGCGAGCTGGGCGTTACCCTGCCGGAAGCGGGCGCCTATGCCGTCGGTAATGCCTTCCTCCCACAGGATGCAACCCAGCGCAAAGAGCTGAAATCCCTGCTGAGCGCCATGCTCGCCGAAGAAGGCCTGACAGTCCTTGCCTACCGGGAAGTGCCGACCCGCCCCGACCACGCCAATCTCGGCCCCGCCGCGCGCGACGCCATGCCGTTCATTGAGCAGGTCATCGTGGGCGGTGGCAAAGCTGGCGACCCGGCCTTCGACCGCAAGCTTTATATGGCCCGCAAGCGCTTCACGCTCGCAGGCAAACAACGCTACCCCGATGAACTGGTGTACCTGTGTAGCCTGACCTCGACCATCCTGGTCTATAAAGGCATGCTGACACCGTTGCAGCTGTTCCCGTTCTACCCCGACCTCGAGGACCAGGACTTCGAGAGCCACCTGGCGATGGTGCACTCGCGCTTCTCGACCAACACGTTCCCGTCGTGGGACCGGGCGCAGCCGAACCGCTTCATGAGCCACAACGGCGAGATCAACACGCTGCGCGGCAACAAGAACTGGATGACCGCCCGCCAGGGCGATGCCGCGAGTGAGCACTTCGGCGACAGGATCAGCGAGCTCTTCCCCATCATCGAGCCGAACTTTTCCGACTCGGGCTCCTTCGACAACGTGCTGGAATTTCTGCTGATGTCGGGCCGCTCACTGCAGGAATCCATCATGATGATGATTCCGGAAGCCTGGCAGTCCGACGTCAACATGCCGCCGGAAAAACGCGATTTCTACGAGTACCACTCCTCTCTGATGGAGCCCTGGGACGGCCCGGCCTCCATC
>CAYWWD010000018.1:0-49777 GCA_964461965.1 uncultured Halioglobus sp. | reverse complement strand
TGTTCGGCGGCGCCGGCGTGGGCAAGACCGTCAACATGATGGAGCTGATCAACAATATCGCCACCGAACACTCCGGCTTGTCGGTCTTCGCCGGCGTAGGCGAGCGGACCCGCGAAGGTAACGACTTCTATTTTGAAATGCAGGAATCCAAGGTCGTCGACACCAAGAACTTCAGCAATTCGAAGGTGGCGATGGTGTACGGGCAGATGAATGAACCACCGGGCAACCGCCTGCGAGTGGCGCTGACGGGCCTGACCATGGCGGAAAAATTCCGCGACGAGGGGCGTGACGTGCTGTTGTTCGTCGACAATATCTACCGCTACACACTGGCCGGTACGGAAGTTTCCGCGCTGCTCGGGCGCATGCCGTCCGCAGTGGGTTACCAGCCTACGCTCGCGGAGGAAATGGGTGTACTGCAGGAACGCATCACCTCCACCAAAATCGGTTCAATCACCTCCATTCAGGCCGTCTACGTTCCGGCGGACGATTTGACGGACCCGTCGCCTGCGACCACGTTCGCTCACCTGGACTCCACCGTGGTATTGAGTCGTGATATCGCGGCGAAAGGGATCTACCCGGCCGTGGATCCGCTGGATTCAACGTCGCGTCAGCTGGACCCACTGTTGATCGGCAACGAACATTACGAAACAGCACGCGGCGTGCAGTCTGTACTGCAGCGCTACAAGGAATTGAAAGACATCATTGCGATCCTCGGTATGGATGAGCTGTCCGAGGAGGACAAACAGACCGTGGCGCGTGCGCGCAAGATCGAGCGCTTCCTGTCGCAGCCCTTCCACGTAGCGGAAGTGTTCACCGGGTCACCCGGCAAGTATGTTTCCCTGAAGGAAACCATCGCCGGTTTCCAGGGCATTCTGTCCGGCCAGTACGACCACCTGCCAGAACAGGCGTTTTACATGGTTGGCAGCATCGACGAAGCCGTTGAAAAGGCCAAGAAGCTGTAAATCGGGCGCATGTGTAAAGAGGCCAGAATATGGCGATGACCATTCATTGCGACATTGTTAGCGCCGAGGAGGAGATTTTCTCCGGTCTCGTGGAGATGCTGGTGGCTACCGGCGTGTTGGGCGAGCTGGGCGTCAGCTACGGCCACGCACCGTTGTTAACGTCGTTGATACCGGGCCCTGTGCGTATCGTAACCCAGGATGGACAGGAGCATGTCTACTATGTCTCCGGTGGATTCCTGGAGGTGCAGCCGGGTGTCGTTACCATCCTGGCGGACACCGCGATCCGTGCAGATGATGTCGACGAGGCAGCGGCGGAAGAGGCGCGCAAACTGGCGGAGCACACCCTCGCCAACCAGACCGGCGAATTCGACTACAGCCGCGCCTCGGCACAGTTAGCGGAGGCAGCGGCCCAGCTGGCAACCCTGCGCAAACTCAAAAATCGGGCCGGCCGCGGCTGACGCAAGTCAGCCACATATGAAGCCGTTCACCAAACCCCGTTCAATCCGGGGTTTTTTATGTCAGTTGATACTCGCTTCACACTGCATCGGTTGGCGTCGGCAGAAGCTGCGGCGCATAATGGCTCGCGTGAAACTGCCACCTGCCACGACCCTGATTGTGTCGCGCTCGCATAGGATGGGAACAACGTTGCCATGAAGCTGGAAGTCGTGATCCTCGCCGCCGGTCAGGGCACGCGTATGAAATCCCGCCTGCCGAAGGTGCTGCATACCGTGGGCGGCAAGCCACTGTTGGAGCACGTAGTGCGGGCCGCCCAGCAACTGGCTCCGGCGGCTATCCACGTTGTAGTTGGTCACGGCAGCGAACAGATCCGTCAGGCCATGGCACACCTCCCCCTCCAATGGGTGACACAGGCGCAGCAACTGGGCACTGGCCATGCGGTGATGCAGGCGCTGCCCGATATCGATACAGAGAGCGTCGTGCTGGTGCTGTACGGCGATGTGCCACTGATCCGTGTATCGACTTTACAGCAACTCGTACAGCAGGCTACAGACAGCCCTGCGCTGCTCACAGCGACGGTTGAGAATCCCAGCGGCTACGGCAGGATCCTGCGCGACGACCAAAACGGCGCTTTGCGCGGCGTCGTGGAGGAGCGCGATGCCAGTGCCGCGCAGCGCCAGATCCGGGAGATCAACACCGGTGTGCTGGCGGCACCGTCGCGAGATCTGCGGGCGTTCCTGCCGCAGGTCGGGAATGACAATCAGCAGGGCGAGTTCTATCTCCCCGATATCATTCGCATCGCCGTGGCGAGCGGCAAACATGTCTCGTCCTGTACGGCAGGCTCGGCGCTGGAGATCCTCGGGGTGAACGATCGTGTGCAACTGGGCCAGGTGGAGCGCGAGTATCAACGCACCCTGGCGGAGGAGCTGATGCGCCAGGGCGTCAGTATTGCCGACAGCGCCCGGGTGGATATCCGCGGTACCCTCATTTGCGGCGCGGACGTGAGCATCGACGTCAACGCCGTATTCGAAGGGGATGTCACATTGGGCAATGGTGTTTCCATTGGCGCCAACTGCGTACTGTGTGATGTCACGATCGCGGACGACACCGTGATCCACCCCATGAGCCATCTGCAGGAAACACACATCGGGAAAGCATGCGCGGTCGGGCCGTATGCGCGGTTGCGTCCCGGAACCGTGCTGGCGGATGGCGCGCGCATCGGCAATTTCGTGGAAACGAAAAAAGCGATGATAGGCGCCGGCAGCAAGGTGAATCACCTGAGCTATATCGGCGATTGCGACATGGGTGCCGAAGTCAATATCGGCGCCGGTACCATTACCTGCAATTACGACGGCGCCAACAAACACACGACGAACATAGGCAACGGTGTTTTCGTCGGTTCCAACAGCACCCTGGTGGCACCGCTGCGCATCGAGGATTGCGGATTTGTCGCCGCCGGCTCCACAGTGACCAGCACAGTCGGCAAGGGTGATCTGGCGGTAAGCCGTACGCGTCAGCGAAATATCCAGGGCTGGACGCGTCCGGACCAGCGAAATCCCAAGGACTGACTATGTGTGGCATCGTAGGCGCTGCGGCGCGACGTGAAGTTTCCGAAATCCTGCTCGAGGGGTTGCGTCGTCTGGAGTACAGGGGCTATGACTCCGCCGGAATGGCGCTCATCAACGGAACGGGCCTGCAATTGCATAAACGCAAGGGCAAGGTCAAGGAACTCGAAAATGCGCAGCAACAGCAGCCGCTGCACGGCAGCACGGGAATTGCGCATACCCGCTGGGCGACGCACGGCAAACCCTCCGGTGTAAACGCCCACCCGCATGTCTCCGGCCAGCGCGTTGCGCTGGTGCACAACGGTATCATCGAGAACCACGCCGCATTGCGTGAAGAGCTGATCGGCGCGGGATACGAAATGGCCTCCGCCACCGACACGGAAGTGGTGGTGCACCTGCTGCACCGCCATCTGGAAGCCGGTGCCTCGCTGCTACAGGCGATGCGGAAAACCGTCGCGCGACTGCAGGGGGCGTATGCCCTGGCGGCGATCGACATTCAACACCCGGACGCCGTGGTCGGCGCGCGCAAGGGAAGCCCGCTGGTGGTTGGGGTGGGCATCGGGGAAAACTTTCTCGCCTCGGACCAAATGGCCTTGCGTCAGGTGACGGATCGCTTCATCTATCTCGAAGAAGGCGATCTGGTCGAGGTTACCCCTGCAACCATCATGGTCTGCGGAGTCGACGGCCGGGCAGTGGAGCGACCAACCACGCGCATCAAGGAGGCGGTGGAAGCGGCTGACCTCGGAGACTTCGATCACTTCATGATCAAGGAGATCTTTGAACAGCCACGGGCGATCAATGCGACGTTCGCCTCCGCGGCGGACGCGCAACAGGTGGATGCGAGTTTTGGCGATGGCGCGATCGCGCTGTTCGACAAGGTAAAAAATGTGCAGATCGTGGCCTGTGGCACCAGTTATCACGCCGGACTGGTTGCCCGTTACTGGCTGGAGGAGCTGGCTGGCATCAGTTGTGAGGTAGAAGTCGCTTCGGAATTCCGCTATCGCAAGCGCGTGCAGCACGAGGGTACTCTGCTGGTCGCCATTTCCCAGTCAGGTGAAACCGCAGATACCCTGGCGGCCCTGCGCAATGCCACGGCGGGTGAGTTCATCGGTAGCCTGGTGATCGCCAACGTGGACAACAGCTCGCTGGTGCGCGAATGCGACCTTGTGTTCCTCACCAGGGCGGGCGCTGAAATCGGCGTTGCGTCCACCAAGGCGTTTACAACGCAACTGGTCGCGCTGCTGATGCTGACCGTCGCCCTGGGGCGGCGGCGCGGTATGCCCGAAGCCCGGCAACAGGATATCCTCACCTCTCTCGGCAAACTGCCGGAGTATGTACAGCAGACGCTCGAGCTCAACGGTTCGATCCAGCGGCTTTCCGAAGCGTTCATCCCCAAGCGGCATGCCTTGTTCCTGGGGCGTGGCATCCAGTATCCCATCGCGATGGAAGGAGCTCTGAAGCTCAAGGAAATTTCCTATATACACGCCGAGGCCTATCCCGCCGGGGAGCTCAAGCACGGGCCTCTGGCGCTGGTGGACGACGATATGCCAGTGGTCGCGGTTGCACCCAATGACGAATTACTGGAAAAACTGAAGTCCAACCTTGAGGAGGTACGGTCGCGAGGTGGCGAACTGTTCGTTTTCGCAGACCGGGAGGCGGGCTTTACCAATGAGCCTCGGGTGCAGGTATTGCCGATGCCGCACTGCCCCGAGGTGCTCAAGCCCATCGTATACACGGTAGCGCTGCAATTGTTGTCCTACCATGTCGCCGTGCAGAAAGGCACGGACGTGGACAAACCACGCAACCTGGCTAAATCCGTTACGGTGGAGTAGGCGCAGGCCGCGCGAGCGGTGTCACATCACTGCGGGTTAGCTGCTTTGTACTTCTTCAATTCAGCGCCCCAGCCAGCAGCCAGTTCCTCTTCCTTGGTGACGGAGCCGTTGTACCCGTCGTTCAGTGCCTTGAGGGCATCGACCGCCTCTTGTGCGGGAGAATCTCCCGATGCCGCAGTTTCGGCGGCGGCGATCTTCGGCTCCATGCAGGTTCGGTAAACGGTGTTGGCCGCCTGATACTCTTTGATGGCTTTCTGTCCGCTGAGCATTTGTTCCTTGGTTGCCGTGGCGCCGTCGGGTAGCGTGGGCGCGGTGGGCGCGGCACAGTCATCGGCCATGCTTGCGGCGCTTGCCAGGGTCATGCCGATGAGCGCGAGCTTGATTGAAGTTTTCATTATTGCATCACCTGCTGCGAAGGATTTGGGGAGTCGACAGTAACAGGATGGTGGACATCTGCCAAGCCGGGAACAGCGCAGCGGCGGGCTATTCCCTGCCCACCCACAACTCCGCAACCCGCAGGTCGGCTTCGAGACTGCGCGCCACCTGTTGCGCCTGCTCGCGGTCAGCAAGTCCAACGACTCTCACGCGATACAGCGTCCTGCCATCTTTCTCATTGGGAGCGACGATAACCTGGCCCGCGCCGGGGCGTACGCGGCTGGCCCAGGTATCCGCCATGCTCCGCGTGGCGTAAGTGCCGAAATTGACGAACCACGGGCCCGTGCGGCTGGTTGCCACGGTGGAGGCAGGAGAAGCCGCAGCGACCTGCAATGGTGTAGCGGGCGGTGCAGAGGGCCGGGAGGCCTCCGGTTTGGGTGTTGTCGCCGGTGGTGGCGCGGGTGCTGCACTGCTCGCCGCTACAGCGGGCGTGGTTGCGACAGCCCCGGTGTTCAGGTCGGCCTGAGCTTTGGCTACCGCGCCTGGTACGCTCTGCTGGTCGCCCAGCTGCGCTTCCAGTCCGGCAACGGTGTCCGTCAACCGGCGGTTCTCCAGGGTCAGCGCCTCGGCCTGAGCGGCCAGTTTGTCGTAGGCCTGCTGCAACGTGTCCAGCGCGCCGCGCGTGGCGCCCGCGTCCGCAGGGTTGCCAGCGACGGCCAGTGCAGCACGCAATTCCTGCAGCTCTGTCTCTGTGGCAGCACGCTGTTGCAGCACACCGTATCCGCCAGCGGCCAGCAGCACCACGGCCAGTACTCCCACCATGATCAGGCCCAACGGCCATCCCTGCCGGTTGCCCTGCGCGTCGTCGTACCCATTCTCCTGCTCCGGCCAGTCATCGGTATCCTCAGCGAGCGGCGAGTCGTTATCGTCGCTGTCGTCCGCCTCGTCATCGGAGTACACAGCGTGCTCGTCGTCCCCGGCATACGCATCGTCATAGTCTTGTTCGTCGTCCACACTATCCGCGCGGTAGCCAGACGCAAAATCCGTATCGCGGTCTGGCTCTTCGTAGCCATCTTCGTGCAGGTCATCAAAGCGGCTGAACGCGGGCTCGCGGCGCGCGCCGTTGTCCGGCGAGTCGGCAGAGAGGCGACGCAGGCGTTGAATCGTGTCTTCAGGTGATTCGTTGTTTCTGGTCATGGTTCAACCTCACCCGGGCGGTGCAATAATCGAACGCGATGATAGCAGACCCGCCCCGCAATTTCTTCGCCGCAAGGAATTTGGCTAGAATGGCGCGATGGATGTATCCGAAATTCTCTCCCCTCTCAATGCAGCACAGCGCGATGCCGTCACCGCGGAGGACCACAACCTGCTGGTACTCGCGGGCGCAGGCAGCGGCAAGACACGGGTGCTCGTGCACCGCATCGCCTGGCTGGTCCGGGCGGAAAAGTTTTCTCCCTGGTCGATCCTGGCGGTGACTTTCACCAACAAGGCCGCTCGCGAAATGCGCGGGCGCATCGAAGAGATCCTGCAGGTGCCGTCCCACGGTATGTGGGTCGGCACCTTTCACGGTCTGGCGCACCGCCTCCTGAAGGCGCACTGGCAGGATGCCGGGCTGCCGCAGAATTTCCAGATCCTCGACAGTGACGATCAACTGCGGCTGGTCAAGCGCGTATGCCGGGAGCTGAATCTGGATGAAACCCGCTGGCCACCCAAACAGGCGGCGTGGTTCATCAACGCGCAAAAAGACGAGGGCTTGCGCAGCGCGCATGTCGATGCCGCCCCCGGCGATGTGTTTACGCGCACCCTGCTGCAGGTTTACCGCGCGTATGAGGAGGCGTGTGAGCGCGCCGGTCTGGTGGATTTTGCCGAACTGCTGCTGCGCGCGCATGAGTTGTGGCTGAAGTCCCCGCAGGTGCTGCAGCATTACCAGAATCGATTTCGCCAGATACTG
The DNA here is from genome assembly GCA_964461965.1 of uncultured Halioglobus sp. GTDB lineage: Bacteria > Pseudomonadota > Gammaproteobacteria > Pseudomonadales > Halieaceae > Marimicrobium. Next base: position 42,636 of record CAYWWD010000018.1, on the reverse strand, counting down.
GTGGACGAGTTCCAGGACACCAACACGGTGCAGTATGCCTGGCTGCGCGTGCTGGCCGGGACTCGGACGCCGGTGGTTGCCGTGGGCGATGACGACCAGTCCATCTACGGCTGGCGCGGCGCGAAAATCGAGAATATCCAGCGTTTTACGCAGGATTTCCAGGGTACCCGCACCATCCGTCTGGAACAGAACTATCGCTCCACAAGGACGATTCTGCAGGCGGCGAATGGCGTCATCGCGCACAATTTCGACCGTCTGGGCAAGGAGTTGTGGACTGAGGGTGCGGCAGGTGCGCCGATCGACCTTTACCCCGGATACAACGAACACGACGAGGCGCGCTACATCGTAGACCAGGTGGAACGCTGGCTGGCAGACGGTAATACGCGCAATTCGGTGGCCATTCTGTACCGCTCCAATGCGCAGTCCAGGGTGCTGGAGGAGGCGTTGATCCGCAGCAATGTCCCGTATCGTATCTACGGCGGCCAGCGCTTCTACGAGCGGCTCGAAATCCGCAACGCCATGGCCTACCTGCGCCTGATGCAGAACCGGGGCGACGACGCCGCAGTGGAGCGCGTCATCAATACGCCGCCGCGCGGTATTGGCAGCAGGACGCTCGACACCGTCCGCGAATGCGCCCGTGAGCGCGGCATGTCGCTGTGGGACGCGATCAATGCCGTGCTGGCGGAAAAAGCCCTGCCCGCCCGGGCGCTGACCGCGCTGGAAGGGTTTACGACGTTGATCAACGCGCTGCAGCACGGCGTGGATACACTGCCGCTCGACGAACTGGTCGATCACGCGATCCATGCGTCCGGGCTGTTGCAGTACCACAAGAGCGAGAAAGGCGAAAAGGGCCAGGCGCGGGTAGAAAACCTGGAAGAACTGGTCAGCGCCGCGCGGCAATTTGCTGCCGAGGACGGTGAGTTGTCTGCGCAGCAGCAGTTCCTCGACCAGGCAGCCCTCGACGCTGGGGATACGCAGGCCGCTGAACACGAAGACAGCGTACAGATGATGACACTGCACTCCGCCAAGGGGCTGGAGTTTCCACTGGTGTTCCTGGCGGGCATGGAGGAAAACCTGTTTCCGCACCGTATGTCCGTGGAGGAGCCGGGCCGACTCGAGGAGGAGCGGAGACTGTGTTACGTGGGCATTACCCGCGCCAAGGAAAAACTGGTCATCACCTACGCCGAGTGCCGGCGCCTGCACGGCAGCGATTCCTACAATTCACCCTCGCGCTTTGTTCGCGAAATACCGGCGCAATTGCTCCAGGAAGTGCGCCTGCGCGGCAGCGTCGCGCAACCTGTCAGCAGTCTCACCCAGGCGCGGGTACCGGATACGGAGCTGTCACTGGGACAGCGCGTCTATCACCAGGTCTTCGGCGAAGGCGTGGTGCTGAACTTCGAGGGGCGCGGCGCCAGCGCCAGGGTGGAGGTCAACTTCGACACGGAAGGTGGCAAGTGGCTGGTGCTGCAGTACGCCAACCTGCAGTTGATGTAACACCGCAGGGTGCTATTGCTTGATCGCGCGGGTGCGGCCTTTTTCATCGATGGCCACGTACACAAACTCACCTTCAGTAACCTTGATCGGTTCGCGGTCCTGCTGCGAGTTGATCCACACTTCCACGATGATCCGGATAGAACTGCGGCCCACCTCCAGCACATCGCAATAACACGACACCACCGCGCCGACATGCACCGGCGTCAGGAAGGCCATGCCGTCGATCGCCACCGTGGCCACGCGGCCACTGGCGACCTCGCTGGCGGTGATCATGCCGGCGATATCCATCTGCGACAGCAGCCAGCCACCAAAGATATCGCCGTTGGCGTTGGTGTCCTTGGGCATGGCGACGGTTTGCAGGGCGAGTTCGCCGTGGGGAACGGGCGCGGTATCGATATCGCTCATGGTGCGTGCCTCCGTGAGGCTGTCCAGTACAGTTCATCCGTGCTGCCTTACGCCGGATCGACGTTCGCGGCGGTCAGCAGGTTGTTTACCGCGCAGGGAGTATAAAGGGAATGGCGCCCCTGTAGATAGCCGCGAACGCCGCGAACACAGGACAATCCCGCCGGGCAGCCGTCGTATACCGCTATTGTGATCTTCAGCGCGCAACCTATCATGACCCCGGTCCCGAGGTATTACGCTATGGATTCCCTGCCCTTTTCCCAGGCCTGCGAGAACAATAAACCGTTCATTCTCGATGTGCTGCGCGAAGTGTTCGTGGATCGGCGCCGCGTGCTGGAGATAGGCAGCGGTACTGGCCAGCACGCCTGCTTTTTTGCCGAGCATCTTTCGTGGCTGCAGTGGCAGCCGAGCGATCTGCCGGAGAATCTGCCCGTGCTGCACCCGCGCTGCGCCCGTTATGCCGGCAGCAACCTCCTGCCAGCGCTGGCGCTGGATGTACGCGATAGTCCCTGGCCGGTGGCGATTCCCGACGCGGTTTTTACCGCCAACAGCCTGCACATCATGGGGATGGAGGCGCTCGTGCAATTCTTCGCTGCGCTGGGGAAAGATGCGCCGCACGACGCCGTGCTCGCGATCTACGGCCCGTTCAACTACCGCGGCCAGTACACCAGCGCCAGCAATGCGCGGTTCGACCAGTGGCTGGTGCAACGCGACCCGAACAGTGGCATTCGCGACTTCGAAGTGGTGAATGCGCATGCCGAGGCGGCGGCGTTCTCACTGCTGCGCGATGTCGAGATGCCGGCGAACAATCGGTTGCTGGTGTGGCGGCGTGTAGGGGTAACATCCCGGCACGCAACCTGAGAGCCCGCCGTCAGAGGCGCTCCCGGAAGGGCAGCATGCCGGCCGCAGCCTGTCGGTAGCGTTCGTTGTGTTCAGCTTCCCGGCGCGTGAAATCGCCGACCGCCTGAGCGAGGCGCGGATCCGCAATCCAGTGGCTGGACCAGGTCGTGATCGGGTGAAAGCCGCGCTGGATCTTGTGCTCGCCCTGTGCGCCGGGATCGAAGCGCGCCAGTCCGTGGGCGATGCAGTACTCGATACCCTGGTAATAGCAGGCCTCGAAGTGCAGGCTGTCGTACTCGACCTCGCAGCCCCAGTAGCGACCGTACAGCGTGTCGCTGGAGCGGAAGTAGAGCGCGCCTGCGACCGCGCGTCCGTCGCAGTAGGCCAGCACCATCACTACCTGCTCGCCCATGCCGGCGGCGGTGTCGAGAAAGAACGCGCGCGTCAGGTAGCCACCGTGACCGCTGCGCTTGGCGTAGGTGAGCTGGTAATACCGATAGAACTGCTCCCATTCCTCGCGTCCAATTTCCGCGCCAGTCAGGGTTTTCAGCACGATGCCCTGCTCCGCGACGCGCCGTCGCTCGCGATTGAGCGCCTTGCGCTTGCGGCTGTTGAAGGTGGCCAGGAACTCATCGAAGGTGTCGTAGTTGTCGTTGAACCAGTGAAACTGCGTCGCGGCGCGCCGGTGGAGCCCTGCCTCCAGGAGTGCGTTGCTGATATTCTCCTCGGGAAACAGCAGATGCCAGGACGAAAGCTTTCGCTGCCGTGCGAAATCCACCACCGCATCGACCGCCGCGCGCAGGCAGTCGGCTGCATCCTGCCCCGGCGCGGCACACAGGCGCGGGCCGGTCGCGGGCGTGAACGGTATGGCAGTGACCAGCTTCGGATAGTACGCAAGCCCACTCTGCCGCCAGGCATCCGCCCAGGACCAGTCGAACACATACTCGCCGTAAGAGTGCGACTTCAGGTACAGCGGCATGGCCGCCGCGAGTTCGCCGCGCTGTCGCAACAGCAGGTGGCAGGGCTGCCAGCCGGTCGCGGCGGTGGTGCAGCCCGTTGTCTCCAGTCCGTGGAGGAATTCGTGGCGCAGGAAGGGATAGTCCGTGCCGGTAACACCGTTCCAGTGCGCCGCCGGAATTTCGTCCAGACTGGTGAGAAATTCGGCGCTGTATGCCCCGGGTTGAGCAGCGGCGGTCATCGGCGACTCAGGGTCCATCTGCGACGTAATGCAGTGCGATACCGGCGAAGATCACCACACCCACCCAGTTGTTGTGCAGGAATGCGCGGAAGCAGGCCTCGGGCTGGCGCTCGCGGAGCAGGTACTGGTGATATCCGAACAGTCCGGCCGCTACGGCCAGCGATGCGTTGTAGTACAGCCCCAACCCGAAGGCGCGTCCCGCGAGGAACAGGCACAGCAGGCAGGCCAGTTGCAGTACGCCGATGATCAGGCGGTCGTGGTGCCCGAAGAGGATGGCGCTGGATTTGATGCCGATTTTCAGGTCGTCCTCGCGGTCTGCCATCGCGTAGGCGGTATCGTAGGCCACGGTCCACAACAGATTGCCGAGGTACAGCAGCCACAGCGTCGCCGGCAGGTGGCCGCGCTCTGCGGCGAATGCCATGGGAATGCCCCAGGAAAATGCCGCCCCCAGCACCACCTGTGGCAGGTGCGTGTACCGCTTCATGAAGGGATAGGTGGAGGCCAGTGCCACGGCGACCAGCGACAACCCGATGGTCAGCGCGTTGGTCATCAATACCAGCGCAAACGCCAGCAGGAGCAGCGCCGCAAACAGTGTTTTCGCCTCCCGTACACTGACCGCGCCGGTCACCAGCGGGCGCTCGGCCGTGCGGGCCACCGCGCCGTCGAGGTGGCGGTCGGCGAGGTCGTTGACGATGCAGCCGGCGGAGCGCATGAAAAACGTGCCAATTGCAAAAATCGCCAGCAGACCGATGTCCGGCGTACCCTCTGCCGCCACCCACAGCGCCCACAGGGTGGGCCACAGCAGCAGCAGCGTGCCGATCGGCCGGTCAAAGCGGATCAGTTGCAATAGGGCGGACGTTTTGGGAACAGTGGCCATGGAAGCCTGCGGACGGCGGTGCAATGACCAGAGCTTACTGGTTCGGCGAGCGGAAAGCAGCGCTGACCCTGCCGCGCTGCGTGCGGTGCACGGGCAGCGTGGCGCACCAGGGGTTGAAGGTGCGCAGGAACACTTCACTGACCATCACCTTGTTCCCGGCGATTTCGAACCGCGAGCGGCGACCCCAGGCGGTTTCCGCCTGTTGCAGGTGGGCAGGCAGGTATGGGCTATCCCCCGGCATCAGGGCCAGCTCGAATGGGCTGCGACACAGGCCGGGGTGCCGGAACAGGATAGCTCCCAGCGATCGGTTCTGCAGGCGCCGCAGGTGGGCGAGGCGCCCCGACAGGCTGGCCACCGGAATGATGCTGCGGGCGAAAACCACGGTAATGCCACCCAGCGACAGCGCCACCTCGCGCACCAGCGCCAGTTGCCGTGCGGGAATCGCCAGCAGCCGCCGCTCGGAGGGCAGGGGCACTTCCCAGCCCTGGTAGAGCCGCTGTACTGCAAAGCTGCCGCACCCGGAGGCCACGAGACGCTCGGTCAGGGAGCCTTGGTCGGTCAGCCATACGCGCAGCGCCGGCGGCAGCGAGGCGCAGGTGTAATGCCCTACAGGCCGCCAGCGCGGTTCGGTGGCAATGCGCGGGTGCGAACGAGCGGTGTGTACGGCTGAAACGGGAGACTGCACGGGTCTGGTGTCCGGGATGCGAGTGGCGAGAATGCGTGATCGGGAGCGCGCTGGCAAGGGAACCGCAAGCCTTTTCATTCGCGCGCCTGCGGGAGAAAATCCTTGCACAATCATTGTACAACTCTATAGTGTTCCGTCTCGAATTTTACCCCCTGTTTCCGGCCTGTCCCCTGTCTGGCGGGGCTGGCGTCCGGGTCCGGGATCAACACGAGCGAGTATCGACATGAGCAAGTGGGAATGTATTGTCTGCGGCCTGGTCTACGACGAAAAGGTGGGCTGGCCGGCTGACGGCATCGCGCCGGGTACCAGATGGGAAGACGTCCCCGCAGACTGGCTGTGTCCGGATTGCGGCGTCGGCAAGGAGGACTTCCAACTGCTGGAAGAGGCGCCCCTCGACGACATTCCGCACCATGCCGAGCCGGTGGCCGATACCGAGCATGCGGCGGTCGTGATTCTCGGCACCGGGCTCGCCGGATATGGCGTGGCCAAGGAATTCCGCAAGCACGACAGTGAGACCCCGCTGATCCTGATCACCTCCGACGATGGCCGCTCGTACTCCAAACCGATGCTGTCCACCGGCTACACCAAGGGCACGACGCCCGATGATCTGGCGCAGGCCGATGCCGGCAGCATGGGCCAGCAGTTGAAGGCCAGCGTCTGGACCATGACCAGGGTGAACGCAATCGACACCGCGAAGCAGTTGGTGAAGGTCGGCGACGCCGATACGGCCATCCACTATGGCAAGCTGGTACTGGCGGTCGGCGCCGAGGTGATACGGCCGCCGATCGAGGGCGATGGGCAGGACCTGGTGTACTCGGTCAACGACCTGCTGGACTATGCGGACTTCCGCGCCGCGGTCGCCAATAACGGCGTGCGCAAGGTGTGCATCATCGGCGGTGGCCTGATCGGTTGCGAATACACCAACGACCTGCTCAACGGCGGGTTCGAGGTTGAGGTCGTCGACCCGCTCGGCTACTGCCTGCCGACGTTGTTGCCGGCGCCCGCGGGCAAAGCCGTGCAGGCTGCGCTGGAGGCCAGGGGCGCGCGCTTTCATTTCGGCCCGCTGGTCACCGCCGTCAACAAGGCGGCAAAGGGCGTCATCGTGAGCCTGAACAACGGCCAGACCATTGTGGCGGATATCGTCGTCTCCGCCGTCGGCGTGCGACCGCGCACCGCGCTCGCCAAAGCCAGCGGCCTCGCCACCAATCGCGGCGTCGTCACCGATCGACTGTTGCGGACCAGTGCGCCGAACGTCTATGCGATGGGCGATTGCGCCGAGGTCAATGGCCATGTGCTGGTCTACGTTGCGCCGCTGATGGCGGCGGCCAAGGCGCTGGGTAAAACGCTGGCGGGTGAACCCACCGAGGTCAGTTACCCGGCCATGCCGGTCACCATCAAGACGCCGGCCTGCCCGGTGGTGGTGGCGCCGGTGGCGCCGGGGACCGAGGGTCAGTGGAGCGCCACCGTTGACGGCAACAGCGTCAATGCGCAGTTCCGCGACAGCAGCGGCAGGCTGCTGGGGTTTGCGCTCACCGGCGAAGCGATCAAGGACAAGAACGCGCTGCAGAAGGAACTGCCGCCGATCATGGCCTGATGTACGCGCGCAGCGCAGGCAGCGCACAGCAGGCCCCGTGTGTCCGGCGACATTGAGCGCCATATTCGATCTTGGCTGCGCGAGTTCGTCGTCGGACTGAACCTGTGCCCGTTTGCCCGCCCGCTGCTGGACGATTCCGCGCTGCGCATTGCCGTGTGCGACGCGACGGACGAGCCGGCCTTGCGCAACGCCCTCCTGCTGGAGCTGGATCTGTTGCAGGCCAGCCCCGAGCAGCGGATCGCCACTACGCTGCTGGTCTTCCCGGGTGCGCTGCGCGAATTCGACGACTACCTCGCCTTCCTTGAACATGCGCAGGATCTGTTGGTGGACGCAGGGCTCGAAGGACTGGTGCAGCTCGCCAGCTTTCATCCGCACTATCGCTTTGCCGGCGAGCCGGCGGACGCTGCCAGCCACTACAGCAACCGCTCGCCGTACCCCATCATCCACCTGCTGCGCGAGGAGATGCTGAGCCGCGTGCTGGAGGATTGCGCCGATCCCGAACGCATTCCCGCGCGGAACATCGAGACGCTCGATGCAATCGGCGTGGCTGAGTTGGAGCGGCGTTGTCAAGCTATACTTTCGCGCTAGGGCCGCGCTACGATTTGACGCCGACTGAGTTCATCCCCGCGAGCGCGCTATGGAATTGCTGACCGACCCCTCTGTGTGGATCGGCCTGTTCACCCTGATCATTCTCGAAATCGTTCTGGGTATCGATAACCTGGTATTCATCGCGATCCTGGCGGACAAGCTTCCGCCCAGCCAGCGCGATCGCGCCCGGTTGCTCGGGTTGTCCCTGGCGCTGGTGATGCGCCTGGTCCTGCTGTTCGCAATCTCATGGCTGGTCAAGTTGACTAGGCCGATAGTCTGGCTTGCCGGATTCGGTTTTTCGGGGCGCGACCTGATACTGCTGTTCGGCGGCCTGTTCCTTGTGTTCAAGGCCACCATGGAACTGCACGATCGCCTCGAGGGCACGCCGCTGCACGGCAAGCCGAGACCGGCGTATGCCGGCTTCTGGATGGTGGTGCTGCAGATTATTGTCCTGGACATGGTCTTTTCGCTCGACGCGGTGATCACCGCCGTGGGAATGATCGAGCACCTGTCTGTAATGATGGCGGCCGTCATCGTCGCGATGGGTGTGATGATCGCGGCGTCAAAGCCGCTGACACGGTTTGTCAGTGGGCATCCCACGGTGATCCTCCTGTGCCTGAGCTTCCTGTTGATGATCGGCTTTTCGCTGATTGCCGATGGGTTCGGCTACAGCATTCCCAAGGGCTATCTCTACGCCGCAATCGGGTTCTCCATCCTCATCGAAACGTTCAACCAGGTGTCGTGGCGCAATCTCGCCAAGCGCGAGGCGCGGCTGCCGCTGCGCGAGCGCACGGCCAATACCATCCTGCGCCTGATGGGTGGGCGGCAATCTGTCGCTGACGCGCAGGAGAGCGTCGCGCCCGACTCTCCTGCAACCGCTTTCGGTGAGGAGGAGCGCTTCATGATCTCGGGCGTACTGACGCTGGGGCAGCGCTCTGTGCGCATGATCATGACCCCGCGCTCGGATATTTCGTGGATCGACGGTGACAGCGACGCTCAGACGATCCGCACGCAACTGCTGGAGACGCCGCACAGCCTGTTCCCCGTGTGCCGGGGTGTGCTGGATGAAATTGTCGGCGTTGTGCAGGCCAAGGCCCTGCTCGCTGCGCTGGACAGCGGCGAGAACCTGAATTCGTTCGCGGCGCGGCATCCACCCATCGTCGTCCTGGATACCACGGACGTGATCAAACTACTGGGGGTGCTGCGCAAGGCCAGGGGCAGCCTGGTGCTGGTGGTCGATGAGTACGGCTCTATCGAGGGCCTGGTCACGCCGCTGGACATTCTGGAGGCGATCGCCGGAGAGTTCCCCGACGCGGACGAGACGCCTGAGATCGTGCGCGACGGCGATGGCTGGCTGGTAAAAGGCACGGCGGACCTGCATCTGCTGGAGCAATCCGTCGGCAGCCTGTCGCTGGCCAGCGATGAAGATTACGTCACCGTGTCCGGGCTGCTGCTGGCGCAACACGGCTCGGTTCCCGACGTGGGCGAGATCCTGCAGCGCGGCGATGTGCGCTTTGAGATCATGTCCGTTTCGGAATTGCGCGTCGAACTGGTGCGCATATCGCGCGAGTCTGTAGAACCGGAGCTGGTATAGCCGATTGCCGGATCAGACCCGCGCAAACTGCTGGCGACTGCCGGTCCACCGCTCGATCAACGGTTCAATCAACTCAGGCTGCAAACTGCGAAGTCCGGCTGCAATGGCCTCTACGTCATCGAGCAGGTGATTGTGCGCGGGCAGCGCGGCGATGCGAAATTCCATCAGCCCGGTCTGGCGCGTGCCTAATACCTCGCCGGGCCCGCGCAGCGCCAGATCCTTCTCCGCGATGTAGAAACCGTCAGTGCTCTCGCGCAATACCACCAACCGCTCCTTCGCGTGCAGTGACAATGGCGCCTGATAGAGCAGCACACAGTGGCTGGCCTGCGCGCCGCGGCCCACGCGACCACGCAACTGGTGGAGCTGCGCCAGGCCCAGACGCTCCGGATTCTCGATGATCATCAGGCTGGCGTTCGGTACATCCACGCCGACCTCGATCACGGTGGTGGCCACCAGCAGTGAGAGTTCGCCGCGCTTGAACGCGGCCATCACGGCATCTTTCTCTGTTGGCTTCAGTCGCCCGTGCACCAACCCGATGGCTAGCCGCGGCAGCGCCAGACGCAATTCGGCGGCGGTCGCCTCCGCCGCCTGCGCCTGCAGGGCATCGCTCTCCTCGATCAAGGTGCACACCCAATACGCCTGGCGGCCCTCGGCGCAGGCTGCTGCAACCCGCGACACAACATCGCCACGCCGGCTGTTGTCGATCAGCACCGTGGCCACCGGCGACCGGCCCGGAGGCAGTTCGTCGATCACGGAACAGTCGAGGTCGGCATAAGCGACCATCGCCAGCGTGCGCGGGATCGGCGTCGCCGTCATTACCAGCTGGTGCGGCCGGCCCTCGCCCGGCGCGGCTTTGCGTGTGAGCGCGAGGCGCTGGTGCACGCCGAAGCGGTGCTGTTCGTCCACGATCGCGAGGCCGAGGCGTGCAAAGACCACATCGTCCTGGAACAAAGCGTGCGTGCCGATGACAAGCCCGGCCTCACCACTGGCGATGCGGGCAAGCGCGCTCGCGCGCCGCCTGCCTTTGATGCGGCCGCTCAGCCACTCCATGGCAATGCCGAGCGGCTCGAACCACTGGCTGAAGCTGCGCCAGTGCTGCTCGGCGAGAATCTCGGTCGGCGCCATGATCGCAACCTGATAGCCATTGGCGATAGCCTGCAGTGCCGCGCCCGCCGCAACCAGTGTTTTACCCGAGCCCACATCGCCCTGCACCAGGCGCATCATCGGCACGGGCCGGGCGAGGTCACTCTCGATTTCCCCGAGTACGCGTAACTGCGCAGCTGTGGGCACAAACGGGAGCGCGTCCAGCAACGCGCGCAGCAGACCGTGATTGGGTGGCAGTGGCGGCGCACCGTCGGCCTGCTGGTGTTCGCGCAGCTGGTACAGCGACAGGTTGTGCGCCACCAGCTCCTCCAGTGCGAGGCGCAGCTGCGCGGGATGCCGGCCTTCGCGCAACTGGTCCAGCGAGGCATTCGGTGGGGGCGAGTGCAGGTATTGCAACGCGCGGGTCAGTTCATAGGGGTAACGGCTGCCTGGCGGCAGCAGTTCGCGCACCTGCTCGCGCTGCAGGAGCGCCAACGCCTGTTGGCACAGCTTGCGCCACTGGCTTTGGCCGATTCCCTCCGTGGTTGGGTAGATCGGAGTGAGTGTTTCCGCGATGGGCGTTTCGTCGTCATGTACCTGGCGATACTCCGGGTGATACATCTCCAGCCCGCTGCTGCCTTTACGTATCTGCCCGAAGCAGCGCAGGCGCGTGCCCGGGCGCAGGTTGTTCTTCTGCGCGGCGGAGAAGTGGAAGAAACGCAGGGTGAGTGTGCCGGTACCGTCCTGCACCCGCGCCATCAGGCTGCGGCGACCTCCGAACACCACATCCGCTGCCCGCACTTCGCCTTCGATCACCACATCGAGCCCTTCCTGCGCGGCGGCGATCGCAGTTACGCGGGTGCGATCCTGGTAGCGCAGCGGCAGGTGAAACAATAGGTCCTGCGCACTGTGTACTCCGTAATCGGCGAGTTTGGCCGCGAGACTGGGGCCGACGCCGCGCAGCTCACGCACCGGAATGTTGGCGATACCGGGCACAGTGGCGCTACGCTGTCCGCGACACGTCGATGAGGACGTCGACGGCCAGGCGTAAGTGCCCGGTCCAGGCGAGGGCCGCCGAATTGCGAAGTTCTGTTAATGTCATGCAGTCGTGACCTGTGCGCGTCGCGCCTAGTGTAACCAGTGAGTGATCAGATTATGAAGAGCGCTTCCTTGCTAATCATCGGCTGCGGCGATCTCGGCATCCGCACCGGCAAGCTGCTATTGCGACAGGGCTTGCAGGTGGCGGGCGTGCGGCGCGACACCGCGCGGCTGCCCGCGGAATTCGACGGCTACGCCGTGAACTACACGCAGGCGGGGAGCCTCGCATTCATCGAGACGTTGCAACCAGAGTTCGTGGTCACCACCTTCAACCCCGCTGACCGCTCGCTCGGCGGTTACCGCGCCGGGTTCCGCGCTGCAATGACCAACCTGCTCGCAGGTCTTGGGCGGCACCGGCCGCGGCACATACTGATGGCAAGCAGCACGCGGGTCTTCGCCGAGCGCGAAGGCGGCTGGGTGGATGAGTCCAGCGCGCTCACCACGGCCGATGCCTCGGCGCTGGAAATCATCGCCGCCGAGCGGCAGTTGCTGGACTCCGGGCACACGGCGAGTGTCGTGCGCTTCGCGGGCATCTACGGGTTGGAAGGCGGCCGGTTGCTGTCGCGGATACGTCGGGGCGAACTGTGCCCGGCGGAGCCGGTGAGCTACACCAACCGTATCCATCGGGACGATTGCGCGGGGATTCTGGCTCACTTGCTGAAACTGGCGCAGGCCGGCCACTCTCTGCGACCGGTATATATCGGCGCCGATGACCTGCCGGCGTCGCGCTATGAAGTGGAGAGCTGGCTGGCGCAGGCGATGGGCGTGGAAGAATTGAGCGCATCGCACCCCGGTGTGCTCGACGATCCGACGCGCCACAACAGCGGCCACCGGCGCTGTCGCAATACCGCGCTGCGAGAAAGCGGCTACCGATTGATCTACCCGGACTACAAAAGCGGCTACGGTGCGTTGCTGGCTGAAAATATGGCGCATTAACCGCATTTCACCGACCGTGGTCTGATGTGACCGGCATGACATCTACAACGCACTGATCCGGTTAAAAATTTTCGCGCGGCGCTGTCGACAATTGGCCAGCGCATTTACCTGGCGCACACGGAATGATTCAGTGTGCCAAACAGTGTAATCAGAAAAAATCATGCTAGAGTGCCGAAAAAGAAGAAAAAATCTGGAGGGATGGCTCGTGAAGCGACTGAGGGAAAGAGATTGGCCCACACCGAATATTTCCTATCACGTTGCTGTTAGGCCGCTTTGAAAGTTCTGGTCTTCGGCAACTCGGGTTCTGGCAAGAGCACCTTGGCCAAGCAATTGGTCGAGGGGCACGGGCTTGCGCACCTCGACCTCGATTCCATTGTTTGGGAGCCAGGCAAGATTGCAGTCCAGCGTTCCGCTGATGCGATTGCCGCATCATTGTCGGCGTTCCTATCCAAGCACCCCTGTTGGGTCATCGAAGGCTGCTATGGTGAGCTCGTGCAAGCTGCGTCCCACCATTGCACAGAGCTTGTGTTTCTTAATCCGGGGCTTGAGACGTGCCTAGAACACAACCGTATGCGCCCTTGGGAGCCGCACAAGTACGCATCAAAGCAGGCCCAAGACGAAATGCTTGCAAATCTGCAAGCGTGGGTAACTGGTTACTATAAGCGGCAAGATCAGTGGTCGTACCAAGCGCACCGCGAGATCTTCGATTCGTTCAAGGGCCGGAAGAGCGAGCGTCTCAGTGGCAGCGCTGTCACGGCCTAACAAGTCATTCAACCGGAAGCCAAAACCGCTACGCGGTTTCGTCGCCGGTTAATTCCAGCGTTACTCGCGCGGGGGCAATGGAATTCGGCCCGTGTGGTATTTCGGTTACAGCATTTGGTCCCGAACCGATGGATACGCCGTTTTTCTGCGGACAAGAAACACCGGAACGTGTCGTATACCATAAGTCCCAGGCAATGACGGCGGTCTAACGAGAAGCGAAAGACATCGAGCCAATCGTCAGATTTTTAGCCACTGAGGGCGAGTGGATCACAGGGCAAACCATATTCGCTAATGATGATTACGCCACACGATAAACGGCGGTGGGGAGCAGGTAGCGGATGACCGATGTAATACTTCAAGTTCGGGTAAAACCCCGGGCGAAGGTGTCGGAGCTCTGTCAGACTTCCGACGGCACGTGGGTAGCAAAACTCAAGGCACCACCGGTTGACGGCAAAGCGAATGAAGAGTTGGTGAGCCTTGTTGCAGAAAAATTCCAGTGTCGGAAAGCGGCTGTAACTATCAAGGCGGGTGCATCCGGTCGAACGAAGCTGGTCACGGTCGCGACGCAATAGTGAGCGCGTCGCGCCGTCACTACATCGCCAGGATGGCTTCCACCTCGATCCCGGCGCCCCTCGGGAGCGCTGCCACCTGCACACAAGCTCGCGCCGGATACGGCTCCTGAAAAAATTCCGCCATCACGGTATTCACTGTCGCGAAGTGCTCCAGATTGACGAGCGAGATATTCACCTTGACGGCATGCTGTAAACTGCCGCCCGCCGCAACGGCTATCGCCGCGAGATTACAGAATACCTGTCTCGCCTGCGCACTGATATCGCCGGCTATCAGCTCCGAAGAGCCGGGCACCAGCGGAATCTGGCCGGAGAGCCACACGGTGTTGCCGACCTTGATCGCCTGTGAGTAGGGCCCGATAGCGGCCGGCGCTTCCGGCGTAGAGATAACGGCACGATTGCTCAAGGGTGTTCTCCTGCGATTGTCCCGGTGGTAGCGACGTTCAGTTCTTGACGCGAATCACCTTGCGCACATGGTTGATCGTGCGCAGACGCTTCATGATCCGCGCGAGGTGCACGCGATCTTTCACCAGCATTTCGAGATTGACGTAGGTGAACTGATAGTCCTTGTCCTCGGTAGAGATTTTTTCGATGTTGATGCCCATGCTGTTGATACGCGTGGCGATGACGGCGATCATGCCGCGACGATTTTCCACTTCCACTCGCAGTTCTGCAGGGTATTCGCCTTCCACCTCCTCATCCCAGCGCAGCGTGATCCGCCGTTCGGTCTGGTCGCGCAAATCCGCCAGGTTCTTGCACTGCGCGCGGTGCACGACTACGCCTTTTTCAAGGCTGAGATAGCCCTCGATGAGATCGCCTGGAATGGGGTGGCAACAGCGCGCGTAACTCACCATGAAGCCTTCCGTGCCGCAGATGGCGACCGGCTCGGCATTGCTGCCGTTCTGCTGCGACTGGCCGCCGGCGGCGACGCCGAGTAATTGCTGCGCGGTGAACACCGGCAGCCGGTTCCCGCGGGCGACATCCTCCAGCAGGTCATCGAGGGTTTTGTAGCGGTGCCGTGTGAGGAACTCGTCCAGCTTGTCCTGCGGCACGCTCTCCCAGGTGCTGCCAAAGCCGGTGAGGCTCTTGTCCAGCAGGCTGCGCCCCAGGGCGATGGAATCGTCGCGCGTCTGGAACTTCAGGAAGTGGTGAATGTTGGAGCGCGCCTTGGCAGTAACAGCGTAATCGAGCCAGGCCGGATTGGGGCGCGCGCCGGACGATGTGAGAATTTCAATGGTCTGCCCGCTCTGTAGCGGCTCGGACAATGGTGCCAGGCGGCGGTTGATCCGGCAGGCGACGCAACTGTTACCGACGTCGGTATGTACTGCATACGCGAAATCGACTGCAGTTGCGCGCCGTGGCAGTTCGAGAATCCGCCCCTTGGGCGTGAATACGTAAATCTCGTCGGGGAAGAGGTCGATCTTCACGCTCTCGATGAACTCCAGCGAGTTCCCCGCGCGCTGCTGCATTTCCAGCAGGCCCTGCACCCACTCCCGGGCGCGAACATGGCTGCCCGAGGAATGCCCGTCGCTCTTGTACAGCCAGTGCGCGGCGATACCGTTGTTTGCCATGTCCTCCATATCCTGAGTGCGGATCTGCACCTCGATGGGCACCCCGTGCATACCCATCAGCACCGTGTGCAGCGACTGGTAGCCGTTGGCCTTGGGGATGGCAATGTAATCCTTGAACTCACCGGGTACCGGTTTGTACAGGCTGTGGATGCAACCGAGCACGCGATAACAGGTGTCGACGGAATCCACGATGATGCGAAAGGCGTAGATATCCATGATTTCGGAAAACGATTTCCGTTTGGATTTCATCTTCCGGTAGATGCTGTAGACGTGTTTCTCGCGCCCGACGACCGAAACCGCATGACCCTCCTGTTGCAGGGTCACTTCAATCTGGTGCCGCACTTTCTCCACCAGTTCCTTGCGGTGGCCGCGCGCCTGGCGCAACGCGGCGTCAATGCGGCTGGCGCGCATGGGGTAGAGCGCCCTGAACCCTAAGTCTTCGAGCTCGATACGCACCGAGTTCATGCCCAGGCGCATGGCGATGGGGGAGTAAATGTCGAGGGTTTCGCGGGCGATGCGCCGCGCCTTGGCGGATTTGAGCACTCCCAGCGTGCGCATATTGTGGAGGCGGTCGGCGAGCTTTACCAGGATGACCCGAATGTCCTGCGCCATCGCGAGCGCCATCTTCTGGAAATTTTCCGCCTGCTTCTCTTCCAGCGACTGGAATTCCATCTGCGTCAGCTTGCTCACGCCATCGACCAGCTCTGCCACCGTGGGGCCAAACTGCTCCCCGATGGCGGACTTTTCGATACCGGTGTCCTCGATGACATCGTGCAGCATGGCCGCGATCAGGCTCTGGTGGTCCATGTGCATGTCGGCGAGGATGCCGGCCACAGCCAGGGGATGGGTTACATAGGGTTCGCCACTGCGGCGGCGCTGCCCGTAGTGCGCCTGCTCGGCGAAGTAGTAGGCGCGATTGACGTGGCTGGCCTGCTCGGGGTTGAGGTAACCGCGCAGGGTAGTGTTGAGGGCATCCAGTGTTTGCATGTCGTTGATCTCAAGACCGATGACAAGGATGCCTGCGGAGCTTACAAGGCTTCGCTGGCCTCCATCACTTCGGCCAGCTCTTCCTCGACGTCGATTTCACTCTCCCGACGCAGAATCTCGTTGGTGATCAGGCCTTCGGCGATTTCACGCAGTGCGACAACAGTGGGCTTGTCCGATTCTTCCTGTACCAGCGGGTCCTTGCCGCCAGTGGCCAGTTGCCGGGCCCGCTTGCTGGCGACCATGACCAGTTCAAAGCGGTTTGCGACGTTTTCCAGACAATCTTCAACGGTTACGCGTGCCATCGTTCAATTCTTCCCAAAGTGCGAGTGTCAGTTCAAGGTTGTACAGCTTGAATACACGGATTAATCAGCGGGGGCGGCCGCAAGCGGTACTTGATCGCCCCTTTCGGAGCCGGACGACCAGGTTGGGTCCGGCGGAACCGGCAATTATAGCCCGCAGCCCCCGGGGGCCGTCCAGCGGCATTAACGGCGCGGGATGATCCGCCGGGTGGGTATGGCCCGGCCTCTGACGGTTCAATAATTATCGCAGAAGGTCCAGCAGCATTTCGCCGAAGACCAACTGCTGCCGGGCCGTGACCAGTCGCTGGCAGTTTACGATGGACTGCATTTCGTCCAGCGCCTGGTCGAAATCCTTATTCACCACCAGGTAGTCGCTTTCCACATAGTGCGACATTTCCTCTACGGCGGCGCTCATTCGGCCCTCGATGGTGCCGGCGTCGTCCTGCCCGCGCAGTTTGAGCCGTTGCAGTAGCGCCTCGCGCGAGGGCGGCAGAATGAAGATAGACCGGGCCCCGGGCAGCAGGCGCTTCACCTGCTGCGCGCCCTGCCAGTCGATTTCCAGGATGATGTCGCAGCCGTTGCGCAACTGGCGCTCCACCCAGTGGCTCGATGTGCCGTACAGGTTGCCGAACACGCGCGCATGCTCCAGAAATTCCGTACGCTCCAGCATGCCTAGGAAGACCCGCTCCGTGACAAAGTGGTAGTTGACGCCGTCCTGTTCGCCGGGGCGCATCGGCCGGGTGGTGTGCGAGACCGAAACGCGCAGGTTCCGGCTGCGTTCGACCAGCGCCTTGACGAGGCTGGTCTTGCCGGCTCCCGAAGGAGCGGACACCGTAAATAGTGTACCGGTACCTGTCATGTTCGATTCCTTCTGCCGTGTTGCGGGTCGGATGCGCTGCGCTACTCGATGTTCTGTATCTGCTCACGCATCTGCTCGATCAGCACCTTCAGCTCCACCGCATTCTGTGTGCTGGCGGCCGACTGCGATTTGGAGGACAGGGTATTGGCTTCGCGATTGAGTTCCTGCATCAGGAAATCCAGCCGACGTCCGCATGGCCCACCTTGTTCCAGGGTGCGACGCACCTCGCCGATGTGCGCCTCCAGCCGGTCCAGCTCTTCATCCACATCGGCACGCTGTGCGAGATAGACCAGCTCCTGTTCGAGCCGGCCCGGGTCGATTTCCACCCCGAGGTCCGCAATACGGCTGGTGATACGGTCGTGCTGATGCTGTATCAGGGCAGGCAGCAGCTTTCGAACCGCTTGTACTTCCGTGTCAACTTGCGCCAGCCGATCCAGCACCAGCGCGGCCAGCTTTTCACCTTCACGGTGGCGGCTCTGCTGCATGGCTTCCAGCGCCCTGCTGAAAAGCGACTGGGCCTGTTGCTGTAACTGTTCTTCAGGCTCTTCGTGTGAGCTGTAGACGCCGGGGAACTGCAAAATGTCCAGTGGGCTGATCGGCATCGTGGCCTCCAGCCGGTCCTGCACGGCCCTTGCAGCGGCTAGCAGCGCATCCAGTTTCGCGTTGTCGATTGTCAACGCACCTGCCTGTGCGGGGTTTTCCTGCAGCCGGATCATGCAGTCGACCTTTCCACGCGCAAGCGTCGCGCTGATTTTTTCGCGCAGGCGAGGTTCGAGCGCGCGCAGTGTGTCCGGCAGCTTGAAACTGCAATCGAGGTAGCGATGGTTCACCGAGCGCAATTCCACGGTCAGGATAGCCTCTCCCACCGCGAGACTTTCGCGAGCAAAAGCCGTCATACTTCGAATCATGTACTGAGTGGCCCCTGTGGTTTTGCACGGCACAAAGTTTAGCAGCTTGCAGTAGGCGCAAACAGGTCGGGCCGCGCAGGTCGGGCCGCGCAGGTCGCGCCGCGCAGGTCGGCTGCCCTCTTCGTGGAACATGCAACACCGAGGTCGCGTATACTGGCCGAATTCCAACACGACAGGGAGTGGGCACCATGGATCGACCCAGCGGCCGCACTGCGGGACAATTGCGTGAGATCAACATTGTTCGCCAGTACACTCGGCATGCAGAAGGCTCGGTGCTGGTCTGTTTTGGCGATACCAAAGTGATCTGCACCGCCTCGGTGGAGAAGGGTGTACCCGGGTTTATGCGCGGCGAAGGCCGCGGGTGGGTGACCGCCGAATACGGCATGTTGCCGCGCTCTACGGGTACCCGCATGGGCCGGGAGGCCAGTCGCGGCAAGCAGGGCGGACGCACGGTCGAAATCCAGCGGCTGATCGGCCGCGCGCTGCGCGCGGCGCTGGATCTCTCCCTGCTCGGCGAGAACACCATTACAGTGGATTGCGACGTCATCCAGGCCGACGGAGGCACCCGTACGGCGGCGATTACCGGCGCGTGCGTGGCGCTCGTGGACGCACTCAATTTCCTGCAGCGTCAGAAGTTGATCAAGGATGACCCGTTACGACAATTGGTGGCATCCGTATCGGTGGGCATCTACCAGGGGATGCCGGTGCTGGACCTGGACTACGCAGAGGATTCGGCGGCGCACACTGATATGAATGTCATCATGGGTGAGTCGGGGGAGTTTATCGAGGTGCAGGGTACCGCAGAAAAAGCGGCATTCACTCGCACGGAGCTAGACGCGATGCTGGATCTCGCAGCGCAGGGCATTCAACGACTGGTAATGGCACAGAAGGCGGCGCTGGCGTCCTGAGCCAGCGACGAATCGAAGTCATATCTCGATATCGTAATCCATGATGACAGGCGCGTGTGTCGAGAATGCCTTCATCTTGTAGATCGCGCCGTAATCCACCGCATACTTGAGCCCTTGCGAGATGACGTGAAAATCCGTGCGCCAGCCGTTATTGCCGCGTTCGCCGTCGGGCCACCAGGTGAACTCATCCTGGTCTGAGCTGATTTCGCGGAAGGAATCCACATACCCTGATTCCAGCAACTCGTTCATCCACTGGCGCTCCTCGGCCAGAAACCCGGATGTAGTGCTGTTTCGTTGCGTGTCCTGCACGTCAGCGGCACTGTGCGCGATATACCAGTTGCCGCAGATAATAAACTCTCTGCGTTTGTTGCGGATTTTCTGGAGGTGAGCGCCGAGCAGTGCGTAGAAATCGTTCTTGCGCGTCTGGGCCGCCGTATCGCCGGGCGCTGCAAAGGGAGCGAGCAGGCAGGCCACGCTCAGGTTTTCATAGTCTGCCTGGATGTATCGACCTTCCATATCGAAATCGCTGAACCCCAGCCCGGTCATGATAGCCTTGGGCATCTGCCGGCAGTAGATGGCGACACCATTGGCCTTGCCGGCAGCATCGTCGAAGAAGTACGCGTTGTATTCCGCAGGAAAAAATACCTTGTCCTGCAGGTCGTATTCGGCGCAGCGTAAATCCTGCACGCAGATAAAATCGGCATCCTGCTCTTCCAGCCAGCCGTAAAATCCCTTCTCTGCGGCGGCTTTGATACCGTCAGCGCTGAAGCTGATGATCCTCATTCTTGGCCCCTTGATACGAGAGCGTGTATGATGCGGCGAGCGCGCCGGCCGTGCATACTGCCGGACAACCCGAGAGAGCGCTTGCGCATCCGATCAACTGGGTTGAAGCCAGGCCGTCTCGCCAGTGGAGTGAATGATGGCGTTCGGAGCGAGACAGTACAGCTCGAATCCTGTTATTAGAAAGTGATTTATCCCGGATACGCTTATTCTATAGCCTAACCCGGGGAATTCAATGCCTCGTTGAGGAATCAGAACTTCAGATGCAGGATAACCAAACAACGTTTATCGAGCTCGCGCGCGAGTGCGCGGTATTAAAATTCGGCGAGTTCTCCCTCAAATCAGGTCGGATCAGCCCTTACTTTTTCAATGCGGGTGCATTTTCCAGCGGCCGCGCGCTGGCGATTCTGGGGCGTTGCTACGCGCAGTGTATCGTGGACTCGGGCTTACGCTTCGATGTACTGCTGGGCCCGGCCTATAAAGGCATCCCGTTGGCGGCGGCCACCGCGGTCGCGCTGGCCGACCACCACGGCCTCGATATCCCGTTTGCCTACAACCGTAAGGAGGCGAAAGATCACGGCGAGGGAGGCATGCTGGTGGGTGCCGCGCTGCAGGGGAAGGTGCTTGTGATAGACGACGTGATCACAGCGGGTACTGCGGTGCGGGAGGTGATCAGGTTGATCCACGATGCCGGCGCGGAGTTGGCGGGTGTGGTGATCGGACTGGATCGCAAAGAGCGGGGTACGGGCGAACTGTCTGCTGTACAGGAGGTCGAACAAATCCACGGCGTGCCGGTGCTCAGCATCATCAACGTGGGGCATATCATTGATTACTTGGAAAAAGCGGGACCAGGACCGCAGGGCGCGTTGGTTGCCATGCGACACTATCGCGAACGCTATGGAGTCTGACTTGTACCTGCTGGGTACAGGTTCTATATTGGGCGCATGATTTTTCGAGCTATTTACCGGTGCCGACCCGTTGTCTGGGCAATTCTTTTTTGCCTGGCACCTGCGGTTGAAGCCAAACAGCTTTACCGCTATCGCAATGCCGACGGCGTCGTCGTCGTTGGCTACCAGGTTCCTGTGGACGCCGTCGCCGGCGGTTATGAGGTGCTGAACAATGACGGCATGGTGGTCAAGGTTGTCCCGCGTGAGCTCACACCCGAAGAGCGCAAGCAAAAAGACGCTGAACTAAAACGCGAACAGGAGGCCAAGGCGGAACAGGAGCGTTTGCGCCAGTGGGATGAATCCCTGTTGCTCCGATACAGCACTGAGGCGGATATAGAAGATGCCCGACGTCGTGCGTTGGGCGAACTGCAGATCAGAATGAGCATTCTACGCAGCAATCGCCGCGCACTGAAACAAAGGGTCGAAAACTACCAGGCTCAAGCGGCGGATATGGAGCGTGCGGGCAAGAGTGTGGACGTGGAACGGTTGCGAGCCATCGAAACCCTGCAGGATGAAATCACGGCCACCGAGCGCGATATCACGGAACGGGAAGAAGAAATAGAAAAGCTCGAACAGGCGTTCGACGCGGATGTCGAGCGCTTCAATATGCTGCGCGATGTCGTCGAGTTGCGAAAGTCATTGAGCGCCAAGTCCGCGAAAACCACAGGCACCCAATAACTCAACACGCTGGCGCAGGTTCAACTGACCAGGCTGGCGGCCTGGCCGGGTAGAGGCTGGGTAATCGCGTCCCGGAAAAAGCCGCCGATCAACAACTCCCACTGTTTGACCCAATCTGCAGTCGGTGCACGCTGAAAGCCGCTGCGCACAAACTGGGAGATCCTCCCCTCGGCTGCGGCCATCAAGAGGTTGGCTGCGGCGGGCAGGGGAATGCTGGGTCGCAGGCCTTCGCGAATTTCCGCCTCTCGAATCACCTGTTTGATCTGGGTTTCAAAGCGGTCGAACAGCTGCGCCACGCGCTGATGCAGCCGCTCTGTTTCTCCCGACAGGGCATCCCCTGTAAGGATCCGGGTCAGGCCGGGGTTGCGCTCGGAGAACACCAGTAACAGCATCAGCATCTTCTCGCAGCGCTTGGCGGCGGTGGACTCCTCGGTGAGTATGATGCTGATGCGGCTGAACAGCGTATCTTCGATGAACTCGATCAGGCCTTCAAACATTCTGGTCTTGCTGGGGAAGTGTCGGTACAGAGCGGCTTCGGAAACGCCGACTTGCTTAGCGAGGCCAGCGGTGGTGATGCGGCTGCCGGGATTGGCCTCCAGCATCTGGGCCAGGGCTTCAAGTATTTGCTGGCGCCTTTGGGATTTTCTCGGAGGCATGGCGTTCCACATCAAATAGCAGGTGAGCACATGCTAGCGATTACTCCCCATGCCTGCAATAACTCGGAACTCGTCGGGGCACGATTTGCAGAAAATTTTCCCGCTAGGCACGCTTGTTCGTAATGAGTGTGCCCATGCCTTCGTCGGTAAAAGTTTCCAGCAATACAGCGTGAGGCACGCGGCCATCCACGATGTGGGCACTGGTTACACCAGCTTTCACCGCATCCAGCGCACAGCGAATCTTTGGCAACATGCCGCCGGTGATCGTGCCGTCGGCGATCAAGGCATCCACCTGCGTCGTAGTCAGGCCTGTGAGGATCTCTCCGCTTTTGTCCAGCAAGCCGGCGACATTTGTCAGCAGCATGAGTTTTTCCGCCTGCATGACCTGCGCAAGCTTTCCGGCCACAAGGTCGGCGTTGATGTTATAGGTACTGCCGTCTTCGCCAACGCCGATCGGGGCGATGACCGGGATGAAATTGCTGCCCAGGATGACGTTCAACACCTCGATGTCGATCTGGTCGACTTCTCCCACATGGCCGATATCCAGTATTTCGGAGGCCTTGAGCTCGGGGCTGTATCGAGTGACGGTGAGCTTGTGTGCCCTGATCATTTGGCCGTCCTTGCCGGTGACGCCGATGGCCTTGCCGCCATTGCGGTTGATGGATGCGACGATTTCCTTGTTGACGCTGCCTCCTAAAACCATCTCGACCACGTCCATGGTCTGGGCGTCCGTCACGCGCATCCCGTCGACGAATTCAGTGTGGATGTTGAGTTTTTTCAGCAGTGCACCGATTTGCGGGCCGCCGCCGTGCACGACCACCGGATTCATGCCGACCAGTTTCATCAGGACCACATCCCGGGCGAAACTCTCGTGGAGCAGCGGGTCTACCATAGCGTTGCCACCGAATTTGACGACGATGGTCTTGCCAGTGAAACGCTGGATATAAGGCAGCGCCTCGGTGAGGACCTGGGCGATATTAAGCGCTTCTGTGCGATCGAGTGACATTTTTCTGCCTGTACCAGCGGCCCGGGCCCGCTGCGGGGCCGGGAGATTAAAAATTGAGTTTGATTTCGGGATCGATCAGCGCGATCTGCGCCCGGAACTCGTCCTGGATGATCTCCAGGTTCTCCTGCGTATCAGCCTCGAACCGGGCAGTCAGCGCGGGCCCGGTGTTGGAGGCGCGGATCAGCCCCCAGCCGTCGCTGAAGTCGACGCGGATGCCGTCCATGGTACTCACTTTCCCTGATGTGAAGTCCGCGTTGTTTATGATTTTTTCCACCAACTCGAATTTGTAGTCATCACTTACCGGGATGATGATCTCGGGCGTGTTGACTGTGGCAGGGAATTTGTCGATGGTTTCATCCAGGCTCTCACCGTGCGTACTCAAAATTTCCGCCAGCCGCCCCGCCGCGTAGATGCCGTCATCGAATCCGTACCAGCGTTCACCGAAGAACATGTGTCCCGAGAACTCCCCGCCGAGCAGGGCGCCCGTTTCTTTCATCTTTTCTTTCATGAATGCGTGCCCTGTTTTCCACAGCACGGGCCGGCCGCCGTGACGAGTGATCAGTTTGGACAGGTGGCGGCTGCATTTGACGTCGAAGACCACATCAGCGCCAGGGTTGCGCGACACTACATCCTGCGCGTAGATCATCAGCAGGACATCGGAGCGTACAATGTGTCCGCTGGAGGTGACGACGGCCAGGCGGTCGCCATCGCCGTCGAATGCCACGCCAAAATCGGCCTTGACCTCCACCACCCGCCTCGCAAGGTCGGCAAGATTCGCCTCGTTGCTCGTGTCCGGAGGATGGCCAGGGAACCGTCCGTCGATCTGGCAGTGCAGCCTTTCAACCTCGCAGCCGAGTTCTTCGAACAGCCTGGGCGCGAGTTCGCTGGTGGCGCCATTGCCGGCATCGATGACGACCCTGAGGGGAACCGCGATAGCAATGTCGTGCAGGACCTCTTCCATATAGGCAGGCACGATGTCCTCGCGAATGACCCGCCCATTGCCAGTGCTGAATTTCCCTGCAATCACCCGGTCGCGAATCTGCTCGATCCCGCCTGCGGCGATGGTCTGCTGGTTCAGGACAATCTTCAGCCCGTTGTACTCGGCCGGATTGTGGCTGCCTGTAATCATGATGCCGGAGCGGTATTTCAGGTGCCGCGTGGCAAAATATAACAGAGGTGTGGGCACAAGGCCGATGTCGACCACATCCCTACCCGTCTCCAGCAACGCCCGCACCAGGGCAGACTTGATACGCGGGGTCGACATTCTTCCGTCGCACCCGACAATCAGGACCTGCTCACCCATCTCTTGGGCAATCGTTCCGACTGCGCGGGCAATATTGGTTATGAGGTCGTCGGTGAGCTCGGATTGTGCATTACCGCGAATGTCATACGCACGGAAGACGTGCTCAGGGAAACCCGAGCTCCCGCTGGCAATAGGTTTGCCCGTGGTGGTGCTTTCGGCCAGGTCGAGCTCCAGCTCCTCCTCGTCGATCAGGTTTTTGGACTGGAACAGCGGGTTGGTGAAACTGCTGGTCTGTAGATCGAGGGAATCCGCTTCCCGGATCGGCAGCTCCGATGCGATGGCGCCACTTTGGCGCAATGCGCGCAAGGTGGCCCGGCGCAGTTGCTTCGCGATGGACACCAGCTCCGGTATGGCCAGACTCAAGGGTGAGCGCTGATCCGCTGCCGCAGTGACCTTCTCCACCTCTGCCTTCAGCTTTTGCGGGAACAGAAGAAGTATGCTTGCCAGCGAGCTCAGTGATGCGAGTACAACCAGCACCAGTGAGACAAATAGAGGTGTTCGGTGGATGCTGAGTGTTTCGAGTAACTCGTCCGATGGGCTGAACGAGACTCGCCATGAGGTGTCTGGAACATCGGCGTAACGCGTATTGGGGCCAGTCTTCCCATCGCCGCTTACGGCAATGACATCCACACGGTCCTTGCCGCCGGCGCCACTAAACACTTGTTCCAGGGCAGCTCTACCGCTGCTGCCTTCCAGCAGCTTGAGTTGTTGCACGATCTGTTTGTTCTCCAGAGTCACGATGATGACGGCCCAATGATCCGCAATGCGTGGGTGCGTGACCTTTGCGGCCAGGGATGTGAGCCACTGATCCTCGAATTTGTAGGCTTCAGGCTGGGTTTTTTCATCTTCGCTGGTGCGCCGTACCAGGTCGACTTCGATGTGGTTGCGCAGGCCCTGATTTCCCCCGGAGAAATCTGCAGTACCCATGTCGCCGATGGGAATGATGCGCAGGCTCGCGACCTCCGGAAAGTAATCCAGCATGGCCTTTTCTACCAGTGCCAGATCATCCTCGGATTTGCTGGCTATAGCGGACAACGCCAGCGGTGACGTCGCCGCACTTTGGATGCGATCCTTCAGCCTGACGAACAGACGGCTAACCTGTGTGGCCTGCTGTACTGCAAAGGAGGATGCTACCCGATCTATCTGCTGCTCCTGCAGTACCGGTTCCCGCCATAGAATCAGGTAGGCAAATACGATCAACACGGGAACCAATACCACCACAAGGGCCAGCCCGATTATGTTATGCAGGGCGTTGCCTTTCGCGGTGATTCCCTGGGGGTTGCTGGCTACAGCCTCCTTGATGGGTTCGCTTTCAGGGGCGTCCGATTTGTTTTTTCTTAGCTTCAGCATTCACCGAGTCTGGTTGCCCGTCAATCGGGCAATGATAGTACATCGAAGCGCCTGCTCAAACGGATTTACTTGCCATAAGTAGAGATGGCCCGTTGCTTTGACGGACACCATCCACGGGCGCAGCGGATGCTCAGCCGCGATGTTGTGTCTGCTCTGCGATGGCCTGCATGATTTGTCGCGCAATAACGAGTTTGTTTGCACGCGCAAGAGTTTGCTCTGTGTCCCGCCACACCAGCGTGACCGCATTATCGTCGCTGTTGAAGCCTATGGAAGGATCGGAGACGTCGTTCGCAACGATCATATCCAGGGCTTTGCGCTGCA
Organism: uncultured Halioglobus sp.; assembly: GCA_964461965.1. GTDB lineage: Bacteria > Pseudomonadota > Gammaproteobacteria > Pseudomonadales > Halieaceae > Marimicrobium. Next base: position 16,343 of record CAYWWD010000018.1, on the reverse strand, counting down.
GTTTGTCCCGGGCATAGGCCAGAACGTCGTTGGTCTCCGCCGCGAAGCCCACCGTATAGATACCACGCTTGCTCGCTGCGACTTCAGCGAGGATGTCGGTGGTGCGCACCAGTGCCAGCGTCAGCTCGGCTGGCCCTTTCTTGATCTTTCCCTGCTGCACGACGGCGGGTTTATAGTCGGCTACAGCGGCGCAAGCTATAAAAATGTCGCACTCGGGTAGCAGTCCGAGGCACTGCTCCAGCATGTCCTGCGCACTGAGCACTCCGATCAAACGGGCGTGCTCTGGCGTTTGCAGGCTCACTGGGCCACTGACCAGTGTCGTGATTGCGCCGGCGTCCACCGCCGCCTGTGCGAGCGCGTAGCCCATTTTTCCCGAGCTGTTGTTGGAGATGTAGCGCACCGGATCCAGCGCCTCTCGCGTGGGCCCCGCTGTAATGACGACACGCTTGCCCGCCAATAGCCCCGTGGCGAATAGACCGGCAGCCGCCTCGGCAATAACCGCCGGAGTTTCCATGCGCCCCGGCCCCACATCGCCACATGCCTGCTGTCCCGCTGCAGGTCCGACGATGCGTACCCCTCGCCCTGCCAGAATCTGGATGTTGGCTGCGGTTGCATGGTCCTTCCACATCTGCTGGTTCATCGCGGGAGCGATCAACTTGGGTGCGGCTGTCGCCAGGGCCACGGTCGTGAGCAGGTCGTCGGCACGTCCGATCGACAGTCGTGCGATCAGGTCGGCGGTGGCGGGGGCGATCAATAATAGATCAGCCCAGCGCGCCAGCTCGATGTGTCCCATACCCATCTCGGCGCGTTCATCCAGCAGCTCGGTGTGGACGGGGTGACCGGACAGCGCCTGCAGTGTAAGGGGTGTGATGAACTCGCGCGCACCGTGAGTCATGATCACGCGTACGGTTGCGCCGAGCTCCTGCAGCGCCCTCACCAGCTCCGCTGATTTGTACGCCGCAATTCCTCCACTGACGCCGAGCAGGACATTGCGGTTGAAAAGATGTGCCATTTGCCCGCCAGAACTGGGAATATCGCTGAGTCGGCAAGATACCACCGTGCTGTTGCTTTTGACACAGCGCGCCCAGGAAGCTCACGGAGGAGCGCCATGAGTATTGCCCACTGGAGATACGGAGAAGGTCCGCGAGACAAGCTGCTGGAGCGTGGCGCTGCGGCGTTGTCGGATGCCGAGCTGCTCGCTGTATTGCTGCATACCGGTCATCGGGACTGCAGCGCAGTGGAGCTGGCGCGCCGGTTGCTGGCGGAGTTTGGCGACATCAGCGGTTTGATGCGCGCGGCGCAGGACAGCGTGCTGGGATACCCGGGTGTTGGGCCGGCAAAGTACTCGCGCATGTGTGCCGCCATGGAACTTGCGCGACGGCAAGCGCTGCAGACCGTGTCGGCGGGCGATGCGCTGACCAGCCCACAGGAGACCAGACGCTTCCTGCAGTACCACCTGGGAGGGCGCAGTCGGGAGGTGTTTACCTGCCTGTTCCTCGACAGCCAGCATCGGGTGCGGCGTTGTGAAGACCTGTTTTTCGGCACATTGGACGGGGCGGCGGTATATCCACGCGAAGTTGCAGTGCGGGCGTTGCAGTACGGCGCCGCGGCAGTGATTTTCGCCCACAACCACCCCTCCGGTGTGGCGGAGCCGAGCAGTGCGGATCGCAGGATCACCGAACGCCTGTGCGCTGCGCTCGCATTGCTGGATATCCGGGTGCTTGATCACATCATCGTCGGTGGCGGCGGCGAGTATTCATTTGCTGAACAGGGACTGTTGTAAAGGCTATCATCCCGGGAACTGGTAACTGCGAAACCTTCATTCGGCAACGTGCGGCGGTGAGTGAGAAAAGGCGCCAAGGGACCCTCGCTGATGCAGTGGTGACTGGGTCGCCGTGCTTGCTCTGGAGGGGGTGTTCTGGTATAAAGTCGCGCTCTGCGCAGCCTGAACCCCCTTCAGGCGGCCAATCAACACCACATTTACTCCATCCCGTAGCACTTTGGGAGAGCAGGAATCATGGCTAGAGTCTGTCAGGTTACCGGGAAGCGTCCGGTAACGGGGAACAACGTATCGCACGCAAAAAACCGCACTCGCCGCCGTTTTTTGCCCAATCTGCACCAGCATCGTTTCTGGTTGCAGTCTGAAAACCGCTTTGTGACGCTGCGCGTCTCGAGCAAGGGCATGCGAATAATCGATAAGCACGGGATCGAGCAGGTTCTGGCGGATATTCGCGCCCGCGGCGAAAAGATTTAACGGAGAAGAGTGATGAGAGAAAAGATCAGAATGAATTCGTCCGCAGGCACCGGCCATTTCTACACGACGGATAAGAACAAGCGGACCACCCCGGATAAACTTGAAATGAAAAAGTATGACCCGGTGGTTCGTAAACACGTCATCTATAAGGAAGGCAAGATCAAATAGATCTCTTCCTCGGCATCATGAAAAACCCCGGCATCCGCCGGGGTTTTTGTTTTAGCATGAATCATTTGCGCATCCCCATTCCCTTTCAAGAACCGTAGCCAGACCATGCCTGAACTGCCCGAAGTGGAGACCACTCGCCGGGGTGTCGAAGCGCACTGTATGGGGCGGTTGATCACGCGGGTCGATGTGCGGGATGCGAGACTGCGCTGGCCGGTACCCGGGCAACTGGCAACGGCGGCACGAGGACAGCGCATTACGTCGGTGGAGCGTCGGGGGAAGTACCTGCTGTTCCGTACTGCGGGGGGCTCAATCCTGTTGCATCTGGGGATGTCCGGCTCGTTGCGCGTCGTCACATCCTCTGCCCCTGTTGGCAGGCACGACCACATCGACATCCTGCTCGACGACGGCAATTGCCTGCGCTACCACGACCCGCGGCGCTTCGGCTGCATGTTGTGGCTGCCACCGGGTGACGATTCCCATCCCCTGCTGAGAGACCTGGGGCCGGAACCGTTGTCGAGCGAATTCACGGGCCGATTACTTTATCTGCGTTCACGACGCCGTAAAGCTTCCGTGAAGAGCTTCATCATGGATGCGAAGGTAGTCGTTGGTGTTGGTAATATTTACGCAAACGAAGCGCTGTTCCTGTCCGGCATCAAACCAGGTCGCGCCGCCGGCCGTATCTCACAGTGGCGGTACGAACGCCTTGCTGAAGCTATTAAGCAAGTACTCACTTCTTCTATAAACCAAGGCGGAACCACGCTGCGGGATTTCGTTGGGGGTGACGGGCGGCCGGGCTACTTCGCGCAACGACTCTTTGTTTATGGTCGCGGAGGATTGCCGTGCAAGACCTGCGGTTCGTCTTTGCGAGAGGTGCGCCTGGGGCAGCGCAGCAGTGTCTACTGCGTGACCTGTCAACAATGATCAGGCTACACTTAAAGCAAAGGGGAACGGGTAGAAACCCGGGGGAGCGTGAGTATGAGAATAATAGTGGGCGCTCGGCGCGCCGTTGTTGCCATGATGATAAGCGGTCTGTTGCTGCCACAAACACTGCTGGCACAGCACGCGGTTGACGAAAGTCCCAACGAGTGGGCGATGGCGGGCGACCTGCTGGTGGCGCGGCCAATTGGTGCGGCGCTCGTTGTCGGTGGAGCGGCGGTGTTTTTGGTCAGCCTCCCCTTCACCCTGCTGGCGGGCCATGCCAGTGAAGCGGCGGACACCCTGATCGGGGGGCCGGTGGAAACCACCTTTATGCGCTGCCTCGGCTGCCGCAATCCGGGTTATACCGGCAAGGACGCGGAAGCCAACAAGCGACGACAGGAAAGAATAGCCGCACAGTCAGGATCCTGACGTCATCCCCCGGCTTGCAAGGGCCGGGATTATTACCTCGCAAATCGGGCCTGCAAGGCTGCCGTTACCTGCGACGGAACGAATGGGCTGATATCGCCGTTCAACGCGGCGATTTCTCGCACCAGTGAAGACGAGATGTACGACAGGTGTTCCGAGGGCGTGAGAAAAATGCTCTCGAATTCGGGATAGATGGCACGGTTCATATTGGCCAACTGAAACTCATATTCAAAATCCGCCACTGCACGGAGCCCGCGTAGAACGCAACGGGCATTCTGGCTTCTGGCAAAATCTGTCAGCAAGTTGGAAAATCCCACCACCTCCACATTCTCCAGATGAGCCAGCGACGCCCGGCAGAGATCGACCCGTTCGTCCAGCGAAAACAGGGGCGTCTTTTTCTCGCTGTAGGCAATCGCGACAACTACCCGGTCGAACAGGCGCGCCGCTCGTTCCGTCAGATCCACATGGCCGTTGGTAATAGGGTCGAAAGTGCCGGGATAGATGACACAGTTGGTTCGCATGGTGAAAGCCGGGAGTCGAGGCAGGTCGCCGGATGGTAAACAAATTGCCGTACAGCGACAATGCGCAGTGATCCGCCGCCAGGCCGATCACGTTGCCTGTGTCGTCGCGCGGACAGTGAACAGGCGATACGCCACAGCGCCCGCCCGTTTGTCGCGGTGCAGAACCCAGCCAGGGGGAATTGCGGGCATCGGCTCCAACGCGGCCATCTCAAGATAGACCAGCGCATTCTCGTCGAGCAATCTCTGCTGAGCCAATGCAGCGCAGACCGGGCCCGCTATTTGTAAGTTGAATGGCGGATCGACAAATACAATTTGATACCGACGAGTTGCGGCCTGCAGATATTGCAGAGCGGGCGATAGATGGCAATGACCCAGTTCCGATGCGCCCAGTGAATGCAGGTGTTGGCTCACCTGCCGCATCGCGATTCTGGAAGTATCCACAAAATCACAAAAGGCAGCGCCCCTGGACAAGGCCTCCAGCCCCAACGCACCACTGCCGGCAAACAGGTCCAGGCAGTGCGCGCCGTGGATATGAGTGGCCAGCCAGTTGAACAGCGTCTCGCGGATCCGGTCTCCAGTTGGTCGTAAGCCATCCGCTGCCTGAAACGTGAGCTTTCGTCCACGCCAACGGCCGCCGATGATACGCACCTCGCCCAGCTTGCCCCTTTGACCGCCTGATCCCAACATTTCTTCGCTTAATCCAAGGGTGGTACGATATGCGTCTTCGCAGGCGTGCGCACTGCACACACACTCTAGCACGGCACACATGAAATTCTTCAAACGCAACAAACCAGCGGATAGCCCGCAGGCGCCATCCGAGCCGGTCGCTGCGGCAGAACCAATCGCGGAACCTGTTGCAACTGCACATACCGATTCGCGTGAGCCAGAGCGAGAAGCCAAGCCGGGATTTTTTTCCCGCCTGCGGCGCGGCCTGAGTCGCACCAGCGACAATTTGGCGCAGGGCGTGGGCAACCTCTTCCTGGGGCGCAAGGAGATCGATGCGGAACTCTTCGACGAACTGGAGTCGCGCCTGCTGCTGGCGGACGTGGGAGTCGATGCCACGCTGGACATCATCCAGCGCCTCACGAAGCGCGTCTCGCGCCGGGAGCTGACCCGACCGGAAGCGCTACACCAGGCATTGCGGGAGGAGTTGCTGGGCTTGCTGCGACCCTGTGAAGCGCCGCTGGAAGTAAGCGGCCATGAGCCCTATGTCATCCTCATGGTGGGCGTCAACGGTGTGGGCAAGACAACCACTATCGGCAAGCTGGCCAAGTACTTCATGGACGAGGGTCGCTCAGTCATGCTCGCCGCAGGCGATACATTTCGTGCCGCTGCGGTCGAACAGCTACAAGTCTGGGGCGAGCGGAATAATGTTGCGGTGATCGCACAACACACAGGCGCGGACAGTGCATCAGTGATCTTCGATGCATTGCAGGCGGCGCGCGCACGCAAGGTGGATGTGCTGATCGCCGACACGGCAGGCCGCCTTCACAACAAGGACAACCTCATGGAAGAGCTGAAGAAAGTGGTCCGGGTGATGGCAAAGCTCGACCCTTCTGCACCGCACGAGGTGATGTTGGTACTGGATGCCGGTACGGGGCAGAACGCGCTGGCGCAGGCGGAACATTTCCGGCAGTGGGTTGGCGTCTCCGGGATCACGCTTACCAAACTCGACGGCACTGCCAAGGGCGGAGTTATCTTCGCGATTGCAAAAAAGCTCGGCCTCCCGATCCGCTTCATCGGCGTGGGTGAGAGCGCCGAGGATCTGCGGCCCTTCCAGGCGGAACCCTTTATCGCAGCGCTGTTCGACACCGAAAATGCCGCTGCATGATTTCATTCGACCGAGTCAGCAAGCGCTACGCTGAAGGGCACGACGCCCTGCGGGAAGTGAGTTTCACAATAAATGACGACGAACTCGTATTTCTCACGGGGCACTCCGGCGCCGGCAAGAGTACATTGCTGCGCTTGATCATGTTGATGGACCGGCCCTCCCGTGGGCAGGTTACCGTCGACGGACAGAATCTGGCACAGATCCGCTCCCGCGGGATTCCTCAGCACCGGCGCAGTATTGGCGTCGTCTTCCAGAATCACCAGTTGCTGCTCGATCGCACCGTTTTTGACAACGTCGCGCTGCCGCTAATCATCCAGGGATACGATTATCGCGAGGTGGGGAAGCGGGTGCGCGCTGCGTTGGACAAGGTGGGACTGTTGCACCGGGAGCGAGCCCTGCCGATCACGCTGTCGGGCGGAGAACAGCAGCGGGTAGGTATTGCGCGTGCGGTGGTGGGCAAGCCCCGGATTCTGCTGGCAGACGAGCCGACCGGGAACCTCGATCCGGCGCTGTCGGCTGAAATCATGGACCTGTTCGAGGAGTTCAACCAGGTGGGTGTCACCGTACTGATTGCCAGCCACGACCTGGTCCTGATTTCACGGCTACGCCACCGCATCATCACGCTGCGGGATGGCTGCCTGGTCGGTACGGGCGCATGATCAAACGTCGGGCAGAGCCGGTCCGGCGAAAAGAAGGCGCCAGCGTAAGCCGCACCCGCCTGCGGGACCGGCTCAATGGCTGGGTGCAACACCATCGACTGTCGGCGGCAGAAAGCCTTGCGCGGGTGCTGGACCAGCCGGGGTCCAGCCTGCTCACCTGGCTGGTGATCGGGATCGCGTTGGCTTTGCCGGTAGGTTTGAATGTGGCACTGGATAACGTCAGCCAGGTGAGCGCAGGCTGGGAGAGCCCTGCCCAGATTTCGCTTTTTTTACAGGAGGACGTTTCCCGGGAACGTGCGCAAAAACTCGAAGCAGACTTGGCACAGCGCGAGGATGTCGCAGAAACGCGCTTTGTCTCTCGCGATGCAGCGCTGGATGAATTCCGCACCCTGTCGGGGTTTGCCGATGTTTTGGCCAGCCTGCAGGAGAATCCCCTTCCCGACCTGATTCTGGTAACGCCGGTCGCTGCGCTTGACGAACGTGCAGTGTCGGCCCTGCGTGCTGAGCTACAGGGCAACAATGCGGTTGCAGAGGTCGTGCTGGACATGGAGTGGCTGCAGCGGTTGAACAGCCTGATGGAACTTGGCCGCCGCGTGGTCCTGGCGATCGGCGGTTTGTTGATTGCCGGTGTGCTGCTGATCCTGGGTAACACCATCAGGCTGGCTATAGAAAGCCGCCGGGATGAAATCGTCATTGTCAAATTGGTGGGCGGTAGCAATGGTTTTGTGCGGAGGCCCTTCCTGTATACCGGGCTTTGGTACGGCGTCGGCGGGGGTGTGCTGGCGGCGCTGCTGGTCACTGCGGCCCTGTGGTTCCTGGAAGAACCGATCGGCGACCTCACATCGCTCTACGAGAGTGCTTTCCGGCTGCAGGGTCTGGGTGTGATGGGCGGCCTGAACCTGGTCATTCTGGGCGGCCTGCTGGGACTGGCGGGCGCCTGGCTGGCGGTTTCCCGCCACCTCAGCCGTATAGAGCCGCGCTAGGGACGCGGAGGCAGGCGGTCAGCGCCTATCTATCCCATTGTTTTGTAAAGAATAAAGATCAAGTTGAACCCGCGCTGAACTATTCCTGGATTAGCACTCTAATGGTTTGAGTGCTAACATCAGCACGGATAATCGTGGAGGACATGTAATGAGGAAACATCTGCTGCCGCTGGACCAGATGGCCCCCGGGGCCAACCTGCCGGCCTATGTGCAGGCGGTCAGCACCATTCCGTTGCTGAGCGCAGAGCGCGAGCGCGAACTGGCGGAAGATCTCTACTACAACCAGAACCTGCAGGCGGCACGCGAGCTGGTCATGTCGCACCTGCGCTTCGTCGTACATATTGCGCGCAGCTATTCAGGCTACGGGCTCGCCGAAGCCGACCTGATACAGGAGGGCAATGTTGGCCTGATGAAGGCCGTGAAGCGCTTCAATCCTGAGAAGGGTGTGCGTCTGGTGTCGTTCGCCGTGCACTGGATCAAGGCTGAAATGCATGAATACATCCTGCGTAACTGGCGGATTGTGAAGGTGGCCACGACCAAGGCGCAGCGCAAACTGTTCTTCAATTTGCGCGGTGCGAAAAAGACGCTGTCCTGGCTGAGCAATGACGAAGCGCAGGCCATCGCGGATGATCTTGGGGTGGATGTGTGCGAGGTGCACCGCATGGAGGGGCGCCTGAGCAGCCGCGATCTTGGCTATGACCAGCCGGTCGACGCGGACGATGACGAAGCCTGGCAAGCGCCCCAGTACTATCTGGAGGACCACAGCGCCGATCCTGCGCAGTTGCTGGAATCCAGCGACTGGCAGGACAGCAGCGAGACCGAATTGCACAACGCGCTCGCCGCGCTCGACGAACGCAGCCGCGATATCCTCTCGCAGCGCTGGCTGGCGGAGAAAAAATCCACGCTGCACGAGCTCGCCGCGCAATACAGCGTCTCCGCCGAACGTATCCGGCAGCTTGAGCAGAGTGCGATGGAGAAGTTGCGAGCCAGCATCGCGGCCTGATCCTTGGCAAGACTATTTATCACTCTGGCTGCGTTCAGCGGCATGCTGGCCGTGGCGATGGGCGCGTTCGGGGCGCATGCGCTCAAGAGTAGATTGGACGCCTACGCCCTCGGGGTCTACGAGACCGCCGTTCACTACCAGTTCTACCACAGCCTGGCGCTGCTGGCGGTGGGGGTCATTGCCCTCAGCCAGCCACAGGCTGCGCTCCTCAAAACCAGCGGCTGGTTGTTCATTCTCGGCATCCTGGTGTTCTCCGGCAGTCTCTATCTGCTCAGCCTGACCGGCGCGCGTTGGCTTGGGGCCGTCACTCCGCTCGGCGGCCTGGCGTTTATCGGCGGATGGGCCTGCCTCGCCGCCGTGGGCTGGAAACTCTCGAGCTGACGGATCGCGCCAGTGAGCGGGGATTGCATGACCGAACTCGAACAGCGACGGCGGGTGCGCAGTTATGTGTTGCGCGCCGGCCGCATGACGACGGCGCAACGCCGAGCTTACGCGCAGGGCTGGCAGCGCTGGGGTCTTGAGCACGCGGACGGGGCACTCGATTTCGATGCGGTCTTCGATCGCGGTGGTCCGTGCGTACTGGAGATCGGTTTTGGCATGGGACAGTCGCTCGCGGAGATGGCGCGGGCGAACCCGACGAGCAATTTCGTCGGCGTTGAGGTGCACAAACCCGGCGTCGGCAGGCTACTGCATGCGATCGCCGAACATGAAGTCGACAATATCCGCATCTACTGCCACGATGCGGTGGACATCCTGCGTGACTGCATCACCGACACTTCACTGGATACCGTACAGGTATTTTTCCCTGACCCCTGGCACAAGAAGCGCCACAACAAGCGTCGCTTGATCCAGCCGCCGCTGGTGGCGCTGCTGACCAGCAAGCTCAAGATCGGTGGCCGGTTACACCTCGCCACGGATTGGGAGGATTACGCGCAGCAGATGATGGCGGTGCTCACCGCTGCCGACGGTTTGGTGAATCTCCAGGGCAGCGGGCAGTTCGCTCCGCGACCGGAGCACCGTCCGCTGACCAAGTTCGAACAGCGCGGCGAGCGGCTGGGGCATGGTGTGTGGGATCTGGTGTTTCAGCGCGAGCGGTGATGTACGGCGAGTTGTGGAGCACGCCTTCCGCGAACACGCCTGAACTTTGTCATCGCTGCCTGTCTACGCGATGAAAAACTCCGCCACCACATCGTCCAGGAATCGGCGCCCCAGGTCCGTGGTGCGTATCACATCTTCTTCGAGCAGCAGCAATTCGCGTTCGCATAGAGAAGCCAGTCGCGGCTCCAGGCATGCTCGGCTGAGGCCCGTTCGCGATTCAAACTGCTCCAGCGTGAACCCTGCGTTCAGGCGCAACGCATTGAGCATGAACTCACCGCTGATGTCCTCGCTCTTTAGTGTTCGTGAGCTGGCGAGGTAGGACCCCGTCGTCACCGCCAGGTATTCCAGTGGCTGGCGCCGTTTGGCGTTACGTTGCACGCGACCACCCGGGAAGGTGATTTTCCCGTGCGCCCCGGCCCCGATCCCCAGATAGTCGCCGAACGTCCAGTAGTTACGGTTGTGCCGGCAGCTGAATCCCGGCTGGCTGTACGCAGACACTTCGTATTGCGTGTAGCCGTTGGCGGCGAGTAACTGCTCACCACACAGCTGGATCTCGGCCAGCACGTCTTCATCGGGCAGTTGCGGCGGGCGCGCGTAAAACACCGTATTGGGCTCCAGCGTCAGCTGGTACCATGAGAGGTGCGCAGGCGCGCAATCGATGGCGGACCGCAGATCTGCCACGGCCTCCGCTGCGGATTGCGCCGGCAGCCCGTGCATGAGATCCAGGTTGATGCTGTCAAACCTGGCGCGCTGGGCAAACGCAACCGCCGCGTGGGCCTGGTCGGCGGTGTGTACGCGGCCCAGCGCCCGCAGTTGGGCGTCGTGGAAACTTTGTATGCCAAGTGACAGGCGGTTGATACCCGCCTCCCGGAAGGCGCTGAACTTGTCTGCTTCCGCACTGCCCGGATTGGCCTCCAGGGTGGCTTCCAGCGTGGGTGACAGTGCGAGCATATTCGCAATGCCCCGCATCAGGCTGTGGATCGCATGCGCGGAAAACAGACTGGGCGTGCCGCCGCCGATAAACAGGGTGTCCACCGACCGCCCCTGCACGAGCGGCAAGTCGGCACGCAGGTCCTGCAGCAACGCGTGCACATAGTCTTCCTCGGGCAGGTGGTCGTGTTCGTGGGAGTTGAAATCGCAGTACGGGCATTTGCGTTCGCACCACGGCAGGTGGATATACAGACCGAGCGGTGGCAGTTGCATCAGCGGTCGCGCAGCGCGTCGTGAAGTTTTGCGCTGGCCTGGGCGCGGTGACTGATACGATTCTTGATTTCGGGGGCGAGCTCTGCCGAGCTGCACCGGTATTCGGGGACATAAAACAAGGGATCGTAGCCGAAGCCGTGCTCGCCCCTGGGTTCGAGCAGGATCGCGCCTTCCCAGCTGGCCTGGCACACCAGGGGTGTGGGGTCCAGCGCGTAGCGCAGGTAAACGAGTACGCACTGGAAGCGGGCGCCGCGCTGTGGTTCAGGCACGTCGCGAAGCTCCCGCAGCAGGCGCGCGTTGTTGGCGGCGTCGCCCGCACCGGAGTAGCGCGCGGAATAAATACCGGGAGCACCGTTCAGGAAATCCACCTCCAGACCGGAATCGTCGGCGATGGCGGGGAGTCCCGTGTGCCGACATGCGGCCCGCGCCTTGAGGATGGCGTTCTCGACGAAGCTGAGGCCGGTTTCCTCGGCGTCGGGGACGCCTAACCGCGACTGGGATACCAGCGTCACGCCCACCGGCGCCAGCACCGCGCCGAGCTCGCGCAGTTTGCCGGCATTGCTGCTGGCCAGCACCACCGTTTGACTGCGCCGTGCGTCCGTCATCAGTCGCTGTAGAGCTGGTGCTTGAACTTGAACGTGTGGGAGGTATCTGCGCCTTCGGGCCGAAAGTCGATGTCGAAGACGCGCCATTCCTCGTTGATGAACGTGAACTCGGCGATGTAGTAGACAGACGCTTCCTCGCGTATTTCCCTGAACACCAGATCCTGCTTGTGTATCAGGTCCGAGGAACTGCCCTGTATCGTCATCGCCCGAGGCGCGCTGGAGTCACCGACTTTTTCGCGCAGCGCCAGATTGAGGATCGCACGGTTCTTGCCGCGGGTGATACCGTAATTGGCGGCAATCTTCGGGTCGAGAAATGTGGTGTTGACCACACTGTAGTGCAGCTCGAAGCGTCCGAAGTTCGCGGTCTGTTGCGCCAGTGCCAGGTGGGACGTCAGCAGCAACAACACGGGCAACAGCCAGTGGCGCGGGATGTGCAGGAGCCGGCGAGTACGCATGGCCTAGCGGCTGATATGGTAGATCGCCGTGGTGGCGAACAGGTTGGGCCATTTGTCCGACAGCAGTGGCCGGCGCCGCGTGCTGCCGACCATATCCCGGGCGAGAATGCGGATGCCCCGGCTGCGGCACAGATCCTCAAAATCCCTCACCGTGCAGAAATGGATGTTAGGCGTGTCATACCAGGTGTAGGGCATGAAACTCGAGACCGGCATGCGCCCGCGGATACCCAGCATGAGCCGGCAGCGCCAGTGCCCGAAGTTCGGGAACGTGACGATGCCTTCGCGACCGATGCGCAGCATCTCCTCCAGCACCCGGTCGGGATAGGTCACGGCCTGCAGCGCCAGCGCGAGCACCACGGTGTCGAAACTCTGGTCGGGGAAATTGCCGAGACCATCGTCCATGTTCTGCTCGATCACGTTGAGCCCGCGTGCAATAGCCGCAGTGATGTAGTCCTGGTCGATCTCCAGGCCTGTGCCGCGCACCTGGCGCTGGTCGCGCAGGAATTCGAGGAACACGCCATCGCCGCAGCCCAGGTCCAGTACCCGGGAGCCGGGGGCGATCCAACGCTGGATGTGGGAAAGGTCCAGGCGCATCAGGCGCTCTCTCCCACACGCCGCATATAGGCCCGGAACACGTCGAGGTAGCGTGGGATCGGCATGAGGAAGGCGTCGTGCCCTTCATCGGCTTCGATCTCCGTGTAGGTTACGGGTCGCTCTGCGGCGAGCAGCGCATCCACGATTTCCCGCGAGCGCTCCGGCGCGAACCGCCAGTCGGTCGAGAACGAGATCACCAGGAAACTGCAGCGCGCATGCCGGAAGGCGGCTACCGGATCGTTGTCGTACTGCTGCGCCAGGTCGAAATAGTCCAGCGCGCGTGTCATCAGGATGTACGTGTTGGCGTCGAAATTGCCGGAGAACTGGCTGCCCTGGTGGCGCAGGTAGCTTTGCACCTGGAATTCGGCGTTGACCTCCTGCCCCAGGCCCAGGCTGCCGGAGCGCAGGTCGCGCCCGAATTTATTCGCCATCGCATCGTCGGAGAGATAAGTGATGTGGCCGATCATCCGAGCCAGCGCGAGACCCTTCGCCGGCAGGGTATTGCGCACCTGGTAGTGGCCACCGGCAAATTCCGGGTCGGATTCAATGGCCTGGCGCGCTACCTCGTTGAAGGCCAGGTTCTGCGCGCTGAGCTTGAGTGCGGTGGCGATCACGATGCAGTGCCGGATGCGCTCGGGATACTCCAGCGACCAGCGCATGGCCTGCATGCCGCCGAGACTGCCGCCGATCACGGCGGCCCAGCAGTCGATACCCAGGTAGTCGGCAAGGCGCGCCTGGCTGTGTACCCAGTCGCGGGTCCGGATCGGGGGAAAGTCGGGCCCCCAGGGTTTGCCGGTGGCGGGATTGATGGAGCTCGGGCCGGTGGAACCGTGGCAGCCGCCGATATTGTTGAGACAGACCACAAAGAATCGCGTGGTGTCGACCGGCTTGCCCGGGCCGATGCACTCATCCCACCAGCCGGGCTTCCTGTCGTCGGGGTTGTGGTAACCCGCAGCGTGATGGTTGCCACTCAGGGCGTGGCAGATCAGCACCGCATTGGAACGCGCGGCATTGAGTGTGCCGTAGGTCTCATAGACGAGTTCATAGCTGGGTAGCGCCCGGCCACAGGTCAGGTGGAGCGGCTCGCTGAAGCGGGCGACCTGCGGCGCGACGATGCCGACCGATTGTGGATGCCCGGGCGGCGTCACAGGCTCAGCTCAGCCAGGGCGCGAACCCCAGCACGCCGACAGCCGCAGCCATATGCTGGATCACGATCTGGAGTACATTGATCAGGACAAACACAATGATGGGCGAAAAATCGAGCCCACCCATCGGCGGCAGCAGCTTGCGGAACGGCGCCATGACCGGCTCGGTGATCTGATGCAGGAGAAAGATGGCCGGATGACGGCTCCCCTGCGCCACCCAGCTCAGGATGATCATGGCCAGCAGGGCAAAGAAATAAATCTGCACCAGCAGCGCGAGCACGCCCAGCAGAGCGCCGAGCAGCAGCGCTGGCAGTGGCGGCAGGCCGCCCAGGCGGAGCAGGAAGACCACCGCGATACCGAGCAGCTGCAACAGAATTGCGAGCACCAGCGATGCGAAATCGATACCTGCGTAAGCGGGAAGGATGCGGCGCAGCGGCACCACCAGCGGATTAGTCAGCTTGACCACGAACTGGGAGATGGGGTTGTAAAAGTCCGCGCGGACCAGCTGCAGCAGGAAGCGCAGCAGCATGGCGATGAGAAACAGCCCGAGCAGGGTCTGGATCAAATAGACCAGGATGGCGTCCAAGGCGTTCATGACCGTCGCGACTCCCCTAGCCCATTTCCCGCGCCATCTCGGCCGAGCGCGCGTTGGCCGCCTGCATCGCCCTCGCCACGACCGCCCGCAGCCCGTCCTGTTCAAAGCTCTGGATCGCGCGCTCCGTGGTGCCGCCGGGGCTGGTTACCCGGCGGCGCAGTTCCACGACGTCGACCGTATTTTCCAGTGCCATGCGCGCGGCGCCGAGGCCGGTCTGCAATGTGAGCCGCGCGGCGGTGTCCGGGGCCAGGCCCAGCTCGATGCCGGCGGCGATCATGGCCTCCATGAGCAGAAAGAAATAGGCGGGGCCGCTGCCGGACAGTGCGGTGATGGCATCCATCTCCTGTTCTCGTGCCACCCAGCAGGTGATGCCAACAGCGGACAGCACGCGCTCCGCGAATTCGCGTTGTTCCCCGGAACAGCGCTCGTTGGCGAACAGACCACTGGCGCTGCAACCGAGCAGGGCAGGCGTATTGGGCATGCAGCGCACGATGGCGGCCTCTGGCCCCAGCCGGCGCTGCAGGCTGGCGATGGTCACGCCGGCTGCAATCGAGATGACCAGCGGGCGCCGCTCCGGTATGGTCGCGGCAATACTCTGCGCGGCCTCAGCCATCACCTGCGGTTTCACCGCGAGGATGATGATGTCAGCGCCCTTGACGGCTGCGGCGTTGTCGCCGTAAACCGCAACCGGCGCAATTTCGCGCAGCCGCTCGAGGCTTTCAGGAAACGGATCCGCCGCGCTGATTCGCTGTGCCGGGTGGCCGCTCTCAACCAGGCCGCCGAGCATGCTGGCGGCCATATTGCCGGCGCCGACGAAAGCGATGTGAGGTGCCTGCTGCTGTTGGTTTGCCATGTGCCCGCCGCGATAAAAACCGTCGGGCAGTATACACGCCGCTAACGGCCAAAATCACCTGTTGCGGGCGCCGAAAATCGCGGTGCCGATGCGCACCACGGTCGCGCCTTCGAGGATGGCGTCTTCCATGTCGTCCGACATGCCCATGGACAGCGTGTCGATCTGTGGCGCCAGCGATTTAAGCTCCAGGAATGCTTCGCGCATCCGCCGGAAGGCTGCGCGTTGCAGGGCGGAATCGGCAGTCGGTGCAGGGATCGCCATCAGGCCGCGCAGTTGCAGCCGCGTGAGCGCCTGGACGGCACGGGCAAGCTGCGGCAGCTCCTGCGGGCTCACCCCCGACTTGCTCTCCTCACCGGAGATGTTCACCTGCAGGCAGACTTGCAGGGGAGGAAGATCCGGTGGGCGCTGTTCATGGAGGCGACGGGCGACCTTGGCACGGTCCACGCTGTGTACCCAGTCGAAGCACTGTGCAATATGCGCGGTCTTGTTGGATTGGACCGGCCCGATGAAATGCCAGCACAGCGGCAAATCCCGCAGCTCGGATATCTTCTGCAGGGCCTCACTCACATAGTTTTCCCCGAAATTGGCGAGCCCGCAGGCGTGAGCTGCCCGGATCGCCTGCGTGGTGCAGCCCTTGCTGACGGCAACCAGAAGTATGTCACTATTGCCGTACTGGCTTTTTTGTGCAGCGCGACTTACTCTTTGGAGCAGCTTTGCGATATTGCCAGCGAGCAGTTGTTCGTCCATGGCGCGAATGGTAACGGATTCGTCGCTATGCGGACACGACAATAAAATGACGTGGCGCCTTGCCGCCGCAAGGTGCGTACCAGCCAGGGGAGCAGTCGGCGGGTGCGCGCCCACAGGGGAGCGTACAGATGGATATCACGGAACTACTGGCCTTCAGTGCCAAGCAGGGCGCGTCTGACCTGCACCTGTCGGCGGGCCTGCCACCCATGATTCGCGTCGATGGCGATATCCGCCGCATCAACCTGCCGCCCATGGAACACAAGCAGGTGCATGAGCTTATCTACG
>CAYWWD010000017.1:0-50398 GCA_964461965.1 uncultured Halioglobus sp. | reverse complement strand
GCGCCTGATCGACTACGGCTTCCACGCGCCCACCATGTCCTTCCCGGTCGCCGGCACACTGATGGTGGAGCCCACCGAGTCGGAATCGCTGGCGGAGCTCGATCGCTTCTGTGACGCCATGATTGCGATTCGCGCCGAGATCGATAAAGTGCAGCGCGGCGTACTGGATGCAAACGACAATCCGCTGGTCAACGCGCCGCACACGCTGGCCGATGTCACTGCCACCGACTGGAGCCATCCCTACGACCGCGAGCAGGCCGCCTACCCGGTGGCCTCACTGCGGCGCTACAAATACTGGGCGCCGGTCAACCGCGTGGACAACGTGTACGGCGACCGCAACCTGTTCTGCGCCTGCCCGGCGATCGACAGCTACCGCGAGGCCGAATGATTGCACAGCCCACCACGCAGTGCAGCGCACCGGTGCCAGGCGCGTCACTGATCCGCTGCCTGTTGCTGGCGGTACTGCTGGCCGGGTGTGACTCCTCAGATTCCAACCACAGCGCGACACAACTCCCGCCGCTCGAACTGGACGCCGGCGCATTGCGCCTGCACATCACGCCTTCGCCCTGGGGCATGCACTTCGTGGATGAAGCCGGCAATGACGTACTGACCGAAGTCGCCGGCACAGGCGCTGGCCCTATCGGCACCCTGGGCATTTTTCCCGGGTCGCCCGCGCAGGGGAGCGGCAACAGCCCGGCGCTGGAACCGCTCGTGCGAGGTGAACCCGCCACGCCGCCAGAGCGCGAACAGGGTTGGGTGCGCGCCACGGAATTGAAAACCGCCGTGCTGGACGGCGAGACGTGGGTCGGCACCGTCGCCACCACCGATCCGGCGTGGACGCTGGAAGTGCGGGCACGCGCGGAGCAGGACGGCGTTATCGCCATCGAGGTCAGCGCGCAGGGCGGCGCGGTGCAGGCTTCCGGTATCGCGTTTGCCGCAGGCGAGGATGAGCGCTTCGTCGGTTTCGGCGAACGCGGCAATGCGGTCAACCAGGCTGGCCGGATACTGGAGAACTACGTCGCCGAGGGGCCGTACCAGGATGCCGAGTACCCGCTCATCAACATTCTTGTGCCACCTCCGGGCGTGCGCTGGCGGGCGGACACGACGTACTACCCGATTCCCTGGCTGCTGTCGTCGCGCGGCTACGGCGTGCTGCTGGACAACGACGAGATGAGCTACCACCGCCTCGCAGCCACTGACGGCTGGGCTATGGAAACAGAGTCCGCCAACCTGCGCTTCAGGGTGTTCGCGGGGCCGCAACCGGCGGATGCGCTGCGTCGGTTCACCGGCCTGCTCGGGCGGCAGCCGCGCGACTACGCGCCGTGGTTCTTCGGCCCCTGGGTGCAACCGGACAGCGACGCGCGCATCGACGCACTGCGCGACGCCGACGTGCCGACCTCGGTAACCGCCACCTTCACGCACTACCTGCCCTGCGGCTCGCAGCGCGGCAACGAAGACGAGCAGCGCGCGCTCACCACAGCGCGCAATGCAGCCGGCACCGCTGTGCATACCTACTTCAACCCCATGATCTGCACTGACTACCTCCCTGAGTTCCAACAGGCCGAGAATCTGGGGGCGCTGCTGAAAACAGCAACAGGCGAAACGTACACCTACAACTACCAGACCTCACGCACGTTCACCGTCAGCCAGTTCGATTTCAGCGCACCGAACGCAGTCGCCGCTTACCGTGCACTGACCGACGAAGCGCTGGAGCACGGCTATGAGGGCTGGATGGAAGACTTCGGCGAGTACACGCCGCTGGATGCGGTATCCGCGGATGGCGTTACGGGAACCGCCTTCCACAACCGGTACGCGCGCGACTACCACTGCGGCGTGGCCGCAGCGACGCGCGATGCGGGCAAGCCGCTGGCGCGCTTCGTGCGCTCGGGCTGGACGGGCTCGGCGGCCTGCTCGCCCATCGTATGGGGCGGCGACCCGACCGTGGGCTTCGGCTTCGACGGCCTGGAATCCTCGGTGTACCAGGCGCTGTCGATGGGCACCTCCGGCGTCGGGATGTGGGGCTCGGACATCGGCGGCTTCTTCGCATTCACTCCCCACTCGCTCACCGGCGAACTGTTCGACCGCTGGATCGCGTTTGGCGCGCTGTCGGTCGTCATGCGGAGCCAGAAGGACGGCTTCTCGCTGCCACCCGGCCCGCGCCCGCAGCCGTGGGACGACGAGCATCTCCCGCTGTGGCGCAAGTACGCCAAGCTGCACACGCAGCTGTACCCGTACATCCAGGCTGCGGCGGAGGCGTACTACGCCACTGGCATGCCCATCATGCGCCACCACCTGCTCACCGACGCGGACGACGCGCAGGCGCACAGGCGCGACGACCAGTACCTGTTCGGGCCCGACATCCTCGTGGCGCCGGTCTTGCAGGAAGGGGCCACCGTACGCGCGTTGTACCTGCCTGCGGGCAACTGGGTGCAGTGGTGGCGGTCGGTGCGCTACGACGAGTTCTCCGGGGCATTCACGTTAGGCGCACTGGATATGCTCGCGGGCAGCCGCGAGGTCACCGTGGGCGCGCCGCGCGAGGAAATCCCCATGTTCGTGCGCGCCGGCGCCGTCATTCCACTGCTCGCGCCCGATGTCTACACGCTGGCTGAGCACGGCGCGGGCAACCCCGAGGTGGTGCGACTGGCGGATCGCGCCGATCAGTTGCACCTGCTGGCATTTCCGCGCGGCGCCACCACGGGGCGGTACTTTGACTCCGGCAGCTATGCCAGCGAGGAAGCGCCGGGCAGCTGGACGCTGACGCTCACGGACAGCGAACCGCGCACGGTGCATCTGCAGGCCAGCCTGCAGACACTCGAGCAGCCCTTCACGCCGTGTACAGTGCGCGCCGGCGGCGCGGTATTGGACGCATCGCTCTGGGAGTACGATGCGGTTACGGGCGTGTTGTCGGTGCGATACTCAAGCGACGCAGGTGAACTGGAAACCAGTTCCTGTTGACGCAGGGTTGCACTGCCGTGCACGCCCCACAAGCTTCAGGTAAACGCCGCGCCGCCATCCACCTTGATGATCGCACCATTGGTGAAGCGCGAGGCGTCCGACGCCAGGTACAGCGCAGCGCCGACGACTTCCTCGGGCTGCCCGGCGCGCCCCATCGGCACCATCGCCTCCATCGCCTGCTTCACATCATCGGTCCAGGCGTTGGCGATGTCGGTCAAAAACGGCCCTGGCATGATGCAGTTGCAGCGCACCTTGGGCCCGAAGGTGCGCGCCATGCCCTGCGTGAGATTGTTGAGGCCTGCCTTCGCTGCGGCGTACGGCAGTTCCATCGCGCTGGGCGCCACGGCGGCGATACTGCTGACGTTGATGATCGAACCGCCTTCGCCGCGCGCCATCTGCTCGCCGACGATTGCGCTCAATCGGTAGGGGCCGGCGAGATTGACGCCGATGACCTTGTCGAACAACGCGCGGCTGACCGTCGACGGCGATTCGTACAGCGGTGACATGCCGGCGTTGTTCACCAGCACGTCGATGCGGTTGTATTTTTCATAGACGGCTTCCACCAGCGCATCACAGGCGTTCCAGTCGCCCACATGACAGGCTATGGCTAAGCAGGCGCGGCCGGTCTCACGCTCGATCAGCTCGGCTGCGCGCGTGCAAGCCTCGGCCTTGCGCGAGCTGATCACCACATGGGCGCCCGCCTCGGCAAAGGCGCGCGACATGGCAAGGCCCAGGCCACGGCTGCCACCGGTGACGAGAATCACTTTGCCTGTGAGGTCGAAGTAACGGGCGATGTTCTCGGTTTGCATGGTGTTCTCTCGCTGGATTGCACAGGAACGCGGTCTGTGCGTACGCACCACGACAGCATTACGTTACAGGGTACGGATTCGCGACCGCGCTGTCAGCTTGACTGATTGCACTGCGGGAAGAACACGCGCTGCCAGACGTTCACCAGCACGCGGGAGCAGCGAGCTCGTCTACCCCGTTGAGACACGCCAAAAAGCCGACATCCGTGTCGAGGCTCGGGTGGCGACGTCCTGTCGCCACACGGTCTCAACGGGGTAGACGAGCTCGCTGCTCCCACTCTCCATCAAAGCCCCAAGCTACGACTACTCTATTTTCAGCAAACTGGACTTGGTTACTCGGGCTAATATAACCTCCCGTAACTAAACCAATCTCCGTGCCACTCTGCGCGCTTGAGTGCCACCGTCGACCGGATGTTTCATGGGTATCAAATTTATCATCATCGGTGCACCGCGCACCGGCAGCACCCTGCTGGTTAAAACGCTCAACACCCTTGACGGCGTACTCTGCCACGGCGAACTGCTGGGAATGGATGCAGTGCGCGGCTACGAGGATGGCGTGGATCTGGGCCGCGCCAGCAAACGGGCGCGTGACGAACGGGCCCGGCGCCTGTTGCAGGAGCGCAACGACGATCCGGCCAGCTTTATTGCGAAGGCATTGGACTCAGGCAAAGCGGCCAGCGGCTTCAAGACGTTGTACGGGGCGCTTCTGAATCCACACTGGAAGACCGTTGTGGTCGCGCTGCTGCAGCACCCGGATATGCGGTTCATTCACCTGCGGCGCGAGAACAGTCTGCGGCGGTTTGTTTCCGAGGAAATACTTCTGGCCGGTGGCGCCATACATTCGGGGCTGGGCGGGCGCAGCGATATTACCATGCAGGTGCATGTCGATATCGACGCGTTCCTCAAGCGCGACGCGCAACTGACGGCGCAGATGCGCAAGATCGAAGCGATGCTGTCGCAAAAACCGGTTCTGGATATCAGCTACGAGGCCTTGTCCAACGATGTAGCGTCCTGCGTACGGCGCGTGACCAACTTTCTCGGGCTGCCGGCGGCGCCCGTGGATGTCCGGCCCGCACTCAGCAAGGTAGGCGCTGCCGACCTGCGCGATACGGTGAGCAACTACCAGGAACTACTGGACCACCCCGCCACCCGCACCCTGCTGCTGGCGGACTGAACTACGCGCTCAGGCATTGCGAATGGTCAAACCCCCATCGACCACCAGCGTCGCACCGGTAATGAAACTCGCGGCCGGCAGCACCAGGCTCAATATGGCGTGCGCCACCTCCTCGGGGTCGCCGTAACGGCGCAGCGCGGTGCGGCGATTCGCAAATGTCGCCTTGTCCGCGTCTGATATCACGGCGGTGATCCCGGTATGGACAGGTCCGGGGCAGACACAGTTGACGGTGATGCCCTCCTTGCCCAGGTCCACCGCCAGGGCGCGCGTCAGGCCGACGCTGGCGTGCTTGGCGACGCTGTAACCCGTGCTCAGGCGCGTCGCGCCGAGCGCCTCGGTGGAGGCGATATTGACGATGCGGGGATGCGGCGAGCGGCGCAGACTTGGCAGCGCGGCGCGCACCGCCCAGGCCTGGGCACCGGCCATGACCGCCAGCGACATATCCCACGCCTGCGCGAAATTGTCCGCCTCCACGGTCGTCGGAATCACGAGGCCGGCGTTGTTCACCAGGATATCGATGGCGCCGAAATGCGCGGCAACGTCGCGCACGGCCTGCTCCACGGCCTCGCGCGAGGACAGGTCCACCGCCAGGGCGAGCACCTCGGCACCCACCGAGCGCAGCTCGCCGGCCACGGCCTCGAGGCCCGCACCATTGATATCGAGGATCGCCACGCGCGCGCCTTCGTCGGCAAACAGCTGCGCGGTGGCGCGGCCCATGCCGCTGGCCGCGCCGGTGACGATGGCTACGCTGCCGGCTATCGAACGGCTGAGCTGGCTCAATCTCATCATGACTCCCCCTAATGTGACGCCGAACCCTATCGAGCCTTGAGCACGAAGCGTGACATAAAGAACGTTATGGGCACACTCAATGCAATCACCAGCAATGGCGACCACCACTCCGACATGCCGAGCAATTCCACCAGCACATACAACAGCGCCGCGCCAAAGATGCACTGAAACACATAAACAAGTGGAAACGATAGCAGCGTTTTCCAGTTCATTGCCGTCCTGAATACCCAGCGGCTGTTCAGCCAGTAGGAAAACAGAACACTGGCCCCGAACGCCAGTCCGTACGCCAACTGGTAGTGGAACAGGAAATTGAGCAGGAAATACAGGAGGCAGGAAAAAGTTGTATTGATGCCGCCAACTACCAGAAAACGACCGAACTCTCTGCCCAGCAAAAAATCCAGGTTCACTTTTTCTGCTGTCCCTTTATCCGCAGGAACTCATCGTAGCTGCGAATGTAATCTTCTGGCGAGTAATGGCCGGATGCCAGTACCAGCAATACCGCGTCGGCAGAGTATTTATACTGAACCGCCCAGGTCATCGGTGGCAGATGAATGCCCAGGTTTGGCCTGTCCAGAATAAATTCCTGACGCTTTTCGCCATCATCGGCAACCACTGCCACCTTGCCCGCCACGCAAACCAGAAACTGGTGGCACGCATGGTGGGCATGCTCACCCCGTGTTTCCGCGCTGGGAACGTCAAATATCAGGAAATAACGCAGTACGTCAAAGGGCACCTGCCGGCCAACTTCACCAACGCTGAGGGAACCGCGCAAATCGATCGCCAGTGGTAAACGATGCAACTTCACGCCCTTTACATCGGTGTCCAATGCATCCGTATTGTCACCCTGCTCTATTTCAAATACCGGCGTAGCCAATTGCCTGGTATCCGTGTAGCCAGTAATACGCGCAGGATTGCCCACCACGATTGCATTTGGTGGGACTGAACGCGTCACCACCGCGCCCGCGCCGACCATCGCATTACGACCAATGGTCAAGCCGGGTAGGATGGTCGCATTGGCGCCGATCGAAGCACCGCTGCAGATCAGGGTTTTCGGGTACTCGTCCAGATGCCGCTTGCTGCGTGGAAAAATGTCATTCGTGAACGTTGCATTGGGACCGATGAAAACGTCATCTTCCAGCACGATCCCATCCCATATCTGCACGCCGCATTTTATGGTGACGCGATTACCGATAGTGACGTCATTCTCAATGAAGACTCCATCGCAAATGTTACAGTCCTCGCCAATTTCAGCGCTAGGCAGTACATGCGCAAAGGCCCATATCCGGGTGCCCTTGCCTACCTTCGAGCTTTCGCAAATCCCGTGGGAATGCACAAAATAATTCTGCTCACTCATATGGACTCGCCATTATCATTATCATCGAAGCAGTGGTGCCGCATCTGAACCGCCAGCGGACGCCCCATGGTGTTGCCATAGGAACGCCACACGTAGGCGCCCACGATTCCAATGCCTATGACGTTAAGACTACCGAAGAATAGAATCGTGATGATGGTCGCGGCATAGCCAGGTGTCGCGAAGGCACCGGTCAACTTCGACACTACTATCAGTATCCCGAACACCAGTACGACTACCAACCCCAACATGCCCATTGCGATCAACAATCGGATGGGCAAATCCGAAAACGCGAAGATGCTGTCCATCAGATAGTTGAGTTTTTTGCGGAAGGTCCAGGCGCTGACGCCAGCCTCCCTGGCGCGACGTTTGTACAAAACGGTTTTACGACGGAAACCCAACCAGTAGATCAGCCCAACCAGCGAGCCATGGCTTTCTTCCAGCGCCAGTAGTTCCCTGCGAAACGGCTGATTACAGCCAAACATGTCCACACCGCCATCCGGCAAATCAGGAATCACGAATTTCTTGTAGAGCCACCAGAAAAGTTGCGACCACACACGGCTGCTCCACGGATCCGAACGCGCATCGCGAGCGCCTACCACGACATCCGCTTCATTTCTTTCGAGTGTCAGGAAAAACTCAATTGCCAGTTCCGGTGGTTCCTGTAAATCCGCCGCCATCATGGCCATGAATTGACCGCGCATCGACTTCATTCCGGTACGAATCGCGGCGAACGATCCATAGTTACGGGAGTGCAATAGCAATTGGGAGGGGTATGGCTGTTTTGGCAACTCATCTCTCAAGATGCTGTAACACTGGTCGGGACTGCCATCCACCACGCATACCACCTCAAGCTTGCCTTTCAATCTCCCGCTCATGGTTTTTACGCATTCAAGCAACGCAGGCAGACTGCCTTCATTCTTGTATATGGGAATGATGAGAGAATACACTGGTTCGGTCATGTACTGGGATTCCAGGCATTGATATTGTCCGCCACGTACTTCGCATCCGCCATGCTCAGTTCGGGATAACAGGGTAGCGTGAGAATTTCCTTCACGGCGCGTTCACTACACGGCAATCGAGTCCGAGCCAAAGGCTGCCCCGCGAACAGGGGTTGCTGGTAGTCCAGCAAAGGATAATGAACATCGGTTGCAATACCTCGTTCGCCAAGGTACGACCTCAATTCGTCACGGCGTGCACAGCGTATAACGTAAAGATGGTACACATGGGCCTCGCGCGCGAAGGGTGATACTTGTACCAGAGGATGCCGGATATGCTGCGCATAGAATCTGCCCAGCGCCTGTCGCTTGCCGGTCCATTCGTCGAGGTAGCGCAACTTCACGGTCAACACGGCGGCCTGCAGTTCGTCAAGCCGGCTGTTCGAGCCTCCACCACGCATTACTTTATAACGATTTTCCCAACCGTACTGGCGCAGTAATCTGACGGTATCGAGGATATCCCGGCGGGATGTAACAAGAGCCCCGGCATCGCCCAGCGCGCCCAAGTTTTTGGTCGGATAAAAGCTGTACGCGGCGGCGTCTCCCCAACTGCCCGCCTTCCTACCCGCGAGCGCGGCACCATGCGCCTGCGCGCAGTCTTCCAGCAGGGCGATATCGTGTTGTTCCGCCAGAACCTTCAACGCAGGCATATCGCAAAGCCGGCCATAGAGATGGGTTGCGATAATGGCTCTGGTACGCGCGCTGATACACCGGGCTGCGTCCGACGGATCGATATTAAAGGTGTCGGGATCAATATCGGCGTAAACCGGTTCCGCGCCGATGGCAAGAATCGCCGTGCAGGAATACATACCTGCATTGGCCGCGACAACCACCTCGTCGCCACGCCGTACGCCCAGGGCTCGCAATCCGATCTCGATGGCATCGGTCCCATTGGCAAGCCCGCAACCCCACGCAGCGCCACACCACGTGGCAAACGCCTCTTCAAAAGCCTCTACTTCAGGGCCCAGGGCATACCAGCCACTGGCCACGACCCGCTTTATAGCCGCATCGAGCTCATCCTGGATAGTTAGATTGTGTAAACGGAGATCGTTGATTTTGCAGTAGGTCACATTGGCCATTCATGGAATCCTTGTCTGGCACAGCGTACTTGAAAACTCTGTTTCGAGGCAAAATCTCCTGTTTGTCGATTCCGCGCATGCAAGAAAATATAACATCCTGTCACAAGGATATTTCACTCTCGTGATCTATGGGCGAGTTTTTGCCCCATCGGCTCGGAAGCACAGGACAAAACGGTCCGCGGGAGGCACGGGCGCGAGACGGAGCGTCAGGTCAGGTCGCAGGACACGTATCACCTGGAGAAAACCCCAGCCTGCATTGTAAGCCAGTGGAGCGCCAGCCTCGCCCAACGAGATCAGGATTGGCTTCTTGAAGCCGTAGAGATCTCCAACCTCAGGTTGAATTTCAATTGGCCGAACATACTCCTCGCACGAGAGTGACGCTGGAATCGGGCCAGGAATCTCCTGTACGGAAAGTCGAAGTTCGGTTTGGGCCTGCAGGGCGGTCGTCATCACCGGCGGGGGAGGAAGACGACCCGAGTTCCTGGCATCAAGCAGAAAGGCCATATCCATATCACCACCGGATGTACCGCTGGGGTAAGGTTTCATATCCGCTGGAACATGTTCGGCGAGGGGCGAATACGCCACGGCCAATACCGTGGCGCGCGGCCCAACGTAAGAATTCGGCGATCGAAAGGAGTCGCTACCGAACTGGGCAAAATTGAACACAACCCCAACCAGGAAGAGCGCGCAGACAACCGGCATCATCCATCGCCAGCGTTGCACCACCGCGTCTGCGGCAACAGCGATGGCCGGAAGCGACAGTGCAACGCACACGCCGAGATAGCGATCCAAACGCGCGGCATCGATACCCAAATACCAGATGATGGGCCAGCGTTGTGTACAGATGACACCTTGCAGGACCAACGCGCCGACGAGCATCGCCGTAGGCAGGGAAGCCCGTTGCCTGAATTCAGCCAGGGAAAGCGGCACCCACGCCAGCGCCAGGCCTGTCACCAGCAACACGCCCAGCGCCACCGCAACCACCGCGTGGCCCGCGAGCGCCAGGAACGCCCCGGTCATCGCGTGAAGGACCCAATGCGCAAAAATTATGAGCGGCGGTAATGACTGGTCGCCCAATGGTTCAGCGCGATTAATAAACAACCAGATCAGATAAATCGCGGCGAGAGGAACCGTGTGGATCAGGGCCGGGAGCCAGCCACGCCGGCACATAGCCGCCATGCCGACAATCGCCACCATTGGTGGCCCCAGCCCCGAGGACATGATACCCAGAAGTCCGCAAACCAATCCCAACCAGTCGCGCCGATCAATCCCGCCTTCGTGATCAGCCAGTAGCAGATGGGCAAACCCGAACACCACCGAACCCACCTGGCTCACCTGTACGCCATCGAGGATATTCGTCTCCGACGATCCGAAGAGCACAAACGTCGCGGCACTGACGGTTGCCATCCAGGGTCCAACACCCGCTCTGCGCATGATGGCACGCAGGAGCCAGCAGAGTATGAGATGAAGCAGAATCACGCTGAGTTGGTACGGCAAGTAGCTGTGTAAGCCGAAAGCACCGTACAGCGCACGATAGAGAATAATGGGAATGGTCGACCAGTGTGACTGTATCGGCTGGAAAAGCCCCGCCGGGTCAGCGATACTGCCGGTGACAAAGAATGCCCATTCGTCACCCCTGAACCAGTAGTGCGAACCCAGTTTGACCAGGATTGGGATCGCCGCCACCAAATACACCCCGAATGCCGCCGCGGCTATCCGCTCGCCCGGCCACCGGCTCGCGCCAGCCACCCGTGAGCCATGCATTCCCATTTATTATCCGTATCGATTTATTATCGCCCGAAGCATATTGACGACATATTTTCGGCTTGGCAAGCCAGCAGCGAGCTCTGCCGCTGTGTGTTCCGTGCAGCGTGTTGGATTTGGCATCATAATGACCCACGCCATCAGCACGCACAAACTCCACACTGAGGAGCACACCATGCCCAACCCGATCGGCCCATTGACACCCTCCGACGAACTTTTCATCCACCAGGTGGTGGAAACGTTCGCATCGGTGGGCACCACCGATCCCTCCTGGACGGAAAAAGTCTGCGCCATGGCCATGGCCAACGACGGCAGCCTGCAGATCGGCTTCGGCCTCGGGAAGTACACCAACCGCAACATCATGGACGGCTACGCAGCGCTCTCGCGCGGCGTGGAACAGCTCACGGTGCGGGCCAGCCGCCGCCTGAGTCCGCTGCCGGATGTCACCGCCGTAGGGCCTATCCATTACGAGGTGGTGGAGCCGCTCAGGGCCGTGCGCTTCCGGCTGGAGGCGAACGATGCGCAGCCGCTGGCCTTTGACTGGCTGTTCGAAGGCATCGTGCCGCCTTTCGCCGAGGAGCGCACGCACCTGAAGCGCGATTACCGGCTGATGTCGGAACTGGTGCGCTATCACCAGACCGGCACGGCCTCCGGCTGGATCGAGCTGGACGGCCGGCGTTTCGACATGACCCCGGACACCTGGACCTCCACCCGTGACCACTCCTGGGGCGTGCGCTACGACGTCGGCATCCCGCCGGCGGATGTCGAGCCGAATGAGGGCATCCCCGCCGGCGCCGGCTTCATGATGATCTGGTGCCCGCTGCGCATGACCCGACGCGACGGCAGCCAGTATGCCATGCACCTGCATTTCACCTGGTTCAGCATGCCCGGCTTCGAACAGAAGATGACCACCTCGCGCATCGAATTCGAGGATGGCACGCAGCAGATGATCACCGACATCGCGCCGCGCCTGCGCTTCCATCCCGCCAACCGGCGCCTGCAGGGCGGCGAGCTGGACTGCACGCTGGCCGATGGCAGCCGGCGCACCCTGACGTTGGAGGTACTGGGCGACACCGGCATCCAGCTCGGCGCGGGTCTATACTTTGGGTTCGACGGCAAGCACCACGGCCAGTGGCGCGGCGCGCTGCACGTCGAAGGCGAACGCATCGCGGACTGCAGTACGCCGGAACAGGCGCGGCGGCTGCATCAGATCAGGGACACCGTGGTTCGTGTCACCGATCCCGCTGCGGACGCAGTGGGCGTGGGCAACTGCCAGCCCATCGCCTATGGACCCTGGCCCGAACTCGGCCTTGAGAATGATCCCTGGATGTAGGTGAGCTGCATGCCCGAACGGAAGACGCTATCTCCTGCTGCCGTGCAGACCCGGCTGGCCGAACTGAGCGGCTGGAGCCTGGAAGATGGCAAACTTCACCAGCGATTTGTATTCGCGGATTTCATCGAGGCGTTCGGTTTCATGAGCCGCGTGGCGTTGGTGGCGCAGGCCATGGATCACCACCCGGAGTGGTCCAACGTGTACAACCGCGTGGAGATCCACCTCACCTCACACGACGCAGGCGGACTCACGGAGCGTGACTTCCGCCTCGCCGCCCTCATCGACCGCCTGCTGGTGGAGTGATCGCCGGACGCCACGCCGCCGGTGCGCGGCACCGGGCTGGCGTGGCGAACCGCATCCGCGCTTTATTCAGCGCTCTTTGCCGGTGCGGTTGTCAATGTCGTGGTCGGCTTGGTGGTGGAAGATGTCGGTGCAGCTGCAGGCTTGGGCGCTGCTGGCGCAGCCGTTGTCGCCCCGGCAGCTCCCGCAGGCGCGAGGCGACGCGGCGCACGCTTGCCGTGCATGCCATCCCACTTGGCCTGTTGCTCCGGTGTCAGCACGTCACGCATATCTTCGCGCGTGCCACCATTGCGCTTGATGGCGTTCATTTTGTCCATCTGCTCATCGCTCAGCCCCAGCTCTTCCTGTACCCGGGCGCGGCGCCGGGTGCGGTCGTTTCTGTACTCCTTCTTCTTTTCCGCGGCTTTCGCGCGCTGCTCCGGTGTCAGCACGGCCTGCATTTCCTCGCGGGAGCCTCCGTTATCACGAATCTCGCGCATTTTCTTCACCTGCTCATCGGTGAGGTCGAGATCGTTCTTCATGCGTGCCACAAAGGGCTGTTTGTCGCTCGCATTGGGACTGCCGTGGGGAGCATCCTGTGCCAGCGCCATGCCGGACGCCAGCATCAAGCCCAGAGCCACTGTACGTATTTTCATTGCCAATCTCCTGTTTTGAATTACACAACTGCCTGACGCAGGCTCATGTACGCCTAGCTGCACAATAAAAACCCGGCCGTGCAGAGCACTTTGATACCGCGCCCATTGAACCAGAACCCTGTCGCAACGGGGCGCGCACATTGGTTAAGAATTGTTAAACCTGAGAAGCCACCCAGCGCAACTGCAGCGCCTGATTCTGCTCAAGGTTCCAGCACCACTTTGATCGCGCCCGCCCTGCGATCAGCGGCTATCGCGAACGCTTCCGCGGCAGCCTCCAGCGGCAGGCGGTGGGTGATCAATATCTCCGACAGTTCCGGGCGCTGCGCCAGCAGGTGCGCCGCGACTTCGACGTCGCGCACCAGACCCCGGCGCCCGTACATGAACGATCCGAGGATGCGCAGCTCCTTCATGGACACTTCAAACGCCGGCAGGTTCACACCGTCCCAGTAGGTGGCCAGCAACAGGATCGTGGCTGCGGGCTTACACAGCCGCGCCGCCTGTGCGAGCGCCTCGGAGGTACCGGCGCATTCCACCACAGCGTCATACTCGCCGCGCGGATCCAGGCCGGCGCCCAGGCGCGCGGCTGCGGCCTTTTGTGCATCGTGTCGCGCGGCGATATCCACCTTCCCCACATGCTGCGTCAGCACTGCGGCGGCGGCCAGGCCCACCGCCCCGGCTCCGATGATCGCAACCCGGCTGCCGGGTTTCAGGTCCAGCATGCGAATGCCGTGCGCGGCGACAGCGAGCGGCTCGACCAGGCAGGCGTTGGCGACGCTGACATTGTCGGGCAACCGCACTATGGCGCGTGGCGGCACCAGGATCTGCTCGGCCATGCCGCCATCGCGCCCCAGGCCACACACCATCGCGGCGCTCAACCGGCAGAGCTGGTACTCACCGGTAACGCACATATCACAGTGCCCGCAGGGCGCAATCGGTTCCAGTGCCACAGCGCGGCCGTCAGGCAGCGTGCCCGCGACTTCGTGGCCCAGTGTCGATTGCAGTTCAAAGCCTGCATTGACCATGTGCAGGTCGGAGCCGCAGATGCCCGCCGAGCGCACGTTCACCAGCACGCCCTCGCCCTGCGGCGCCGGGACATCGACCACATGGATATGTTTGTCGCAACAGCGCACTGCTTTCATGATGTGTTCCCTATCGTGCTTTGCCCACGGCCTGGACGGCTACGATACTCGCCCCGCACCTCGTTCGCCACCGGGCTTAACGCGATGCGAGAACGTCATGAAGCCACCCGACGTAATCCAGCCGGAGCGTCGCCGCTACGTTGCGCTTGAGCACCTCCGCCATCAACGCATCCTGTGCTGCGTTCAACGCGCCGTAGCCGATCGACACGACGATGGTCATCAGGCTCTGGAAACTAAAGCCCCGGTAATCCTGCCACGCCTGCCGCGCTTCGATCGCCGCACCGTAGTGCGCGCGGCGCTGAACGTAAAAGTCCACCAGCTCGCGCTCATTGGCAGCCAGTGTGTCCACAGGCAGCGAATCGGTGAGGAAATACTGCACGTCGCGAATACCCTTGCCCCAGTGCACCGCCTGCCAGTCGAGCATGCCGATTTCGTCGCCAGACACGAAGCAATTGCCGAGGTGGCTGTCACCGTGCAGCAGTGAGAGCGGGCCGCAGAACCAGTGTGCCAGCAATGCGTCCCAGTGCTCGATGGCGTATCGATAGGCCTGCACCAGCTCCGGCGGGATCACACCTGGGTGTTTTTTCATGCACGGATCGAGCGCAAGACGATTCAGCGTTTGCGACACCGTCCGCATGGCAGGAGAGAGAAACAGATGGTAGCGCAGAGGCAGTATGCGTTCCCGCTCCGGCGGCGACAGCTTGTAATGGGCTGAGTGCAGGCGGGCAAACGTGTCAAGGCAGCGTCGCACCAGATCCAGCGAGGGGCCTCCCAGCATGTCCAGATTGGTAAACAGACGAACCGACGGCTCATCACGCAGATTCTCCTGTACCAGGTAGAAGCGGCTTCCCTGGGTGCGCGTGGCAAAGGTTACCGGTGTGCGCAGGGGCAGGTCGCTCGCCACATGACGAAAGAAATGCGATTCCAGCCGCCACGAGTTGATAATGCTGAAGAACCAGCGCGTCAGCAGGGATTCCATGGGCACCTTCACAAACAGGCTGGCCGGGAGGGTCGCCTCGCCGTCCTGCTCGATCGAGAGGATGAGATTCTCGCAGTTGCTGCTGACGGAGGGCACGTTCTGTCGTTGCACAGCGCGGATGCGCACTGGTGCGGGAAGGGACTGCAGGGAACCGCTGTTGATGAACCGCGTCAGCACGGTAGGGTTGACGATATCCCGCGCGCGAAATGGCAGGCTGGCGCCGGTGATGTCGCCAGCGGCATCAGCCAACAGACGACCGCCTCCTCGCAACGCCACCCAGGCCATTCTTGCCGTGTCTGTCGCACTCATGCCAAAGCCTTTCGAACAGGTGGAACAGCAAGACCGTTGGCGGCCTGTTTGATTGTTCGTATTCGTGTTCGCGTTCGTGGCGGTGAATGTGGCTTGGGTTACTTAGTGGGAAACGCCAAAAAGCGTACATCCATGTACAGGCTCGGCTGGCAACATCTATGTCGCCAGACGTTCCCACTAAGTAACCCAAGCCACATTCACCACCATCTGCAATTGAGCATCTCTCACAGAGCCACTACCAGAATCCCACGCACTTGCCGCAGTCGGACATTTTTCATAATATGTCCTAAATTTTGGGTTATTGGCAACCACCTCGCGGGTAGAGGGTACGGCATGAACATGCACACGGGTACGCGCAACGATACCGGAACTTCGAACGGTAAATTCGATTGTATCGTGATCGGTGCAGGCCATAACGGACTGGCTGCGGCCCTGGTGCTCGCGCGCAACGGGCGCCGCGTGCTGGTGCTGGAGAAGAACAATTTCGTCGGCGGCATGGGCGGCACCCGCGAGATTCTCAAGGGCTGTCGCAACGAGGTCGGTGCGAGCTGCCTCTTTCCCCTGTCCGCCGAGGTCAAACGCTATTTCGATTTCGAGGCGCACGGCGTGGAGCTGATCCCGCTACCCGTCATGGCGGTGAACCTGACCGGCGCCGACGGCAAACCGTTCGTCATTTACAAGAACCCGCTGCGGCTGTCGTTCAACCTGCTGCGCAGCTTCGGCGTGAGCGGCATGCTGGGCTTTATCCGGATGATGAAATTCTGCCAGTACCCGGCTCGCGTGCTGGATCGCTTCACCGCGCGCAAGGCGCCGCGCAGGCTGGAAGACCTGATCGCCGAGGCGGAAACACCAGAGCAACGGGAACATCTGGAGCTTGCCTTCAAGGGCTCGGCGATGGATATCCTCGACAAATTCTTCCCGGACCCGGTCAAGCACCGCGAGCTGCGCGCCAGCATGGCCTTCGCCGCCGTGCAGGCAACCTACAAGGGCCCGTACACACCAGGCTCCGGACTATGCCTGATCTACACCATGGCGCAGGAGGGCTCCGAAGGACTCATGCAGCGCGTGAAAGGCGGCATCGGGAAACTCTCGGACTGCCTGGCCGAACAGATCACCGCGCTGGGCGGCGAGGTAAGACTGAAGCAGCAGGTCGGCAGCATCCTGGTGCAGGACAACCGCGCGGTGGGCGTGGCGCTGAAAAACGGACAGCAGCTGTTCGCCGACACGATCATCTCCAACCTCGACAAGCAGGCGACATTCAACCACCTGCTCGCCGGCCATACCCTCGCTGCGCCCGACCAACAGAAAGTGGATGCCTTCACTCACCGCGGCGCGTTCGTACACATGCTGTTCAAGCTGAAGGGCCTGCCCACCTACTCTGCGCACCTAGACCGGCTCAACCACATCAACGGCGCAAAGTTCGGCGGCGCCATGGTGCTGGAGCCACGGCAATTGCAGGAGAGTTACGAGACCTGCCTGCGCGGTGAACTCCCGAAACAGATTCCACTGGCCTTCCAGATACCCACGGTGCACGACAGCAGCCTGGCACCGCCCGGTTTCCACATCGCAACTGCTTACGGATTCTATTTTCCCTGCGAGGCAGAAAAGTCACTGCGCGGAAAGTTACGCGATGCAATCGCGGAGCAGATCATCGACCACATCAGCGTGCACATGCCCGATTTCCGTTCGCTGATCGTCGACCAGGCAATTTTTTCCTCGGATCATTTTGCCAGCATGCAGGGTGTCACCAACGGTGACTGGACGCACGGCCTGCTGCATCCCGACCAGATGATCGGCGAGCGCTGCCTGATCGACGGCACGGGGCACACGACACCGGTGGCGAACCTCTACCTGTGCGGCGCCTCCTGCCACCCCGGCCCAGGCGTTACCTTCCTGCCCGGCTACAACTGCGCGCACGAAATCCTGGCCGCAGGCGCAGCGCAGGGCGAAGCGCATGCCGCGACTACTTCAACCGCTATTTCAACAGGACGGGCACCAGCAACGCGCGCAGCGTAGCGCGCAGTTGCGCGTCGGTCCGGATCCAGTTGCTCGGCAGCGTCAGGAAGGACAACAGCAGACGGTACACCCACTCCACCAGCACTTCCGCGCGCACCGCGTCCTGCAGCAGCCCCGCCTCCTGCGCCGGGCGGATGACGTGGTCCATCAGCTCCTCGCCGAAGCGCACGATGACATCCGACCGCCACACGGCCTGGCGCGCGCGGCTATTCTCCTCGCTGGCGAACACGGCGCGCAACAGCGGACGGCGCGGGATCGCCTTGATGGCCAGGATCATTCCCTCCACCAGTTGATCAGCGGGGCTGGGATATTTCGCGAGCTGCCTGCGAATATGTGCGTTCAGCTGCTCCATCTCGCGCTTGATCGTGGCCACCAGCAGGTCGTCGCGGCCGGGGAAGTAGCGGTACACCGTGGAGCGTGCAACACCCGCCGCATGGGCGACGTCCTGCATGCCGGTCGCGGAGAGCCCGCGCGCGAGATAGCAACGCCGCGCGGCGTCGAGGATCGTCGCGACGGGATCGGGTGGGGATTCTGGCATCGGTGGTTGGATCCCTGAGTGAATGCTTGAATGTTGGACCATCTTCTGTGAATTGCTTCGCAGCGTAAAGCTGGCAAATTTCTTCTATGGTGGCTGCGTTCGGGCTGTGTGCGGCAGTCAGGGTGAGGGCAGGCCTCTCTTGCTCAGAGGGCTGAGATATTCGCCGAGAGGTCTGCCCCCACCCTGGCTGCCATCGCGCGCAACTCGAACCCGCGATCGCGTTGCACGCTCGATGCGAGGCCGGGGCGGTGATGCCTCCCGCGGCGAATATCTCTGCCGCCTGAGCCGTGGGAGGCTTCACCACCCCGGCCGTCGAAAGTGAGTCACCACCCTAAGTCGCAGCGCTTTTCCACGCTTTCACCATGAACTATAGTCAGATCAGCCAGACAGAGGAGGACGCAACATGATTCCCTGGGAACTCGAAGCCGACGAACTGGTGAGCTGCAACTGCGCGTACGGCTGCCCCTGCCAGTTCAATGCACTGCCCACCTACGGCCATTGCGAGGCGGTTGCCGGTCTCGTCATCAGACGCGGCCGTTTTGGCGAGGTAACGCTGGACGACCTGCGTGCGGTCTCGGTGATGCAGTGGCCAGGCCCCATTCACGAAGGCGGGGGCAAGGCCTACATGGTGATCGACCGGCGCGCCGATGAGCAACAGCGCCACGCACTGCTGACCATCTTCAGCGGCGGCGAAACGCAGATGGGCGCCACCATCTGGAATGTGTTCGCAGCCACGCTGAATGAGGTGTTCGAGCCGCTGTTCGATAACATCGAGATCGCCATCGATGTAGACGCCCGCAGGGGGCATGTCCGCGTGCAGGGCCTGGTTGAAGCACAGGGCCGGCCGATCCTGAACCCGGTGACCGGCGAGGAGCACCGCGTCCGCATCGACCTTCCCAACGGCTTCGAATACACCCTCGCCGAGATGGGCAGTTCCACCTTCCGCTCCACCGGGCCGGTGAAAATGGCGCAGGAAGACCGCTACGCGCAGTTCGCACACCTGCACCTGAATAACCACGGTGTCGTGCGCGCCGCGGCCTGACGCCATCACCACGTCGCGCGCCACACCGCTGGAAATCCTGCTGCGGCGCGATCGCCGGGTGACACTGGCGGGCTTGATCGCAGTGTTCCTGCTCTGCGCCTGGTACGTGCTGGACGGTGCGGGCACCGGCATGGACACGCTAGCGATGACCACCTGGCAGTTCCCGCCGCCGCGCTATCCAGATCAGGCGGATGCCTGGTCGCTGACCTACGCCTTCGTCATGCTGGCCATGTGGTGGGTAATGATGATCGCGATGATGCTGCCGAGTGCCGCACCCACCCTCCTGCTCTACGCGCGCGTGCACCGACATTACCAGCCGCGAGGCACTGCGCCGCATACACTGTCATTCCTGCTCGGCTATCTGCTGGCGTGGCTGCTGTTCAGCCTCGTAGCGACGGTGCTGCATGCCGTGATGGAGCGCAGCGGTCTGGTACACGGCGTGCTGATGTGGAGCAGCAGTCAATCGTTGACAGGCGCGCTGCTGACGCTGGCCGGCGCCTGGCAGCTCACCCCGCTGAAACACGCTTGCCTGCTGCAATGCCGCAGCCCCGCTGCCTGGCTGTCGCGCAACTGGCGCGATGGCCCCGCCGGTGCGCTGCGCATGGGCCTGCGCCACGGCCTTTACTGTGTGGGCTGTTGCTGGAGCCTGATGCTGCTGCTGTTCGCCGGGGGCGTGATGAACCTGGTGTGGATCTCGGGTTTGGCCATGCTGGTGCTGCTGGAGAAATTGTTGCTCCACGGTGAGCGGTTGGCGCGCGGCGCAGGCATTGTGCTGCTCGCCGGCGGCGCGGTGTTGCTCGCAAGATAGGAACCAATCGCCCGCCAAGGCGCTGCGCAAAAGGTGCCCGCTGGCATCAGTAGCTGAACCACATCCCGTGCGATGAAATGGCCAAGCGGACTGATCTACAGTAGCATCGGGCGAACGCGCTATGGCCGGCGGCTGCACGAACAGGTCGTAGCCATCTGTTTCTTTTCTTTACAGCTCGTTTTCGTTGCGAATTCAGGAGCACTCAGCATGACCGATCGCGCGGGACTGCGCGCCACCGACTACCAGCGCGCCCCGCTGCGTGCGCTCAACACCCTGCTGCGCGGTGCCAATGCCCTGGGGCTAGCCCGCGTTTCATTCGACCCCGACGCACTGCTCGCCGCCGCGCGCAAGGCCACCGGTCTGCGCGAGTTCGGCGACGAGAGTTTTTTTCCCGCACTGCATCAACTGTGCGCGGCTACCGAAGCTGAGTCCGACCTGAACCCGCTCGGCCGCGTCCTCACCCGCAGCAGCTACCTGCGGCTGCTCAAGCATCGCCTGTGGGCGCACGACCTGCTCACACGCCACCCGGAGATTCTCGCGCGCCGTATTCCCGACCCGGTGGTAGTGCTGGGGCTGGGGCGATCCGGCACCACGCGGCTGCACCGGCTGCTGGCGGCCGACCCGCACTTTCTGCACCTCACCTCGTGGGAATCGGTATTTCCCGTTCCCTACCCCGAGTGTTTTGCGGCCCGCGATGCGGGCAGGAGCGATCCGCGCATCACCGCCGTGGACCAGGCGCTGAAGGCCGTGATGTACATGAGTCCACAGGTCGCCGCGGTGCATCCGCTCGACACCTTCGCGGCGGAGGAGGAACTGGGCCTGCTGCAGCACGGATTCGCCACCCAGATTTTCGAGTTGCTGACGCAGGTACCCAGCTTCGCCGTGTGGCTTGAGCAGCACAACCAGAATGCCGCCTACGAGTATATGGTGGTACTGATGAAGATCATCTCGTGGTTCCGGGGCGACCCGCAGGACAAGCCCTGGGTGCTGAAAACGCCGCACCACATGCAGGATCTGGATGCGCTGCTGCACGTCTTTCCCAACGCGAAATTTGTCTGCTCCCACCGCGATCCTGTCAAATGCGTGGGCTCCATCTGCTCCACCGCCTGGAACTCCATGGTGCGTGACTGCGACAGCGTGGACCCGCATGCTATCGGCCAGCACTGGATGAACAAAACGGAGTGGATGCTGCATAAAACACAGCGCATTCGCGCCGAACAGGTGCCGGCGCACAACCAGTACGACATCCAGTACGCCGACATCTCCACCGACTGGCAGGGCGCGCTGCAGGGCGTGTACGACTTCCTCGATCTGCCCTTTTCCGAGGCGGCGCGCAGCGGTATGCAAGCGTGGATAGACAGGAACAAACAACACAAGCACGGCGCGCACAAGTACAACCTGGCCGATTTCGGCCTCGACCAGCAGGACGTTGATCGCCGCCTGATGTTCTACCGCGAGCGCTTCGACATTCCCTATGAAACCAGGAACCCGCATCTGGCGGCAACTACGAGCTGATACCACACGGAGAGACCATGAGCACACCCACACAAAGTCGCACCGCCCTGACCGAACTCATCGCACTGCTTCAGGAAATCGACGCACGCTGGTCTGGCCCCGAATGGAATCTTCACTCGCCAGCGGATATCGTCGCCTCGCACCGCGCCCTGATGCACATACTGGAGACGGCGCTCATCGGGTATTTCGAGCAGGATGCGAGCCGGCCGGACTTCCGCCGCATCGTCACGCCCAGTCGCAAACTCACCGGCGACAATTCTGACGCGATCTACTTCGATGCGCCGGTCAGCGGCGAGCATGCCTACGTCGTGCACGGCAGCCTGCACGGCGCGACCTATTTCTCGCTGACCATCGAAGAGGGTGCGGCCGAAGGCAATCTGGCAACGAACACCGCCGGCGTGATCAATGACGAATTGCTCGACATCGACAGCAACGGCAACTTCACGCTGTATCTGGGCGGCAAACCCCGGGACAGGAACTGGCTGGCGTTGACTCCGGGCGCATCGCGGGTGACGACCCGCCACTACTTCGAGCGTGCCAGTTGCGCGGCGAAAGACCCGGACATGGAACCGCGCCTGCGCATCGAGTGCCTCACCGCAACGGGTGTGGCGCCGCCGCCCGATGATGCCAGCGTCGCCGCCGGTATCCGCCGCGTCTGCAACGCCGTGCGCACGCGCACGCTGGCCATGCCGCCCATGGCCAACGGCCCGCTGCCGCCGTTCGTCTCGCTGACACCGAATGTCTTTCCCGCGCCGATTCCGCCGGGCGCGTTCGGGCTTGCGGCATTCGACGCCCACTACTCCATGGCGCCGTTCTTCCTCGGACCGGATGAAGCGCTGGTAATCACCGGGCGCTGGCCCGAGTGCCGCTTCGGCAACGTGTGTCTGTGGAACCGTTTCCAACAGACGCTGGACTACCGCAGTCACAGCGTCTCGCTGAACCGCGCGCAGACTGCACTGGAAGCTGACGGCAGCTTCCGCATGGTGCTGTCACACGTCGACCCGGGCGTACCCAATTGGCTGGACACGGAAGGCAACCCGTTCGGTCTGGTGTTCTGGCGCTTCTTCCTCGCCACCGGCGAGGTGGAGACGCCGCAGGGCAAGGTGGTGAAACTCGCCGACCTTAAGAAGTGAGAAGAACCGTGTAACACATGGCCAGCCGACTCCCCCTCCCGGTACGCCTGCTGAACTTCGCAGGCCGTGGCGCTTGCGCACTCGGCTGGCGGCCGATCGATCTGCGCGCTGAGACACTGCTGCGGACGGCCTGTGACAACACCGGACTCAGCGATTTTGGCGAGGACGATTTCCGCGCGCCGCTGGCGATGCTGCTGGCCGGTCTGGAAGAGGAAGCCAACCTCTCGCTGCTGGGCCGCATCATGGCCCGTACAGATCTGGTCACGACGCTGGAAAACCGCCTCGGCCTGGTGGCGCTGCTCAAGCGGCATCCGGAGATCGCCGAGCAGAGGATCGAGCGCCCGATCTTCGTGGTCGGCCCGCCGCGCTCCGGCACCACGATCTTTCACGACCTGCTGGTGATGGACCCGGACAACCGCGTGCCGCTGACCTGGGAAACCGCGCGGCCGCTGCCACCGCCACAGACCGCCACCTACCGCTCCGATCCGCGCATCGCGCAGACACAGGCGAACCTGGACCAGGTGGACAAGCTGCTGCCGGAATTCAAGAAGATGCACCCGATGGGCGCCGAACGTGCGCAGGAGTGCGTGACCATCACCAGCCACGATTTCACTTCGATGATCTACATGGTGCAGTATTACGTGCCTACCTACGACCGCTGGGTGGGCGCCTGCGACATGCGCTCGGCGCTGAAGTGGCACCGACGCTTCCTGCAGGTACTGCAGTGGAAAGCGCCGGGCGTGCGCTGGGCGCTCAAATCGCCGCAGCATATGTGGCACCTGGAACACCTGCACCGCGAGTACCCCGATGCATTGTTCGTGCAGACGCACCGCGATCCGGCAAAGATCGCCCTCTCCACCGCGAATCTCGCCGCCACCTTTCAGACACTGGCATGCGACCGCGTGGACCCGCGCAAGGTGTTCCAGCATTTCGCCCATGCACTGGCACAGGGCTACAGAAACACCGTGGCCTACCGCCAGTCCGGCCGCATATCCGCCGGCCAGGTGATCGATCTGTATTTTCGCGATTTCCTCACCGACCAGGTCGGCACGGTGCGCCGTGCGTATGACCATTTTGGCTTGAGTCTGCCCGACAGTGCCGCCCGTGCCATGCAGGCGTTCCTCGACGACAATCCGGCGGACAAGCACGGCAAGCATAGCTACAGCCTCGCCAACACTGGCATGAGCGAGGCAGAACTGCGTTCGCTGTTCACGGAGTACGAAACCTACTTCAACGTACCGCGCGAATCCCTGTAGCCAGATGGATGCCGACCATGACGCCACACGAACAGATGCTCCACCTCAGGGAACGCCTCACAGCCGCGGTAATCGGCCAGGAGCAGGTGATAAACCACCTTCTGATCGCACTGCTGGCAAACGGCCATGTATTGCTGGAGGGTTTGCCGGGGCTGGCCAAAACGCGCACGATCAAGACACTGGCGGCGAATTTCCAGAGCAGTTTCAGCCGTATCCAGTTCACACCCGACCTGCTGCCCAGCGACATCACCGGCACCGAGATCTACCTCGGCGAGGCGAGCGCGGACAAGTTCCAGTTCCAGCCCGGCCCGATCTTCGGCAACCTGATTCTCGCCGACGAGATCAACCGCGCGCCCGCCAAGGCACAGGCTGCCCTGCTGGAGGCGATGGAAGAGCGGCAGGTCACAGTCGCCGGCACTACACACAAACTGCCTGCGCTGTTCCTGGTGCTGGCGACGCAGAACCCGATCGAGCAGGAAGGCACTTACCCGCTTCCCGAAGCACAGATGGACCGCTTCCTGCTGCATGTCAATGTCGACTACGCCACCGATGCGGACGAACAAAAAGTCCTGCGCCTGGTGCGCGGCGAGGAAGCCGGCACCGACGACGCGCCAGGCGAAAAGATTCCGGCCCAGGCCGTGCTGGATGCGCGCAGAGAGGTGCTCGCGGTGCAGGTGGCCGATGCCATCGAGCGTTACATGGTCGCGCTGATCGCGGCAACGCGGCGACCGGCCGAGTACCGGGATTCACAACTCGCACAGTGGATCACGGTCGGCGCCAGTCCGCGCGGCACGCTGGCGCTGGATCGGGCTGCGCGGGCACACGCCTGGCTGGATGGCCGCACGGCAACCACACCGGATGATGTGAAGGCGGTGCTTCCCGCCTGCCTGCGCCATCGCCTGATCCTCAGCTACGAGGCCGAGGCCGAGGGCGTGACCCGTGATCAGGTGCTGCGCGAAGTCCTGCGTCAGGTTGCTGTGGCATGAGAAGCCGCCGCACATCAGATTCTCGCAGTCGCGACGTCGCGAACCCAGGCAGACTGTCTGCGGTGGCGGAGAAATCTGCGGGAGTTTACGTGCAACTCTCTGATCTGGTTGCGGCACGCCACGGCGCGCACGGCTACAGTTTCCTTCCCCAGCAGCCGGTGCATTCCCTGCTGGCGGGCAGACACACGTCCCGGCTGCGCGGCCGCGGCCTGAACTTCGACGAGATCCGCCGCTATCAGGTCGGCGACGATATCCGCCAGATCGACTGGAAGGTCACTGCGCGCACGCGCAAGACACACTGCCGGGTGTACACCGAGGAGCGCGAACGCACCACGCTGCTCGTCGTCGACCAGCGCATGACGATGTTCTTCGGCAGCGTGCGGCGGATGAAGTCCGTCACCGCCGCCCTGGCCGCCGCACTGGCGGCCTGGCGGGTACTGGCGCAACAGGACCGGATCGGCGCACTGGTGTTCAACGACAGCGAGGTGGCCGAAATACGCCCTGCGCGCAGCCGGGCCACGGTGCTGCGCATCCTGCACGCCATCGTCGCCCAGAACCACGCGCTGTCGGTGGCGAACGGCGTGCAGGGCAATCCCGCGATGCTGAACGAGGCACTGCGCCAGTGTGACCGGCTGGCGAAACACGATGTCCTGGTCTGCATCATCAGCGACGGCGCGGGACAGGACGACGAGACGCGCCAGCTGCTGACGCGCATCGCGCGGCACAACGATGTGCTGTTCGGTTTCGTTCACGATCCGCTGGAAGCTGACCTGCCAGCCGCCGGCCAGCTGTGCTTCGGCGACGGGCAGTTGCAACTGGAAGTGGATACCGGGCAGCGCAAGCTGCGCGAGGCATTTCGCGCGGGCTTCGCCGCACTGCGCGCCGCTGGTCGCCGCTTCCTGCTGCTACGCGAGGCGCCGGTGATTCCACTCAATACGGTCGACGACGTGGCGCAGCAAATACAGGCGCGCCTGGGTGTACAGCGTCAATGACACCAGACCCCGCCAGCCTCGATCGCCTGCACGACATCGTGGTACCGCCGCCGGTGCCGTGGTGGCCGCCAGCACCCGGCTGGCTGTGGCTGTTGAGTGTCGTGGCGCTGATGGGGCTGGTGCTGTTACTGCACGCTGCGAGGCACTGGCAACGCAACCGCTACCGCCGCGAAGCGCTGGCCGAACTCGCTCAGATCGTAGCGGCGAATCACTCGGACACAGCTGCGCGCATGGCCGCACTGCTCAAGCGCACGGCGCTGACCGCGTACTCGCGACCAGCTGTCGCGGCGCTGACCGGCAGCGACTGGTTCGCGTTTCTCGACCGGTCCGGCGGCACCCATTTCAGTGCCGGCCTCGGCGCTGCACTGGAGTGCGCCAATTTTGGTATCGGCGGCGCGACGCTGGATGCGCCGGGCACGCGCGCCCTGGCCAACGAGATTCGCGCGTGGATTCGACATCACACGCTCGCGCTGTCGACAGATGAAGCGGCTGGCACGCCAGCGCCCACGGCGGGCTCTGCGCATACGGCCGCGCCGGCGGCTGGCAACCGGGCACCGTGAATAATGTCCTGCTCGCTCAACCCTGGCTGCTGGCACTGCTGCCCTTGCCGTTACTGGTCTGGTACCTCGTGCCGCCCTACCACACCGCGCAGCGCGCACTGGTGGTGCCCTTCCTGCCGCGGCTCGCCGCGCTGGTCGGGCGCGATCCCGCGCTCGGTGCAGCGGTAGCGCGCGGCAGTGTGTGGCGGTGGCTCAGCGTGTGCTTCTGTTGGGCCTGCGCGGTGCTGGCGCTGGCGCGCCCGCAGCTCATCGAGCTGCCCATTCACAAGGATATTCCGGTGCGCGACCTGCTGCTGGCCGTGGATCTCTCTGGCTCGATGGCGACACAGGATTTCAGGAATGCACAGGGCCAGACGACAGACCGCCTGACCGCAGTCAAAGCAGTGCTGGATCAGTTTCTCGCCAACCGCCATGGCGATCGCGTCGGCCTGATCTTCTTCGGCAGCGCGGCCTTCGTGCAGGCGCCGTTCACCGAAGACCTGGAGGTGGTGCGACAACTGCTGGACGAAGCACAGGAGAGCATGGCCGGACCGCAGACCGCCTTCGGCGACGCACTGGGCCTGGCCATCAACACCTTTGATCGCAGCGCAGTGAAGGAGCGCGTACTGATCGCCCTGACCGACGGCAACGACACCGCCAGCCAGATGCCACCGGATAAGGCCGCACAGGTTGCCAGGGACAAAGGCATCGTCATCCACACGGTGGCCGTGGGCGATCCGCGCGCAGCGGGCGAGGATGCACTGGATGAGACTACGCTGAAGCGCGTCTGCGCAACTACCGGTGGGCTCTACTCGCATGCAGCGGATCGCGGCCAGCTCGCGGCGATCTACTCGCAACTCGACCAACTGGAATCCCGCAAGGTGCAGAGCGTTTCGCATCGACCGCGACGTGATGTCTACTGGTGGCCGTTGTCGGCTGCGCTGCTGGTGTCGATGGCCTTCCTCGCAGCAACGCTGCTGCGCTCGCCACGGGCCGGCCGAGGACAGCTTGCTGTGACTGGAGGCACGCTCGCCTCCATCGCGCCATTCGGCGCGCTGCCCGCGCTGCTTCCGCACTTCATTCGCCCGATGTTGCTGCTGGCCCTGTTACCCGCCGCGTGGTTGTGGTGGCAGTTGCGCCTGCGCAGCGACCGGGAACGCGCCTGGCGCGGGATTATCGCGCCGCACCTACTCGCGCACCTGTGGGGTCCAGAGCCACGGCGATCGCGCATCGGTCCACTGCTGTGGATCGGCCTCGCCTGGTTGCTGACCATCCTCGCGATGGCGGGGCCATCGTGGATGCACGAACCCTCGCCCTTCGCCGAGGACACCGCAGCGCTCGCCATCGTGCTCAAGGTGACGCCATCAATGCGCACCGGGGACGTGCCGCCCGAGCGCCTGCAGCGGGCCACGCAGAAGATTCACGATCTGCTGCAGGCGCGCGGCGACGCCAAAACCTCACTGATCGCCTACGCTGGAACAGCGCACCTGGTCATGCCAGCCACGAAGGACGCCGGCGTGATCACGACCTTCGCCACCGCGCTGGACCCGGCAATAATGCCGCGTGATGGCGATGCAGCTGCCGCCGCGCTGCGTCTTGCAGAGCAGAGCCTGGCCACTGCCGGCGGCGGGAGTATCGTATGGATCGCCGATAGCGTCGCGCCAGAGGAGACCGACGCACTGGCAACGTGGCGC
Source organism: uncultured Halioglobus sp. (assembly GCA_964461965.1). Lineage (GTDB taxonomy): Bacteria > Pseudomonadota > Gammaproteobacteria > Pseudomonadales > Halieaceae > Marimicrobium. Next base: position 22,268 of record CAYWWD010000017.1, on the reverse strand, counting down.
CGGCAGTCGAGCGTTCCCGTCTACCTGTGGCCGCCATTGCCACCCGGCGCGGAACGCGATGCGCTGCGCAGCGCGGCGCATGCGGCGGATGCTGAGCTCGTTTCCCTGCGCGCGGACGACGCGGATGTGCACCAGCTGTTGGGCGCAGCGCAACTGGCGGCAACCCTCGATACGTCGGCGCACACGCGCTGGGCGGAGAATGGTTACTGGCTCACGCCGGTGATCGCCTTATTGCTGCTCATGTTCTTCCGTCGCGGCTGGATGATCGCACCCCGAGTGGCAGTGTCATGATGCAACAGGCGGTGGCGCGATTGCCCGGCTTGCGGCGCATCAGTCTGGCCGTGTTGGTTGCCGCGATTGCACTGCTGGCCTACGGGAGCATTAACAACCCGAACTTCTGGCGCAACGCGACGCAGCGTGGTGACCGTCTCATGGCAGAAAAAAACTACAGGGCAGCGAGCAAGGCGTACGATGACCCGTGGCGCATCGGCGTCGCGCAGTACCGCAACGGCGACTTCAAGGCGGCTGCGCAAACCTTCACGCGAGTTCCCGGTGCCAACGGCGCGTTTAACTCTGGCAACGCGTTGTTGATGCAGGGCCAGTACGACGCGGCGATCGCCGCCTACGACCGCGCACTCGGCTTCAGGCCAGGGTGGCAGGCTGCGCGTGACAATCAGGCATTGGCCATCGCGCGCAAGCAGCGGATCGATACTGCCGGTGAACAGCGGGAGCAGAAGTCCACCGACGCCTACTCACCGGATGGCACCGTGGTCGATCACAAGGGCGATGAGCGCAAGAGCAAGCCCCTGGATATGAACTCACCGCTGTCGGACGCCGAACTGCGCGCGAGCTGGTTGCGTCGCGTGCAGACCACGCCCGCCGATTTCCTGCGCGCGAAGTTCGCGTACCAGGCAGAGCATATGGGGCAGCAGGCCGCGCCGCCCAGCGTGGACGCGACGCCGCCATGAACGCCTTGCTCCGCTCGCTGCATTCGCCCGCTGCCGTCGCGCTGGCCTGCGCATTGCTGTGCAGCCCCGCGTACACGCAGGAGGCGAGGGTGCGCGCGAGCCTCGCGTCGCAGGATTCGGTGTGGGTCGGACAGCAAGTCACCTTGCAGATTGAACTGCTGGTGCCGGGTTACTTCGCGAGCGCAGTGAGCTTTGATCTGCCGGATCCCAACGGTGTCGTGCTGATGCCGCCAGGCGAACCCCCGGTCATGTCCACCGAGACCATCGACGGCGCGCAATACAGTGTGCAGGCGCACGAGGTTCGCGCCTGGCCGATGCGGGCCGGCACACAGGCTATCCCGGCGATACCGATCCATTTCCGCTTCAAGCGCAACCCTCTGGACCAGGACGAGGTACCCGCCACGGTGACCACGAACGCGATGCCGCTCAGCGTGCACCGGCCGCCGGGTTCGGAAAACCTTGGTACCGTGATCAGCGCGCGCGACCTGCAGGTGAAGGAGACCTGGCAACCTGAGCCTGGCGACGCCGCAGTCAAGGCCGGCGCCGCCTTCACCCGCAGCATCGAATTCTCCGCCAGCGCGGTGCCGGGCATGCTGTTCCCACCCTTTCCCGCCGGAAAGATCGAGGGGCTCGGGATCTACAAAAAGCAATTCGTGATGGATCAGGACGAGCGCGGCACACTCACTGGCCGGCGGCAGGACACCATCACCTATGTGTGCAAGCGCCCCGGCACGTTCACGATTCCAGAAGTTCGCTTCACCTGGTTTGACCTCGACGCCCGTGTCTTGCGCATTGAAACATTGCCGGTGCGAACCCTGCAGGTGATTGCGGACCCGGCGCAGGCCGCAATGGGAACCGCAAATGGCCGCGCTGCCGCGCCAGGTGCTGGACGGGGCGCTCTGGTGAGCGACTCACCACGCAACTGGCTGGTGGGCACCGCTGGCGTCGCCCTGCTGGCACTTCTTCTGTTCGTCCGCCTGCACCGCCGCGTTCGCCAAGGATTGCTCGACGCCGTGAGGCCGTGGCGCGCCGTGCATTTACAGCCGCTGAATCCAACCGAAAACAACACACCCTGAATGGCGGACTACTCACCAGCAGGGTGGGTGGCCGCCAGGACGAGTGTGAAGACGCTGTGGTGCGGCCTGCTTTGCGCTCGAAGCAAGTGCTATACCTCCGTCGAAACTTCCATACTTCCAGCACCCCTATAACTCGCCGAGGTGGATATGGATATTGCACGCACACTCCGCACAGCATTGACTGTTCCTTCCTGCCTGCTCCTCAGCGCGTACGCCACTGCCGCCGACCCAGAGCCCAACCCGGAACGCAATGCCTACTTCGGCGAGACCCACATCCACACCAGCTGGTCGGTAGACGCCTGGGTCATCGGCAACCGCCTCACCGGGCCGGAAGACGCCTACAAATACGCAAAAGGCGAGACCATCAAGCACCCGATGGGTTACGACATCAGGATCGATACACCGATGGACTTCATGGGCGTAACCGACCACTCGGAGTACGTGGGCGTTACCAAGGAGGCCAACACCCCGGGCTCGGCGATCAGCAAACTGCCGGAAGCGCAGCCGATGATCCTGAAGGATCCGAACAATGCGGCCGAACAGCAGAAAGTCTTCCTCTACCTGCTCTCGCTGACGAGCGTGCCCCCGATCAAGGCCTTCATGAGCCCCGAAGTAGCCGGCAGCATCTGGCAGGACAACACGAAGATCGCCGATGCCAACAACCAGCCGGGCAAGTTCACGGCCTTTTGCGCCTATGAGTACACCTCGCAGTTCAACAACCGCAACCTGCACCGCAATATTTTCTTCCGCGATTGCCACAACCTGCCGGCGATGCCGTTCAGCATGCTCGATTCGTGGCACCCGGAGGATCTTTGGAAGTGGATGGACACCCAGCGCAAGGCCGGCAACGAACTGCTGGCCATCTCGCACAAAGCCAACCTGAGCGACGGCTGGATGTATCCCACGGACGTGGACAGTTATGGGCGCCCGATCGACGCAGCCTGGGCCGCCGCGCGCGACCGCAACGAGCGCCTGGTCGAGATCAAGCAGATGAAGGGGCAGTCGGAAACTCACCCGCTCCTCTCACCCAACGACGAGTTCGCCAGCTATGAACTGTTCAGCGGCCTGCTCGGCCTGGACCCCACCAGCGGGCGCGTCGACCACATCACCGGCAGCTTCGCGCGGCAGGCACTCAAGGATGGCATCGCCATGCAGGACCAGCGCGGCTACAACCCCTACAAATTCGGCTTCGGCGCCGGCTCCGATTCGCACAACTCGGCCTCGCCCTACCGCCAGGATAATTTTTTCGGCGCGCACGCCGAGGTCGATGGCACTGCAGAGCGGCGCCTCGCCGGCGTGCTGATCGGCGGCACCATCGATTCGCGCCTGGTCAATCCCGCTGGCCTCACCGGTGTGTGGGCGCAGGAGAACACGCGCGCCTCGCTGTGGGAAGCGATGTACCGCAAGGAAACCTTCGGGGTCAGTGGCCCACACATCAAGCTGCGCTTTTTCGGCGGCTGGGATTATGACAAGGCCCTGGTGAAGGCTGGCGACTGGGTGAAAAAATCCTATGCAGGCGGCGTGCCGATGGGCGCCGACCTGCCGCCTCTGCCGGGCGGTGGCAAAGGCACGGCACCGAGCTTTGTCGTGTGGGCAGTGAAGGACCCAACCTCCGCCAATCTCGACCGCATCCAGGTCATCAAAGGCTGGACGCAGAACGGCCAGAGCTTCGAAAAAGTATTCGACGTAGTCTGGTCGGGCGAGCGCAAAGCCGATAAGTGGACAGGGGCCGTACCGGCCATCCAGAGCACCGTGGATCTGGAAAAGGCCACCTACACCAACAGCATCGGCGCGACGGAGCTGAAGACAGTGTGGGCAGACCCCGAGTTCGACGCCAGCCAGCATGCGTTTTACTACGCGCGCGTGCTGGAGATTCCCACACCGCGCTGGACACTCATCCAGGCGGTTGCAGCCGGCGTACCGCCACCGGACGTAGTACCGCTCACCGGCCAGGAGCGCGCCTGGAGTTCACCCATCTGGTATACGCCAAGCGCCGAGGCACGCAAGGCAGCCCCTGCGGGCACTACGGTCGCCGAGCAGCAGGAAAAGGGGGCCAAAACGCTTACCGACGCCCAAATGAAAGCGCTAATCGTCGGCAAAGCCCTGTGGCTGCGCAACAACGTCACCGGTGAGCAGATCAGCGAAAGTTTCACTGAGGAAGGCCACATGACGGTTTTCCACGTGGGCGAAAACACGCTGCTACCCAGTGGCTTCGGCAGCGCCAAACGCGATGGTTATGAGGGCGTAACGCAAAGTTACAAAATCGACGACGGCAAGCTCGTCACCTACCTTGGCCAGGAGCCCGTGGCGTTTGCGTTCTATCAACTCGGCGATACCTACTACGCCGCACGCGACAACGAATTCGGCTTCGCAAACTACGAAGTCATCGCCGTGCCCCAGATCACGGTCAACCCGCTCACGCAACTCACCAACCAACTATCCATCGAACTCAACCTGACGGCAGACCAACGGCAGGCGATCGTGCCTCTGCTGACCGGCGAGATCACGCAACTCGGTACCCTTGCCAAGGACACCAAACTCAGCGCTCTGCAGAAGGTTGATCAAGTGCGCAAACTCGGCGCCTCGGTTGACGCCAGGATTTCGCCACTGCTCAACACCTCGCAGCAGGCGAAGTTCAAGACGCTGCGCGAACAAATGCGCACACACATGATCGAGGAGATGGCTGGCAAAGCCGTCAAGACACTGGAAGGCGACCTGCGCAAGGATGTCTGATGAATCGAGTTGGCGCCGCGCCTGCTGCCACCTGTTGCGGGAACCATTGCTGCATTTTCTGGTGCTGGGCGCCCTACTGTTCGCCGCGTACAGTTATCTGCAGCCCGGGCAGCCGGCACCGCAGGTTGCAGACAGGGAAATAAGGTATTCGCTGGACGAACTGGCGCAGCTTACACAGGTATTCCAGGCGCAATGGCGGCGCGCGCCAACGCCGGAAGAATTCGACCGCCTGCTGGAGAACAAGGTGCAGCAGGAGGTCCTCTACCGTGAGGCCCTTGCCATGGGGCTGGACCAGGGTGACGAGATCGTCAAGCGGCGCATGGCGCAAAAGGTGCAGTTCCTGGCCGAGGATGTGGCCGCAGCGCGCGAACCGTCGAGAGAAGAACTTACGCGTTGGTTTACGCAGCACCGCGACATGTTCGCGCAACCGCCGCGGCTCAGCTTCCGCCACATGTACTTCTCACCGGACATACGCGGCGTACATGCGAAAGATGACGCAGCCACCGCGCTAAATAAACTTGCCAACGCGCCTGAGGACACACCTCTGGCCGCTACGCTCGCTGATCCCTTCATGTTCCAGGATTACTACCGAGACCGCGCGCCCGATCTCCTCGGCAAAGAATTCGGGCCGCAATTTGCAACCGCAGTCGCCAAACTCGCACCCGGCGCATGGCAGGGCCCAGTCGAATCGGGGTTCGGATGGCACCTGGTGTTCGTCGATACCGTGATTCCCGGGCGGGTGCCATCTTTCGAGGAGATCGAGCGCGAGGTCAAGACTGCGTGGTTGGGCGAACAGAAGACACTCGCCTGGCAGAAAGCGTACAGCAAGATGCGCGCTAAATATCAGGTGTTGTTGCCCGCGGCACCTGAAAATACCGCAACCAATACTACTTCGAGCTCATCGCCCCACCAGACCTCCGCCAGAACAATCCCAGCCACACTCCACAATCAGGACACTGCCGCCGCATCCGCCAGTTCCTTATCCGACGAGACCCCGGAGTGAATTTTCTCAGTTGCCTGCGTGGACTATTACTCTACCTACTGCTCGCGGCGAGCGGCCTCTCACCAGTCGCTGACGCGCACGAATCACGACCTGCCTATTTGGAATTGCGCGAGACCGCCACCGGGCAGTACAGCGTGTTGTGGCGCACGCCAGTATTGGCGGGGCAGCCGCTCCCAATAGCATTGCAACTACCCGAGGGCGTGCAAGACATCAGGGAACCAGTCGTGCAGGAACTCGCCGATTCCCGTCTGGAGCGACGCTGGATTGACGCTGGCGCCAAGGGGCTCGCCGGAACCCGCATCGACATGGTTGGCCTGCAGTTCACCATCACCGACGCTCTGGTGCGATTGGTGATGCTCGACGGTAGGACGGTGCAAATGATCGTGCGACCATCGCAGCCCTGGGTAGAAATTCCCGCCGAGCAGACACAACTGCAGGTGCTCGGCACCTACATGATCGAGGGCGTACGCCACATCCTGTTCGGCGCCGATCACCTGCTGTTTGTGTTTGGCCTGATGCTGATCGTGCGCGGCGGCTGGATGCTGGTTAAGACGATCACCGCGTTCACCGTCGCGCACAGTATCACACTGGCAATCGCAACCTTCGGATACGCCAATGCACCGGCGCTGCCGCTAAACGCAGCGATCGCGCTGAGCATTCTCTTTCTCGGGCCAGAGATCATCAGAGCACAGCGCGGCGGCACCAGCTTCACTCTGCGCCACCCGTGGGTCGTGGCATTCGCGTTTGGATTATTGCACGGCTTCGGCTTCGCCACCGCATTGACCAGCGCAGGGCTACCGCGCTCCGACCTGCCAGTGGCGTTGCTGTCGTTCAACATCGGGGTGGAGGTTGGGCAACTGGCATTCGTCGGAGTGATCCTGCTGCTCGCCCACTCAATCCGGCTGCTACAGGTTACGTGGCCGCGCTGGATTCAAGCAGTACCGTCATACATGGTAGGCGTGCTCGGCGCGTTCTGGACAATCCAGAGGGGGGTGTTACTGGTGGGAGGGTAATCCCACCATTTTTAACCGAACTCAAAAGTAGAGGCTTGGTGGGTCTGGTAGGATGAAGTAACCGGGCCGTGTGCCCAGAGGGCGGTGTGTGTCGATGTCGGCATTGCAATGAGAAACCGCAGTTACACAGTTAGATAGACAGACCCACTGATTTGAACAAATGGTTGGGAATACTGGAGCATTGAAATGACGTGTTTTTTAGTAGTCGGCTAATATAACTGCCATGCTTTGGTAAATTTCGGTCTAAACAACATGAAAATAATACTAAGAATTCTGGCTATACTTCTCTACAGTAGCGCCGTTAGCTTGGCATACAGTGAGTATCCAAAACTAACAAAGTCTCGATTATCCGATAGACTGCAACAACCTACGGTCACAGCCGTTTTCAGAGATTCCGAACGTACTTTGTGGGTAGGCACTCAGCAGGGGCTATATAGATATGATGGAGCAACGCTATCGATATTCAATTCGGCGAAAATCAATAAACGATGGATTCCTGATTCAGACATACGGGATATTGCCGGCGACAATTACGGAAATATATTCGTAGCGACAACTAGGGGTTATGTATTGGTTTGGGATCGTGTTTTACAGACATTTTCTCCCTTAGAAAAATTTGCAATAACTAAACAATCCAGAATTGTACGCATGTTCGTTTCAAAGAATGGTTATGTATGGGTTCTCACTCATGCAGGACTAGTGCTGTATGACTCCAAATCGAAGAAATCAGTAAATTGGGTAGAGAAAATTGATGTTCTCATGCCTGTAGGAACGCCACAGGCTATGTCTGGAGACAAATACGGCAATCTCTGGGTTGCTGGAAATAGCGGAATAGTTAAGATCAATACACAAGATAGAACGGTAGAAATCATAGATATTTATCGACTCAATCTTCTCAAAAACTCCAGCATTACGGTTATGGAAGCGAATAATGAAGGCAATTTACTCATCGGCACCAACTCCGGACAGATATTGTTGTGGAACACTACTAGCAACGGCGTATCAGCCACTCATATATTTGAAGGGAAAGGAATGGTATATGTATCAGCAGCGCTTCAATATAATGACAAAATTGTGATTGGAACGGATAGCGGCCTGTACATTTTCAATGAACAACTTTCATTTATAAAAGAGGTGCACGCGGAGGACGGACAAACTTCAAGCACCGACATCTATAGCTTGTTTCGTGATGATGCCTATATTTGGGTGGGCAAGGTCAATGGATTGGACATTCTGTCATTTGCATCATCCGCGCTTTTTAACTTTGGAAACAATGGAATCTCAAACCACGTTCTCGCATTTACACAAGGTGAAGGTGGTCGACTTTGGATCGGCACATATTCGGGGCTATTCTATTTTGATGAAGAGTCTCAATCTCATATAAAATACGAGCACAATTTCAATTCTTCTACTACCGATCAAAATGATCAACGCGTGAGCGCACTCGCATCGCAGCCTAACGAAATATGGATAGGACTTTTCGGCGATGGGGTTAGAAAACTAGAAAATTCAGGAAGGCACTTTCAAATTTCTCCAAAGACTATACTCACTCACGCGGCGATTACGAAACTGCTTGCTGACCCCAATAACAAAGACGTTTGGGTAGCCACATTTGATCAGGGTTTATTTCGTGTTCGTTCAACCACAATAGATTCGTACTTGGACAACCAACGCCTTCCCGAAAAGTCGATCACTTCGCTTTTCAATCCGTCTTCGGACATATTTTTAGCCTTAGCGGAAAATCGCGTGTATCAGTACAATCGACAAACTGATCGTTTCATCAAATTATCATTTAATTTCGGACTTGGAGATATACAACCACTAATATACTCCGTCGCATACACAGAAATTGGCGATATAATATTCGGAACCAAGGATTATGGTCTGTTTTTTTGGTCACGTGTTTCTCAAATCGAAGATCAAACTGTATTGAATCCCGCGTCGTCAGAGCCGCTTTTAAGCACAGCCACAATATACGGTATAGAGGTCGACTCAATAGGAAATCTCTGGTGCTCCACCCAGAACGGTGTAATCAAGGTAAGTCCGGAAGGCGTTCTCCTCAAAAGATTTACCACGGCAGATGGTCTCCAGGGCAATGATTTTACGCTCGGTGCTTCATTTAAGAGCCGAGAGGGATTGATCTATTTTGGTGGCACCAACGGTTACAATAGATTTGATCCGGATGAAATTGAAATTGATGATACGCCTTCTCCGATGCGGTTGACTGCAGTCGATATCCCCACGTTGGAACAAAGAAATCTGGGGGATATTGCACACTTGAGCAACCTGCAGTTGAGCCACAAGGATCGATTCCTGTCGTTGCAATTTAGTGTGCTCGACTTCATAGATGCCGAACGCAACCAGTTTCGATACATGCTTGAAAACTTCGACAACAGTTGGACCCAGAACGGAAATAGCAACACCGTGAGTTTCACGAATCTACCCGTCGGAGACTATGTATTTCGGGCTCAGGGAGCGAATTCGGCAGGCACCTGGAATCGAGATGGAATTGAACTCAACGTCACAGTGCTACCAGCACCGTGGTTTTCCTGGTGGGCCTACACGCTATACGGAATTGCAGCATGCGCATTGCTGTGGGGTGTGCACCGAATTTATCGCAGCTACGCCATTGACAGGCATTCTGCACAGTTGGCTCAGGAGATGCTTGAAGCAGAAAATAGAGCGGATGACAACCTGCAGGAGCAACTGGAACTACAGGATGAACTGGTTCGGTCTACGTATCAACACAACCTGACCACACTGGATTTGGTCAGCAATTTTGTAAGGCTCCACTCAGGCAATGATCCCGAGGATACGCAAAGCGCGTTTGCGAATCACATCATGAAACGCATCTCCGCACTGCATGCACTGGAGAATTGCTTGCGTTACCAGGCAGGATCTCCAGTTGCCAATCTCTACCAGTACACGGAACTCATCCTTCCCGGACTCATTGATCGATGCCCCGTATCACCCGAGACACTCATTACGATCAATGAAGTTTCGGCGGTCGCCTTGCCGGCCGAAACAGCATCACCTGTTTCAATCGTGATCTATGAATTGTTGGATAATTGCTTCCAGCACGCCTTCGAATCAAGCTCACCTGCCAACTACATACATATCAGCTTGGTTCCCAGCTCATCCCGCAATCAAGGCAAGGAGTACATGGAACTGACCGTTCACGACAGTGGCATCGGCATGCCGGACACCATCGACAATCTGGCAAGCGAGGGGCGGGGGCTCGCAATCGTCAAGTTAATCTCGGATAAAATAGGTGGCGAACTTTCGATTCGCGAGGGAAACGGCGCCACAATCCGCATGATTTTCCCCACATCCGAAAACGCCTAGCTTATCGCTCCTAATCACACCCTTGGCTGGTTAACTCGCTCAGTGTAGTGTTACATTGATCCACGTCGCAACACAGAGACGACACGATTCAACAATGCTCTGATGCGATTCATACACCCAAATATAATAATCGATGGGTAGGGGAATATGGGGATGACTGAGAGTCGATTGCATGCCTTTGGCAAGGCCTGCCATCTCATAATAGACGACAGTAACGGCCAAGGCGCTGAATTTGTCGAGCTGTGCTACTACGAATTGGCCAGACTGGAGCGTAAGTTCAGTTCAAACCTACCCGAGAGCCTAATTAGCCGCATCAACCAAAGCGCCGGCACAGGCCGATTTGTGCAACTTGATGCAGAAGCGCGCAGTCTCTTTCAGTTCATCGCCGCGCTGTGGGAAGAAAGCAAGCACGTTTTTGATCCTACTACTCGAGTCCTGTGTGAGTGCTACGGCGAAAACGGCACACTCCACGTTTCCAAAGCGCAATTGCAACAGGCGCTTACGCTGGTAGGTTGGCGCAATCTTGAACTGGCACCCGAAGGCGCACGCTTATCCGGTGAAGGCATGATGATCTGCCTAAACACCTGCGTACGACCGTATGCGCTGGATTCGTTGCGCAGACTTCTACTACGCAATGGCGCCAGCAATGCCTATATCGAATTGGGTCAGGATGCGGTGTCGATCGGTAAGCAGCCGGACGGCGCCAACTGGTTGGCGGGTGTTCGAATTCCAAGGAATTCGCGAGCAGCGATTGTTCGACTGAAACTAAACAACAAAGGTTTTGCAATGCGAGGCAATTTCGAGCAGGCTTCAATGGAGCACGGTGAGCGATTTGGCAGCGCGCTCAGCCCCGTGGATGGCCAACCTATCCCCGGACTTCTCTGCGTCGCCGTTATTGCGGACAACTGCCAGACAGCATTCAGCGCGGTGAGCATGGCACGGTTCAAGACTGAAAGCACGGCGATCAGGTGGCTGGACAACCTCGGGCTTCCCTGGATGGTGATCGATCGCCAACTCAACTGCCACGGCCCATTAGCGAATGGGATCTGAGCAGGTTAATGCCCTTTAAAGCTGGGCTGCCGCTTTTCACGCTTGGCCGCGAAACCTTCCTTGGCATCTATTGAATCAAGACACTTGGTCGATAGAACTCGCGCGAAATTCGGATCTGCTCCACCTGACGCCGCCATCCTGAGAAGGTGTTTCATCGACTGAACCGCCAGCGGTGCAAGCCCCGCAACACGTTGCGCAAATTCTTGTACAGTTTCTTCCAATGCATGTGGCGCCACAAGTTGATCCAGAAAGCCGATGCGCTTCATTTCGTCGGAATCAAACTCCTCAGCAGCGACCAGCAACCGTTTTGTAGCACCCACCCCCAGGCACTCCTTAAAACGCAGAATGCCTGACAACGGATAACAGATACCAAGTTCAGCTGCAGGCACCCGCATCCGACATCCGGAGATACCGATCCGGAAATCGCAGCTTGCTGCAAGTTCGACGCCGCCTCCAAACACATTTCCGTTCAGCGCACAGATGGTTGGAATTGCCAGGCTGGCGACCTGTTCAGTCATTTTCTGGAAAGCATCATCGCCCATCCGGCCGTCGCTCAATTCGTGCAGGGATGCGCCAGCACAGAACGTTTTGTCGCCTGCACCGGTGAGAATCAGCACGCGTGCCTCGCCCTCATCCGCAATCTGTTTCAAGCGCGCCCGAATACCCTCTAATTGCTCACAACCGAGTGCGTTGTGTCGTTTTGGATCATTGAGGACGATACGGGCTACGTATTCGTGTCGGGTGTACAGAATCGTATCGGTCATTAGATATGCCCCAGTAGACGGGGCAGTAAGTGTCGCACAGCTTGACCAACGCAACCAACTGCCTGCCAAAACGGTGGACACCTGCGCCTGTGATCGACATACTGCTTTCTATCTGGAGATCCTGTCGATGAAAAAGCGTTGCGCGTGGTGTGGCGATGACCCGCTTTATGTTGCCTATCACGACACGGAGTGGGGCGTGCCAGTGCGCGACGACCCCACGCTTTTCGAGTTCCTCGTCCTGGAGGGTGCACAGGCAGGGTTGTCGTGGATCACCATCCTGCGCAAGCGCGAAAACTACCGGCGACTCTTTGACAATTTTGAAGCGCAGAAGATTGCCCGTTACTCCGACGCCAAACTCGATCGGCTCCTGCAGGATACCGGTATCATTAGAAATCGACTCAAGGTATACGGCACGCGCAGGAACGCACGTGCGTTTTTGGACGTCCAGCGGGAAAAAGGTAGCTTTTCCAACTATATCTGGGCGTTTGTGAATGGCACGCCGGTACAAAATGCCCGGAAGTCAATTCGCGATGTGCCGGCAACGAGTGCCATCTCCGACGCACTGAGCAAGGACATGAAGCAGCGCAGCTTCACTTTCGTCGGCTCCACGATTCTCTACGCCCACATGCAAGCCACGGGCATGGTCAACGATCACACCGTGGATTGCTTCCGGCACCGGGAATGCGCGAACATGGCATGAGCCGCCCGACGCTGCCCGATGCAGACAATCACATCTCGCTGTTAATGAGAAATTTCGTTGCCCACATCCACACCAAGTAAACCCTCTTCCACGAGCAGAAGCGTCTGGCGCCTGGCGTGGCCAACGATCATCTCCAATCTGCTCTTCACCACCGTGGGTTTCCTGCATATCAAGATCGTGGCCCAGTTGGGTACGAGCCCGGTGGCAGCGGTCACAACCGGACACCGGATCTTTTTCCTGGTGCAGGCAGTTCTCATGGGTGTATCCGTTGCGACGACAGCCTTGATCGCTCGCAGTTGGGGCGCACGGCAGATCGAACATGCGGAGCTGGTCTGTTGGATGTCCATCGTTATTTCGGTCGCACTCGCGGGTATTCTCAGTGTGCCAATCCTCGTCGTGCCGTACGCCATTGCCGGGTTGTTCGGTCTTGACGCACAAACTACCGCGCTTGCCGCCTCGTTCATTTTCTGGCTCGGCATCTTCAATATCTTTACCGCCATCAGCATGATGCTGGGCACCGCACTGCGGGCGACCGGCGATATGCTTACGCCACTGTGGTACCTGATAGCCAGCACCATCCTGAATGTGTCATGCGCCTACCTGTTGGCCTTCGGGATAGGTCCATTTCCCCAACTCGGTGTCGCGGGCGTGGCTCTCGGCGGCAGCTTTGGTGCTGCGATCGTCACCATCTTCTTTGCCCTCGCCTGGTGGCGTGGGAAGTTCAAACTGAAACGCACGCGAAATACGGCGATCCACTGGGGCCTGGCACGGCAGCTCATCACCATCGGCGCCCCCTCCGTGCTGGAACAGGGCATCGTGCAGATCGCCTTTCTGGCGTTTTTCGCGATTATTGCCCACTACGGCACGGTCGCGTACGCGGCTTACGGCATCGGAATTACGCTGGTTGCTTTCTCGATAGTAATCGGATTTGGGTTCGGCATCGCCACTGCTACCCTTGTCGGCCAGCAACTGGGTGCAGGGCACGCGGAGCTGGCCGTGCAATCCGTGTCGCGCTCGCTACGCATGGCCCTGGCGGCCATGGTGCTGCTCTCCGTCCTGCTGGTCTGGAGCGCGGAGGATCTGGCCCGCTTTATGATCGACGACCCTGAAGTCGTCCGCCTGACCGTGGTGTTTATGTACATGATCGCCCTGGCGCAACCGCTCATGGCCTTCGAATTCACATTGGGCGGCGCCTTGCGTGGCGCTGGCGACACACGGTTCCCGCTGATCGCTACTTTCTGCGGCATCATCCTGGGGCGGCTTATACCAGCCGGGATGTTCGTGTGGTTCGGATTTTCCGTGTACTGGGTTTTCGGCGTCATGATCCTGGATTACAGCATCAAAGCAGTACTCCTCCTGCGACGCTTTCGCTCCCGCAAGTGGCTGGATGTCGACCTGGACCTTGCCGCCTGAGCGCGAGTGCGGACAATGAGAAGCTGATTGGCTAATCCTCGGGAGATTTGCATGGCCAGGGATCTGGAAAAACTGCTCAAACTGCTTGAAGTGGATCGGCTCGACAAATACCTGTTCAGCGGCAACAGCCCGAAGCGACCTGCGCGTGTATTTGGCGGCCAGGTATTGGCCCAAGCCCTGAATGCCGCCATACAAACCGTGGACACAACCCGAACGGTGCATTCGCTGCACGCGTACTTCCTCCGCCCCGGCAACCCGACCAAGCAGATCATTTACGAGGTCGATCCGATTCGCGACGGGAAAAGCTTTACCACGAGAAACGTCGTTGCGCGACAGGATGGCGTCGCCATTTTTAGTTCGTCCGTTTCCTTCCACGTCGAGGAAACCGGACTGTCACACCAGTTTGATATGGCGAAGGTACCACCGCCTGAAGAACTGGAATCGGATTTTGAGCGCTCAACCCGTTTGGCGCAGGAACACCCAGACAAATTTGACCGCCCCGAAGTGCTCCCTATCGAGCGCCGGCCAGTGCGTACGCGTGACTACCTGGACCCTCAACCGTGCGAGCCGCGACAGGAGATATGGTTTCGTGCACGAGGGGATATGGGAGATGATCTGCGCAGGCACCAGACCATGCTCGCGTTCATATCGGATTTTGGCCTGCTCGGTGCCGCCCTGCTGCCGCACCCCTACACCGGTCGAAGCAAGGACCTGCAGTTTGCCAGCCTGGATCATGCGCTGTGGTTCCATCGCCCATTCAGGGCGGATGAGTACCTGCTGTATTGCCTGGACAGCCCCACAACCGCCGGTGCGCGCGGCTTCAGCCGAGGCAGCTTCTATACCCGCGAGGGAGTGTTGGTTGCATCGGCGGCACAGGAATCCCTGCTACGACTGCACCCGGGCTGACTGACACGCATCAGCGGTACGTTACAAGATTCTCACCTCGCTGCTGCCCCAGCACCCTGAGGTAAGAGCTGTCGTTGAAATACGAGAGGGAGATCCTGGTATTGCTGTAGAACAGCTGCGTAATGGAGCAATTGAAAACTGGCTCATAGAACTGGTAGGTCTGCTCACCACCCAACCCGAGCACCTGCGCGACGATGGTTGCCAACGTGCCGCCGGAGGTAAATACGCCAATGGTTTTGCCGCTGCCCTGAGTACGCACGATTTCCGCCACGGCCTGCCGGGTACCTGTCGAAAATTCCGTCCAACTCTGGATGCGCGAATCCTTGCACTCGGGGCTCACCCAGTAATTGAATACCGCCGCGATAACTTTCTGGTAGTCCTTGCTGGCGGCCAGCCCATTCTCGACTAACTTGCGCACCACCGGGTCGCGCGCAATCACCTCCGGCAGCAGGTATTTCAATTGTTCGTCATTCCGGATTTCATTGAAGCGCGGGTCGATGTGGTGCGGCACAGAGACGCGCTGGCAGGCCATCGCCAGGGAGGCAGTGTCGCGCTGGCGCGATAAATTTCCACTGTAGACCGCATCGAACTGGACGTTGCAATCGCGCAGATACTCACCCACTACACTCGCCTGGCTGCGTCCCAGGGCCGACAACTCGTCATAATTCTGTGCGCCGAACGACGCCTGGCCGTGGCGTATCAGGTATAGAGAGGACATCAGGGACGCCCGGTACCGGGTTTGCGATGCCGGTTGAACCGGAGCTCACGTCGGTAAGGAAAAAACTCCTCCAGATAGCCAGCATGAATCTTGTCCTGCAGACCCTGCCAGAACGACGCCTCGTAAATATCACTGTGCAGCGTATCGAACACCCCGCGCGCCCTTTGATTACCGGAAAAGAACAACGCAAACTCCTCGGGGAAGATATCGTTGGGGCCAACGGTGTACCAGGGTTTGCTGGACATTTCCTCCGCTTCGGTGCGCGGCTTGGGGATAGTGCGAAAATTGCATTCGGTCAGCGGGACGATTTCATCGTAGTCGTAGAACACCACACGGCCGTGACGGGTTACACCGAAGTTCTTGAGCAGCATGTCGCCCGGAAAAATATTAGCCGCCGCGAGCTGCTTGATGGCGTTGCCGTACTCGTCCATCACCGCCGCCACCTGTTCATCCGTCGCATTGCGCAGGTAGAGGTTCAGTGGTGTCATGCGGCGCTCGACATACACATGTTTTATCACCAGAGCCTTGCCGTGCTCTTCAATCAGGGAGGGCGCAACATTGCGCAACTCTTCTATCAGCTCGTCGGAAAAGCGTTCGCGCGCAAAGGCCAGATTGGTGAATTCCTGGGTGTCGGCCATACGTCCCGCGCGATCCCAGCGCTTCACCAGCGTGTACTTGGCCTTCACCTGCTCACGCGTCATATCCTTCGGGGGCGTAAATCTGTCCTTGATAACCTTGAATACGAAGTCGTAGGACGGCAGCGTGAAGACCGTCATCACCATGCCTTTGATGCCCGGCGCGATACTGAACTGGTCGCTGGTGCGTTGCATGTGCCGATAGGCGCAGCGGTAATAATAGGTTTTGCCGTGTTTGTTGTGCCCCATCGAACTGTAGATCTCGGAGATGGGCTTGGCCGGCATGAGTTGCTGCAGGAACAGCACGCATTGCGCGGGCACCTCGGCATCCACCAGGAAATATGACCGGGTGAAACTGAACAGTACGCTGACCATATCCGAGCCAAACAGAATCGTATCGACGTATACCGCACCCGCTTCATTGTGCAGCACAGGAAGGACAATCGGCATGGACTGCCCGCCGGCCATGATACGGCCAACAATGTACGCGCCCTTGTTGCGGAAGAAGTGGTGTTCGAGCACCTGGAACTGTGCATCGCCAGCGTCAAGGTTGACGTCTGGCGCGAGATTCTCGCGGATCGCATCCCGGATGCTGGTGACGTCCCGATCGATATCTTCATACGGAATGGAAAACGCGTAATCCCGCAGCAGCGCGTACAGCAGTTCGCCCAGCGAACCTTCCAGCCGGTAGGTGCGGTACACCGGGTGAGTTTTGTCCACCGGCGGCATGTCGCCATGCGGGGAGAAGATAAACACATAGTCTTCGCGTATCTTGCGGTGTTTGAATACCGCGCCATACACCGAGTTGAAAAACGTTTCCGCGATCTCGAAATTGTCGAGCCCGGTGATCAGCCCTGCGTAGGCCTGTTTCGCTCCCCGCCAGAACTCAAGGTCATGCAGATGCGATCCCGCTAGCTGCTCGACCGTCTCGTAAACCTCCCTGATCCTGGTTTTGTACAAATCAATACGCTGATTGGAGCTATGGCGGATACCCATCCAGTCGGCATTTTCAAAGCGCGACCGAGCGGCCCGGGTGATGACCTGGAATTGCGCAAAGTAGGATTCGAAACCTGCCAGAATAGCGCGGGCAAAGCGCGCCTGCAGATCCTGCTCGAACAACGCGCCCGCGTGCGTGGTCACAGGAACGACAATCCCCGCGCGACAGACACTGCGAGCGCGGGCACGGTCACAGCAGCTCCCGCGCGAACAACTCCAGTATCACTGGATTGGTGACGCTGAGCAGCATGGTGCCCACCTGGCCGCGCCTGCCGGCTTCCTTCCAGATAGATAGTCGCTCGACGATGCGCGCATGCGGGCCGACGAGCGCCACTTCGTCGAGCAGCTGGTCAGGCACCAGCGCCTCTGCTTCGGATTTCTTGCCGGCGAGGTACAGGTCCTGGATACGCTTTGCCACGTCGCCATAGCCCAGGCGGGTGGCGTAATCGTTGTAAAAGTTCTTGTCCCTGGCGCCCATGCCGCCAATATAAAGCGCGAGCCACGGGCGCAATGAATTGAAGGCCGCAGCGAGGTCGTCGTTGGCGGCCACCATGACAAAAGGCGCAACGTCGAAGTTCTTCAGGCTTTTGCCATTACCCGCCTTCGCGAAGCCCTGCTCGAGTGAATCGCCGAGAATGGAATACTTGTTTGGGTCCATCCAGACCGGGAACACGCCATCGGCCACTTCACCAGCGCACTGCAAGCCCGCGGGTGTGATCGACGCGGTGTAAATAGGCAGGTCCGGGCAGGCTTCCAGAATCGACTTCAACGGCTTGCCGAGCCCGGAGGTACCTGCGCCCTTGTTGGGCAGGTGATACATCTGCCCGTCGAACTCCACCGGGCCTTCGCGCGCAATAATTTTGCGCATGATCTGGATGTATTCCCTGGTGCGGGTAACCGGCTTGCCGTAGGGGACACCGTGCCAGCCTTCGACCACCTGCGGACCGGAGGCGCCGAGGCCGGCGATAAACCGGCCGCCGGACAGGTGATGCAGTGTCATGGATGTCATCGCACACATGGCGGGTGTACGGGCCGGCATCTGCATGATGGCAGTGCCTACGCGAATTCTGGTCGTACGGGCCAGCACCCAGGACGCCATGGTTACAGCATCGCTACCATAGGCCTCCGCCGTCCAGACCGAATCGTAACCCATGGATTCCGCCTGCAGGATCAGTTCCATCGGCACGTGAACCTGCTTCCCTGAATAGCCCAGCAAAAAACCCAGTTTCATCGTCGTGCTCCCGTTACGGCAAAGTTAGTTCAGCCTGCCAGCGTTTCTGGCAGGTGCATGCGCGAAGCTTGGGATTTTGCCTGATGATCCGCATCAACGCCAAAACTGTTTTACACGGCGATTCAGCGGTTGCGGAACCAGAGGGATTCAGTACAACAGGCTGTAGAGTTTGCGCTGGTATTCCACCGCCAGCGGGTCGCCCTTGCCCAATGACGCGATCATCTCCAGCAGTTTGCGTTTGGTGGCGCCGCCCGCGTGATCCCGATCCTGGCGCAGGATGTCTATCAGGTGCGCCATCGCATCCCGTGCGCGACCGGCTTCAGCGTAAGCTTCGGCCAACTGATACTGCAGCGCCAGATCACCGGTGTTGGCACCGAGGCGCTGCTCGAGCGCCTTGATCTCGGGAGAGACCGACGCTGCCTGCCGGGCCGCCAGCAGGGCGCGCAATTGTTCGTAGTCGACATCCCTGTCCGCCGTCTTCACCCCGTCCAGCAGGGCTTCGGCCTCCTCCAGTCGCTGGCATTCGAGCAGCGCCTGCACATAGGCGAGGGTGATGTCATAGCGTTGTTTCGATTCCGTCCAGGCCTGTCGCAGCGGCGTCAGCGCTGCGTTGAAATCACCCTGGGCCATGGCCTCCAGGCCGCGCTTGAGCAATCCGTCCCAGGGCTTGGGCAGGTATTTCTCCAACATCCTGCGCACCACCGACTCCGGTTGTGCACCGGCGAAGCCGTCAACCGGTTGCCCACCCTGGATCACCATGACGGTGGGCAGGTTGCGCACGCCCAACTGTTGGGCGATGCCCGGTTGCTGGTCGGCATTGACCTTGGCCAGCAGGAAGGCGCCCTGGTATTCCGTGGCGATCTTCTCCAGCAGCGGCATCAACACCTTGCACGGCGCGCACCAGTCCGCCCAGAAGTCCACGACCACGGGGCGCTGATGCGATTCGTCGATGAGTAACGCGGCAGCGTTGGTTGCGTCGATGTTGACGATGTAGTCAGGTGCTGGGTTAGCCATGTCTGGTCTCTGTATTACAACCGTTTTTCATGTGCCCCGCCCGTAAGCCCCGATGGAGTCTAGCGGGACACGCTACGAGTACATCCATATGCGCTCGACGCCGGCCATCCGTGGCCGCCGACGGTCCCGCAAAACTCCATCGGGTCTTACGGGCTACCAGTCGTGCTTGCTACTTGAGTCCGAGTACGTCCTGCATATCGTAAAGTCCGGGCGATTGCCCAACCAGCCAATCCGCCGCGCGCACTGCCCCGCGCGCAAACGACATGCGGCTGGAAGCCTTGTGGGTGATCTCCACCCGTTCGCCGTCGGCTGCGAACGTGACGGTGTGATCGCCAACGATGTCGCCGGCGCGCACTGTGGCAAAGCCGATCGTCTCGCGCGCACGGGCGCCGGTCTGGCCCTGCCGCCCGTAGACCGCAACCTCATCCAGGTTGCGACCCAGTGCATCGGCCACCACCTTGCCCATACTGAGCGCGGTACCAGATGGCGCATCGACTTTGTATCGGTGGTGGGCTTCGTAGACTTCGATGTCGACCTCATCGCCCAGCACGCGCGCGGCCATGTCGAGCAATTTGAAGCACAGGTTGACGCCGGTGCTGAAATTGGATGACTTGCAGACCGGCGTGCGGCGCGCCGCCTGCTCGATCGCGCCCTGTTGTTCGGGCGTAAAGCCGGTGGTACCGATCACCAGCGCCACACCGCGCTCAGCGCACAACTCAAGGTTGCCCATGGTGGCGGCGGGCACGGAAAAGTCGATCAGCACGTCGATGCGATCGATCACCTCGGCCAGCGTGCCTGCAACTGCGATACCGTTCCTGCCCTGCCCGGCCACCTCACCGGAATCCGCACCGAGCAGCGTACTCGTCGGCTGCTCGATGGCTGCCGCAAGCGCCAGTCCATCCACCTGCTGGATGGCTTCGATCAGAGTCCGGCCCATGCGTCCGGCGGCGCCGGTAATGCCGATTCGGGTGGTCATAGTTTCATGTCGTCAAAAAAGTTCTTCACGCCCTCGAACCAGCTCGTCTGCCGGGGTGAATGGGATTTACCGCCTTCACCCAGGCTATCGCGCAGCTCTTCCAGCAGTGCCTTTTGCGCCTTGCTGAGTTTTACCGGCGTCTCCACCACGACGCGGCACAGGAGGTCGCCCACGCTGCCGCCGCGCACGGGTTTGACGCCCTTGCCACGCAGCCGGAACAATTTGCCGGTTTGTGTCTCCGCCGGAATCTTCAGCTTGACGCGGCCGTCGAGCGTGGGAACATCCAAGTCGCCGCCGAGTGCGGCGTCCGCGAAGGTGATGGGCACTTCGCAGAACAGATCCTTGCCGTCTCGCTCGAAGATCGGATGCTGCCGGACCGACATCTGCACGAACAGATCGCCCGGCGGGCCACCCTCCGGGCCCGCCTCACCCTCACCGGACAAGCGGATCCGGTCACCGGTGTCGACGCCGGGCGGCACCTTGACCGACAGCGTCTTGGTTTTTTCCACCCTTCCCTGTCCGCGGCATGTACCGCAGGGGTCGGTGATGGTCTTGCCACGGCCGCGACACGCAGGGCACGTCTGCTGCACCTGGAAAAATCCCTGCTGCATGCGCACCTGTCCTGCCCCGCCGCAGGTACCGCAGGTTGTCGGGCTGCTGCCCTTCTTGGCGCCGGAGCCGTCACAGGTCTCGCAGGCGCTGAGGCTGGGAACGCGAATCTCGACGGTGGCGCCCTTGACCGCATTTTCCAGCGAGATATCCAGCGTGTAGCGCAGGTCCGAACCGCGCCGGGGTCCACTGCGGCCGCGGCCGCCACCGCCGAAGATATCGCCGAACACATCGCCGAAAATATCGCTGAAATTACCGCCGCTGAACCCGCCGCCACCCATGCCGGGGTCCACGCCCGCGTGGCCGTACTGGTCGTACGCTGCGCGTTTGCGGGCGTCCATCAGCACATCGTAGGCTTCGCTCGCCTCTTTGAACTTGCCCTCGGCGGCCGGATCATCAGGATTGCGATCTGGGTGGTGCTTCATCGCCTCCCGCCGATACGCTTTCTTGATCTCCTTTTCGTCGGCGTCCTTGCTAACACCGAGAACCTCGTAGTAGTCGCGTTTTGACGTCGTTGGCATAGTTGTTTCTTAGGCTTTTACAGCTCATCCGGAAATGACGGCGCGGGCTCGTATGTCCCGCGCAGTCCTGATCGTGTTAGGGGTCGGCTCCGGCCGGCCCGCCGGCGCAAAGCGCCGGCAGTTACTTCTTGTCGTCCTTCACTTCCTCGAACTCCGCATCGACCACATCGTCGCCGCCGCTGGAGCCGGCCTCGGCGCTCCCGTTAGCCGCCGCGTCCGCCTGGGACGCCTGCGCAGCATACATCTTCTGCGCCACGGTGCCAGTCACCTCGGTCAGCTTGGTCGCCGCCGCATCGATCGCGCCCTTGTCGCCGGCCTTGAGTGCCTCTTCCGCTTCGGTGATGGCGGCTTCGATCGCCGCCTTTTCCTCGGCACTGGCGTGCTCCCCCGCGTCCTCGACCGTCTTCCTGGCGGCGTGAACCAGACCGTCCAGGGTGTTGCGCGAGGCCACCAGTTCCTCGAACCGGGCGTCATTCTCGGCATTGGCTTCAGCATCGGCGATCATGCGCTCGATGTCCTTGTCACTGAGGCCGCCTGACGCCGTGATGCGTATGGATTGCTCCTTGCCGGTCGCCTTGTCCTTGGCCGAGACGTGCA
>CAYWWD010000016.1:0-52586 GCA_964461965.1 uncultured Halioglobus sp. | reverse complement strand
TTTGAACACATCTACCGCCACCACCGCCGCTACCGCATCACCGAGGGCACGGAGGAAATCCAGAAGCGCCGCGTCGCCGGTTACATGTTCGGCTTCATGGACCGGAAGGCGCCGAAGGGGGTCTCCCACTGAGCGAGCGTGGGAGTCCTCGAGTACCGGTTACGCCGCCCGCTTGGATTCCACCAGGTGGGCGATCATGTTCAGGCTGTCCAGGTGCTCCTTGTCCGCTTCGTGCGCCTGCACCGCAATGCCGAAGGTGTCCTCAAGAAACATGATCAATTTCAGCGTGGCGATGGAATCGAGGATTCCTCCCGAGATCAACGGGTAGTCGTCCGTGAGGGCGGCGGGGTCTTCCCCGGGCAGAAAGCTGGTCAGGATAAAATCCTTGATACATTGCTTGGTTGATTCACTCACAGTTGTTACTCCGGTAGGCTGGAAAAAGGTTCAGGGGTTGTCAGCGGGCAGCTGCGGCGGGAAGAAACGCGCCGGATCGTCCCGCAGTTGCTCGAACAATGCGTCAGCGATCAACTGGTGCCCGCGCTGGTTGGGATGCAGATCCCAGTCCGCGAGCCAGATCTGCGCCAGATCGACGTGCTCGAAGACATCGTCGAGTCGCAGGATCACGAATCCGGCGTCCTCGGCAATGCGGACAAAACTCTCCGTTTCATCCTGCCAGTCGCCGCGCTCCATCTGCGGCAGGAAGACCCACACCGGCTGGATATTCCGCTCGCGCGCGCCATTGGCGATGTAGGTGTAGACATACTGCAGAATATCCTTGCCAAACGGGGTCAGCCGACGATTCGCTTCTGCCTGGGACATCCCGGATGCAACTCCTGCGCGCGAGATGATCTCACGCAGGGGTGCGTAGGGAACGTCAATCCCCTTGCCGACGACCTCCGCCAGATAATCGACTGAACGCGTGATTTCGCGGCCGTTGGCAAAGTACATGATGGTGGTTGGATGCAGTTTGAGTGCACGGTCGAAATTTACCAGCTGTTGCGGGGGCTGGTAGCCCTGCACCCCGAAGTTGAGCAGCTCGAACTGTGCGGTCGAACCGTGCGCGAACTCGCGGTTGAGCCGCGCTTCCAGCAGTGATTCAAACGTTGCGTCGTCCGGAACACCCCAACCCATGAGCGTCGATGAACCGAGCAACGCCGCCCGACGAACTCCTGGCGCGGGCGACTCTGTATAGGCGCGATCGCGCAGGCCAAAACTGTTGGTAGTGATGGTCCCGTAGGACGTGTTGTAGACGAAGGCGGGAATCATCTCGGTCTGCGCAAACCCGCTGACGAACCGTTTGAGTCCACCGCCCTGGTTGTCGAGCCAGTCCCTGGGCCGTTTGGCGTAAGTCTCCCAGAGTTGGGAGTTGAAGCGGTTGACGTCGGTCAGTCCCTCGTAATAGCCGCGCTCAAGCCGAGCCGCATCGAGCCTGCTCAGCCCGTTTTCCCGCAGCGAATGGATCAGGGTGGAAAACCGCGGGCCGAGCTGCGAAAACACCGGCTCGTAACTCAGCGCGCCCATCGCCACGATCACCATCAGGGTGGCTGCGCGCTCCCGTATCCACTGCCAGTCGAAGAATGCTTTCGCGTCGCCAGCGCCGGCCTTGCGGGCGGGCAGATTGCCGATAAACATCACGGCCAACGAAACAGCCGGCCACAGCAGCGTGTCCCAGCCGTACTCGCCAGCAACGAGCGGCTGCCACAGCGTCAACCAGTCGCCAAAATTCTCCACCGTCCACAGTGACCACAGCAGGCAGACGGTCCAGAAAGTGGCGAAGCTCTTCAGGGTCATGCTGCCGACGGTTTTCCAGCTGAATTTCGGCGTTGACAATGACAGCTTGCGATTGTGCTTCATCTCGTGGAGCGAGTTGGCGATCACCAGCACGCCCAGGATCGCCCAGAAAAGTATGTCCTGCAGCAGGAACAGCGAGGTGCCTCGAATCCAGAACCACTGGTAGGCATGCAGGAACCATGTCATCAGGAAGACCCACATCGTGGCGAGGACGATCGCTGTCGTGGTTCCGTACCGCTTGAACTTGAACAGGGCCGGGTAGTAGAAGATCTTCTGCATGAAGTCCTTCCAGTAAATATTGATGCGGCGCCAGACATCCGAAAATCCGGCGGCCAGCAGGTATTTGTGGTGCGTCTCGGGCAGACGGAAGCCAAACAGGTACAGCATGCCGACGACGAGGTGAAACAACCCGGAAACCTTGAGATAAATCATGAAGTTGGAAACCAGGTACTGGAAAAAGAGCGCCGGCGAAGTGACCTCCGACGGCGCGAGGATCATGTGGTAGTACACCAGGCGATACAGGACCAGGTGCAGGATGCCGCGCACCATCCAGTCGACACCGGTCTGGTAGATGCGGTAAGCATCCGCATCGTAGTAATTCCGGCTGAACGCCTGGTAATCCACCACGGGAAACAACGGGAAACTTGCATTCGGCAACATATAGAAGTACGCCAGCGTGCGGGCCGTCGAGGGCTGCACCTTGCCGTGCCGCAAATCGTAGAAATACACGATCAGGCGGAACATGAACATCGAGCCGATGATGGGCCAGATCGCCTCGCTCCAGGGCACGGGCAGCACACCGGCGCGTTGCAGCGCGAGTATCGCTGTGAGCAGCACCAACAACACGGCGCGAACCGCGAACGGAACAGGCAGATGACACAACCCGACCAGGGTAATGCCAATCAGCAGCATCCAGCCGAGATTGGCGGCGCCCATCAACAGGCCTGTTCCCACCAGGCTCAACAGCGCGAAAAATGGCAGCCGGTACGCGAGCGGCAGCAATGCGTGCACGAAGAATCCGGCAAACGCAAACTGCGCCAGCACGCGAAAACCGGTGTTCTCGATCTGGTACTGTCGCAGCAGCAGCAACACCAGCACCAGCTGCACGGCGATGAACGCCAGCTGCAGCACGCCGATTCCGGCTTTGGGCACGGCCTGTTCGCGGGTGTCGCGCGCCATTGTGAGCGTGTCCAGTCCCATGGCTATGCCTGCCGCGGCCAGGCGGGTTCGACCGCCGCCTGAAGAATGGACGGATCCCAGCCCATCTCGTCAAACCACCGGCCGCCGATGCCGCGATTCAGGGGAAATGCCTGGTTCATCACGCCGTTGAACAGGACGGCATGGTTGCGCGTGAGTATGTCGTCGCCCAGCCGGTCGAGCTCACGCGCACGCTCGACGGGATTGGCGATATTGTCTGCCTCGTGCACCACCGGGATGAACCGCAGTGCGTCGTCGATCCTGGCGTTGTAGTCCGCGACGATCGACCGCGGCAGCGCCGCGAGACTCCCTTTGGCTTCCATCAGGCTGCGTACCGCGCGAAAACCGATATCAACCAGTTGCTGGCGGGACAGCCAGCGCGTCTCGTAGTTGATGCGATTGAGCAGCGAGGCGCACTCCATGCCGCGCCGGTGTTCCTCGGCAGTGCGGAAAAACACACGGTAGCCGTGATCGCGCGGGTACTCAAAAAAGGTCGAGGCCGGATCGAGGAAGGGAATCATCGGGCAGATCATCGGATTGACGTTGCGGCCCCTGAACTTCTCCAGCAGATGGACGCAGTAATCGACTGTCTCCTGCACCGACGCAGGCCCCTGTTGCGGCATGCCGATGAAGTACCAGATATCGATGTGAAAGATACCGTAGTCGAGCGCGCGTTCGATCCACGCCTCCATCTCCGCATTGGAGTACACACCACGGCCGGCGAGCTTCGCAATCACCGGATCGTGACTCTCCGGCGACAGCGTGATGATGGTGCGCCGGTTGGTTGCCGCCATGTGCTTGAGAACATCGTCACTGGGAAGGTAGAACTGCTCGTAACTCACCGATTTCAGGTTGGTCTCACCGATCTGGTCGAGGAAGCGGCGCATCGCAGGCGGGGATTCGTTGTAGGAACCGACGGAATAGAAGTGGTATTTGTCGACATTGGGCAGCTGGCGCATGGTCTGGAATTCATAGGCGATCTCCGCCAGCGGTTTGCGTGCCATGGTCCGGTGGCGCTGGAACACCCGGCGGAATGCCTCGCGCGAGCCGCCGCACCAGCCACAGTTGTAGGCACAACCGGCATTTTGCGTGGAGAGTATTTCCAGAATGGGTAACGTCGCGCTGTCCTGGGCTTCTCTCGGCTGCTGCGACCAGTCTATCCCGCAGGCATAACTGACCGGCTTGTGCGAGAACGCATTTTCCTGCGACTCGCCGTTTGCGTTCTTCCACCACAAATTGGGCACTTCCGCGAGGCTGCCACCCTGGCGCAACGCACGCAGCAGGGACAACATGGGAGCGTGGGTGTCATAGCCGCGCATGACGAAGTCCACGTACGGGTAGGTGATCAGCTCAGCCGCGTAGTAAGTCGAGGAAATCCCGCCAAAAATCACCTTGATGTCCGGCCGCACGGCATGGATTTTCTGCGCCAGCGCGAGACTGCCCTGCACATGCACCATCCAGTGCAGGTCGATGCCGATCAACGGCGTGTCCAGCGCATGCAGCAGGGTGTCGACGCTGGTGCCTGGAAACCGCAGCAACACGCTGCTGAGGTTGATGATCTTCATGTCGTAACCCTGCTCCCCGAGAAAGCGCTGCAGGGTCTTGAAGCCCACCGGGAAGTATTCGTACAGGGGTGTGATGGGCACATCGCCACTGGTGCCGAGGAATGGAAAGTAAATGTCGCGCCGGTTGCGGAAATCGAAAAACGCTGGTGCGTGCATGAATACCGTATCGGCTTGCAGCGTTGGCAGTGTGTTGCCGGAGGTTTGCATCAGAGATTCCCTCTTCCCGTCATTGGCTTCAGGCATTCCGGTAGTCATAGCAGCACGGAAAGATTTTCGAGCGCGCACTGGTCGAGCATGATTTTGCGCTCTTTCAGCTGCCAGCCATCGTGATCAGACCAGATGTCCTCGCGGCTGCCGACGATCAGCCACTCCTCGGCGACACTGCGGCTTCTGAACACGAGAAAGTTGGAACGCACGTTAACGAGCCCACCGGTGCTGCGTGTATCCGCGATGTTGGTAATGAGTCGGCGCGTACGGGTCGGCGGAATCTCAACCCAGGCATAACCGCTCTCCAGGCGGTTGACGCGCAGGGTCAGGCTGTCTTTCGTTTCGTCGAAGATCGGCAACCGGCTGCGTTCGGTCTCCTGCTCCTGCTGCCTGGGCAGTTCGGCCCGGACCGGCGCCCAGTAGCGCACATCGTCGGCCAGCAGCGCCAGCCAGTTCCGCCAGTCGCCGCTATCGAGGAGGTACGCCTCGTGAAACAGCAGTTGGTCGATCTTCACAGCAGCTCTCCCCCCCGCCCGCACGTCGCGTCATCGGATGGGTCGGCGTGCTCCAGGTACTCGGCCCAGCGCCGATAAAACGCAAATGCCGGCGTGTCCGACTGCAGGGAGGTGGTCATCCCGGGAAAAGGCCTCGGTGCACGCAACTCCTGCGAACCGAATTCATAGCAGAGCCGGAAGCTGTCGGGCATGGATTGCAGGTTGCTCGCCAGGCGCGACCAGACTTCCAGGTCATCCTGTTCCAGCATTCCGGTCGGGGAGAACGACCGCGTGACCTGTGTCCTGATCGAATCCTTCAGGGTATCCGGCGCATCGCGGTTGTAGAGCGCCCAGGACCACAATTCCGTGCGATCCGCGGCGCGCGGATGCCAGACCCGGATGCTGCTCATGCCCGGAAAATACACGAATGAGAGATTCGGGAAGATGGTCACCACAATGGAGCTGCGCAGCAGGCGTCGCGCCTGCGGCTGCAAGCGCCCCTGGTTGACGAGTTCATCCAGGTAGAACGAGTGCAAGCTCGGCACCTCGATCCTGGGGGCAATGCAGATGACCATGTGACCCTCTGCCGTCCAGACATGAAAACTCTCCGCGTGGCCTGGATCTTCATTGCCGTGCCCGAGTTTCCGCATGCTCGCGTGCACACCCTGGAAATGCCAGTTGTCGGAACCGAACTGTTCGGCGGGTATCTTCCAGTTGCAGCGCACGATGCTGCGGTGTGTTCCCGGCGACACTTCCGTACCCGCGGGGCTGCTCTGCAGCAACAGATCCAGATACCACTTCGCATCACCCAGATATTCATGCAGCGAGGGGCCATCCGCGGAGAAATTGCAGAAGACCAGATCCCGGTAGGTGGCGACCCGCGCGGCCTGCCAGAGATTCCAGCGCGACTTGTCGAAGCCCGCCGAAGCCTGGCGCGGCACACCGATGAGGTCGCCCCGGTTGCTGAACGTCCAATTGTGGTAAGGACAGACGAATTTAGCGGCATTGCCCTGCTCGACGTGGCACAGCCGGCCGCCGCGATGCGTACAGACGTTGGCGATCGCGGAAAAATTGCCGTCCTCATTCAGGCACAGCAGAAGCGGTGTGGTGCCCGCTGAGGATTGGACAAAATCGCCGGGGTGCTTGAACTGGCTGCGGTGTCCAATGTACAGCCAGGCGCGCGCGAAGAGGTTCTTCTGTTCGCGCGCAAAAATGTGTGGATCCGTGAACACACGGCTGCTGACCGTGCGGTTATCGGGATCGACCAAGCTCTGTTGTTGTTCCCGAGCCATGCGACCTAGTGCTTCACCGCGGCAACCAGGCCATATCCAAAGATGCCAGCGTTCCAGAGCGTGGGCAGAATCTCGCAGGAGGCCCGGAAGTGCTCCACGCCCTCGGTACCGATCAGCTCACGCACCGCCTCGACATTCGCCTCGAGCCTTTGCTGCCAGTGCGCGAGGGTAAGAAACGCCGCGTCACTGATATCGAGCGCTTCCAGCACATCCAAACCGGCACGCCCGATCAGGCATTGATAACTTTCCAGCAATTCCAGTTTGGCGTGGCCGAATGCATAGTGCAGGTGCAGGAAATCCCGCGACCTGGCCCTGACTTCCGACGCATCCAGGTGACGGCGGAGCATGATGTCGCACAGCACCAGCACCCCCCCGGGGCACAACACGCGGGCGCACTCCGAGAACAATGCCTGCTTGTCCGGCATCAGGTGCGACGACTCCAGCACCCACACGCGATCGAAGCACGCATCGGGAAAGCCATTGGCCATGCCGTCGGCAACTATGAAGGACACGCGATCCGCACAGCCGGATTCGCGCGCCTGACGGGTCGCCTGGCCGATACCGACGGCGCTGGTGGAGATGCCAGTCACCCGGCAGCCGTACTGCCCGGCCAGCAGACGTGCGGGGGTGCCGATACCGCAGCCGACGTCGAGCACGGACAGGTGCGGGCCGATCCGGCCTTTTTCCGCCATCAGTTCGGAGAGCTGCCGGGTGGCGGCTTCCAGCGACTCGTCCGGGCCGGTGAAGTAGCCATAGTGAAAATCCTGTCCGAGCAGGTATTGCCACGCGTCCGTAATCCGGTCGTAATGCACCTGGGGTTCAGCCAACGATTCCATAGTCTTGTATACCTCACGATTCGCAGTCATGCCGCTTCACAACCCGAGCCAGCGGGCAATGATGTTGCGTTGTATCTCCGACGTTCCCGAATAAATGGTGCTGGCGGTGGCGTCCCGCACCGCGCGTTCGACCTGGTATTCCGCCATGAAGCCGTATCCGCCCAGCACCTGTACCACATCGTGCGCGGTCTGGATCAATGCCTCGCTGGCGAACAGCTTGGCGATTGCCGCATCCCGGCCGGCGCTCCAGGCGCTACCGAGCTGTGATGCGGCCTGGTAGGTGAGCAGGCGCGCTGCGTCCACGCGCACCTTGATGTCGGCAATACGGTGGGAGACCGCCTGGAACTTGCCGATGATCTGGCCATACTGCCGGCGCGTGCGCGCGTGTTCGATCGCCGTTTCCATCAGCCGCTGCATGGTGCCTACATGACAGGCCACCAGCAGGGCGCGCTCCCAGTCCATGGACTCGGTGAAAATTGGTCCGCCACCGCCCACGGTGCCGAGCACGCGGTCGTGCGGCACGAACACGTTGTCGAACACCAGTTCGCTAATGGGGGAGGTGCGCAGTCCCATTTTTTCGAAGCGCTGCCCGGGCGCGAAGCCTTCGCTGTCGCGCGTGACCAGGAACACGGTGACGCCGCCGTGGAATCCTTTGTCGGGATCTGTCGCGGCGTAGACCACCGCGACATCGGCCACCGGGCCGTTGGAACAGAAGGTCTTGCTGCCGCTGATCGACCAGCCATCCTGCACCGCTGTGGCACGGGTGCGCATGGCAAACGAATCGGAACCGGTTTCGGTCTCGGTCATCGCGTTGACCGCAATCCAGCGCCCGTCACACAACCCTGGCAGAAACTCTCGCTTCTGTTGCTCGGTGCCGTGCTTCCAGATCGGGATCACGCAGGCCAGCAGGTGGGCGCAAATGGAAAAGCTGAGCCCGCCGTCATGGCAGCCATAGCCGAGCGCTTCAAGCGCGACGGCGGTGGTCACGGGATCGGCGCCACTGCCGCCGTATCGTTCGTCCACCGGCAGTCCCAACAGCCCCATTGCGGCGCATTGTTGCCATAACTGTCGGTCGAACCGATGTTCGCGATCCCGCTGCGCGATGTCGTGATTGAGCTCGGCACGGGCGAACTGCACGATGCTGTCGCGCAGAATACGTTGTTCCTCGGAGAGCGAAAAATCCATCAGCCCATCTCCTTGAGCCGCTGGTAATCGATTTTATCGGTGGAGGTTTTGGGCAACTGCTCCAGTGTGATGAACCGGTCCGGCGCCATATAGCTGAGCAGGTGCTCCGCCGAAAAACGCTTCAATTGCAGGAGTGAAGGTCTGCCTTCCCCCTGCCACTGGATGAAAGCCAGCAGTTGCACACCGTTCTCCGCATCCGGCCTGGCCACCACAGCAGCCTCCGTGATGTTCGGATGGGTGTACAGCACGCTCTCGATTTCGCCAAGCTCCACGCGGAAGCCGCGACGCTTGACCATGCGGTCGCGTCGACCGATGAACAACAGGTCACCCTCGCCCCGGTCTATCACCAGATCGCCCGTTCTATACCAGCGGTGCCCCGCATCATCCACGGCGAACGCCAGCGCGTTGCGCTCGGGCAGGTTCCAGTAGCCGAGGTGCACGGAACCGCCGGCAATCCACAACTCGCCCTCCTCGCCAGCGGCGACATCGCTGCCGGCTTCGTCGACCACCCGCGCGCTATCGCCGGAACAGACGCTGCCGATCTGCTGCGGCAGCGTGTCATCGGCAGGCAGTGGCGATGGAATGCGACGATACGTGCAGACGTTGGTTTCAGTGGGGCCGTACAGGTTGTAGTACCGCGGCCGGGGCAATAGCTCGACGAGATTCCTGAGGTACTTCAGCGGGAATACCTCGCCGGCGTACAACACCAGCCGCAGTGGTGAAAAGTCGTGCTCGCCGATACTGCCGAATTCCATGAGCAGGCGCAGGATCGACGGCGTGGAATACCAGATGCTGATCCGGTGTTGATCGATCAACTGGGCTAGCAGCAGCGGCTGCTTGCCCTCGGCTTCACCGATCAGCACCACGGAGGCGCCGTGCTTCAGCGGCACGTAGAGATCGAGAATGGACAGATCGAAGTGAAAAGGGGCGTGCGAGGAAAATACGTCGTCCGCGGTGGGTTTGAATTCCGTCGAGCACCAGTTGATGAAGCTGAGCGCGGTGGCGTGGCTGTGCATGACGCCCTTGGGTTTGCCTGTCGAACCGGAGGTGTAGAGGATGTAGGCGAGATCCTCTTCGATGGCAGCACCCTGCGCAGTGGCCGGGCTGAACGCCAGCAGCACCAGCGCCGTTCCCGCGCAGTCTTCCGGGGCCAGCGCAGTCCGCGACACCACATAGGCATTCTCGGCGGCAAGTGCCTGTGTGAGGGCCGCCTCCAGCGGCGCGTGCACCAGCAGGACTTTGACTGTGCAGTCGGCAAAGATGAATGCACTGCGCGCGATGGGTCCACCAGCATCCACGGGCACGTAGCAGGCGCGGCTGGACAGTGTGGCAAAGATCGCGGCGACCGAGGCGATGGATTTCGGCAGGCAGATGCCGACCCGATCGTTGCGCGCGACGCCCGCGCGATGCAGATGCACCGCCAGGGACTGCGATAGCGCCTGCAACCGCGAGTAACTTACAACCCCGCGTGCGGGATCCGTGACCGCCACCCGGTCCGGGTGATCCCGGGTTCCCTGCACGAGGAAATCTTCCAGCCGTCGGACATCCATGACTTGCCCCTGTTCACAGCAAGTATTTGATACCAGGCAGTGCGCAACGGGTGATCGAACAGGTCGCGATCCATCGCATCGCCGTTTATCCGCTCCAACTTGCCGCCACCGCCATATTCAAGGTAGTGCAGGATTTCTGTGTCAACAAGTGGAGACGGGGGCGCGTACGCACTAGCCTGCAGGTCCACGGACCGGAGCGCGGGTGTGAGCGCGGGCCGGGTGGGGATGCCAAGTGCCTACGGCAACGACGCTCCCTGGAAGGGGGTAAGCACGAGCCGGGTGTAGCGCCGGTCGCTGCTGACAATACGGAGGCCGTCGATCGTCACTTCAGGTTTGTGCGGATGCGCCTGTACCACACCCGCCTGCGTTTCGCCGAACCGCCAGTGGTATCGCGCACCGGGTACGAGGGCAAACGCCTGTGCCCGCCGGAGCGTGACCGAGACAGTGATGGCATCCGGCATATCCGGCATGGGTTTGTCGGATGCGGACGAGAAATGCTTGAACGCTTTGTATCTGAGCGGCACCACAAGCTTGCCCTTCTCGTCTTCGATACCCCGCGTGTTCCAGGACAAACCGAGGTTGTAGTGGCCACGCCGTGCATCCAGCGGTGAATTGCCGGTTGAATTGGTGAAAACCGGCAGCACGGTGTCGAGCCGGGCCTGCATGTTCGGGTCGCCCGGGTAGAGCTCGGAGGGAATGCGCACTCCCGCCTCGTCGATCTCATGACCACCGCCATGCCAGGTGCCGAGGCAGGCGATTTTGTAATGATTGCAGAGTTGATAGAACGCGGTGTTGTTGGCGTCATCATCCTGATACCCGCCGTGCACGCGGTAGAAGATATGGTCGATCAACCCGGTCGGCGCGACCTTGCGAAAGTCGACCTCGTCCACGTTAACGCCCCGCCACGAGATCATCATCTGAGGATTCCTGCGGTAGTAGGTCTCCAGGAACAGTGTGTACGGGACGTTCGCCTGTACCACGCTGATCTTCCGTTGCAGCCGCGGGATGGACATCGACAGCAGGATGCCGCCGGTGCCACCGTAGGAGGTGCCGGAGAGCGTGATACCGGCGCCGTGATCGATGGAATTCCAGTGACGCGCTGCGACGCTGAGCAGCGATTCAGCGACGCGTTCGCCATTTTCGTTGGATGCTGTCCCACCGGGAACATGGCCGCCGAAAAACGTCCAGACGCTGAGGCCGCGATCCATCGAATTGTCCGGGTATTCGCTGGCGCAGTTGCGCACGCTGATATAGCCATCGCCGTCGCCGAAATCCTCACAGTAGTTTGATGAGCCGCCCCAGCCGTAGAGTTGGGCGCGCAATGGCAAATTTTCACCGCCCTTCAGCGCCCTGTTCACCTGATACGTCACCGGGTAGTAACCGGCGTGGCTGAGGGTGAAGGGGCGCTGGCGCGATACCACTTGAGCGCTCACCGGGTCCTTGACGTCGATCCAGATATTCGATGGGTAACTGTGCGCTGCCACCGTCACCCCGTTGGCCACCCAGGGATAATGGGGGGCAAAGTAACCCTGAAAGCGGTAGGTATTGGCCACCGGGATCTTCATATCGAGCCAGTAGATGCCATCGACACCCTCCGGGACGACCACGCGCACCGGCTGGGT
Source organism: uncultured Halioglobus sp. (assembly GCA_964461965.1). Taxonomy (GTDB): domain Bacteria; phylum Pseudomonadota; class Gammaproteobacteria; order Pseudomonadales; family Halieaceae; genus Marimicrobium. The sequence goes on along the minus strand of CAYWWD010000016.1, from coordinate 40,847 downwards.
GTCGGTTTTCGTGGGAATCGCAGCGAGGTTGACGACGCCCGCGCTCGACACCGACCTGTCGCCAAGGGCAGGCTTCACGGCTTCGGCGACGCGCGACGGTAGCGCTGCCGGCGCGGGAGAGGGGGGTGTGGGTGGCGGCGCGGGAATGCTTACAACGGCGTTCGCACAGCACGCTGGCGCGGCGATGAACCAGGTCAACGCAGCCAGGGTGAGCAGGCGCAGATTACGCCTGCCGGGGTAGATGCCAGGGTACACGCTCATCCAGACACATCACCGGTGAGACTCGACCATGCCGCGATTGCATACGGCCTACCAGCGCACCACGAACATCAGCTTCGCCAGTATCACGATGAGGACCATGTGCACCGCGATACTGTAATGGATGAGCTTGAAACGCCGGGTGTCCATGCAGCCGGTCATGCTGGCGCGGATCGCGGAAATGAAATGCGCCAGCACACTGAAGGCGAGCACGATCTTGATCGCCAGCAGCGTGTGGAATGAGGAAGCGAAGGGAGAAGCCACCGCCCGGAAGTGGTGGTAAGCGAGGAAGATGCCGCTCAGGAACAATAAGCCCACCACCCACGGCATAATGCCCTTGGCGCGCGCGACCATGGCGGTCTCCACGCTGTGCATCGTCGCCGGCGGCACACGCTGGCGGATGCCTTCCAGGATCACGATCTCGAAAAACACCACGCCGATGAACAGTATCGCGCACAGCAGATGAATGATTTGTACCGTGGTGTATTCGATGGCGGCGATCCTCGGAACGAAAGTGGAGGAAAAATGATAGTCAGCATCCGCCGCGCAGGCAATCCGCCGGCGTGCTCAGTGGCCATCTTCCAATGCTGTCCGGCGATTTATTCGTCGGGTTTGCCATGGTCGCCGAGCTCTCCGGCGTCGCGGGCAAACATTTCCTCCAGCTCCCGCGCGGACTCGCGCACCAGGTTGCGCAGTTTTTCCGCGTCGTCGTGCACGCCGTGGTGCGCATTGAACAGCCGCTCGTCGTGCGCGATGAACCGCGCAGTCAGTTCGCCGGCGCGTCCCGGCTCGTAACCCATTTCCTGCAGCACCTCGCGGCCCATATCCACCGCCGAAAGGAAGGTTTCGCGCCGGATGAGGTGCACTCCGTGATCAAGCAACCGGTGTGCGTGTTCCCGGTTGCGCGCCCGCGCAAACACCTTCAGGCGTGGAAACTGCTGGTTGATCAGGGCCGCGCTGGCAATGGAGGCCTCGACATCGTCGATCGCCAGCACCAGTATCCGTGCGCTTGCGGCGCCGGCTGCCTCCAGCAGGTCGCTGCGCGAACCGTCGCCGTAGTAGGTCTCATCGCCGTGCTGGCGCACGAAATTCACCTGCTGGTGGTTGGCGTCGAGTACCGTGATGCGGATTTTCGCGGCGCGCAGCATGCGCGCCACGACCTGCCCGAATCGGCCTGAACCGACGATGATCACCGGCGTGCCTTCATCCTCGATCGCGTCGTAGGCAGGCTTGGCTGCAGGTTTTTGGTCCAGCCGGTCATAGGCGATAAACAGCAGCGGCGTGGTCACCATGGACAGCGACACGGCGACGATGAACAGATCCACCTGCGGGACGGTCAGCACGCCCGCGGTCGCCGCGACACCAAACAGCACGAACGCGAACTCACCACCCTGTGACAGCGCGATGCCGAGCCGCGTCGCCTCACGCCTGGCGAGGCCATGCAGACGTCCCAGCGCAAACAGCGCCAGCAGCTTGATCGCTACGATGCCGATGACCAGCAATACCACGATGTCAATCCGGGAGCGGAGCAACCCGAGATTGAGCGACATACCGACGGCGATAAAGAACAGGCCCAGCAGCAGACCCTTGAAGGGTTCGATATCGGCTTCCAGTTGATGGCGAAACTCCGAATCCGCCAGCAGCACGCCCGCAATAAACGCACCCAGTGCCATGGAAAGGCCAGCCGCCTGAAGCAGGAAGGCCGTGCCGAACGCCACCAGCAGCGCGGTGGCTGTGAGCATCTCGCGCACGTGGCTGAGCGCCGCCACGCGCATCACCTGGCGCAGCGCATAGCGCCCACCAATCAGCACGCCCAGCAGCGCGGCGAAGGACATCAACACGCCCGACCAGGAAATAGCCGTGCCCGCCGCCTGTGATCCCAGCAGCGGCAGCAGGGCCAGCAGCGGTATCACGGCGAGATCCTGGAACAGCAGGGCGCCGAACGCCGCGCGCCCCCAGCGCGTGGTCATCTCGCCGCGCTCGGCAATCAGTTGCAGCGCGAATGCCGTGGAAGACAGCGCCAGCACCAGCCCCGCCACCACTGCGGCGGGAAGTGGGAGCCCGGCTTGCAGTGAGAAGCCTGCCAGCAGCGCGCCACACAGCAGCATCTGTGCACTGCCGAAGCCGAAGATTGCCCTGCGCAAGGTCCACAACCGGCTGGGCCGCAGTTCCAGCCCGATCACGAACAGCAGGAGGATCACGCCAAATTCGGCCACGTGCATCACCTGCTCCACCGCGCCGATAACACCGAAGCCCCATGGGCCCATGATCACACCGGTGAGCAGGTAGCCGAGCACCGCACCGAGGCCGAGGCGTGCCGCGAGCGGCACCACGATCACGGCGGCCAACAGCAGCAGCATCAGTTGTGCGAAACCAGGCATGCTATCGTCCCCCGTCAGGAGTGCGTCATACGGAGTTCGGGTGGGAAAGAATTGGTGCCGGCACGGCGATTCGAACGCCGGACCTACGCATTACGAATGCGTTGCTCTACCAGCTGAGCTATGCCGGCTGTAAATCGAAGCAGTGATCGGGGCGGTAGTGTAGCCGAGGGCGCGCGCAATTCAAAGGTCGGTGGGCGCATTCATGGTCCCCGGCTCGTCGCACCGCCCCGTCCTTGGATCGTACATCCACACGACAGTATCTGGTGCCCCGCCCGCATTCCCCGCTTGCGCAGTCGCGCGGATCAGCAGCGCCGTGATGTTATCGCTGCCACCTGCCTGGCAGGCCGCATCCACCAGACGCTGGCTCAGCGTCTGCGCATTGCCGCCTGCGTCCAGCAGCGCACACAGTCGCGCATTGTCCAACGGCTCGGTGAGCCCGTCGCTGCACAACAGCAGGCAGGCACCGGTTGCCAGCAGCCCGCGATTGGTGCCGATTTCCAGCGCGCCCGAACCCGCGCCCACCGCCTGCAGGATCACGTTGCGGCGCGGGTGAGTGCGCGCGTCGTCCCGTGTGATCCGGCCGCTCATCACCTGTTGTTCCACGAAGGAGTGATCCCGGCTCAACAGGTGCAATTTCCCGTCCCAGAGATAGGCGCGGCTGTCACCCAGCCATGCGATTTCATAACCACCGGCCGCAAGGCGCGCTGCCACCACGGTGGAGGCCATGCCGGCTTTCCCCCTGCCCGATCGCACTGCGGCCAGCACGCCGGCGTTGGCGCGCTGGATGGCGGCACACAGATCGGCACCGGCGGCGGTTTCCCGCTGTATCACCTCGCAGGTAATGGCACTGGCCAGTTCGCCACACTGGTGTCCGCCCACGCCATCGGCCACCACCGCCAGACCCAGTGCCCGGTCGATCAGGAAGCTGTCCTCGTTGTGGTCGCGCCGACCGACGTGCGTATTGCCGCCGAACTCAAAGGGGAGGGATGCGGCGGTGGCTGGCTTCAAGGGGGTTCGGGTTCGGCTTCGACGCGTGCTTGCGCGTTTATTGCTTCAGTACGGTGGCGTCGCGCCACACTGTGGAATCCAGCGAACGCGGGCGCGCCAGCCCCTCCTTCACCCGGATGATCACATCGAGGATCTCCACCTTGTCCTGGTGATTGAGTTTGACCCGGCTGCTGATACGGTTGCCATTGACCTTGGTGCCATTGGATGAGCCGAGATCCTCGATCAGCAGGTAGTTCCCTTCCACGATAAACTTGGCGTGGTGCCGGGATATCTGCGTCACCGGTATGGTGAGGTCGCAATCCGTGGCGCGACCGATCTCGATATCGCTGTCTACACCGTAGCGCTGCCCGGCCAGGGGGCCGGTCTCGACTTCGAGTATCCAGCCGTATGTGGCCTCGTTGCGCGCCGGGTTGCCGCGCGGTGGCGCCTCCTTGCGGCGATCATCCAGCGGCGCGATGTTCTGCAGGATCCTGCGTTCGACGAAGGGTTGTGTACGGGTGATGCCCGACGCGGTAATGGAATAGAACCAGGAAAACACCGCGACAAACGGAAAGAGCGCCACCTGTATGGCCATGACGATGCGCGACACCAGGACTTTATCGAAGCCCATGAAGTTACCGGTGATGTCGGTAACCTGCAGCATCGTCCAGCACACCACCAGGTAGAGAAGGCACGCACGGAGGATTTTACGTCGCTGCACCTCGCGCCGCAGGTTCGTGAAGGTTGACATTGCCGGACGATCCATCTCCTGCTCAAAACCACCGCGACTGGCTGTCGCGCCGACTGTGGCCAGTATTTCCCGGACGGGTCAAATTGTAAAGCGCACCGCCTGTGCGCAACATGCTAGAGTATTGATGAAAATCGCACCCGGTCTGTGCGCGCGATCAACGGTAGCTTAATCCAGGGAGTGGCGACGTTGTCTGATTCCGACAAGACTGAACTCAGCCCGCAAGCGCCGGCGTCCGAACCGGTCGCCGCGGCGCCGGACATGACGGAATACCCGGCCCCGCAACCTGCCTCAGCTACCGGTTTCGACCAGGCGCGATCGCTCGCCCGGAAGGCCCGGGACGAAAGCGGCCGCCTGCTGAAGAAACGCTTCGTGCTGGAAGACGTACTGGGCAGCGGCGGCATGGGCACGGTGTACAAGACGCGCGACCTGCGCAAGGTGGAAGCGCAGGACACCAACCCCTATATCGCGACCAAAATCCTGAGTGGAAACTTCAAAGATCACCCCAATGCCTTCGTCACACTGCAACAGGAGGCGGTGAAGTCGCAGAAGCTGGCCCATCCAAACATCGTGACGGTGCATGACTTCGACCGCGACGGCAACACCGTCTTCATGACCATGGAACTGCTCAAGGGCGATCCGCTGGATACGCTGCTGCGGCTGGAGGCGCCCTTCAGCAAGGACACCTGCCTGCGGTATTTCAATGAGATGTGCAGCGGGCTCGAATACGCGCACAAGCGCGGCCTGATCCACTCCGATTTCAAGCCGGAGAACGTGTTCGTCACCGCTGGCGGCACGGTCAAGATCCTGGATTTCGGTATCGCCCGCGCCGCCAGCGTGGAGCAACAGGGCGGCAACTTCGACGCCGGGAAACTCGGCGCCCTGACCCCGGCCTACGCCTCGGTGGAGATGGTCAAGGGTGAGCCGCCGAGCTTCAGCGACGATATCTACGCACTCGCCTGCGTGTTCTACCTGATGTTGACCGGCAAGCATCCCTACGAACGCCTGAGTGCGGCCGATGCCCAGGCAAAGAACCTCAAACCCGCGCGCCCGGCATCGCTCAACAACAAGGAGTGGCAGGCACTCAGCCAGGCGCTGGCCTTGACGAAGGCGAAGCGGCCCGCCAGCGTTGCGGACTTTCGCGCCGCCTTCGCACCGAAGCAGCCCTCGCACCTGCCCAAAATCCTGGGCGCTCTGGCGCTGCTGGCAGTGATTGGCGGCGCAGCCCTGAGCGTGCGGCAATTCCTGGCGAGCCGGGAGCAACAGGCAACCATCGACAGCAAGCTCGCGGCAGCGAAGGAGTGTTTCTTCCAGCGCTCCTACGCGTGCGCGATCGACAACGCGAGGATCGTGGCCAGTCTCGCGCCGGACAACACCGACGCTCAAAACATTCTGCAGGGCGCGAGCCAGGCACAGCAGCAGGAAGAGCGTGAGAGCGCTCTCAACACGCTGTTACAGGACGCCAGTGAGTGCCTTGCGAAAGCCGACTTCGGCTGCGCGCGCGTCAAGGCGCAGGAAGCGCTGGAACTGGACGCGCAGAACGTGCAGGCGCGGCAGTTGCTGGAGCAGGTCGCCCGCGAGAGCCGGCGGCAGGAGCTGGGCGCCTTCATCGCCGCGGCGAACAAATGCCTGGATGCCGGTGATATCGACTGCGCCAACACCGCGCTGCAGGACGCCACGGCCGCGGGCGCGGAAGCAGCCGATCTCTACGAGGTCCGCCAGCGCGCGGATACCTTGCGCGGCCAGCAGGCCGATGCGCAGCGCACCCGGGAGCAGGCCATCGCCCGGCTGCTCGCGGAGGCCAAGTCCTGCTTCTCCGCCGGGAACGTCGCCTGCACGCAGGGCAAGGCCGCCGAAGTGCTGGCGCTCGACAGCGCCAATGCGGCAGCCATAGAATTGCAGCAGTCGGTGAAGCTGGCGGCCCAGCAGCGCCAGGCCACGGCGGCGACACTGGACAACTTCCTGCGCGAAGCCGAGAGCTGCTACGAGAAGAAGAACTACAGCTGCGCCATTGCCAAGTCGGAGTCCGCACTGGCCATCATGCCCGGGTCGAGCAGCGCCAGGGCGATGCAGGACAAGGCGGTGGCAGCGCAGAAGCAGGCGAAGAAACAGATAGTGATTCAGTAGGGCGAACCGCCGGACCGCGGTTCCCCGCCACGAGGGAATGACCATGAGACAGAAAGTCATCGTGTTGTTACTGGGCGTGTTCCTCTGCAGCCGCCCGCAGGCAGACCTCTTCGACAGCGTGCTGGATTCGATCACGGACGCGGCAGTGACGACCGCCACCACCGTCGTCACCGCCAAGGCGACGGAGCTGATCGTCAACATGATCATCGAGTACAGCACCGAGCAGACCAAGACCGAGGAACAGGTCTCCAAGGAGTTCGAGGAAGAAAACGGCGCCCTGCCCGCGACGACCACCGTGTCCTCCTACCAGACCAGCATCCTCCCCGGTGCCTCGGTGCGACCCGGCACGCAAGTGAGCGTCAAGTCCGTGATCGCGGTAGTACCCGGACAAGACCGTGCCACCGCCAAAATCGAGGAAACGCTGACGATCTACGACAGCGAGGACACTACGACCGCGCTGAAGAGCATGACCAAACCGGCTGCCGAGAACAGCGGCGGCGAGTTCAGCAGCCAGTTCACGTTCACCCTGCCCGAGGGAATGCCGCAGGGCATCTACCCGATTCGCTCCACGCTGGCACTGAACGGCGAAGTCGCGGGCGACAACCAGCAGCAGCTGCAGCTGGTACTGCACGTGGAGTACCCGGCCGGGGGCGAGAGGGTGGCAACGCTGCGTTAGCGGCTTGCCGGCACCCCCCAGCGCGCGTGCGCCTGCCGCAGCCCGGAGTACTTCGGATTGTCGATGGCCAGCGCCAGCAGCGTGTGGTGTCGCAGATATGCCAGTAGTCGATCGTCGACCGCCACGGTGCCGTCGCGCAGTGCCAGCGCAATCTGCTGTCCAATCGGCCCCGCCTGTGCATCGAGGTTGAGCTGTTCGCCGATTCGCGCATCCAGTTCCGCAAGTTCCCCGCCCAATTCCAATTCCCGTGCCACGATACCCAGCGCATTGGCCGCCACGCGCGTGTTGTAGGCCTTGAAGCCCTCCAGCTCCGGCAGCACCTCGTGCCGCAGGAATTGCTGCACCGCCTCCAGTAATTCGGCCGTCGTCGTGCTCATGTCGGCTCGTCCTCCAGTAATAGCAGCAGATCGATCTCCGCCTCCGACAAGCGCCGGCCGATCGCCGCACGCTCGAGGCTTGAGTCCTGCCCGCTGCGATAGATGTGCAGCATCAACAGGCAGACCATGCCCCACGACAGGGCCGCGTGCACCTGCCAGTAGTGGATATCGCGCAGCGCTGGCGTCTCGCCGGTAACAGACGCATAGCCCGCCAGCAGGTCGGCGTAGTCGCCGAAGCCGCCCACCGGCAACGAATATCCGAAGCGCCACACGTTGGCGCAGAGGTAACCTAAGTCCTGCACGGGATCGCCGAGGTGGGCCAGCTCCCAGTCGAGCACGGCCACGAGACCGGCTTCATCGACCAGCAGGTTGCCGTTGCGGAAATCGCCGTGCACCAGCGTGCGCCGCGTTGCGGGCACGGCACGCTCGCGCAGCCAGTTGAGCGCGAGCTGCAGCACCGGTGACGGGTTGCCGTGCTCGTCGAGCGAGGTTTGCGCGCGCTGGAACAGTACCGCGCCGCTGTGGTCGGGCACGCCCGCAGGCACTGACGCCAGCGGTATCTGGTGGATGTGGCCGAGCGTCTGCCCGCACTGGAAGGCGAGGTGCTGCCGCGCGTTCCGGTAGCGCTCATCCGCCAACAGGCGATAGGGCAGCGCTTCGCCGCGCTCCCGGCTCATGATATACCCCTGGCCCAGCGCGTGTTCCCTCTGCAATACCAGGCGCACGCCCGGAACCGGGACGTGGCAGGTGCGCGCCAGCTCGATCAGCGCGGCCTCGTCGGTGAGACTGAGTTCGCGAGCGGCGGTTTCGCCCGCGACGCGTGCTGCGTCGGAGTTTGGCAGCCGGCGCAGGATCAGCGGCTCCGTTGCGTGTGGCGTGACGAGATCAAAGGACCACGTCTCCATATTGGCGCCGCCGGTCAGGCGCTTCAGCCCGTCGATCTTCGCCGCGCAATCACCGCCGGACATCGGATTGCAGACCAGCGCATCCAGCAGACGCTGCGCTATCACGTCGCCCTGCGGAGCGTTGGCGCCAGCCAGTTCGCCGGCCATCAGGCGATGACTCCCTGTGCTCTCAACGCCCGCACGTCGTCCGCGCTCATCCCCAGCAGCTCCGTCATCACGCGCTCGGTATCGGCGCCGAGCAGTGGCGCGGCGCTGAAACTCTCCTCGCTGGTACGCGACAATTTGATCGGGTTGCCCGGCCCGCGCGTGCTGCCGCCGCCGGGATGGCGCAGTTCCACCACCATGTTGCGGTGCAGTACCTGCGGGTCGCTGAGTGCCTGGCTGAAATTATTCACCGGCGAACAGGGAATGCGCTGCGCTTCGAGCTGCGCCAGCCAGTGGGCGCAGGTGTCGGTACCCAGGATCGCGTTGAGCCGCCGATTGATCAGCTCGCGGCCCGCCCAGCGCCCCGGCTGCTTATCGTAGCGCGGGTCATCGAACTCCGGGCAGCGCACGACCTGCTTCAGATTCTGCCAGAAATTGTCCGTGATCACGGCGATCACGATGAAGCCGTCGGCGCAGCGGTATGTGTCGTAGGGCACATGCACAAAATGCGCGTTGCCGATGGGGTGCGGATCGACGCCGGAGAGAAAGTGCATGGTGGCCATGTAATTCAGCATGGAGATTTGGCAATCCACCATCGCGATGTCCACGTGCTGGCCCCGCCCGCTGCGCTCGCGCTCGTAGAGCGCCGCGAGCACCCCCATGACGCCGAACATGCCGCCGCCGAGATCGCCGATGGGAATGCCGGCGCGCACCGGGTGCTCCGCATCCGGGCCGGTGATGGACATGCCGCCGCCGGCCGCCTGTGCCACCTGGTCGAAGGCGGGGCGGTTCGCACCCGGCCCGCCGGAGCCGTAGCCGGTGACGGTACAGGTGATGATGCGCGGGTTGACCTTGCTCAGCGTCTCGAAATCAAGGCCGAGCCGCTCTGGCACGCCGGCGGCGAAATTGCTGAGTACGATGTCGGACACCGCCACCAGCCGTTCGAACAGCTTCCTGCCCGGCTCCGACTTCAAATCGATCGCCACGCTGCGCTTGTTGCGATTGAGGGTGAGAAAATAGGCGCCCATGCCATCCAGCGAGTTTTCGGGATCGCTCGCCAAAAGCGCGCGCGTACCCTCGCCCTTGAGGGGTTCGACCTTGATCGTCTCGGCGCCGAGGTCGGCGAGGATCATGCCAGCGTACGGCCCCGACAGCATGTGCGTCAGATCCAGCAGGCGCACGCCGGCCAGCGGTTTATTCATGACAGTGTCCCGAAATGTAGAGGCGACGGCGCGGCGATGGGTGCCCAACTGCCTCGCGCGTCGGCATGGATCGCTCACATGCTTTTGGCGATCAGTGTACTTGGCATCGTCGCAGGCGTCATTACACGCGGGCTGGCGGTAGTGGCTCGGCGCAAACATTACTCAGGGAGCCGCATGAGCCGGAGGCGTGACAGGTCCACTGGAACCGTGCGGCGACATGGACGCAGGCTTTTTGGCGTGTTCCATTGGACCTGTCACGCCTCCGGCTGATACTCGCGCAGTTCATTTACAGCGACGTTTTCGGCCCACAAAACAGGACACATCAGCGCGCGGATTGCGCCTCGTAATATAATGACATATTATATGTCAGTATATTTTTAAGAATAATACGCAGGGGGTTCGCCCGCATGCAACGTATTCCCCCGCTCACCCTCTTCCTCATTGCACTTGCGATCCCGATACCGGCCTCTGCCCAGATCGAGGAGATCATCGTCACCGCCACCAAGCGGGCACAGAGTCTGCAGGACATCCCGATCTCGGTCACCGCCCTCTCGTCTGCCACGTTGCGCGAGGCGGGCGTTGAGAATATCGAGGACGTTGCGCGGCTGGTGCCCTCACTGACCGTCAACACCAACATCAGCCCGTTCGCCGCCGGCGTGCGCATACGCGGTTTTGGGACGCAACAGAACGATCCCTCGCTGGAAGCCTCGGTGGCGTTCATTCTCGACGGCGTGTACATGGGGCGTTCCGGCCTCGGCATGTCGGACCTGACAGACATCGAACGCATCGAAGTGCTGCAGGGCCCGCAGGGCACCCTGTACGGCAAGAACAGCAACGCCGGCGTAGTCAGCGTGATCACCAGTGACCCGGACATCGACCACAACCAAGGGTTTGTTGAAGCGACGCTGGGCGACTACGGCGAACAGCGCTATGTCGCCTCGGCGACCGGGCCGTTCAATGACGCGCTGGCGTATCGCCTCTCCGGCAGCTGGCACCAGCAGGACGGCTGGATGGACAACCCCGGCGGCGACGATCTCAATTCCGTGCAGGACTGGAATGCGCGTGGCAAACTGCTGTGGCTGCCGACCGAGCAGCTCAGTCTCCTGCTCACCGGCAGCCATGTCGATCGCGACACCCGTTGCTGCGCGGCGGATGCAACCCAGACTACCGCCATTACTGACGAACTGGCGCGGCAGGGCCTGCCGCCGATCGCGAGGAACGACGCCTTTGACTGGGAAAACGCCGTCAATGTGGATTCGGATTTCCGGTTACAGGCCGACGCCATCAATATCAAGCTCGACTACGAACTGCCTGCTGGCACCCTGACCTCACTCAGCGCGTGGAACCAGTACGACTACCACCTGGACACCGACGGCGATCGCTCGCTGCTGGATGTGCTCGCCATCCACCAGGACAAATACTCGGGCGATGCCTGGTCCGAGGAGCTGCGCTTTGCCAGTGAACTGGAAGGGCCTCTGCAATACGTGGCCGGACTCTACGCCGCGCACGAAGAAAATAAGCGCGGCGACGGCAATATTTTCACCGTGCTGGGCCAGGATGTGCTCAGCGTCGCCTCCGTCGCCATCGGCCCCCAGGTGGCGCTCGCTGCGCAACCGGGCGATTACATCGCCATCGACAACACCTGGAAGGCCGACACACTCGCGCTGTTCGGCCAGTCGACCTACAGTTTCACCGAGCAGTGGGAGCTGACGCTCGGCGGACGCTACACCAGTGAGGAGCGCGACGCGGACTTCCTCGTCACCACGTTCTCCAGCTCGTTCGCGGCACGCAATCCCGCACTCGGCCTGCCAGTGCTGGTAGACGCCGCCTACGGCCCGGTGGATGCCGACTTCACGCGCAGCGACGACGGTTTTACCTACCTTGCGAGCCTGAGCTACTTCGTGGCACCGCAGGTGATGCTGTTCACCTCCGTTGCCTCGGGCACCAAGTCGGGCGGCTTCAACGGCGTCGCCGGCGAGGGCGCGCCGCGGGAGTTCGAGCCCGAGGACAGCACCAACTATGAACTTGGGATCAAGTCGCGCTGGCTGGATGATCGCCTGCAGGTGAACGCCACCGCGTTCTGGACCGAGTTCACGGACCTGCAGTTCATCGCGCAGAACCCCGTGGGCACCGGCTTCTATGTCAGTAACGCCGCCGAGGGCACCAGCGGCGGAGTGGACCTCGACTGGTCGGCGCTGCCGTGGGCCTTCCTGCAACTGTCGGGCGGGCTCCAGTATCTGGATGCCGACTACACCAAGGGCCTGCTGGAGGACTTCGATGTACCGTTCGCGCCGACGTGGAGCGGCAACCTGGCGGCGACACTGCTGCTGCCGTTGGCCGGCGGCACCACTTACCTGCGCGGCGATCACAGCTTCATGGGGGATCACTTCGCGAACAACACCTACCAGCCGCCCGAGACAGAGCAGGACAGGAGTCTGTTCAATGCGCGCCTCGGCTGGCGCAACGAGCACTGGGACGCAGCGCTGTGGGTGAAGAACATCACCGACGAGGCCTATTCTTCACAAACTGCCGCTCCTATCGTGTTCAGCGGTACGCAGGCGGAGTTCCTCGATGCGCCACGAACTTACGGCGCGACCGTGCGCTATACCTTCTAGATAAAATGTTTAAGTTGTTTAGTTCCGGAATTGAGCATCCGGCAGGTTCGGGTGGTGAAGGCCTCTCTTGCTCAGAAGGCTAAGATATTCGCCGAGAGGCCTTCACCACCCAAACCTGCCTCTATTCGAGCTCGTGACTAACCTGCGTCAATGCCTGATTTCAGGCGGCGGCAAGCCCGGGGGTCTGAACGCGAATATCTCCGTCTAATGGGGACGCACGTATTTAAGCCGATCGGAGGCGGCGGTAAGCGCGGGGGTCTGTACGCGAATATCTCGGCCCTCTGAGCGGACAGGCCCCCGGGCTTGCCGCCGCCGATAACAGCGCGGCCAGACCGACACAACCAGCCGCCCGAAACCACGGGCGTAGTTCGATCTGGCAATGCGCAGACGTAAGTGTTATCGAAAGTAAAACTGGAAAACGGACAGGACCAGCATCAACCCCACCAGCGGAATCAGCCAGCGCTGCAGCTTGCGCAACTGCTCGGGATCGGCAGGTTTGGCGAAGCGCTGGCCCAGCACCACCATCAGCGCCACCCCGCCAAAAATCGCCAGCAGGAGCAGCAGCAGGGTGTTCATCCGGCCTGCTGGCCCGGGTCGTCCAGTTCCACCGGCGCAGTCCGGCCCGCGAAGATGGCGCGTGCGAGACCTTCGGAGAGATCGAATATCTGCGTGGACATCACTTCGTAGCAGGAGCGCGTCATACGCCACTCGCCGTCGCTGCGCACGTAGGTATCGTCGTAGTAGCCGGCAAGCTGTGTGACGATCTGGCGCCGCGTGTCGATCAGGTAGTAGTACAAACCCCAGCTACCGGTGGCGTGGTCGTCGTCGTGCACCTCGATACGCGGATTCTGCCCGTGGTGCATCTCGACGATGTGCGGCTGGCAGGCGAGTTCGGTGAACACGGCCAGCATCTCCTCGCGGCTGTCAAAGTTACCGATACGGCCGTAGCGCAATTCGATCGCGCCAGGGGCGAAGCACTCCCGCACGATATCCGGCTGCTTGGTGTCGCAGGCGTGGAAGTAGCGCGCCTTCAACTGCCGGATGGCCTCGATGGCTTCGAGGCGGCTGATACGTTGTTCCAGACTGTCTGGCATGGGCAGGTTCCTGTCTCAGGACATCACGCGGTAGGCGTCTGCAATCTGATCCGCGCGATCCACAGTGCAATCGAGATCCTTCAGGAGCCCGTTTTCCAGCCTGTATACCCAGCCGTGCACCGCCAGCACCTGGCCGCGCTGCCAGGCGTTCTGCACGATGGTGGTGTGGCACACGTGCGACACCTGCGTCATCACGTTGAGTTCGCACAGCAGGTCCAGGCGCTCGCGCTTGTCTGCAATCGCTTCCAGTCGCGCGCGGTGCCGGTGTTGCACATCCTTGATATTGCGCAGCCAGTTGTCGATCAACCCGTTGTCGGCATTCTCATACGCCGCAAGGACACCACCACAGCCATAGTGCCCCACCACCATCACATGCTTGACCTTCAGTACATCCACCGCGTACTGCAGCACGGTGAGGCAGTTGAAATCGGTGTGCACCACCATGTTCGCCACATTGCGGTGCACGAATACTTCGCCCGGCATCAGGCCGACGATCTGGTTGGCCGGCACCCGGCTGTCCGAGCAGCCGATCCACAGGTAGTCGGGGCTCTGTTGCGCGGCGAGTTTCTCGAAGAAATGGGGATCGCTGGTCGTGACGCTGTTGGCCCATTCGCGGTTCTTCTGGAACAGTGCGTCCAGTTTACTCATTGCTCTTCCTCACGGGGCGATCGCAGCTTCACGATCGTCGAATTTACAGAATCAACGCACTGAGCCGAGACTGCGCGACTCGGTTGCCGCCGCGCGATTTGGCGTCCTCCAGGGCCTTGTTGCCCACGGTTTCCATCTGCCGCGCAAGCTGCGGCATGTCCACGGCGGGAAACTGCTGTGGCTCCCAGGTGACCAGGCCGATGCTGAGGCAGACCTGCAGCACGGCACCGCGCCCGTCATCCATGGCGAACCCTTCAATATCGCCGCGCATGCGCTCAGCGATCTCCTGGCCCAGCAACTCGCCACTGCCGGGAATGAGCACGGCGAACTTCGATTGCCCCAGTCGTGCCAGAAGATCGGTGGCACGCAGGTTCGACGAGAGCCGCTCCGCGACTTTGCGGATCACAAACTGGCTGCGGCGTTCGCCGTAATACTTGTACAGGTCCTCGAACTCATCGATCTCCATCATCAGCACCGTGACCGGTTTCACCGCGCGCCGGGCACGGGCGATCTCGCGCGCAATATCCCGCCCAAAACCGCGCAGGTTGCTGATGTGCGTCAGTGGGTCCAGCAGTGTCAACTGCGAGACCTGCTGGCGGCACACCGCGGATTTGAAACAGGAGGAGATAATCGCGGCGAGGTGTGCCAGCAGGTTTTCCTCTTCCTCACCCATGAACAGGGAGTCGCCCTGCAGGCCGAGGTGCAGGCTGCCGATGAGCCGGCCGGATTCCATCAGCGGCATCAGCAGCGCATAGTCGATGCCATGCTCCGACTTGAGGATGTTGAACATGCGCGAATCGGTCGCGTCGATCAGTGCGATATCCGGTTCCAGTTCGTACAGTTCCTGCATCGGGAACACATCGTTCACCAGCTGCAGGCTGTGGCCGTAGCGCTCTGCTCCCACCAGCATGTGCGCGAGCACGTCCTCGGGATCGTACAACCACAGCTCGGCGGTGTTGAAGGAGTAGTGCCGGGGCAGATTCACGAGCAGTATCTCGAACAGTGCCTGCAGGTCGGCGGCCTCCAGCAGCATCAGCTCCAATTGCTGTGTCTGGCGGTACAGGTAGCGATTGACCGTAACGATCTCAGCGAGCCGGGTCTGGCGGATTTCCGCCCGTGACAACACCGGAGGAGCGCCCTGTATCTCCTCCGCCAGTGCTCCCATCTGGCCGCCATCTTCCGCCATTGACCTGTCTCGCAATTCACTCGCCCGCAGTGCGGGGCGCAGTCCGCTTTTATTGGCTATCGAGTGTAAGCGTCCTATACTGGCGTTGCAATCATCGAGGAATTTCCCACGTGAAGTTGACCGCAGAATTGAGTCTTTACCCGTTGCGGGAGGACTATATCGACGTCATCAAGGCGTTCATCGAGCGTGCCCGCGAACACGCCGACGTCACCCTTGTCACCAACGCCATGAGTACCCAGGTGTGCGGCGATTTTGACCGCGTCATGGCCTTGATCGGCAGTACGCTGCGCGCCAGCTTTGAGACCTACGGCAGACAGGTGCTGGTCTGCAAGTTCATCCCCGGGGAACTGCATATCCGCTAGGGCGAGTTATGGACGTCGCGCTGCCGCGCACCGCACAACGGATTCTCGAGCAGACGCTCGCACAATGGCCTCAATGGCAGTGCGTGCCCGCGCTTGAACGCGCGCCGACGGTCGTTCGGGTGTTAGCGCCAGGCGCCAGTAACCACAGCGTACTGGTCGAGTCCTCGGCGCGGTTCGTGGTACGGATCGATGCGCTCAAGCCGACAGCGAATGGCCTCAACCGGCAGGTGGAATGGCGCACGCTGCAATCGGCGCACGCGGCGCAGCTGGCACCCTGCCCGCGCTACTTCAACCCTGAACTCGGCAGCCTGGTGTGCGACTATCTCCCTCCGGACGCGCTGCAACCGGTGGATGCGGCGGCAGTCGGACGATTGTTGCGGGCAATACACGCCCTGCCACCGCGACACCATCGGCTGGATCTCGCCGAACGTATCCTGCGTTATGAAAAACAGCTTGAGCATCGCGGTGCGCAGCGCGACGACGCGCTGCTGCGGTGTCGTGAGCCGGTTTCAGCATTGCTGGCTGGCCTCGAACCGCAGAGCGAAGTCGCTGTCTTGTGCCACAACGACCTGCTCTGCGCCAACCGCCTGTACAGCGGCGGCGTGCTGTGGGCGCTGGACTGGGAGTACTGCGCCATGGCGAGCCCCTGGTATGACCTCGCCGTGGTGGTGCACGGCGACAACCTGCTGGAATCCGACACAGACGCACTGCTACACAGCTATCTGGGCCGCGCCCCGGTGGACCATGAGCGCCAGCGGCTGTTCCGGTATGGCTGTGTCTATCGCTACCTGGAATTGCTCTGGTACCTGGCGCTGGAAACGCCCGTGCTGGCGACGGATGCCGTGGCCGAACGATCCGCAACGCTGCTCGGCCTGCTGGAAGGGCTCAGGCTCTAGTCGCGAAAATTCGTGAACTGCAGCGGCGCGCCGAATTCCTGTTCCCGCAACAGGGCGATCGCCTGCTGCAGGTCATCGCGCTTCTTGCCCGTCACCCGCACCTGGTCGCCCTGGATCTGCGCCTGGACCTTCATCTTCGTATCTTTGATGTGCTTCACGATGTTCTTGCACTGCGTGCTGTCGAGGCCGTGGCGCAGGGTGACGACCTGCCGCACCAGCTTGCCGGAGGACTGCACCTCACCACACTCCATGGCGCCAGGCTCGATGCCGCACTTGATCAGTGCGCTGCGCAGCATGTCCTCCATCTGGTTCACCTGCAGTTCGGCTTCCGCGACAATGGTGACCTTGCGCTCATCGCGCTCAAAGGACGCGTCGACACCCTTGAAATCGAAGCGGTTGTTGACGATGCGCGCCGCCTGATCCACCGCATTGGTCAACTGGTGCAGGTCCACTTCCGAAACAACATCAAACGATGGCATAGTGTAAAACCCCGATGTGGCCGTGACAGGAGTTACATAGTAATGCGCCGCGACCCATTTTCAATCCCGCAGTCCGGGTGTTGAGCGCAGGCGCACGGCACTGGCATGTGCTGGGCGCCGGCGCGATGGGCTGTCTGTTCGCGCACGCGCTGCATCGCGCCGGGTGCCAGGTCACGCTGGTACTGCGCGAGGCTTCGGCGGACAGCGCGGTGCCTGTTGTCGTTGACAGCGAGGGAGAACGCAGAGTCATCCGACTCGACACCATCACTCCCGCATCTTCCGTGCAAATTTCCCGGCTGCTGGTCACGACCAAGACCTACGCCGCGCGCGCAGCGGTAGCGGGTGTCGCGCACCTGCTGCGCGACGATTGTGCTGTTTTGCTGCTCACCAACGGCATGGGACTGGCCGAGCAACTGGGCGCGGACCTGCCGCACTCGACGATCTACAGCGGCACCACCACCGAGGGTGCGTACACGGTCGCGACGCGGCATACCGTGCACGCCGGCCACGGTGAAACGCGCATCGGACGTCAGGGACAGTGCGAACCGGCATCCTGGTTCGAAGACTGGGCGCGCGCAATCCCTACCTGCGTGTGGGACACACAGATAGACATTGCGCTTTGGAAGAAGCTCGCGGTGAACTGCGTGATCAACCCCCTCACCGCCGTGCACCGTTGTCACAATGGCGAGCTGGCGGCACGCCCGGAGTTTTCACGCCAGGTGAAGGCGCTCTGCGCGGAAGTGGCGAACATCAGCCGGGCAGCCGGCTTTGGCGTTGTCGCGGATACGCTGGAAGCCACCGTCGGCCGTGTGATCGCAGGCACTGCGAACAATCACTCATCCATGCTGCAGGACGTGCTGCACGGTCGGCCCACGGAAATTGACTACATCACAGGCTACCTGCTACAAGTTGCCGCTAGCCACGGAATCGCCGCGCCGTGCAACCGTGCACTGCTGGAGAAAATAAAAACCCATGCTCTCTGACGCACTGCCACTGGCGGCGGCCCTGCCCCCCGCTCTTCTCTGCGCCCTTGCGGTTACGGCGCTGGTGCTCAGTGACTACCGCGAGTTCCGTCCCGGCCGCTATCTGTGCAAGCCGCTCGCCGCTATCGCCTTCGTGTGGCTGGCTTGGTCGCTGGGCGCTGCTGATACCTCCTATGGCACGTGGCTGCTGGGTGCGCTGCTGCTGTGCCTGCTGGGCGACCTGCTGCTGATGCCCGATCGCGAACGCACTTTTCTCGCCGGACTTGGCGCATTTCTCTGCGGCCACCTGTTGTTCGCGGTCGCCTTCCTGCAACTCCCGGCAAATCTCGCAGGGCTCGCGGTCAGCGCCGTGCCGGTGCTGATACTGCTGCTCGCTGTACGCGCTTGGCTGCTGCCCCATGTCAACCGCGAAATGAAGGTTCCCGTGATGCTGTACATGCTGGTGATCTCCGCCATGCTCCTGTGCGCCGGACTGACGGCAAGCCAGCCGGCGGGTTGCTGGATCATTCTCGGCGCCTGGGGTTTTGCGCTCTCGGACCTGGCAGTGGCGCGCCGGCAGTTCATCCGGCCCGATTCACGCTGGAACGGCGTGTGGGGTACGCCGCTGTATTTTTTCTCCCAGATGTTGCTGGCCAGCACTGCGGCGCTGGTGTGACTCACCGAAACAGCGAGAGCGTGGTTTCGCGAACGATTTCCCGCCACTGCTGGAATGGCATATCGGGGAACACGATGCCCTGACGGTTCAGGCGCTCCCCATCCTCCTCGCGAGTGATGGAAAACACACACATATCTTCAATGCAGTGCAGAGTGGTGTGAAAAATCTGCTCGGCGGCGACGTTCCAGCGGTACGGTTCACCGTGCACATAAAGAATCGTCCGCGGGTCGGCACCCACCGGGCCGACGATGCGGACATTCCCCAGTTCATCGCGCAAGGCCTGCTTCACCTCTCGCAGCAGCCAGGTGTCTGATACCTCGGGCGGCAGGTCGATATCCGCTGTAAAACGGGTCTGCGGCTCGGTGAACCGCACGGGCGTGACTGTCTCGTTCAACGCGATACCGAGCGGCACGCCCGGCACGGCGAGCAGCACAAGCGCCAGAGCCGTGCGTGCCGGCCAGCGCAGCGCATTCCACCGTTGCCGCAGACGCTGCGTCCAGGTGCCGGTTACGGGAAGGGCAGAGCGCCCCTGCTGGCCCAGGGTCGCGGGAATCAGCGGCGGGATGTCATCGGGCGATTCCGGCCGGAAACAGGGGCGAGCCTCGCGCGCGAGTGTCTCGATGGCGGACATGGGCAGGCTGAGTCGCACCAAACGCAGCACGTGCCGCACGCGGCGAGTGTTGCGTGGCCGGCGCGCCGGATCTTTCTCCAGCAATGCCATGACGAGTTCTGCGAGCGCGTCCGGCAACTCGGCTCCACCGCCCATCACCTCCCGCAGCGGTCGCGGCGCACGCTCGACGAGCATCTGCGTATCCAGCTTGCCCTCGCGATAGAACGGGTGTTCGCCGCTCAGCATACGGTACAGCACAGTACCCAGCGCGAAGAGATCCGCGCGCTCATCCACCGGCTGGCCGAGGAACTGTTCAGGTGACAGTGCGGACAGGCTGCCCGCCGACCGCCGCCCTGGCGTAACTGCGACAGTACTGCGGGCAATACCGAAGTCGGTAAGCTTGGCACGGCCTTCTACTGTGAGCAGGATATTCCCCGGCTTCACATCGCCGTGCACGATATGCTGTTGCCGGGCAAGCGCCAGCGCACCGGCGATATCCGTCCCTACGGTCAACACACTCCCCAGCGAAGGGTGCACCCGGGCCAGGAACTCTTCCAGACTGCAGCCGGGCACATACTCCATGACCAGCGCAAGGTGCGTACCGGATTCGATAACATCGTGAACCTGCACCACCTTCGGACTCTGTATGCTCGCGACCGCCCGCGCTTCGCGCAGCAACTGCCGGCGTGCCGTGCGCAACTCGGGAAGCGGGTATATCTTGATGGCCACCTTGCGGTGCAGGCGTTTGTCGAAACCTAGGTAGACGCTGCCCTGTCCGCCCCTGTCGATCAGGCGGAGTATGCGATAAGGCCCGACGTAGCTGTCCAAGCGCAGTACTCAGTGCCAGTCGAGTGGTGATTTGCGCAACTGGTTACGCAATCCCGACAGCGAGACGCGCAGGCGCCGGGCGACCGCTGCGCTGTCGCCTGCGTATTCGCGCAGCAGCGGAAGCAGTTCGTCGTTGGAGATATCGCTGGCCAGCCGGTAGGTCGGGGATGCCTCGATCCGACGATACACGGCGGCGCGCGATACGCCGAGGAACTCGGCTACCCGCATGATCTCAAAGTCATTGGCGAGCATTGCACTGGCGAACGCCGCATCATCGATATCCTGCATCCTGCGCCGTGGCACGCGCAGCGAGCCGCTACGGAAATTGACATCACCCTCTGCGAAAGCCGCGCGCAGGTGCTCGTTCATCACCGGCCCCTGCTCGCTCGCAAGGACAACCTGCCGGGCGAAATTTTCCAGCTGGCGCACATTGCCCGGCCAGGAGTAGGAGACAAAAGCGAGAAACAGCACCGCCCACGCCGCAATCTCCAGTGGACTGGTGTGAGCATGCGGCAGCAAATGTTCGCGCCCCAGCTCGGCAGCGCTCTCGCGCAGGAAATGCAGCAACAGTTCGCCGATATCCTCGGGGTGCTCGCGCAATGGCGGCAACACGATTTCGCAGGCGCCGAGACGATGCCGCAGGGCCTGCTTGAACTCGCTCCCCCCGCCGCCCAGTACTGCATCCGTCGCCGAGATCACCCGCACATCGACGTGTCGGATCGCGCCGCCCACAGCCTGTATCTCGCGCTGCTGCAATGCGCGCAACAAGAGCGGTTGCACCTCGGGCGCGGTGTCGCCGATCTCGTCGAGAAACAGGCTGCCGCCATCGGCCTGCACGAAGTAGCCCGGTACGGCGCGCTCCGCGCCGGTAAACGCCCCGCGTGCGCTCCCGAATAACGCGGCCGCGGCCAGCTCGCCGGGGATCGCCGCCATGTTCACGCTGACCATGGGTGTGCCGGCGCGCCGGCTGGCACGGTGAATGGCCGTGGCGACAAGCTCCTTGCCGGTCCCGGTTTCGCCGCGTACCAGAACATCGAGATCACACGCCGCAATTCTCGCCACCTGCGCCCGGATTTGGGACATGCAGGCACTGCTGCCGCGCAATGTTGTTACTCCGGCGGCGCCTTCTGGCCTCTGCGCATCGCCATCACCGAGGCGCAACAGCAACACGACGCTATGACCGAGAAACAGCGTCACGCCTGCCCGCAACTGCTCCCACGCCACGTCCACTTCATCGAACAGCTCGCTGGCACCTACCCGGCAACGGCTCGCTGCAGCAAAGCGGGTGATCGTGAGCTGCCTGCCGTGCAACGTGAACTGCAGCGCCTGACGGCTGATGAACCGATCGTCGAGTGCGCGCGGCTGCCCGCCGGTGGGCGCCTGAAAAAGCGGACTGTGCCGCCCCAGTATCCACGGCGTGTTTCCTGCGGTGAACCGCACCGTTGCCCGCTCCCCGATACGGGCGACATCGGCATGGAAAATAACCGTGAGCACGAGGTCCTCGGCGCCGTAGCGCTTCGCCTGCGCGGCGTGTACCGAGGGCAGTGTGCGCTCGGCGTCGGCGGGTGTCTCGGCGTCGTTCACTCTTGGCGGCATCCAGGTCCGGCGTCCTGCCTCGGGATGTTGTGCGGTTTTTCATCCAAGCTTAGCAGTTGCCGGTAGTGCGGCCAGTCGAATGCCGGGCCAGGATCGGTTTTGCGCCCCGGGGCGATGTCGCTGTGGCCGGCGATGCGCGCCGTCGACAGGCCCGGGTAGTGCGCCAGCAGTGTCGTTGTCACCGCCGACAACACTGTGTACTGCACATCGGCATAGGCGTCGTCGTCCGCACCCTCGAGCTCGATGCCAATGCTGAAGTCGTTGCAGTTGTCGCGCCCCTGATAGCTCGACTGCCCGGCATGCCACGCCCGGTCGTCGCAACTGACGAACTGCAACAGCTCACCGTCGCGCCGGATCAGCAGGTGGGCGGACACCTGCATTCCGCGAATCGACTCGAAGTAGGGATGCTCATTCCAATTGAGGCAGTTGGTGAACAGCCGTTCGATGTGATCACCGCCGTAACAACGCGGCGGCAGCGAAATATTGTGGAGGACCAGCAGCTCCGGTACACATCCTGGCGGGCGGGGACCACAATTGGGCGACGGCACACACCGCGCCTGCCTCAACCAGCCCCGTTCCACCGTCAACCGCATGCCTCGTGTCGATCCTGATTCTCGCCCGCGAAAACCAGAGTCTAACCTGAAACCTGCCGGGCCGGCGCCATGCGCCGCAGGAACGGCGCTAACAGCCTTCACCGTCAACTGCTACAATCGCCACCGCTCTTCCACCACCTGCGCGAACATCATGCCATCATCCGAACCCGCCCTGATCGCCCCTGCAGCCGACGTGGTGGAGCGCCATGTGCGCGCCGCGCTCGCCGAGGACATCGGCAGTGGTGATATCACTGCCGCGCTGATCGATGCCGCAGCGCGTGCGCACGCCCGCGTCATAACACGGGAGGACGGCGTGCTCTGCGGCCAGCCCTGGGTAGACGCAGTGTTTGCGGCGCTGGATGGCACAGCGCGCATCGACTGGATGTGCCGCGATGGCCAGCGGGTGGCAGCAGGCGAAACCCTGTTCACCCTTGAAGGTTCGGCGCGCGCCCTGCTCACCGGTGAACGCAGCGCGCTCAATTTCCTCCAGTTGCTATCCGGCACGGCCAGCACCTGCCGCCGCTATGCCGACCGTGTCGCTGCTACCCAAGTGCGACTGCTCGATACACGCAAGACCATTCCCGGTCTGCGCGAGGCACAGAAGTACGCGGTGCGCTGCGGCGGCTGCCACAACCACCGCATCGGCCTGTATGACGCCTACCTCATCAAAGAGAACCACATCGCAGCCTGCGGCGGCATCGCGGCGGCAGTCGCTATTGCGAGGAAAAACGCGCCGGGCAAACCAGTGGAGGTAGAAGTGGAAACGCTCACGGAACTGGAGCAGGCGCTGGCCGCCAACTGCGATCGCATCATGCTGGACAATTTTTCGCTGGAGCAGACCCGGCAGGCCGTTCATCTCGTCGCCGGCCGCGTTGCACTGGAGTCCTCCGGCAATGTCACCGAGGATACGCTGCTGGCGCTGGCCCAGACCGGCGTCGACTACATTTCCATCGGGGCGCTGACCAAGGATTGCAAGGCGCTGGATCTGTCCATGCGGCTGCTGTAGATCGCGTCTCCCTTTTTGCCGGCGCCGCCACCGGGCACTTGGCGTAAAACTAGATCAAAGCCCGCTTGCTCACGAGAACGCCGTTGTTGTCCGCGTAGATATAATCGCCGGGGGCAATGACTGCGCCACCAAAGTGAACGTCGATATCGCGCTGCCCGGCCCCGAGTTTCTCCGTTTTGAGTGGGCAACTGCCCAGGGCCTGCACGCCGAGCGCCGTGCGGCCGATCTCGTCCACATCGCGCACCGCCCCGTTGATGATGAGGCCGGACCAGCCGTTGGCCGCTGCTTTTTCCGCCAGTTGATCGCCCAGCAAGGCGCGGCGCAGGGAACCGCCGCCGTCCACCACGATCACCCGGCCCTGCCCGGCTTCCTCCACGCATTGCTTCACCAGTGAATTGTCCTCGTGGCACTTGATGGTGACTGCGCGCCCGCGAAACTGGCGAACCTGCCCGTAGTTGATGAAGGGTAATTCAATGGCGACGGCCTCGGGTGCGGCGT
Organism: uncultured Halioglobus sp.; assembly: GCA_964461965.1. Taxonomy (GTDB): domain Bacteria; phylum Pseudomonadota; class Gammaproteobacteria; order Pseudomonadales; family Halieaceae; genus Marimicrobium. Next base: position 16,993 of record CAYWWD010000016.1, on the reverse strand, counting down.
CCGACAGATCGGGGGTTGAAAGGAATGGCATGACAACTCCATCGCGAGGGTGAGGCCGCAGTATACGCCAGCCACCGCGCGAACCCGACCCGAGCGCCACGCCGGCCGCTCGTCGCGTTGCCGGCCGAGTTACGTGTTGGCATCCACGACATTGTGCGTATAATTCCGGTCTTCTATGTACCAAAAATTTCTCATTCACTTTGTGAATGCGGAGGCGTTGTGAAAGCGAAGCGGATCGACCTCAACCTGCTGGTCTACCTCGACGCCCTGCTGCGTGAACGCAATGTCACCCAGGCCGCCAACCAGCTCAACCTTTCACAGCCCGCCCTGAGCAACGGCCTGCGGCGTCTGCGCGAACTGTTCAACGACCCGTTGCTGGTGCGCACCAGCGAAGGCATGACCCCCACCGCGCGTGCGCTGGAACTGGAACCTCTGGTGCGCGACGTGCTGGGTCGCATCGACCAAGCGGTGCAGCCACGCGGCGAGTTCGAGCCCGCCGCCGCCCACCGTGTATTCCGCATCATGGCCAGCGACTATGCGGAGTCCACGTTGCTGCCCAGCGTGCTCGGTAAACTGCGCACCCAGGCGCCGGGCATCACCCTGGATATCATGACGCCGTCGGATGTCAGCTTCCTCGATGTAGAACGCGGCAAAGTCGACATGGTGATCAACCGGTTCGATGCCATGCCGCAGTCCTTCCACCAGATTCACCTGTGGAATGACAGTTTCACCTGCGTGCTGAGTCCGCATAATCCGGTGCTCGCTGACTTCACCCTGGAAAGCTATCTACGGGCCAACCATGTGTGGGTATCAAAGACCGGGATGGGTGTCGGCGTGGGCGTCGATCCCGGTGACGTCCAGCGCCTCGGCTGGGTGGACCTAGCATTGAACCGGCAGGGCAGGAAACGCCAGATCCGCGTCTTTACGCGCCACTACCAGGCGGCGATGACACTGGCCGAGCAGAACGATCTCATCGTCACGCTGCCGACCCGGGCCGCGCAACTGCAGGTGGACAACCCGCGCGTGGTGCTGCGCAATCCACCGTTCACCATTCCGCCGCTGGAATTGAAGATGGCCTGGAGCCCCCTGCTACAGCACAATCCCGACAACAAATGGCTGCGCAAGCTGATCGCCGACACCGCGCGGGAAATCGACGGCCAGCAGGTCACACCGTGAACGGTGTCGTGCCCGCGGTATTCAATCACCACCAGGAGAACTGCCATGACTGATCGCATACCGCTCTGCGGCCTGCAAATTGCACCGGTATTGCACCGGCTGGTAGAGGAGCGCATCGCGCCCGGCACCGGCATCGCACCCTTACAGTTCTGGGAGGCGCTGGCGACACTCGTCCAGACGCTGGCACCGCGCAACCGGGCGCTGCTGCAGAAGCGCGACGACCTGCAGGCGCAGATCGACGCGTGGCACGATGCGAACCCTGGCCCCGACTATGATCGCGCCGCGTACAAGGCGTTCCTGGCGCGCATCGGCTACCTGCAACCGGAAGGCCCGGATTTCACCATCACGACCAGCGGAGTCGACGAGGAAATCGCCGCACTCGCCGGGCCGCAGCTGGTGGTGCCGGTGATGAACGCGCGCTACGCGCTGAACGCCGCCAATGCGCGCTGGGGCAGCCTGTACGATGCGCTGTACGGTACCGATGTCATCCCCGAGGACGGCGGCGCCGAACGTGCCGGCGGCTACAATCCGGTGCGTGGCGCGCGCGTGATCGCCTACGCCCGGGCCTTCCTCGACCGCCACTGCCCGTTGCGCGAGGGCAGTCACGCCGAGGCCGCTCGCTACGCCATCGTCGACGGCGCCCTGCAGGTGACACAGCGCGACGGCACACACAGCGGTTTGCGCGCACCGGAACAACTGCGCGGCTATCGCGGCACACCCGACGCACCTGCCAATATCCTGCTGCGCCACCACGGTCTGCACATCGATATCCAGATCGATGCGGCGCACCCGATCGGCGCCACTGACGGTGCGAACGTGAAGGACGTGGTGCTGGAAGCGGCACTCACGACCATCCAGGATTGCGAGGATTCCGTCGCGGCGGTGGACGCCGAGGACAAGGCGGTGGTGTACGGCAACTGGCTGGGCCTGATGCGCGGCGACCTCGAAGACCAGTTCGACAAGGGCGGGCGCAGCATGACGCGGCGTTTGCAAGACGACTTGCACTACACCGCACCCGACGGCAGCTCACTCGTGCTGCCAGGGCGCAGCCTGATGTTCGTGCGCAACGTGGGCCACCTGATGACCACGCCGGCGATTCTCGATGCACAGGGCAACGAGATCCCGGAGGGCATCATGGACGGCCTGTTCACCGCGATGATCGCACTGCACGACCTGCAAAAGCCCGCCGGGGCACCGCGCAATTCGCGCCAGGGCAGCGTGTATATCGTCAAACCCAAAATGCACGGCCCCGAAGAAGTCGCCTTCACCTGCGAGTTGTTCGATGGGATCGAGGACGCGCTGGGACTGGCGCGCAATACACTCAAGGTGGGCATCATGGACGAGGAGCGCCGCACGACAGTGAACCTCAAGGAGTGCATACGCGCGGCGCGCGCCCGGCTGGTGTTTATCAATACCGGCTTCCTCGATCGCACCGGCGATGAGATCCACACCAGCATGCGCGCCGGCGCCATGACAGCCAAGGGCGCCATGAAGCAGGAACCCTGGATCATCGCGTATGAGGACTGGAACGTGGATACCGGCCTGCGCTGTGGCCTGCCGGGCAGGGCGCAGATCGGCAAAGGCATGTGGGCCATGCCCGACCTGATGGCGCAGATGATGCAGAACAAGATTGCGCACCCGCAGGCCGGTGCTACCACGGCATGGGTACCCTCGCCGACGGCCGCCACGCTGCACGCCATTCATTATCACGAGGTCGATGTGGCTGCGCGGCAACACGCGCTGCGGGGCGGGCAAAGGGCGAGCATCGACGATCTGCTCAGCATTCCGCTCAAGGGCGCATCCGGGCTCGATGCCGCTGCGATCCAGCGCGAGCTGGACAACAACGCGCAGGGCATTCTCGGCTACGTGGTGCGCTGGATCGACCAGGGTGTAGGCTGCTCCAAAGTGCCGGATATCAACCACGTCGGCCTCATGGAGGATCGCGCCACGCTGCGTATCTCCAGCCAGCACATCGCCAACTGGCTGCGCCAGGGCATCTGCGACCGGGAGCAGGTGCGCACCACGCTGGAGCGCATGGCGGCCGTGGTAGACCAGCAGAATTCAGGCGATCCGCTCTACCGCAATATGGCGCCGGACTTTGCGCACAGCATTGCCTTCCAGGCCGCGTGTGACCTGGTCTTCCTCGGCGAGCTGCAACCCAGCGGCTACACCGAGCCGGTATTGCATGCCCGGCGCCGGGAGGCGAAAGCGCGATAGTTCGTTCTGCAGCGCAAGTGCACCGCTGCGCATCGCGCCGGCTATCAGCCGGCGCGGCGGTCGCCGGGGTTGGACGTATCCTTGAACTGCAGGTTGGTCAACTGCTCAGAGAGCAGCCCGATCAGGAACATGATGGCGCCGGTGAGTACCAGCAGCGTGGTCCCGTTGGTGAAGCGGAAACCGGTGCTCATGATGGTCAGCACATAGTTGAGCACGCCGAGCCCGGCGGTAATCACCGCAGCGGGAAAGTACACCTTGAGCGGTGAGTACAAGGTACCCACCTTGAAGATGATCAGGAAGAAACGCACACCGTCCCGGACCAGGCTGATGTGGCTTCTGCCGATACGCTTCGACACCTCGATGGGCACAAAGCCGACGGAGTATCCCGCGCGAAAGAACGCCATGGTACTGGTGGTCGGGTAGCTGAAGCCATTGGGGAGCAGGTAGAGGAAACTCAGGAACTTCCTGCGATTGGTGCAGCGGAATCCCGACGTCAGGTCGTCGATACGGCGGCCGACCATCCAACTGGCGAAGCTGTTATAAAACGCATTGGCGCTCCAGCGCGCCACGCTGGCCTGCGACCCTCTGCCACTACGGGCGCCCACCACGAGATCATAACCCTCCTCCGTCATGGCCAGCAGCCGCGCGACATCTCCCGCGTTGTGCTGACCATCGCCGTCCATGAACACCAGGAAATCGCCTTTCGCGGTGCGAGCACCGGTTTTGATCGCCGCGCCATTGCCCTTGGAGTACGGGTGAGAGACCACGATCGCGCCCGCATCCGTGGCGACCTGCACCGTTGCGTCAGTGGAACCATCGTTCACCACAATGATTTCGGCGTAGGGGTAGAGCCGCTTCAGGTCCGGTAACAGACGCACCAGACCCTGTGCTTCGTTTTTGGCGGGGATGACTATGGAAAATTTCACAGGCTAGTTCTCCAGGTATATGGCCAGCGTCTGTTGCTGGCCTACCGTCAATTTGCCCTCAGCGTCCAGCGCCTGCAATGTGGCGATCACATCGGAAGCAGCCTCCGCCTTGCCCAGCGCGGTCGCAAAATGCAGCTTCATCAGCAGGCCGCGCGTGTTGTTTGGCGACAGCGCGAGGAACTGTTCGGCATAGGCGTAGGCATTATCATACCTTTGCAGGGCGTTCTCCAGCACCGCGAGATTGGAATAGATTTTTGGCGAAGCCTTGCGTTTGAAATCATCGACCAGGTAGAGCTCCGCCAGCCGATCGGCGAATCGAATGCGGTCTATGTGCGGACAACGGTTGTCCTGCAGCAGACGCACCAACGTCAGCAGCGTGGTGACGGAACTCAGCGGTCGTTTCGGATCCTGCGCGCCGAGCTGCTCGATCATGCCGGGAGCCGGTGGTGACCCGGCGATGCAACTGAGGGCAAGATTGCGCACCTCGAAATCGCCGCTGCGTTCCTGCGGATTGTTCTCGTAGGCCGCGCGTGAATACCGGTACGCCGCTGCCACCTCACCTACGCCCGCCAGTTCCGTTGCCATGTCGATGTTGGCGCGCGGCGAGGCAGGGTGCGCATTCAGATGGACGAGATTCAACAGTGAGCGGTTGGACCAGATCTGCACCTGTGAACTCGTCAGCAGCGATAACAGCAGCGCACAAACGCCGAGAACGGCAAGCAGCGGCGCCTTGGGTTCAGGCCAGCGCCGGACGACGGCGGCAAACACACCACCGACAGCCAGCGCCAGCCCTATCGTCGGATAGTAGTTGCGATGTTCAAAGTACAGTTCCAGCGTCAACACGGTGGATTCAACGCTGTGTCCCACCACAAACCAGGCGATGCCGAACACGATCCAGCGCCCGCTCCGCCAGCGCAGGAGGACGCCACAGACCAGCACCAGCAGCAGCCACCCGGCAATGGCCCACGCAGTGATCGCCGGGTCGAACACACTCTTCGAAATCACGTAGTCATCGTGATACAGGCCCATGCGCGCGACCTGCGGGTGCAACCACTGCCCCACGTAGTCCCACACCGCACGCGACTGCGTAAGCAGTCGCTCTTCCAGCGTGAACGGCCGTTTGTAGAAACGCGCCGCCAGCGCATCCCAACGGAACAGCAGGATGGCACCGAGTACCGCCGCGCCGCTGCCGATCAGGCCCAGGGTCAGACTGCGCAGCCATTTGAGTGTACTGCCGCCCTGCCCGGCGAATTCAAACCACCACAGTTCCAGCAGCAGCAACACGGGCACCAGCACGATCGCATTCTCCTTGGAGAAGAGCGCGAGCAGAAAAAATACCGGTACCGGCAGGAAGCGCAGGGCGCTGCGTTTTCCGGAGATCACTCCCTGGCGCCAGTAAACGTAGCTGATGCTGGCCAACAGCATGAAGCTCGTGGCGAGCATCGCCATGCGCTGCACGATGTAGAGCACCGAACTGACGAGCAGCGGATGCAGCAGCCACAGTGCGCCGAGCAGAACCGACAGCAGGCGATAGCCTGGAACCTGCTGATAGCGAAACAGCAGCCAGAACAGCCAGATCACCAGGGCGCCGTTGACCGCATGCAGGAAGATGTTGACCTTTTTGCCGCCGACCGGCCCCTGGTCCAGATACATCTTTTCCAATACGAAACTGGTCATCGACACCGAGCGGCCGAGGTAGCCGGATTTATCGCCGAAAATGTAATCAAAGGCGCGCTCAGGGTGATTCTTCAGGTCGCCAATCACCAGCACACTGGAGCGGTCATCGAGCAGCGTCGGGCCAGTGATGCCCGGCCAGTACAACCACACGGCACAGAGCAGCACCACCGCAGCCAGCAGGCTGGCGCCGATGACGGTCCTGGACCTGTGAACCAAGGGGATTGGCAGTCGCTCGCTCACTGATCGAAAATCCCGCGGATCACCGGCAACTCGCGTCGGTACGGATCGCGCTGCATCCACTCGAGCAGCGCCTGGTAGGTGGCATCCAGGTCCCCGGTGCCGTGATACTCCGCTACATAGGCCGCCGCTCGCTGGCTGTCGGGGTTCAGCTGGACAATACGCTGCAGCTCGTCCTTAAAAGCCGCCTTGTGCTCCGGGTCGGCAGTCGCCAGTCTGTAGCGGATACCGAAAATATCAAGATTCCCGGGGAAGCGCGTACCCAGCTTATCCAGCAGGCTCCGCACCCGCTCGCGTCCAGGTTCACCGGCCGGGGTCAGGGAAAACTCCACCAGCGCGGCGAGCGCCGTGCGATCCGAGGATTGCAGGCGGCGCGTTTGGGCCAGGGTCTCCATGGTACCGAGCCAGTCGTTCTCACCGGCAAGCGCGGGAAAATACTGCGTGTCGATCTGGTACAGCATCACCAGCGCTGCATACTCACGCGCATTGATCTGGTGCATGCGCTCAAAGTAACGCCGTGCGGTCACCGCCAGTGCACTCTGCTCCTGTGCATCCAGATCCAGCTCGCGCGCCTGCTGCAGACGCTTGAACAGGGCATTGGCGTAGAGGAAATTTGCGCGGGCCGACTGCGGGTGGTTCACTACCTCGAAGCGCGCCAACGCCAATTCGTCCCGCCAGGCGTGAGTGCGCATTCCCAGCAATACCAGTAGCATCGCCAGCACAGCGCCCGCCGCTGCCCGCAGGCGCAGACCTTTGACCCGGGATGCGCTGCGGAAAATGCCCACTGCGGCGAGGATGGCGAGCCCGACGCTCGGCAGGTAGTTGCGATGTTCAAACACCAGTTCCAGCGGCAGCACCGACGATTCCATGCTGTGCGCCACCAGGAAGAACAGGGCGGCGAACGCCGTCAGCGGGAAGCGCCGATGCCACAACAGGCAGGCCGCGAGCACGCAAAGCCATGCAATCAACGACAGCCCCGTAGAGAAGGGTGACCAGAGCCCGCGCGACAGTGGAATATCATCGTGGAAAAACCCCATATCCAGGATGTTCGGAAACAGCAGCCATGCGAGGTATTGCCACAGCGCCCGGCCCTGGGTGAACAGCCGCTCGGACAGCGTGAATTCCCGCCGCGCATAACTGCCCGGCAACCACTCCGGCGCCAAGGCGGCTACGACAATGAGCAGCGCCAGCGGCAGCAACACCAGCAACCAGCCCAGCCACCACAGCGGCCGGCTCGTCCGTCCAGCCCAGGCGCCGCGGAACAGTGTCACCTCCACCACGGCAACCAGCCACGGCAACAGCGCACCGTTCTCCTTGGAAAGTACGGCGCACAAACCGAGCAGCAGCAGCCACAGGAACGCGGCGATCAACTCACCGGTACTCGGCTGCGCCGCGGCCCAGCGCAGGCGATAGCGAGCAAATACGCAGAGCCCAGCGAGCGTGAACAGGGCGGACAACTGCGCCATGCGCTGCACGGCGTACAGCACCGTGGAGACATGAATGGGGTGCAGCAGCCAGAGCGAGGCGGCGATCAGGGCCACCATTTTGCAGTGCGCTTCATCCAGTCGATGGCTGCCCAGGGCGGGAGCGCGCAGCACCGCGTCTGCGAAGAGGTACAACAGCGCGCCGATCAGCAGGTGTATCGCGAGGTTGACGGCTTTCAGGCTGCGCGGGGAAAACGTACCGTCAAGCGCGTGGTTGGCGGCGAAGCTGAGCATGGCGACGGGGCGGGTTGACTCACTGGTGTGTGAACTCAGCGCGGCCACGCGCCAGTCATCGAACACTTTACCGTCGATCTGTACCCGCGGGTTGTCGGTCAGGTTAGGGGCGTCGTCGTAGAACAGCGGGCCATCCAGGGCGATGGCGTACGCCAGTACGCAGGCCAGCACAACGCACATTGCGAGCAGGTACGCCGCCCTGCCTGATCGCTTCACCTCACCCGCCCCGTTCCCGACCCTGCCCCATTGGTTGCAGGACTATACAAATAAAAAAAGCCCGGCGCGAGCCGGGCTTTCAAGCGTACTGCGTTGTCGTTGGTGTTGTTTGGCTTAGCCGCGGCAGTTGGCCGGCAGGTATTTCTCTTCGATTGCAACACCGCCAGCGCCGTCACCGGGAATACATTCCCAGGTCATGGTGCCATCGGCGTTGGTGCTGCCGGACAGGGCGAAGGTACCAATCGTGGCAGCTGCTGCCGTCGCCGGCGATACACATCCGCCGTTCCAAACGCAGGCATCCACTTCAGCGACGACGTATACGGTCTGGTTAGTGACAGCAGGCGTGGGGCTGATCTGCAGACGGTCCAGGATCTCGCTGTTGCGGTAGCCGGTGTTGATGCCAAATGCTTCGTTGTTAGAAGCTGCAGGCGGATAATCGCCATTGGCGGCCACGTACTCGGCGATCGTCGTCTTGGCTTCGGCCAGCGCGGCCAGCGGCTCAGACATCTTGGAGCGGACGATATAGTCCTGGTAAGCGGGCAGTGCAATGGCCGCCAGAATACCGACGATCGCGATAACGATCATCAGTTCGATCAGGGTAAAACCCTTTTGAGCTGTTTTTTGAATGTTCATGATGACTCTCCACGTTTAGGTTGAAACCGGCACCGTTGAAATCCCGCCCCGCCGGTGCAAGTTGTTTGCAAACTGGATAGAGCAGCTTGCGTGCCAAGTCTGAAACCAATTCGAGATATTTCTTATTTTTCTTTTACGATCAACAGGATAAAACCTGGTTGCCGCCGGCGGCCGCGATTTCTCAGCGTCGCTCGCTGCGCGCGGGTTACGACCAACACGGTAGGATTGTGACACTTTTTGTCACCACAACCGGGGCATCCGCGTCGTGCTTTGCCATTTGTTACGCGCCCGACCACGGCTGCGAACGCTTCTGCTGTTTGCCGCTCGGGCGGCAGTTGTTTAGTCTGCGGCAAGCTGAAGAAGGACAGGCACAGAATAATGCATCGAGGATTCACCACGATTGAACTGATGGCGGTAGTCGCAATTCTCAGCATCCTTCTCGTGCTGGCAGTCTCCGTGTATGCGGATTACGCCCTGCGCGACAGAATTGCGGAAGCGATGGGGCTCACGGCACAGGCGAAAGTCAAGGTCAGCGAGTATTACTACAACCATCGGGACATGCCACGGAGCAACATACAGGCCGGCCTGCCCGCGCCTGCGGAGTACGATAAATTCAATTTCATACGCGCACTGGAATTGTCGACCGCGTATCCCTACGGCATCATCACGATTACCTTCAAGCTTCCCGGCACCAAGGCCGATCGCAAGCAGCTGCAACTTACGCCTACTACCAGCGAAGGCATCGTCCACTGGCAATGCATAGTGCCGACCGAAAACGGCATCGACGACGCCCAGGTTCCCCCCAGTTGCCGCGGTTGAACAAGGCGCCATCCACGGCGCAACCCCTTGTCTTGCAGCGCCACGCACCGCAATTGTGCTCCCCGGACTGAGCTCACAGTTTCGTGTGAAAGTTGCACATTTCTGCAGATTCACAGGCGTCGCAGGCTGTGGGAGCATGGACAGCTGGATATACTTCCCACTCTGACACAAATAATTGACGTATGGATTTTCCAGTCCGTACCGGGAGCCCGCAGTAAATGAACGATAAGGCAATTGGGCAACTCAGCGGCCTGGCTGGACGCCTTGTCGCTGAATCGTTGATCAGCGCCCAGCAGGCCGTGGAAGCGCAAAAGGAAGCTTCGCTCGAGCGAATGCATTTCGTGCAGTTCCTGGTCGAGAGAAAGAATGTCGACGGGTGGCGGGTCGCCCAGGTCGCGTCGCACGAGTTCGGCGTACCGCTGTTCGATATCGACGCACTCAACCAGGGATCCATCCCGGTCGGTCTGGTGGAGCCGTCGCTGATCACCAAGCACCATGCGCTGCCACTGTTTCGCCGCGGCAATCGCCTGTTCATCGCGGTCTCCGACCCCACCAACCTGGCGGCGCTGGACGAGATCAAATTCCACACTGGCATCAATACCGACGCGATTCTGGTAGAGGAGCGGGCCCTGGGCAAAGCCCTGAACAAGTGGGTGGAGTCGCAGGAATCCCTCACCGACGGGCTGGACGGGCTGGACGCCTCGGATCTCGACGATGTCGATATCTCCACGGCGGGCGATGGCGCTGACGGCGATGACGGCAGCGATGCCATCGACGAAACACCGATTGTCCGCTTCATCAACAAGGTACTGATAGACGCCATCAAGCAGGGCGCATCGGACATCCACTTTGAACCGTTTGAGAAAACCTATCGCGTGCGCTTTCGCACCGACGGGATACTGCAGGTCGTCGTCAAACCGCCGCGCAACCTCGCACCGCGCCTGGCGGCCCGCCTCAAGGTGATGTCGCAGATGGACATCTCCGAGCGCCGCATGCCACAGGACGGGCGCATCCAGATGAAACTGTCACGCAACCGCGCGATCGATTTCCGGGTCAACACGCTGCCTACACTCTACGGCGAGAAAATCGTGCTGCGTATTCTCGATCCCAGCAGCGCACAGATGGGCATCGACGCACTGGGTTATGAGCCGGCGCAGAAGGAAATGTACCTCAAGGTACTGAACCAGCCACAGGGGATGATCCTGGTTACCGGGCCCACCGGATCGGGAAAAACCGTTTCCTTGTACACCGGTCTGAATATCCTCAATACGTCCGAGCGCAATATTTCCACCGCCGAGGACCCCGTCGAAATCAATCTCGAGGGCGTCAACCAGGTCCACGTCAACCCGAAGGTGGGATTGAACTTTGCGGAAGCGCTGCGCTCCTTCCTCCGCCAGGATCCCGACGTCATCATGGTGGGGGAGATTCGCGACCTGGAAACAGCGGAGATCGCCATCAAGGCTGCGCAGACCGGCCACCTCGTGTTGTCCACGCTGCATACCAACAGCGCCTCCGAAACCATTACGCGCCTGCTCAACATGGGCGTACCGGCCTTCAACGTAGCCTCGTCCGTCAACCTGATCATCGCGCAGCGTCTCGCGCGACGCTTGTGCAAGTTCTGTCGCGCACCGGCGGATGACATACCGCACGCCACATTGCTGGCGGAAGGCTTCACCGAGGACATGCTCGACGGTGCCACGGTCATGCACGCCGTCGGCTGTAACGACTGCAACAAGGGTTACAAAGGGCGTGTGGGCATCTACGAGGTAGTGAAAATCACACCGTCTATCGCGAAGCTGATCATGGAGGGCGGAAACTCGATGCAGATCAGCGCCCAGGCCCGGGCCGAAGGCTTCCACGATTTGCGCACGGCCGCACTGAAGAAGGTTGCGGCGGGGGTGACCAGTCTGGAAGAGGCCAATCGAATTACCGTAGACTAACCAAGTGACGGCGCAACCGAGCAATACAGGCGGACAGGATAATGGCAACCACTGCAATTAAGAATGCTACCTTCACCTGGAGCGGCCTGGACAAGGCCGGCAGGCCCAGCACCGGCGAGATCGATGCTGCAAACCAGGCAATGGCCAAGGCGCAACTGCGGCAGCAGGGGATCAAGCCCAAAAGCGTGCGCAAAAAAGCCAAACCGCTGTTTGGCGGCCAGGGCAAACCGATCAAGCCCGCCGACATCGCGGTGTTTACACGGCAGCTGGCGACCATGCTCAAGGCCGGCGTACCACTGGTACAAAGCTTCGAGATCGTCGAAGACGGCGTGGAAAAACCGCGCATGCAGGAACTGGTCCGTTCCATCCGGAACGACGTGGCCTCCGGCAGTGGTCTGGCGCCCTCGCTCGCCAAGCATCCGCGACACTTCGACGACCTGTTCTGCAGCCTGATCGGATCGGGCGAGGATTCGGGTACGCTGGAAGTCATGCTGGATCGCGTGGCGACGTACAAGGAAAAAACCGAGCAACTGAAAGCCAAAATCAAGAAGGCGATGACCTACCCCACGGCCGTCATCTGCGTGGCGATCATCGTGTGCGCCATTCTGCTAATCAAGGTGGTGCCGGTATTTGCCAATACGTTCGAGAGTTTCGGCTCCGAGCTCCCTGCCTTCACCCAGTTCGTTATGAACATCTCCGACTTTGTCATCGCTTGGTGGTTCGTCATCCTGCTGGGGTTGATCGCGACCGTATTCGCCTTCCGCGAGGCGAAGATTCGCTCGGTGAAATTCTCCGAATGGCTGGATCGTGTCGCGCTCAAGGCACCGGTGGTCGGCGGTATCGTGCACGATGCGGTCATCGCGCGCTTCTCGCGCACCCTGGCGACCACTTTTGCCGCCGGTGTGCCGCTGGTTGACGCCTTGAATTCCACCGCCGGCGCGGCTGGAAATTCCGTCTACGCCAAAGCGATCCGCCGCATCCGCGACGATGTCACCACCGGTACCACACTTTACAACTCCATCAAGTCGACAGGCCTCTTCCCCCATATGCTGTTGCAGATGGTTTCGATCGGCGAGGAGTCGGGCGCGCTGGATGACATGCTGGACAAGGTCGCCACGCACTACGAAGCGGCCGTGGACAATGCCGTCGACAGCCTCAGTTCGCTGATGGAGCCACTGATCATGTCCATCCTCGGTGTGCTGGTGGGCGGCCTGATGATCGCCATGTACCTGCCCATCTTCATGCTGGGATCGGTGATCTAGTTCCGCTGTCGCCACGGGGACGGCGCTTCCACGATGGACCCTGTCGTACCCGCAGCCCTGCTGTACCCCGGCTTGTTCTGCCTGGGGTTGATGGTGGGCAGTTTCCTCAATGTGGTGATCTTCCGCCTGCCGGTGATGATGGAAACCCGCTGGCGGCGCGACTGCTGCGAACTGCTGGAACTGGAGCCGGAAAAGCAGAACGTTGCGCTCAACCTCGCCACCCCAAACTCACACTGCCCGCAGTGCAAGGCGCCGATCAAGCCGTGGCAGAACATTCCCGTGCTGAGCTACCTGCTGCTGGGCGGGAAGTGCGGCAACTGCGAGGCGCGGATATCGCCGCGCTATCCCATCATCGAACTGGCCACCGGCCTGATGACACTGTCGCTGGCGTGGTTTTTCGACCTGTCGCCTGCACTGCTCGGCGCGATGCTCTTCACCTGGTCGTTGATCGCCCTCACCATGATCGACGTCGATCACCAGTTGCTGCCGGATGACATCACACTGCCGCTGCTGTGGCTGGGGCTCTTGTTCAATCTCGGTGGCATCTATGTCAGCCTGGCCGATGCAGTGATTGGCGCCATGGCGGGATACCTCATCCTGTGGACCGTGTACCAAAGCTTTCGCTTGCTCACGGGCAAGGAAGGCATGGGCTATGGCGACTTCAAGCTGCTCGCCGCGCTAGGTGCCTGGCTGGGTTGGCAGATGCTGCCGGAAATCATCCTGATCTCCTCCGTGGTGGGCGCCGTCTGTGGCATCGTCCTCATGCTCGTCAAACGCCGCGGTCGTGAGATACCCATGCCCTTTGGACCCTATCTGGCGATTGCCGGCTGGCTCGCGCTGCTGGCCGGCGACGGCAGCTACGGCTCGGTGTTTGCAAGGTTCGGAATCCATCTGGTATGAGCCTGGTTGTAGGCATTACCGGCGGGATAGGCAGCGGCAAATCCGCAGTCACGCACTGCTTCGAGCAGCGCGGCATCACGGTGGTGGACGCAGATCTCGTTGCCCGCGTAGTTGTCGAGCCGGGCACGCCCGCGCTCGCGGCCATCGCCGCGCATTTCGGGCCACAGATTCTGCAGGCGGATGGCACGCTGGACCGGCCGGCGCTGCGCCGCCGCGTGTTCGCCGACGAAACAGAGCGCCTGTGGCTGGAGCGCCTGACGCACCCGTTGATCGGCGAGGAAATCGTGCGCCAGATTCACGCATCAGGCAGCCCCTACACGATACTCAGCTCACCGCTGTTGCTGGACACCAGCCAGAAAGCCCTGGTCGATTGCGTCGTGGTCGTCGATGCGCCCGAAACGTTGCAACTGGAGCGCACCATGCAGCGCGACAGCAACGATGCAGCGCAGGTTCAGCGCATCATGGCGGCGCAGATGAGTCGCGCCGAGCGGCTGGAGCGAGCGGACATCGTGATCGACAACAGTGGTTCGCTGGCAGATCTCGAACAGGCGATCGAGGAGTTGCACAAGGAGTTCCTGCTGCGGGCAGAGACTGCTCACTGACGCGCCGCGCGTCAGGACAGCAATTGCTCCTGCAGTGCCGCGACGATCGGCAGGTTGGCCGCGGGAAACGCGTAATCCACCAGTTCGTTCGCTTTCACCCAGGCCATCGGCTGAGCTTCCAGCGGGCGTGCCTCGCCGCTGTATTCCCACACCGTGTGCACATCGAGCAGCACCGCCTTGTCACCGTAGTCGTGGTGAATTTCCAGCAGCGGGGTGGTGCGGCCGATAACGATGCCGAGTTCCTCGCGCAATTCCCGCGTCAGAGCGGCACCCAGTGATTCACCCGCTTCAACCTTGCCGCCGGGAAACTCCCACAGGTCGCCCTGGTGTGCCTGCGGCGCACGGCGTGTGATGAGTACCCGCCCCTGGGAATCCAGGATCACGCCAACCGCCACGTGCACACGATTCATTCAGGAGCGGTACTCCGCGTTGATGCGCACGTAGTCGTAGGAGAAATCCGTGGTCCAGACTGCGGCGCGGGCATCGCCACGGCCGAGTTCCACGCGGATCACGATATCCTCGGGTGACATGGCCGCGACGCCCTGTGCTTCGGTGTATTCCGGTGCCCGACAGCCGCCCGCGGCGATCATCACTTCGTTGAGATAGAGTCCCACACGCTCGACCTGTAAATCGGGAATACCGGCGCGGCCAATGGCAGCGAGCACGCGACCCCAGTTGGGATCGCTGGCGAATAGCGCGGTCTTCACCAGCGGTGAGTGCGCTATGGTGAACGCCACCTCCAGGCACTCCGTCTCGCTGCGCCCGCCGTTGACCTGCACGGTCACGAACTTGGTGGCACCCTCGCCGTCGCGCACGATCGCCTGGGCGAGACCGATACACACCTCCTCCACAGCGGCGTACAAGGCCGGGTACAGCGCGGACTTCGCGTCAGCCAGCTGTGGGTTGCCCGCGGCCCCGGTCGCCAGCAACAGGCAGGCATCATTGGTGGAGGTGTCGCCATCGACGGTAATTCGATTGAACGAGCGCTCGGTGATTTCGGCGAGCATGGCCTGCAGTACGGCGTGCTCCACTGCCGCATCGGTAGCGATGTATGCCAGCATGGTCGCCATATTTGGGCGGATCATGCCGGAGCCCTTGGCCATGCCAGTAACGACGTAGTCACGCCCGTCACAGCGGAAGGACAGCGATCTCGCCTTGGGCCGGGTATCCGTGGTGAGAATGCCCTCGGCAGCAGCGGCCCAGCCGTCGGGCGCGAGCGCCTTGAACGCGGCGGGAATGGCCTGCGTCAGGCGCTCCACGGGCAGCGGTTCGCCGATTACTCCAGTAGAAAATGGCACCACGTCCTCGGCCGCAACGCCTGCCGCTGATGCCACCACTGCAGTGCAGGCACGCGCCGCACCAATGCCCTCGGCCCCGGTGCCGGCATTGGCATTGCCGGTGTTGATCAACAGATAGCGCGGCTGGTGCGTGCACGCAAGCAGGTGCTCGCGCGCGACCGTCACCGGCGCCGCGCAGAACGCATTGCGTGTGAATACTGCAGCGCAGCGGGTACCGCTCGCCACCTCGATCAGCACGAGATCCTTGCGGCCCGGTTTCTTGATACCCGCCGCCACGGTGGCCAGCCGCACGCCCGGCACCGGTTTCAGTTCACCCAGTGTGTCCCTGCCGACTGCCATCTTAGTGTGTCACCGTGAAATCTGGCGAATAGCGCACGATTACAGTTTGCCGTGGCATTGCTTGTACTTCTTGCCGCTGCCGCAGGGACAGGGTTCATTGCGCCCCACTTTCGGCTGCTCGCGTGTGTACGTTTGCGGCGCCGGAGGCGTGCCCGGCTCAGCATCGGGTGCCTCTTCCTGCATGCCCGATGCGGCCGCGTGCTCAAATGCCAGGCGCGCGCGCGCCGCGGCTTCGCGCCGCTGCTGTTCAATTGCCGCCGCCTCATCGCGGCGCTGTATCTGCACATGGCTTAAGAATTTGACTACTTCGTACTTGAGGTTCGACAGCAGTTGCTCGAACAACTGGAAGGACTCGCGTTTGTACTCCTGCTTGGGGTTCTTCTGCGCGTAGGCGCGCAGGTGGATACCCTGGCGCAAGTGATCCATGGTTGCCAGATGATCCTTCCACAAGGTGTCGAGCACCTGCAGCATGATCTGCTTCTCGATGCGCCGCATGTCGGGGCCGACCTCGGCGCTCTTGTGGTCATAGGCAGACTGGATTTCGCCGACGATCTTTTCGCGCAGGGCCTCCTCATGCAGCTTGTCGTCGTCCTTCAGCCATTGCACCAGGGGCAGCGTGATCGCAAATTCGGCCTCCAGCTGCTTTTCCAGCCCCGGCACATTCCACTGGTCCTCCACGCTAAGTGGCGGAATAAAGCTGTCGATGGCATCCGACACCACATCGCGCCGGATGGCGGTAATAGTGTCCGAAATATCCGCCTCGCCCAGCAGGTCATCACGCTGCTGGTAGATGATCTGGCGCTGGTCGTTGGCCACATCATCGTACTCCAGCAGTTGCTTGCGGATATCGAAGTTGCGTCCTTCCACCTTGCGCTGCGCCTTCTCGATGGCGTTGGTCACCATGCGGTGCTCGATAGCCTCGCCCTTCTCCATGCCGAGCGCCTGCATGAACCCCTTTACCCGATCAGAGGCAAAGATGCGCATCAGGTTGTCTTCCATCGACAGATAGAAGCGGGATACACCCGGGTCGCCC
>CAYWWD010000015.1:0-53813 GCA_964461965.1 uncultured Halioglobus sp. | reverse complement strand
AGGGTGGGGAATTTTCAGTTGCCACTTATGGGGAGTTTTGAATCGGCATTGACAGCGCCAGCCCCTATGAGCGCTCGCAGGAGCGCCGCAGTTACGCCAATGGCTCAAGAACAAGACCGTCAAGACCCGCCGTGGTGCGCTGCCGCTGAAGGTGCCGCAGACCCGTGATTGCGACTTCTATCCCCAGAGCCTCGAGAAGGGGCCCCGCCGCGCTCGGGAATGCCGCCGAAGGCAACAAAGGCGTGGTAGTGGGCATCGAACACCATCTCGTGGGACTGGGTCAGGTAGGCCCGCAAGAAGAAAGCGCGGCTGTAACTGAGCTTGACGTGGGCAACCTGCAACTTGGTACTCACGCCGTTGATCCTGACCCAGTCTTCACTCCAGTCGAACTGGAAGGCTTCACCGGGTGCAAACTGCAGCGGCACAAAGGCTTGCTTCCCGGTGAGCAATCGGGCGTCTTGCTGTTCCTGGCGCCACTGGCGTGCAAAGGCGGCAACCCGGTCGTAGGAACCGGTATAGCCCAGCCCCAGCAGGTCCCGATACAACTCCTTCACGGTACGGCGCTGCTTGCGATGCCGCCGCGATTCCCGGAACAGCCAGTTGGTCAGGGTCTCTCATACTCGTCGAGCTTGCTGGGCGACTTGCGCGCGGGGTACGTCGGTTCAAGGTTCTGGCTGGCCAGATACTTGCGAACCGTGTTTCTGGACAGGCCGGTGCGGCGTGCGATCTCTCGGATCGGCAGGCCATCACGCAGGTGGCAGCGTCGAATTACACTTACTAATGCCACGTCTATCACTCCAGATACCCCTGCTCATTTTTTATGCAGGGAGAGGTTTATACGTGGGTCAAAATTCGATGCAAATCCGAGGGGCTAATGGGTCGATTTTTTGGGTGCAATTCAACAATCAGGGCAAGATGTGCTGAGGCAGGACGCCCATGGAAACATTGCTTGATGGAAAACGATCTGGTTGGAAAAGTTTATAGCCTGAACTGGACCTGACAGTAACTGCCGACATCACACCGGTAACTGTCAGATCAAGTCTGAACGGCTAAAGGTAGACTAATTCCGACCCCACCGGCTACCTGCTTGCTCATAGCCACTCGTCCGACCCCACCGGCTACCTGCTTGCTCATAGCCACTCGTCCGACCCCACCGGCTACCTGCTTGCTCATAGCCACTCGCCCGACCCCACCGGCTACCTGCTTGCTCATAGCCACTCGTCCGACCCCACCGGCTACCTGCTTGCTCATAGCCACTCGTCCGACCCCACCGGCTACCTGCTTGATCAAAGCTGTCTGTTTGATTCCATTTGTACCCGCTGCGACCCACGCTTTGCTCAGGAATCACTTTCTTAACCGATGTACTACTCGTACTTTTTGGGCCCCAAACATAACTAGACTTGAATTCAACTGCATACTGTTCTTGTGACGCCAAGGCATGACTGACTCTATGGGCAAAATCGCCACGCTCACCAGAAAAATTCACTGTTCGATCAAGACTCGACTCTGCAAGTGTGAGCGAAGTCGAAGAAAATATAAGGGCTGCACTAACCAAACCCGCACAACCTACCAACTTAACAATTTTCATAAGCAGCCCACCCTTCTTTATCAGATTCGTCGCACCAAGGAATTTGTGATTCAACCCACGGATCGGCCCCATAACTCGGGCTTGCAACGCATTCCTTTGCGACGTGGCTTGACGTATTTATACGGGGTGGGTTAGGTGAACTGAAGGGACTTGCTTAACCATTTTGGGGCAGGGAAGCTCGGGGAAGCTACAGGCTCTAATCGTGGTGCGTTAACACGCATAGCGTGGGTGCCGCGAATGTTATCCATCAATCTCAAAACGTATAACCTCAGCACTGACCCTCTTGGGTCACCGGCCAAGGTGTCGTCAGGGGTGGCTGTATTAAGGCCGACAACAGTCATGCAGAGAGCATCAATAGCCGGATCAAGACATTGAAGACACGGGCGCGGGGGTTCCGCAACAAGCAGCGATTCCGTGATGCCATTTACTTTCACCTCGGCGGTCTTCAGCTGTATCCGGCTGGAATCCGTCAATAATCACCCACCATGATTGGGGAATACCCGTATTTATTTGGCTTCGGGAAAGGGGGCGTCATGTGAGAGCTTTTGAATAGCCGACTTCTCCTTAAGATATAGCTCTCGCCAGGTGATTTGCTCACGACTTGCTTTATCGGCGCCAGCGTTTTCCATTTCGAGTCTTTCTATATGCTCTTTAACACCCCATTTTCGATTTTTGCTGAACCCATCCTCACTGGGCGAGGAGGAAAACATGCTATCCAGTTCAGGCAGGGTTGGCGAACCGTCCTCGCCAACCATTGCGGGGCCATAAAAATGTTGCTGGTTTTGTATGTCGGCCTGGAGATTCAGGTCGGCATTCCCGCATCCCCGCCTCCCTAGCGTCACCGCGCGAGTAGCGGTAACGTACCCAAAGCCCTGTTGGAATGGGCTGTAGGCCAGCTTTCCATCTCGGTTTATGGCCGGTTCAGCACTGGTAGTTAACTTGCACTTCAGGTCATCGGGCGTCAGATCTGGCTCCAACTGCAGCAACAACGCGAGCAACCCCGAGACAAATGCGCTTGCCTGTGAGGAGCCCGTAGAAACAAACTCCCCCGTTCGCAGTATGTCTTCCGGCTGTTCCAGCGCAATCGCAGACTCGGGGCGTATCAGGCCCGTCATGTGGCCGCCGAGGCCTACGACATCCGGTTTCACATGCCCACTGGGTGTTGGCCCCCGAGAAGAAAAATCGGGCACATAGTCATCATCCCGCGTTTCCGGAGTCCACGAGTCGGTGACCGCGCCGACCGTAATAACATAAGGCAAATTACCGGGCGACCCTATAGTTTCCGGGTTTGGCCCCTCGTTGCCAGCCGCAGCTACTACCGCAATTCCTGCCGCCCAGGCTCTCATCACGGCCTGGTTAACTGGGTCCTCCCAGTATCGCCATCGAGGGTGCTGGGCAAACGAGAGGTTCATGACACGAATGTTGTATTTCTCGCGATTGTCGACCACCCATTGGATTGCTCGCACAATTTCCAGTGCGTGAGCCAAACCTTGTCGATCCAAAACTTTAACGGCGACCAGATTGGCATCGGGCGCGACACCTTTAAAGCTCCCCGTTGGTCTACCGTTTACGGTGGTTTGTTCACTATTGGCGATGATACTGGTCATGTGCGTGCCATGACCGCTCTCGTCAGTCGCCTCAATATTCTCCACATCCTTCAGCGCATCATACTTGACGAGCAACCGGTTTTTGCCGGTAGTGTCATTTACCAACGCGCTATGTTCCCACAGGCCGGAATCCACCACCGCCACTGTGATGCCTCTCCCGGTAACGCCTTGCAAGTGCAGCGCGTCAACGCCAGCAACTTCATTGTAGTAGTAGTTTTCATGGTTATGTTCGTAACCGGGCACCAGATCGGTTGAGCAACCACCCGCAAAGCCCGCCTTCAGAGTAAAATCCCTTTGACGGGGAAGTTGTCCGGCTACGTTTCCATTGGCGGAATCAAATCCGACTTCCAGATCAACTTTACCTTTTACCTCCGGCTGCATTGAAGCAGGGAAGTTAATGTGCATCGCACCCTGCCCTACCCGTTCAAACAGGGCTGGATTAATCTCAGTTTCACCCACCATTATCTTGGATACATCCCCAAATTCAGGCGGCCAACCGATTTCCAGCTTTTCCATTCGTGCAGTCGTATCGCGCTTGTTGTACAGCGGCCACCGGATCGCCTGCCGAGTTATATCAAGCTCTATATGCCCCCGTACTTTGCACCCCTCCTGCTTGGAGACATCCTTGGGCCGCTCAATCGCAGAAAGGTCGTCAATATGCCTTGTGATCAAGGGTGACTTCAGCACCGCCTCCAACTGCCCCTGATCCAATTTCGCACCAACTGCATTAATTATGTGAAGATCGTGTGTGACAATGCCGCCGGATATCGCCACCAGCTCAGCGAGATCAGCACTAGATGATCCCTGCAACAGCACCTGCAGTGGGATGAGCTCTGTAGCAAGCACAGGGATGGAGAAATGAAAAAATATCCATGCCATTACTGTGCGGATGTAAAATTTCATGGAAGTAAGAAAATAGCTTCGAGCTACCGTTCCGAAGCGGCTTGAATCTGCGAGGAAAAATTTACATTCAACATACTTGGAACGTCTTCCGGGTATATGGGTCTGGCGAAGTAGAATCCTTGGAGGAGATCACAGCCATTCCTGACGAGGTACGCCAGTTGTTGCTCAGTTTCAATTCCCTCAGCGATTACGCGAAGGTTGAGCGATCTGGATAGCGCCAGTATGGCATCCACAATGGCCGCGCCATCAGGGGTATCGAGATCCGAAACAAAGCTGTGATCAATCTTGAGGGTATTGATCGGAAATCGCTTCAGGTAGCTTAGCGAAGAATAACCAGTGCCAAAATCATCTACTGCAAGATCCACACCGAGAGCCTTCAAAGCACGCAGTTTCGCAATGTTTGTCTCAGCATCGTTCATGATAGCGCTTTCGGTCAATTCCAACTCCAATCGCCCGGGCGGCAGACCAGAGCGCTCAAGAAAATCCGCAATCCACTCGGACAGGTTGCTCTGGTTAAACTGCAGCGGCGAGATATTGACACAAACGCGAAATGAATTCAGGCCCAATGTATCCCAGTACAAACAGTGCCTTGCGACCTCGCCCATCACCCACTCGCCAAGCTCGATAATCTGCCCTGTGCTTTCGGCGACTGGAATAAATTCTTGCGGCGAAATCATTCCGCGAGTGGGATGTTTCCATCGAACCAGAGCCTCCATACTCACTACTGCTCCCGTGTTGCAGTTGACTTGCGGCTGGTAACGGAGTTCGAGTTCATGATTACGCATGGCCTCCCGTAACTCCTCTTCCATTTTTAGCTGCTCAACGGCTCTTGCGTTCATTCCTTCGTTATAAAACCGGAAGCAGGCTCGACCCTCCGCCTTTGCAACATACATTGCAGTATCGGCGTTTCGGATTAGGGTATCCGGATCGCTCCCATCCTGAGGATAGAGGGCGATTCCAATACTAGGCGTGACGACGGGATTATGTGACTGGAGCGCAATAGGTTCAGATAGACTGTTGAGTATTCTCCGCGCGACTTTCTCGATGTCAGCAATATCCGAAACATCGGAAAGCACTACGGTAAACTCATCCCCACCCAGTCGAGCAATTTCGGTACTGCCATCCCCACCTTCATCGCCCTCGGCACTGGCTTCGGAGAAGTAGTTGATCGCATCCTCTTCACGCAGTTCCATCGTCAATCGCTTGGCGATCTCCACAAGTAGGCTATCACCTCGAGCATGACCGATCGAATCGTTAATGCGTTTGAAATGATCAAGATCGATAAAGAGCAAAGCGGCGGAGGTTTTATGACGTTGGCTGCGCTTCAGTAGCCGGTTCAGTTGCTCGTTGAAACTACGCCTATTGGGGAGGCTGGTAAGTGGATCGTAGTAGGCGAGATACCTCAGGCGATCTTCCTGTCGCTTCAGTGAGTTGAAAGCACTGCTGGCGCGCAACATGTACTGCACGTCACGCCCTAGCAACGACCAATTCACTGGTTTGGTTTTGTACTGTGTCGCTCCCGCTTCAAATCCCTGATCGATGGATTGGCGGTCATCGGAGCCAGTCACAATCATGATTGGAATGGATTCGCCCTGAGGCAGTTCCCTGATACGCTGGCACACTTCAAGACCAGTGATTCCCGGCATCTCAACATCCAAGAATACCAAATCTGGTCGCTCACGTACGAAGGTGTCAATCGCCTCAAATCCATTCGACGCCTCAACTACGAGCATATTCTCGGCTTCCAGGCACTGCCGGGTCAGGAAGCGGACATTCTGGTCGTCATCCACGACAAGTATTTTGGCTTGGTGACGTATGAGATCTATGCTCGACATCTGCTGGAGGGATAATGCGTTTAGCGTTGATTCTAGGCTATCATTACTGGGGGCTCGCGACTAGTGCGAATGATTTTAGGATGAGAGGCTGGACTGCGCAGATGTCGACACGCCAGCTATTAGGGGCGTAATTGACGCGATGCGAGCGTATCCGTCTGCACTACTAAAACTACTTGTACCATCGATACTGATCGGCGCAGCATATATTGGACGCGGATACATCGATCTGCTTGGCAGCGATGCGCGTGTAATTCTGCAGAATCTCCCCTACCTGTTTTGCCTTATTGCGGTAATCATGGCCAATCTATTCAACCGGGGCAGATTACTGTTAGCGGCGATTGGTGTGGCAGGTTTCTATTGGGCCGTGCAGCATTTTCTGCAAGCAAGCCTGTTGGATACCAACGTATCAGAAAGTTACCTGGCCGCCAGCTTCGCGCTGCCTATCCTGACCCTCTATCTTCTCCTCCTGCCAGAAAGGGGAATATGGAATCTCTATGGGATCATTTTTGCGCTCACTTTCATATTCATTGGGCTCATGTGTGTCCAGCTTGGACCTTGGCTTCCGGCAGCTGGCAATGCTGCAAAAATGTACTTTGTGGCTCACCCACTGAATTGGTACGTTCTCTCTATAGGTGTCACCGTACTAATCTCGCTGGTAGCTCTTCTGGCGGTGGGTCTGTTGGTTGTGCGTAACGAAGAAGTGGAAGGAGCGCTTATCGGCGCATTCATATCACTGTTTCTGGTGCTCGCACTGTTACATGTGAAACACATTTCGGTCGCGATGAGCACAGCCGCCGCGCTCTGTCTGGTCTGGGGTCTGTTACGAAGCTCTCACGCCATGGCTTATCGTGATGAATTGACAGGCTTACCCGGACGCCGCGCGCTCAATGAACGACTCAAGATGCTTGGCGGACACTTTAGCATCGCCATGCTCGACGTCGACCATTTCAAGCGCGTGAATGACACATACGGACACGATGTGGGTGATGAAGTATTGAAGCTTGTCGCATCGAGATTCCGACGCATCGGTGGTGGTGGCACCGCCTACCGTTACGGCGGTGAAGAGTTTTGTATTGTATTTCCCCGTAAGGATGTGGACGCGACGCTTGCACCGTTGGAACGAATTAGGGAAGAAATTGCCAACTACACAATCTCATTACGGGACCGAAATCTTCGTCCACAACGCGCCAAGGAAGGAAGTAAAAAGAGAGGGGCTACGCGCCTCGGGAGCAACCAGCTATCCGTCACCATCAGTGGCGGAGTGGCAACCCGCAGCATAGAACATCCTGATAGCGAGAGCGTGATTGCGGCCGCCGATAAAAAACTTTACCACGCGAAGAAATCTGGCCGTAACCGGCTGTCACATTAACGCCTGGGCTGCATCAGAACTTACTCCGGCGCTTCAGGCCTTGCTCCTGGACGAACCGAGGGAGTTTCTGCAATGGGATTGCGGGGCTGTAATAGAACCCTTGGACCTGGTGGCATTGCTGGTTGCGCAGGAACTCAATCTGCTCAAATGTTTCTGCCCCCTCCGCGATGACCAGCATTCCTAAACGACGCCCCATTTCGATAATCATGGTGCAGACAGCTTCCTGATGTTCATTGTGCGGCAGATTTTTTACAAAACACGCATCGATTTTCAGCGCAGAGATTGGCAATTCGGTCAAATGAGTGAGCTGAGAAAAACCCGTGCCAAAATCATCCAGCGAGAACGAGATACCAAGTGCACGCAAGTCATCCATGCGCGCCTTAATACCACTGGGGCTTTTAAGAATGGTCGATTCAGTCAACTCAAACTCAAGCCGCGCCGGATTTGCGCCGCTGCGGGAAATGATATCTTTTACAATCTCCACAAATCGATCGTCCTGGATCTGTGAAAACGAAATATTCACTGCCACATCGACGTGCTGCAGTTTTTGCTCCTTAAGCCAGACTTGGGCACTACAGGCATGTTGGATGACCTGATATCCGATAGTTTTCATCAAGCCCATGTCTTCGCAAGCCGATATGAACTCTCCCGGTAATATCAACCCCCGCTCAGGATGGTTCCAGCGCAACAAGGCTTCGAGTCCAACCAGATGGCCCGACGCCAGATCGATGCGCGGCTGGTAGTGCAATTCAAACTGGTTTTTACGCACAGCAGTGCGCAGTTCCGCCGCCAGAGAACTGTTACCCGCGATGTCAAATGTGAGGCGCTCCGAGTAACGGA
Organism: uncultured Halioglobus sp.; assembly: GCA_964461965.1. Classification (GTDB taxonomy): domain Bacteria; phylum Pseudomonadota; class Gammaproteobacteria; order Pseudomonadales; family Halieaceae; genus Marimicrobium. The sequence continues at coordinate 45,671 of CAYWWD010000015.1, read as the reverse complement.
TATAACATCCACCCTCCATACTCTTGGCCTGCTGCATGGCGCTGCGAGCATGGTCCACCAGATCGGAAAATTCACCGCCGTCTTCAGGGTACATCGCGGCGCCGATACTGGCTTGCACAGCTACCTGCTGCTCACTGAGGATCATTGGCGCGGAAATAGATTTGAGCATCTTTTCGGCGATCAATTCGACATCTGCGGCCGAACTGACATCCTCGAGCACCACCGCAAACTCGTCACCGCCCAGGCGTGCAATGCTGTCTGTGCTGCGCATCTTGTTGAGCAGTCGCCGCGATATCGACTTGATCATCACATCGCCATCGGCTTCACCATAGTGATCGTTGATGTTGGCGAACTGGTCGATATTTATATAAAGCAGGGCTGTATTGAAACCGTAACGCTCCGAACGCCCCATCGCGCGCTCCAGGTGAGCGCGAAAACCCACGCGATTGAGTGCCCCGGTCAATGGATCGCGGTTGGATAATTGTCGGATTTGTTCACGTGCTTGCTTTAACTGGATACTGTAGTCCAGCACGCGGTGAACCAACGAATCCGGTAAGTGACCACGAACCATGTAGTCCTGGGCACCCAACTCACGCAATTGTAAAAACTTGGGCTGATCGATCTCATCCAACAACACAATCAGCGGAGCAGTAGCCTCGTGCTTACTGGCCAGTCGCAGCAGATACTCGGTTTCTTGGCCATAGGCCATGATTACCGCGTCGACCATCGGATCCAGAAGCGCCTCCAGCGGCCGCTCCATCGACTCGGACGATGCGAGATGGAATCTCGCCGGACGGGCACGTTCTAGAGAGGCAGTAATCGTCAGGTGATCGGTACTATTCTCGGAAATAATCAGTACGGTGTGCTGTTCCACGCTTTTGTCCTGGCTACTGAACCCGATTGACTCTGGAGATCCTGCGCACTGCTTAGCCACACCCCTCTTTGAGGTTACGTGTAGAACAGTGTTTATTCTTTTATATAACATAAAGTTATACGGAATAACTAAGTGAATTTCTAGTAAATGTTTAATTAAAATTACCAATCTCACCCCCACCTTGGATGGCCCGGCGGAATTTCATACATAACCGGCTTGTCCACTCCTACATGGGGAAGCAAAAGAGTGACTCGGGCCCTGAGGGCGCCCGATGGTATGAGCTGACAAACAGGCAGGAGCCTCTCTGAGCCAGGAAGTCATGCCGGATAATATCGATCGGAGGGCGGGCGGTAGTGGTCGCCCGCGCGGGCACAGTATTTTGTACTGGCGCGGATATCAGGGGGAGAGGAATGGCCTGAATGGCTCTCCTACTGATTATCCTGCCAGCGGCATGCAACTAAAAACGGGTATGTTGCGATCGGTGCGGGCCTGGTATTCATCGAACTCTGGGTAGATGGACATCAGATGCGGCCATAGCGCTGCCTACTCTTCGTCACTCACCTGGCGTGCCCGGTAGGGCTTCTCCACACCACCGACCATAATGAAAATGTCAGGGTTGGCCACGGTGTTGTAGTACCAGACCGGGTTCCTGTCCATTCCGCCCTGTGAGGCCACTAAAAGTTTGTTATCACCGCGCGGTAGATGAGTAAGTGCGATTCGGCTTTCCGAATTCAGTTCCGGCTCCGCTAGTATTAACGGCGCAAGGGTATCCCTCTAAGAACCGGTTCATCATTCGGCCGCTGCTAACACGGAATCTCGCCACGTTCAGCCTTGTGGCCCAGTGCATAAGAAATCTGACGATCGGCACCACAGCCTGCGGAATCGGCCGGACATCGGCTCGGCGGGTGGTGACGTAATCGTATTCAATCATGTGCTCCACATCCTGAGAGTGAATCTTCTAAATACGCGTGCGTAAAATGTGGGACACCATTCTATGCTAAACTCACGAGCCGGAATTGCCCCATAGTTTCGCTCCGTATGAGTCTAGCATCAGACAAACTCGAAACCATTCGCGAACAGATCCAGCGCCATCTTGATCATGCCGAACAGGCCAAGCCCAGCCCAGAGCAGGAACACCTGTTCAAGGAAAGGATCAAAGCGTTGCTGAAGCAGGAAAACGCCATCATTGTGGCGCACTACTATACCTCGCCTGCGGTTCAGGCACTGGCGGAGGAGACTGGAGGTTGTGTCTCCGATTCCCTTGAAATGGCGCGATTCGGGCACGACCACCCCGCCACCACCCTTATAGTTGCAGGGGTGAAGTTCATGGGCGAGACGGCGAAAATCCTGACTCCAGACAAGAGGGTATTGATGCCAACCCTTGAGGCCACCTGTTCGCTGGATATCGGTTGCCCGGCCGACGAATTCTCTGAATTCTGCGATCAGCACCCTGACCGTACGGTAGTTGTGTATGCCAACACTTCGGCCGCGGTGAAGGCGCGGGCGGATTGGGTCGTCACCTCGAGTATTGCGCTCGATGTGGCTGAACATCTGGCAGATCAGGGCCAGAAAATTATCTGGGCACCTGATCAACATCTGGGAAACTACGTGCAGCGACAAACAGGAGCGGACATGCTCATGTGGGATGGAGCTTGCATTGTGCACGAAGAATTCAAGGCGCGCGGCCTCGCCGACCTGAAAAGAGTCTATCCGGATGCCGCAGTGCTCGTGCACCCCGAATCGCCGACCGCTGTACTCGAACTGGCCGATCGAGTGGGCTCAACCACTCAAATCATTCGAGCCGCGCGAGACATGCCAAACCAACGCTTCATCGTGGCAACCGATCAGGGAATATTCTATAAACTGCAGCAACAGGCACCCAACAAGGAATTTATTATCGCGCCTACTGCAGGTAACGGCGCCACTTGCCGCAGTTGCGCCCATTGTCCATGGATGGCGATGAATGATCTTGAAAAGCTTTCACTTGCTTTCACTCGCTCCGACAACGAAGTAATCATTGACCCCGCAATCGGCGAGAAGGCCATGGTGCCACTGCGTCGCATGCTGGATTTTGCGCGCGAGCTGCAGGTGTCTGTGAAGGGCAACGCATAAGTTGGCCACTGGATGATCTCTACAGTTCCTCCATTTGCTGCTGCATTCTGTTGATATCCTCCAGGCGCTGATTGATCTTCGCCGTGGTCGGGTAATCGCCGTGGGTTAGTTTCAATGCGTAGGTCAACTGCTTTCTCGCCTCGTCCAACGCGCCATTCAGAATAAAGTACTCGGCCCTTGATTGATGAAGGCCGATTATATTTCCCGAGAGGCCCTGCACTTCTGCAAGCAGATACCACAAAGCGGGGTCATTGGGTCTGCGCTTGCTCTGCGCCTGCAGCACCTCCTCAGCCACATGAGGCTGCTGATTCCGCATGAGCGCGGTGGCGTATGTCATGGTCAGGGGGTGATTGCCAGGAGACACATCCAGACGGCTCGCCAGTTTTTTTACAGCTTGGTCGGATTTGTTCTGCGCCATGTCGATCTCTGCATCGGCAATCACATACTCGATTCGATTGGGGCTGGATGTCCAGATAGCTTCTAATTCCCGGCTGGCTTCGTCCGTGCGACCTGCCGCAGTAAGGGCCAGCACCAGACCATAGGTCGCAGCTTCACGTGAATGAGGAGTGCCATCCAATTCGCCCCGGAATCGTGCCACCGCCAATTCTGGTGTCTCGGCCAATTCGGTGATCACCCTCGCCCGCATCAATTGATAGACGAGATCGTCTGCTTGTGGCTTGCTCGGATAGCTCCTGGCACGGTTGCGTGTATCAGCAATGCGATTTTCAGACAATGGGTGAGATCGTAGAAATTCTGGTATCTGCTCACCGCTGGAGTACCGCGTCGCCTGCAACATGCGTTCAAACATCTTTGGCGCCGCCTGTGGATCCATATCGGCATCCGCCATGGTCTGCATACCAATACGGTCTGCCTCTTGCTCGTTACCTCGACTGTAGCGCAAAGCCGAATCCTGCGCCGCCGCCTGCGTCGCCGAAAGTGCCGCCATTCCCGTATCACCACCCGTGGTCGCCATTAGCACGAGGCTGGCCAGCATTGCGGCGAGGGTGATGGGTTGTAACCGCTTTTGGAACTCCACGCCGCGTGAAAAATGCCGCTGGCTCAGGTGGGCAATTTCGTGAGCGAGCACCGTTGCCAGTTCATCTTCTGTCTCTGCCCACAGAAAAATACCATTATGAATTCCTATGACGCCGCCTGGGACTGCAAATGCGTTGATCGTCGGATTATCCACAATCACCAGGTCAAGTCGCTTGTCTTCCAGCTTGCTGTGGGCGGCGAGTCTGTAGATGAGATCGTCCAGATACTCAAAGAGCAGTGGATCATCCACGGTAGGTACCTGGCTGCGAAATTCTCGCAGCCAGGCGCGCCCCAACTGATACTCGAATTCCGACGAAAACATGCTGGTGCTGGATTCACCGAGATTCGGCAGTTTAAGGTGTTCCGTATTCGCAAAACTGAGGCTGGAAGCCACGCACGACACCACAATCGCGAGCGCATAGCTCCACGCTTTCTCGAGAAGACGTAAATGATCAAACACGGATGGGATCACCGACCGACTGACGCAATGAATCCGCATTGTACTGCACACGGTCTTCCGCTACACAGGCGGGAACCACGCCAACCACCCAACTCGCCCGGGTCAAACACTTCGGGCATGCGTGCGAATATCGACTCGCTCGGTAAAATGACTTACACTTCCAATGGTTTTTATCCGATTGTGATGCATACAATGACGGCATTTGAATTGACACCAGTTTCACTCGAAGCGCGCAATATCGTGACCGACTGCGCCACCATGGAAACACGGATAGAAACCTACCGCACTCGCGACTCGGCCGTTAGCCCCTCGCTGATACTTGGAACCGCATTTGACTCTCAGGTTCCACGCCAGTACGAAATCCCGGAAATCACCGCAGCAGAACTCTCAGCGGATAAGCTCCGTTCCGCAGTTTTAACGCATGGTGCTCTTATCGTCCGCAACCTGCTCTCCAAGACTACGGTAGATACTCTGATCACGGCAGCAGACAGAGTCGTGGATGCCTGTTCGAACCCCGATCCGAGTGCCGCTCCTGACACCTATTTTAACCCGCCCCGAAACCTCAGGACCATCATGCCAAACCGGGATAAGGAGCTTGGAAATACGAGAAGTTTTCACCGTGATTCTGGCTCTGCCATGTGCGTGGAAGCACCCAGTGTCGCCGAAGCATTACTGCAATTGTACGAAGCTCTCGGATTGAAGGCGTTGGTGACCGATTATCTGGGTGAACCCCCATGCCTCTCGGTGAAGAAATGGGTTTTGAGACGCTCAAAGCTTCCAGTGGCCGAGGCTGGCTGGCATCAGGATGGTGCATTCATGGGCACTAACCTCAATAGCATCAACATGTGGATACCGCTGAATGAATGCGGCGGCGATACGGGAGCTCCCGGCCTCGATGTCGTACCATTACGGCTCCATAAAATAGCATCGGCGGAAGGCGCACAGTTTGACTGGTCAGTAAGCGATGCGCTCGTATCTAGCAGTTATGTAGAGACCAGACCTCTGATGCCGGTCTTCAATGCAGGAGATGCATTTTTCTTCGACCATTACTATTTGCATCGCACACAATACCGAACGGATTTCACCAAGCTTCGATATGCAATCGAGACGTGGTTTTTCGGCGCGACAAGCTTTCCAAAAAATCAGATTCCACTCGCCTGGTAGAATTACATTTACTCGCGATATGTAGTGTGGCCGAAATACATGCAGAGTAAATGTTTACGAAGATCAGGCGTCATCGTTTAGTGACCGAGCTTCTTTTCGGCGATTGAACGCGGTATTAAACGCCAGCTCCAACTCGTAGGCCTCGTCGACATGCGCTTCCGGTAACTCGTGCAAAGCGGAATTCCAGGGTACCTCGATATAGTTCTTTTTACGCCAGTAGTACTTCAGTTCATCTGACTTCCAATCACGATAGATATCGTCCCAACTCACGCGATTGAAATGTGGGAGGAGACATCCAGCCGTAAGCGCCTCTCCTTCCAGTTGATAGCGAAAATCTACAGACAAGCGCATGGCGTCTGGATTGTGATTTTCCATCGCCTTATGGACAGTCAGGGAGGGAAACAGGACGACATCTCCTGCCTTGAAATCAGCCCCTACCCAGCGACATTTGGAAACCTGTTCATTCAGTACTGCCCGTCGATTGCCTGCCCCCAGATGGAACTTTAATGGAAGCACCCCGAATTTGTGCGACCCCTCCATTATTGCGAGGGACCCGTCTCTGATAGAACAGTCTCCTAACGGAATCCAGGCGGCGGTCAGGTTTGGGGTGCCCTGATTATTTGGAAAATCCTGATGGGGCGGAGTTGCAAGTTCGGGGCTGTCTGGAAATATAAGTCTGACGATGCTGAGTGGGTGCGGAAAAACCGTTTCACCCACGGATTGTCGCATGACATCCATTAACCCTGCTTCATGCGCGAGGCTGTGGAATGCCTCGAGCTTAATGATGCGGTCATGGGCTTTGAAAAACTTGGGCTGACCTTCTCGCAGTGGCCGTCGTATTGCCTTGGCCTTCAATCTGTCTGGCCCATCCTCGATCCAGCCCTGTTCGGCAAGAATCCGCGTGATCTGATCTCTGAGCTCCAACAGGAGAGGAACCGGAACAATCTTGCGAAAGAACAGATAGCCGTCGGATTGCAAACGGGATTGCAGCGCTTGCGGATTTCCTAGCAATTCGTTTGCCACGAACATGGGTTCGGGATCCACCTTATCCGCCAGGATAGGAAACGCCTCAGCCCGCAGGTCGATCAGGCGATGCATTAGTTCTTCATCACCGCTAGCACGCGCCACCTTCTGCAACAGAGCGATTCCTGTTTCATAATCACCCGCCGCGACTAATTTCTCTACTTGTAGCAACACCTCGCGAGTAGTGTCAGTCTCAGCCTCACTATTGGCAGACACTTGTTCAGTTGTCATAAGTGCGCCTCATTACCAGTAGCTGTAGTACAAAATTCACGTCTGTCGTTGGTGATTCGATCGCAACAGACTAACTTGCGCGCCCCCAATTCAAGCGTCCTGTTTAGCCAGATGCGAGCCGTACTGGCGCTCACACTAACTTCCAGCCTGCTGGGCAGTACTAAGCAAAGCTCGGATGAACATGTTATTGATCTATCCGTCTGTAAAAAAGTCTCTCTGCACGAGGTTATCGAATGTTTAGCGGGGCTGAATTGATCTAGAACAATATTCGTCCCAGCATCTAGCATCTCGAGCTTTATTCCGCCGGTGGAGCTTCGCTCGATTCCGGTGGCTTCTCCTTGCCCTGTCCACCCTTCCTGCCTCCCTTGCGTGCCTGTCGCCAGAATGTCGCTTGTCGACGGGATTCTAGAAATAGTCCTGCATGGACATAAAATTGCCGGAGTTGCTGCTTCGTCGTCTCATCCTTGGAAAACATCATTTTCAGCAGTGGCTCGTCGCTCGGCTCACCTCCTGCCTTTCGGATTACACCCAGGCCGAATCCGTGGTTAAACTTGAACACATCTTCATGCTGCTGTTCGAGCTCTTCAAAATATCTCCAGGCGCCGAAATCCTTGATCTTTGCCATCACGTCGTGAAACAGCACGATCCCGCCCGGTTTGACCTTGGGATACCAGTTCGTGAAGTCCTCCTTGACCGCGTCATAGGTATGCAGTCCGTCTATATGCAGCAGGTCAAGAGACTCCGCATTGAAATGCTGTAGCGCTTCATTGAAGAACATGCGGAGCAGGTAGGTATTGCCGCGGTAATGCTCCCTGGCATGTTCGGCGACGTCGTTGTAAATCGAATCATCGTACGCGTCAGTATGTTCGTCGCCTTCCCAGCAATCCACGCCATATGCAACTCCATCGATATTGTGCTCAACCATGGATTGGCAAAAAGTGAAGAAGGAGAGGCCATTATAGACCCCCAGTTCCACGATCAGCTTCGGATGTATAGCGGCCACTAGGTCATACGCAAACGGCAGATGATCAACCCACGTGCTAAACACCATTCGTTTTGGCTCAAACCGCTGCAACGAAGGCGGGAAATAGATACCGTTACTCATAAACTCCTCTCTATCTCTAGTTACTCACAAGGTCAGTCCAACTCATGTTGCTCTTGGGCAGAAATCCCTATTCTTTCCAGCTTCCGATTGGTGGATAACTGTACAAACTTGATTGCAGAATCAGGCAACTCCCCTAGGTAGACCGTGTCAGTCACCGGACTCTGGAACTTGGCCCCTCGGATTTGTTGATACTGATCCATGATCGCAGTGATGAACTCCTGCCGGGCAGTGGCTGCTTCTCCACCAGTTGTGACTCCGCCATGAAACTGATGAAACGTGCCCTCTCCATGCAGGAACACATGCGTAGCGCCCGGGTACTCACACGCACGCTTATAGAGATCAAGATTTACCACGCCCCCGCCGCGCATATCGAAACGAGTATCGAAACCTCCCAATGCATCCCACAGGGCTCTCGGCATACTAATACAATTACTTTCGCTGTGCGGCAGATAGAAGCCGGCGGCACAGGAACCGCTAAAACACGAGATGTCAAAAAGTCGATAGCCATCCTGCGGCCAGGAAATCGAGTCCATCAAACCCTTCTCCTGCTCAACCCCATATCCGCTACCGACTGCTTTCTGCTGCAGTTCGAAACCGAGATGATATCCGGGCACCGTAACCACGGCTCTTTCGGACAGCCGGTGCCCGAGGAGTAAATTACTCACCACACCGGGAGTCAGCAGTCGCGCCCCATCGATCATTACACAGATGTTTTCTCCAATTGCCCGCGCAAGTCCATCGTTTGCTGCATAAATGGGTGTAGGTCGCGTCTCCTTACGCAAGTGGTAGGTAAAATTCGCAGGCAATCCATCAATGAATGTCCTTGACATGGTATTCGCAGATTCATTTTCGATGATGAGAACTTCATAGTCCTCTGACCGAACATGCTTTTGATACGCCGGCAGGAGCGAACGGACGGTATTCTGAGCTTGTAAAGGCATGTCGTAGACTACCAATACCACGCTCACCAGAGGCTTGACGGCAGCTCTATTCCCTGCAAATAAACGAGCTGCTTCTCGCTTGATTCGGATAAACATCTGGAATGTTCCGGTCAAAGCCCAGCTTTTTGCAGCTTCCTGTATAAACGCCTGACCTTCCAGGGGAGTGCAAGTTCGCCAGAGGCGTCGTTATGCCGAAGTTCCGCGGTATAAAATTTCCCCTCCCCGTTTTTGGCATTGAATCCCAACTTACTCGCCGCCCAAGCAATCTTCGCATCAAGAACAGCTTCATCATCGTCGAAACACAAAATTGGAAAAGACTTCTTCCTGTATTCCTGGTACATCACGCTGTTGTAGCAGTACCACAGTGTTAGTGATTCTTCACGCGACTTGCTGCTGCGTTTTTCCAGCGATTTAGCCACTGCGTTTGGGTGCCGGTAAATTCCAATGAATTCAATATTTGGGCAAAGCTGTTTCCATCCATCCAGTACCAGCAAAGCGCGCGGATCCTTGAATCCAAAATTGGGTTCGCCTGCATGCGCTGCGAGGAGTGACCTGGCGGTGGCGATATGTTCAGCATTCCAGATCACTTTTGAAGGAGGGGAATCCCACGCACCTCCATTGTTCTCAAGAATTGCATCGTGCAAATCCACAAACTTCTGGTTTTCCCGGTTGCCTTTCTCGTTGTGCTTGTTCCAGGTATGGCATTCTCCCAGAAACAGCCCCGAGTCCTGCATCGAACCCGTCAGGCAACTGGTCCCACTGCGATGCATACCGAGGATTGCCACAATTCTAGCTGGCATATTTTCATTCATTTGTTGAACCACGCGCCCACCCAAAGACTTAACTCCGGTTTGTACAGGGGAAAACTTTTGTTCTGAATTCCGGGTAGTTACAGCAACATATTTCGGAAATCCAGCGTATATTCGCTTATTTGCGAGCAGCAAGGCAACTGCGATTTGCCGGGATAATCGTGATGGGGCACCCAAAACACGAACCCGGTCCTGGCTCAGGTGCACGCCTACCCGGGCTGTCACTCACACCGATGTTCTGGCATTCCAGGGCGCTACCCAGGCCAACATTACCATTCCTGGAAGCCCCACCACAGCGCACAAAAAGAAGAAATCAACCCAACCAATCTGCTCAACAAGCATGCCGGTGCTGGCGTTAGCCAATGTACGAGGGCCTGCGGCGAGCGCGGTAAACAAGGCGAACTGGGTCGCCGCATAGACTTTACTGGTCTCCCTTGCAATAAATGCGGTAAATGCAGCTGTGCCCATTCCAACACCGAGATACTCAAAGGCAATGACAGCCGCCAATAGCCACAATTTGGGACCAACGCCGGCGAGGAACGCAAAGCCCAGAATGCTTATTAATTGAACTGTACCAAACAACCAAAGCGCGCGATTTATCCCTACTCGAACCATGATGAGTCCGCCTAGCAGAGCGCCGAAGATCGCGGGCCATAATGCCGCATGTTTAGCCACGAGGCCTATTTCTGTCTTGCTAAATCCAAGATCAAGATAGAACGGCGTGGATAATGCAGTAGCCATATTGTCGCCGAGCTTATAGAGGAACATGAAGCTCAAAACCAGAAACAATCCTGTCCAGCCTCGACGCGCCAGATACTCTTTGAACGGTGAGACCATCGCCTGCCGGAAACTCGTTGCAACGGGCAACTCCGAATCAGACTCCGACACCGTCACGCACATGATGATTCCGACGAACATGAAGCCGGCGGTAATCCAGAATACTGTCGACCACGGGAGATGATCTGCCATGATCAAGGACAGGGAGCCCGGGATCAGACTCGATATGCGATAAGCCTGCACATGAATTGCATTACCAATCCCCAATTCAGCATCTGCGAGTATTTCACGCCTGTAGGCATCGAGCACCACATCCTGGCTGGCACTGAAAAATGCAACCGCCAACGCCAGCACTGCCACCACCGATGTTGACCTTGCCGGCTCCACTATTCCAAGTAATCCGATAAACAACAAAAGCGCGATCTGCGTAACCAACATCCAGCCTCTGCGTCTTCCGAGGAAGGGAGGAACGTATCGATCCATCATCGGCGCCCATAGGAACTTCCATGTGTAGGGAATGCCGACCAGCGAAAAAAGCCCAATTGTCGTAAGCGACACCCCTCCCTCACGCAACCAGGCAGGCACCAATTGAATCAATACATAGTACGGCATGCCGGAAGCGAATCCGGTGAAAACGCATATCAACATACGCTGGCTGAGTACGGCACTCCGCCAGGTCTGAGAACTACTTGTCAATTGCAGTTGCCCACTCAAGCATTATGGATCGAGATTGAGCATCAAGTGCATTCCAAAGGTTTTGCTCCGACAACACCAAGAGAGTCGCCTTTGAAAATAATTGTCGAAACTTCCGGAATCGGCCCTTTTCAAACTGATTAAACATATTCTGCGCGTAAAGGGCGACACCCATACGGTTGAGCTCGTAGATAGCCACTTCTTCTGCGGCTGGTATGGTTTGGCTGAACAACTCTCGACCCGCGAGAAACTGTTCTGCAATCACTCGATTGTCCTCAAGCCAAGTCTCCCGGAACTTCCTGTACAGACTGCGGTGTACGTACTGACAACCTTTGGTAGGGGCTTCAGGACACAGTTCGTATAGTATTCTGACAACTTCATCGTTGTCCTGTTTTTTGAACCCGACTTTATTCAAGCAGCGTTTTATGTAGAGCTGTATCATACCCAGGCTATCATTGTTTTGAGCTTTGCCTCTGGGCAGTGACACATTTCCGATCACGCTACCAAAATCCTTTAGTATGTCAAAATCCTGCCACTGCTCCGCCTCAAACGGGCGAATTATCACATTGCTCTTACCAAACACATCGCACCACATATCCAGTACAGCATGATATCCATGTTCAAAGATTTGATGTGTCTGATAGAACTGATACGCACTCTGCCCCCACTGACGAATGCCTTTTACATCCTGATTATAAAAAGAACTGTAGAGCTGATCCTGTCGACGAAGATAAACCACCACTCGGATATTGTGCTCTTGTAAATTTTTAGTGATATCGCGCAACATTAAATCGAGACTAAATATTTGTCCAAAAAATAATTCCGAGCTCAACACAATGCGGTCAACACTGCTTTGATGCTGGCTGATTTCAGTTTTCAAAAGCTCCCACGACTGCCCTCTGGGAATTGTTCCGTACCAAATATCAGGCATCACCTGGCTTCGATGCTTCTCCAACAAATCACACACCAGAGCATGATGCGCGTTCCCATGCATTATGCTGCCTGGATACAGTACACCAGCTTTCAGCATTTTTTTACGGTTATGTGCCATTACGTATTGCAGAGTCGACGTTGCCGTTTTAGGTGCGCCAATATGAAGATAGACAATAGCCATGGAGACTTCCGGATTGATGTACGCCGAAGTATGTAGGAATTAGTCTGGTACGGTTATAACGAGACGAAGCCGTAGTTCAAAGATGGCTTCAGGTATGTGATCTTCCCACAATATCATGCATGGGCCTGTGCGATAAGTATCGCTTGATAGACCGCTGAATCTTAAACGGCACAATAGAAATTAATACCGCACCCACGGGTCTTCGAGAAAAGCGCCAAATTCGTTTCAGCAGCTCCTCAGATCGAGAAAGTTTCATACTGTAGACATACAGGTTCGGCCCCGGGTTCTGGAATACAACGCCTTCCCCGCTCGCCGCCCTACTACTAACAGCCTGTGCATACTCGGTTTCGTAGAAATTCTGCGCAACTTCGAGGCAATTTACCGGTGCGTCGTCTTTTACTTCAGGTAGCATCTGGTTTCGCAACACGGTCACCCAGAATGCGCGCCATTCCACGATCGTACTGTTCCATTTGACAACTACGCTATTGGGTCTGCCATGAACACGCTCGACAAATGCTCCGATATTGGGCACAACCACCGGCAATCCCTGCTGCAGGGCAATGCTTAGAGTGTAACTGTAGGTCTCCGGCCACATAGCCGGAAACCAAACCAGATCTGGATTGATTCGCCTAATCAGTGCATGCACATTCTCGTTGTTGTAGGGCTCATGTGCGTGCACCTGGTGACCAAGTTTCCGATAAGCATAGCCGAGCAAATGAAACTCTATATCTTCCGCGACCAGTGACGCAGCTACGCTTTCCAGCACATCCGCGCCTTTCTCTTTACTCAGCGCACCAAGTGCGAGTACACGAAGTGGCCTGGTTCTGGGGAATTGCCAGCTTGGCTCAGGATATGGGGCTGAAGACAAATAGTCAGGATGCCAGGAAACGACCGAGTTCTTTACTTTAAAGTACTTGGTAAATCGTTGTTTGCTATCAATAGACGGGAATATTATTCGGTTAGCGCCTTCAATGAGCATTTTCTGATTTTCTCGCCACTGCTTCGCATCGACACCAGATGGAAGTGGACGATGTCCCGCGCATCGCTGGTCGAAATCGGGAGCACTTTCATCAACGTAACGGCCGTCGATATCAGTAAGCGATGGATTTCCATTCACGAGGTAATAGTCATGAATGGTCAAATCATAATCACATTCAAGATCAGCGCCCAATCCCCATAGTCGCGTAGGCAGCCCTATAGTGTGATGAAAATGTATTCTGCCTACTCCCAGGCCTCGCAGTAACTCAATTAACTTTTCGTATTCCGATTCAACATGAAAAAAAAGACCATCCCGTAACCAGTCATTGCCATCGAAGCTGGAGATACGAACCGACTCGCCTTCTACATCTGGCATCATGAAAAGAAAAAGTACTCGATTTGCATATCTTGAAGCAATCTCATCTACATGTTGTTGGACACCCCCGCCTAGCTTGTGAGAGATCATCAATATTTTTGGTGTATCCTGAACGGAAAACAAACGAAGCCAGGCTCTCACACGGGCCACTCGGGCAGGATCCCGGGCAATGTAGCGTTGAATATCCGCATGATATCGCGGGTACTTTCTATCTAACGTATCCAAAGCTTGTGTCAGTCTCGGACTATGTTCAGCACCGAAACTCACACTTCCTTTATGATATATAAAACAATTTGCCAGGTGTAAATTTCGAAAACCGGCGCGAATCGCACGTTGGCACCAATCGTTTTCCTCACCATAACCGCGCCCAAAAGACTCCAGATCAAACAGGCCAACCTTGTCCAATGCGTCACGGCGGAGATAAATGCAGCATCCAACACCCGTGGGAACTTGAAATGCATCGCCCACGGTGAACTCCGCCGCAAACTGTTCGTCAATCTGCTCCAACGACAAATTGAATAGAAGCTGGTTATCCTTGCAAATGTTTGGAAAACTACAAATTGTTGCGTTATTGGAAAAGGGCGTGATAGATCCAACGTTGTCGTGATGATAGGCTGCGTTGCGCAACCTCTCCAACCAATTCCCGGCAACCTCTACGTCGCTATTAAGCAAAAGTACGTCTCTATCTTTATCGTAGGACATGCCCCGATTAACAGATGCCACAAATCCCAGATTCTTTTCATTCTCCAGCAGAACAAACTCCGGATGCTCTTGCGCCAGATTGCGTAAATAGTCAGTGATCTGTCGATCAGGAGAGCAATCGTTCACGATGATGATTCGAGCCCAACTGTCTTTAACAGTTCGCTGGACCGAGTTCATACATACTATTGTTTCCTTCAACCCCTCATAAACGGGTATCACTACGTCAACGAGTCTCATATTTCCATATTGCCCTGACTAAACGACCCACAACCGGTATCCGGTAAATTTGCTGAAACCGCTCCCGACTCTCTTTTAGCTTTTCTTCCATAACGAAGTTGGTTCTTTCCAGTTCAAGAATCCTTGAGTCCTTGCCATCGATGACCTGGAGTGCATGTGAATGCAGACATCCTAGCTCCGAGATCAGCTGGTTGAGTGTGTCCAGTTGCTTCTCTCTTTCTTCGATCACATTCAGCGCTCGACTGTGCATTTCCCCGATGTTTTGCAGCCGGCTATCGAATTCCTCGATCTGTGAATCTCGCTCTTCAATTGTCGCCAGCGCCAGGCTATGCAATTCACCAATCCGCTGAATATTCTCATTGAGCGTCCGTATTGCCGCTTCGTGCGCTTGAATCACTGCCTGCTGAGATGGCAGTGCGTCAACCAACCTGCGCAATTCTGCATCCCTTTCGTTGAGAGTTCTCAGAGCTTCTGCATGTAGATCGCCAATCCGCGTCAGCTCTCTTCCCCGGTTGACGATGACGCAGGCCAATTCGCTCAAGGTGCTCTCTATGGGATACAAACGATCAATTTCTGTTTCAAGGTGTTCGATGTCCAGTGCCCTCTCGGCATGAACATTAGCTAACGTGATGCCTGACTCGAGGCGTTGGTGTCGCAACTCAGCCAGCACTGCCGTCTTAAGCTTTTCCTCTTCGACGGTAATGGGTAGCTGACGCTCAAGGCCATGAAACAGCTCCACTGGGTTGCTGAGCAGGCTTTCAAAAGTTACATGTATCGAGTTCGGAGGCGCATGTGCTGCGATACCTTGAAGATAAAACCGCAATAGGCGCATTCCATATCCCAAGGGGAATCCATCTCGCTCCCGGAGCGAGTGGCAAACTTCAGCAAGCGCTCTGGTCATGATACAGACGGACGTAACCATC
This sequence comes from uncultured Halioglobus sp., assembly GCA_964461965.1. Classification (GTDB taxonomy): domain Bacteria; phylum Pseudomonadota; class Gammaproteobacteria; order Pseudomonadales; family Halieaceae; genus Marimicrobium. The sequence goes on along the minus strand of CAYWWD010000015.1, from coordinate 30,117 downwards.
CTATAGTTTTTGCAGAGCGCTAACCAAAACGGGAGGGTTATACAGAAACGAGGATCCTTGACAACTTCTAACGGCCCACTGCCAAAACCACGACTCAAAATGCCTTCAGCAGTCTCGCGCGCCTCATCAAACTCAGGGGCTGCCCAGTTGATCCATAGCTGCGTAGAGTTGACTGAGTACCAATTGGCACCGGCCAATAAAAGTAATTCTTCATTCAGAGCGACGACATCAGAAGACTCCCAAAAGCCTTTCTCATTGACGCGCTTCATTGGCGCTATCAAGTTTTCGCCAAATGTCGCTCCGCAGGCATGTAACGCGGCTGACAACGCAGACGTACCTGAACGATGCATACCGACCAGGAAAAGCACATGTCGAGGATGGCACGCTTCCATGTTTACTGACAAAATCTGGCGACAAGTTGTTTAATAATATCATGCTCATAAAGCTCTGGCCGCCCCCCAGAAGGTGAATAATTGAAGCTCGCACGCTCCCGCCGCTCAAAACCTGCTATGCTTGATGCCTCGGGTTCCTCCAGTTTCCCACTCGCAGGGTATAAAGCACATTTGGTGCTGATAAGTTGCATTCTCGAAATTGAAAACGGTTATCCGAGATCCCACCTGTGAATATGAACGCTGCCCCCACGCCACCAAAATCGTTAGTTGTACTCGTACCAGTGTATCGTGATCTCGCAGTTACACGAAGATGCCTGAACTCCCTTCTTAACAGCAAATTGCCCAGCAATACTACCATCGTCGTAATCGATGATTGTTCGCCCGAAACTGAGTTATCCACATACTGCAGGAAGCTGGCGTCAGACGCTCCAGTGTCGTTAATAGTCAACGAACAAAATCTGGGCTTTGTGCGAAGCGCTAACAAGGGATTTTTGCTCGATCCTGAAGCCGATGTCCTGCTGCTCAATAGTGACACGGTCGTGTCTGGAGACTGGCTGCAAAGGATGCAGTTCTGTGCCTATACGGAACCAGAAATCGGCACGGTAACACCCTTTTCAAACAATGGAACGATCTGTTCATATCCAGTGTTCCCAATCGAAAATCCACTGCCAAATCAGTGGACTGAAGCAGAACTGGATATTGCGTTCAAAACCGCGAATCGATCTCTGTGTGCCGAGATTCCGACGGCAGTTGGCTTCTGTATGTACATCAAGCGCTCCTGCCTGAATGCTACCGGCCTATTCGATGATGTCAACTTTGGCCAGGGGTATGGCGAGGAATGCGATTTTTCACTGCGCGCTACTCTAAAAGGTTGGAAGCACGTTATTGCAGCGGACGTGTTTGTTTTTCACGAAGGCGGCGCCAGCTTCGCCTCGGAATCCAAGCATCGAAAGCGCCACGCAGACGAGGTTATGAATAAGCTCCACCCCCATTACCATCGTCTGGTCAGTGAGTTTTTACGTTCTGATCCACTCTCAGTTTTCCGAAAAAATGTCGATGCTTATCGCATGGCAGCCAAGCCATCGCGCAATACTGACATTCTCAATGAGCACCAACACTACACTCGCCTCCTCCTTGACAAAATTGAAACGTCAGAAAATGAGATAAAATCGGAACAAGCGCAGCGCATCCTGCTAGGAACGCTACTGGACGACTGCCGAAAACAATTTTCGGATACCGACCAAGCACTCCTCGAAGCCCGACAGGTCATCGATGAACTAAAGGTGCATCTTGACAACGCACGCCTGTACGCGAACCAACTGCAGGACCACATACACAAAATTGAACACAGTCGTTCCTGGCGATATACCGCTTGGCTCAGGCGAACATCATAAACAGCATGCTCCCCAATCTACGACTACAAAACTGGGCAATCGACCTTACAGAGTGAAACTCGACCCAACAACCAATCCACCTGGACCTGGACTGTCGCGGCATTCCCAGACCCGAGATTGATGTAACCCCCACTCGATCCACCATCCGGATAGAACCGAATGATCCCCGAACCGTCTCTATTGAGTTCGCGGCTACCCAGAATTTCCATGTGCAGTTGCCTGGGAAGTTGTTGTTCCTGCTCCCCCAAGGAGACTATCCTTGTGCTCGGATTAATCACTACATCCGTATTCAGTCCGCCACGAATCGCCTGATAGCGGGCAGAGGTAAGCATAGTGACAATGTCGTTTACAGCGGCACGATATTCCGAAGACTGGTAAAGCCGCTGAATAGCAGGTGCACTGGCGCCCATGACAACAGCTGCAACTGCGATCGCCACTACCAGCTCAAGCAACGTGAAACCGCTTACTCGCCTGGGATGATTTCCTACAATTGTCGCGTACACAACACTTTGATACCTTACCAGTTTCCCACATCCGTGTTTTCTCCATCCCCGCCTTGCGTACCATCCTGACCCAAGGAGAATATGTCCACCTCCGCGCGTGAGCCGGGGTTAGCATATTGGTAAGCATGGTTCCACGGATCCTTTGGTAGTCCCGATTTGAGATAAGGGCCGTTCCAGCCATCAATATTCCCGGGATTTTCCACCAGAGCATTCAGGCCCTCGCTGGTTTCAGGGTAACGACCCACATCGAGTTTAAATATTTCTAATGACTGCTCGAGATCCTTGATTTGAACTCGAGCGGTCTTGGTCTTGGCACCACCCAATTGATTGAGGACCGCCGGACCAACCAGCCCCGCTAACAGACTGATAATTGCCAGCACAACTAAAAGCTCTATCAGCGTGAACCCGGAATGACGCCTGAATACCATGCGCCTGGGAGTATACCTTCTCATGCAAAACACACCTCTATTTCATGATCAATTTGCTTTAAGGACACATTTCGAGCCATTTTCAGTTTTGTTCAAACAGCCAGGTCGTTGACCGACATGATACCCATCAGAATTGCAATCATCACAACCGCAATTGTACCCGCCATTAGCAATATCAAAGCTGGCTCCAGAAGAATCAGGCCGCGCTTCACGCCGGCTTGCACTTCCTCGTCATAGACCTGTGCCAATTCAGTCATCATTTGATCCAAGTTTCCTGATTCTTCTCCAACACGCATCATCTGAATTACCAATGGAGAAAAATGCTTGGTTTCTTCCAGTGCTGCGGACATACGCTGACCGCGTTTTACTGCCGGTATCAGGATAGTTAACGCGCCTTTGATTACTTTGTTATCGACGGTTTCAATAGCAATAGTAATCGCCTGCAGCAATGACACACCGCTTCCCATGAGTGTTCCAGCGGTTTTTGCAAACTTGGACATCTCATACTTGAATACGACATCACCCATCACGGGCAGGCGTAACAGTCGCTCGTCCAGGCGGGCACGCCCGCTCTCTCCACGTAGCCAGTTACGCAGAAAAAAGCCAATAAATGCACCAATGGCAATCAGAAGCCAACCGTAACTCTTGAGAAACTCGCCCGCCGCGATGACCGCTCTTGTAAGCAGCGGCAGCGCGTCCCCCATATCATTGAACAGCGATTGAAACTGCGGAACGACAAAACCTAACATGCCAAGGATGGATAAGAATGCGACGCATAATAGAATTGCAGGGTAGATAAGCGCAGAAATGACACTCGATCGGACAGCTTTTGAATTTGTCAGGTACTCGGCGAGGCGTGCCAGAACATCACCCAGGCGGCCACTCGCCTCTCCTGAACGCACCATATTGATATAAAAACTATTGAAAACATCCGGATAGGAATGCAGCGTCTGGCTCAAGCCCTTCCCAGCCTTAACCCCCGACAAAAGCGTTTCAAGCAACTCCTTTAATATTGCGTGCTCCGCCATATCTATCATCACCTTGAGTGCACGATCAATAGGCAAGCCGGCTCGTAACAACACTGCCAGTTCCCGGGTCAATGCAAGTACATCGTTACTTCCAATGCCCACTTTGCGATTGACGTCCTCATGGGCTAAATGCGGACTCTCATCTGATTGCTCAAGGCGCAACAACGTCATGCCCTGGGCTCTCAGCTCTCTGGATGCCAATTCAATACGATCAGCAGCAATCACACCCGTGACTGTTTTGCCCTGGCTGGATATTGCTTGGTAACTGAATGATGCCATGATATGAATACAGTCGATCTATACAGACGCCACTTCTGCTTCCAACCTAACTTCACCCACTTCCCGAAGTATCTCGTCCTGCTGATCAAGTGTAACCCTTAGCAGTTCTTCCATTGAAGTAACTCCACGTGCCACCTTTCGAAGACCATCCTCGAACAGGGTATACATCCCGTGGCGTCGCGCTGTTGCGTGCAATGTTGTGGCATCTGCACCTGCGAGTATTGCATCGTGCATGGCATTGTCCAGCACGAAAAGCTCATGGATACCAGTTCGCCCCTTATAACCGGTCAATTTGCAGGACTCACACCCAACAGCTTGGTAAATGATGCTTTCGGCCGATGTCATAAAACGGCTCAAGCCATGGCCAATGAGAATTTCTTCGGAAGCTTGAACCGGTGCTTTACACTGCTCACACAATTTTCTTACTAATCGCTGAGCCAGTACACCATTCACTGACGAGGTGATCAGGTAGCGCTCGATACCCATGTCTTCCAGGCGAGTTATGGCGGCCGCAGCCGTATTTGTGTGCAACGTCGACAGTACCAAATGGCCTGTTAACGCAGATTGAACGCCTATTTGGGCAGTTTCTCCATCGCGCATTTCCCCGATCATGATGATGTCGGGATCCTGCCGCAGTATTGAGCGAAGCGCCAGCGCAAAGTTCAAATTGATCTGTGGTTTTACCTGAATCTGGTTGATCCCACGCAACTGGTACTCCACGGGATCTTCAACCGTGATGATCTTTCTGGATTCGGCATCCATCGAAGCTAGAGATGCATATAACGTAGTTGTCTTTCCAGAACCAGTCGGCCCGGTCAGCAGAAGCACGCCGTGCGGTCGCCCAAGGAGTTCGCGATAACGGCCCAAAGTTTCCTCATCAAACCCCATCTCCGACAAACTGAGACGGATACTTTGTCGATCAAGCACGCGCATCACGATACTCTCGCCGTGCACTGTCGGAATGGTAGAAACGCGCAGGTCGAGTTCATGCCCCTTTACGCGGGTCATGATCCTGCCATCCTGCGGCAGGCGCTGCTCTGCGATATTCAGGTTCGCCAGCAGTTTAACTCGTGATGCTATGGCAGGTGCGTAACTGGCCTGCGGCGGATCCGCTACTTCCTGAATTACACCGTCGACACGATATCGCAGATGCAGACCATCATCGAAAGGTTCAATATGAATATCCGAGGCTCCCAGATCAAGCGCTCGATGAATAATCTGATTAACCAGGCGAATAATCGGCGCCTCACTGGCTAAATCCTTGAGGTGCTCAACAAACTCACGATCATCTGCGTACACATCGACGGGAGTTTCATCTCCATCGTGTTCGTTCACACTCTCTGAAATTGTGTATTTTTTTAGCGCTGTGAGGATATCGGACTCCAAACCGAGATGAAGTGTGACTGGTCGGTCAAGCGCTAGTCCCAGCGCTTTACGTACAAACTGATCCTGTGGTACGACAGCCGCGAATACAGCGGACTCCCGAGTAACTGACACCGGAACGACCGTATTCCCAACCATAAAATCCAGAGACAAGCCTGAGACGATCAGCGGCTCATCTGAATACTCGCTAGACTGGACAAGCGGTAGCTGCAGGAGATGCGATAAAGCCAGGTTGACATCCAATTCCGAAACCAGGCCCAGCTTGACGAGAATCTGTCCGAACATGCCTCCCATTTCAGCCCTCGCAACCAGGGCCCGCTCTACGTCTCGGTGCGTAAGTTTCCCACTCTCAACCAGAAACTCACCTAACTTCTTGGGGCTATCCGCCATTTCCGTAAAGGTCTCTCTTCATCCCTATTCTGTGTAAATGTTTACCCATCTCACTATAAAGGTCAGGTTATACATCCGCGCCTTACCAAACACTTATCTGAGGCAGGAATTGCCTTCGATGCGCAAGTCTATCACCGATAGGATCATACGAAATGTCCTGTCACCCTAATGCGAAGCCTTATCGGTCAAATACTAGTTTTTGAGCAAAAATCCCGAAGGAGCAAAGGTGAACCCGAAACGTTTTTCACGTTGGGTATCCACGGTGTAGTCCGCTGGATACTTCTTAAAATAGGTTTCAAGCGCCTCCTTGGGCCCCTCTCCCCATCCCGGCAATACGGGATGCCCATTGATATTGCCGTCTTCTACCACGACATAATCCCCTGGCTGAACAATTCTGCGAACCAACGCCATCTCGGCCAAGACATGTGCTTTGGTATGATCACTATCCAAAATAAAGAACACTTTTCCTGGGTATCGACTGCGCATCTCAGTAACTGTATCCGCAACAATCGAATCAATTGACGATGCTGTAAGTAGGCGAATAGCAGGGTCATCGCGCACCTGTAGCGCCACCTCAGCATGCGAAATGTCGACGCTGATCACCTTTAAGTCAGGATTAATGGCTCTGCCAACAACGCTAAAATATAGCGCCGAACCGCCGAACCGAGTGCCAAATTCCACTATCAGGCTTGGGCATAATTCAACCAATATTTCCTGATAATTCCACATATCCGATACCGACTTATTGGTGACTACACCTAGAAAACGGGTGTCTTCCCAAACTTCGTTGTCGTAATACCATTTGTGGTATTCCTCTCCTGGATCGTATTTAGGCACGGCCAGTTGATTCCTCAAATTTCGAAACTTTATGATCGTACAATGCGGAGAGCGAGAAGTTCAGCATCCAAAGCCGAGGTATTCCAAGATCATCAAAAAAATGCCGGCGCCGATTCTTTCCATTTTTGGTCTGTGAACAAGCCTTGCCCGCGATCATCAAAACAAAATGCCAGAAATCGATCGCACCACCGCCGAAGAAAACGCATTCCTTCCTCAGAACTTCGAACCACCAAAAACCCCAAACTGAAGACACCAAACTTGAGGCTGCTGACCTCGTTGTCTAGTACTGCAGATCAAGATATCTTTGGCTCAGTCAGGTGGGGAGTCAATACAACGCTATAACGATCCAGCCAACGCTCGCTCACCTGAACACCAAAAAAACACACGATATCAGGATCAAAATAATCTTGCTCTTTCAGCGTCGTATCTGCGCACACTCTCCAGAACTACCAAACCTTTGACGGCGATGCACAACTCCACGACGTTGTGCTGGAATATCCAAGCTGCCATGGGATTGTAATTGCTGGTTATGCTAGAGAAAATATGCATCACAGGGCCGGCTTCAGAATCATCAAACATCATACCAAAACCAGGGACATTTTCCTGCTCTGTAGCGCACCGACATTGTCAGTGGCTCTTGCAAAAAGCCATCTGTCGAACAGTTCTCCAGGGGGACAAAAACGTCAGAATACGGGTGCCATTAACAGAATTTCGTTACCCAACCAGAAAGCGTTCCGCTCGTCGCACGCACCAACATACTAACCCACGAACCCAAACAGGTACTTTCGGACTCTGCTCAACCTTTCTGCTTGTATAACTAAGAAACTCTGCCAGTACATGCTTGTAGGGTCTCTGATGATCTATGTAAAGCGCTCCGGAACCGTGTTTCGAAAGCGGTTGTAGGTAGGGATTTCGGTAAGACCTACGTGGCAGGTGATACCTCATCATCGGGACATAATTGAGACGCGGAATTGTGGCTGCGTAATCCCTCACCATATCATATGCAGTGCGTACAGGCTGCGCTACCACGGTGCGTTTCGCGCTTTCCAATAAAGTACGATTCGTGTGCAGAGCCTGTAGCCGGTGGAGTATCACTGACGGCTCCGGCTCAACCAACCAGCCATTTTGCATATCCGAGATTCGATCAGCGAACGCACCGAGCCTGGTTGCCAAAACCGGGATCCCTCCCGCCCACAACTCGCTGAGCGTATAACTGAACGTCTCGGGCACGGTTGAAAGAAGCATGCCTATATCTGGTTTTATTTCATGTAACAAATTACCGAGTTCTTCCTTTCTATAGGACTCTCGAACTGTTACACCACGGAACACAAAAAAATCCGCTCCACTTTCGCCCGCTCCAAGCAGATAGAGATCGGCGAACACGCTCAGCTGTGAAAGTATCTGACCCAGCAATTTCCCACCCTTTTCTTCCGTGAGTCTTCCAAGAATCACCACTTGCAGTCTAGATTGAACAGCGGATGAAGTATTTGTCGCAGTGGATATCGGCTTCAAATTCTCGCACATCTCGCCGTCCAACCCATGGGCAATGACATGTATCGGTTTGGCAGACATGCCGCTCACAAGCTTGCGGTAACGATCAATCACCGATTGTGTGGGTGCAACCACCGTAATCGGCCCGCACGTGATCAATCGTACAAATTCTTTCCGGATCGCCATCCAGTGATCGTTGGTCTCGAACTTGAAATATGTGTTTTTAGGGTTTTCGTTTGCGCATCTGTGCAGCTCATAGTCGTTGCAGCTAAGGCACGGCGAACCAAACGTTGCGTAAAGCGCAGGGCAAAATGGAAAGAAATCGTGCAGTACAACGGTTGTTGGCAACCCGGTTCGCAATAAATCGAGTGCGTGTCCAATCAACGACGAAACAACAATGGACTCCACGCTGTATCGATTAACCAACGTTTCGATTATCCCACCGTATTCGTAACTCATAATACTGACGGACAGAATAGGTTCGCTGAGCGACCATGTTTCTATTGGGACATCCATGTCAGTCGAACGATACAGGGCAATGGTCTGGCCAAACCCACTGAGATCGCCGATTGAGCGGAGAACCAGGTGATTGTGCGCCATATCCGCTGCGATGTAGTCCTCCATCCATCGACTCAATCCACCGCCCCAACTATGGCCGATGTGAAGTTGCACAGGCAGGCAGCGACGCAGGAAGGGGGGAGATTCGCGCCGCCGTGTCAGTTCAGACAAAGCATGGTGCACGCCAGCAAGCGGCGAGCGCTGCATGCAGGCAACTCTATATGCCAAAGGCAACTGGTTGATTTCACATGTATATTTTGTATTAGAGTCATCGATGTACAGCTGATCAGTCGCGACGAAACAAACACCGCTCGAACGCAGGTCGCTAAATAATTGGGTATCGCTTGAGGAAGAGGAAATGCATGTGCGCCAACAGTCACCCTGCAGGAGAGCACAACTCTCAAGCACCAACGGCATCGGGTACTCACTCCCGCTCGCATAGTCATTTAGCCACTGGTCTACTTCATCGACGACCAGCTCAGGCTCAATATTTCTATTTCCGAATACCGAAAGTATCGGATGGCGAACGCATTGCGGCGAAACCGCTACTGCTGACATCGCACGCTGTCCTGCAGCTACCAATCTTGCGTCCCATGCCTCTGGCACCCTCGTACCTGCCTGCAGGAAAATTGTCCTATTCGTCTTGAAGTCATGACTTGAAACAACGGTCGACCAATAACTGCCAGATTTGATTGTCTGTGGAAGTTTGAAAGCAACGGGCAGCGACAAATCGGATACTACACTACGAACAAGCGGCGACTCCGATGCGAGTATCAGGTCTGGTCGTCGATATGACTTATACAATACATCTTCAAGGGTATGGGATAGCTGACCGACATTCTCCGAGGTTACCACCAGCACGATCTGCCAGGACTCATCAAGCGGATGCAGATCCATAGCAGGAAATGCCCGCGGGTCAGGAACCATAAGCACAGGGTGTTTTATCAAACACGTGAACCCCTTCCCAGAAACCAGGCGCCAAGACGGAAGGTTTTAATCCAGAGAATCAGGAACAGCCGCTTAAAATTGGCTCGACCGCGCACTCCATTCAACCTCACGGTCAATTGCCTCGCCATATCAGCCATAATTTCTCCGATCGGCGCACCCATCGATATTTGCACCGCACCGCTAGGCGGGTGTTCCGCAGGATGCGCGTCAAACCAGGCCCTAAAGCAGTTTTTTCCTGAAATCAAAAATGGGTTGGGAAATGCAATCTGTAAATCCATTCGCTGTCGGTAGAGTACGCGATAATCTCTATGGATAAGTTGACCGTCGGAGAAGCAGCTATACTTCGACACGAGAGATCCGAGCACAGATTGTCCATGACGCTCACACTCAGCAATATACCAATCTCGGAGTTCATATAATACCGGGCTTGCCTGACCATAACGCTGCAACATCACAATCTGATCACCGCTGTCAAATCCAGAAAAATGGTAGAACCCTAGCGGCTCGCCGTTAACTTCAATTCCCTTCTCCAATGAGCCAGTAGCTGTCCGGTTGGTAAGGTTCCACGTTGCGACATTGAACGCAGGAGAGCGCAATATTCCTACATTCTCAAAGAAACACGGTGCCAAGTTGACCCACTTTTGATCTGTGAACAGGCCTCTAGCGAGATCGTCGTGGCAGTATTTAAGGAGACGTTGTGCCCACCACCTGGCGAATCGCCTGCCTTCAGAGCAGTTTCGTACACCCACAAACCCAAGATTGAAAACGCCATGCAGCAGACTGGCAACCTCATTGTCGAGTATTCCAATGTCGGTTGTTTCAGGATCTGTCAGATGTGGTGTGAGCACAATACTTCGCTCGGATAGCGCTGCCTGCAACTCGTCCAAGCGCGAAAATATAACCATATCAGGGTCAAAATAAAAAATCTGTTGCGCATCGTACTGGGAAAATATGTACTCAAGAGCTACACCCTTTACGGCAGTACACAGCTCCACCACGGAATGTCCAAACGCCCAGCGTGGAAAATGATCCACTACCAGCTGTTCAGCGAAAATTACACTGTCAAACGGTTCTGACGCGAGGTTGAAACCAATAGGCAAATTGTCAGACAAGATAAGATGAAATTGAATGCAAGGATCGACTCGCTTAACTGACTCCGCAAGCACTCTGGCCTTAGGAAGGTAGTTTGCGGTAATGCTGGTATAAGCATGTATCTGCTTGTTCATTTGCATTCAATAACTACTACTGCTTGTATGGATTCAGTGTCTCTGTTGCGGCTCTCAGATATGTTTCATTGTACGTATATCAGTTGTCCGGTTTTGTCTTCGGATAATTGCTTAAACGATTCTCCAGGATTTTCAGGCGGACCAAACTCGCACTGATTACAAATAGGCATCGTACTTCGGTTGGTCTCCAGCTGCCGGATAAATGCTTTTCGCTCGGGAGAAACGAGTATTTCGGTTACAGGCTGCTCCAACAGACTTCCCAGCTCTGCTGCCCTGGGATGCGCGCAGCAAGGCACAACGGTCCCACTAGCATCCACATAGAGCTGGTTTACTTCGCCATAGTACTTTTCACTGAACCGATTTGACGGTGCTACGAATGTACAAAGGTCCTGTGGGACTTTGACCGCCCGTCCGGTCATGTTGTCCTTTGAGCCTGGCAATACTTTCCAATCTCGAAACTCCGGCTCCCAACCCATCGGAACAAGGATCTCCCGCCATCTCCTCATGGACTCGGCATCTTCTACGATAGTTCGAGTGATAAGCTTCAGCGCAGGCGCATACGTATCTCTAAGTATCCGCACTCGCCTCAAAAATTCCATCAACTTATCCCACTTGCTTGGCGGTCTCAACGCTTCGTACTGCTCGGGTGTTCCATCGCCATCACAACTAACGACTAATCGATTCAATATGCCTATCTGTAATGCAGTCGCGAGATCTTCCCAATTGCAATATTGTGCATTCGTGGATATCTCCAGAACTTCCGCTCGCCATGGCTGATCGCGCAGCACCCCGAAAATCCCGGTAATATCGTCGTGCAGCAATGGCTCCCCAAAGTTAAACAATCGCAAGTGTTGAATATGGTCAACGTTAACATTTTCCATACACTGTCTAAAATCTGCGACTGTCATTCGCCGCACTTTGTCCATGATGGTTGAGTTTGGGCACCCCACACAGCGCAGCTGGCAGCCATGAACAATGTCGATTTGAAACGTGTGAAGACTCCTAATCATTTGCATCTAGTTTTTTTTCGAAGCCTAAGTGTTACGTTATCATTCCAACTCCAGGTTTGATTCAAACTCCACAAAGTGTTCGTTCGCTCTTCCAAGAGCCGATCCACTTCAGCACGCTGCTGAACGTATCGTGATAGTTCCCCACCCCATCCAACCAGTTGCACCTCCAGAGCCCGAAAACGCTTCTCTGTAACCAACCCTATGATTCGCAACAGTCTCTCTCCGATGCTTAGTTTCAACGTGTCGGCAGCAAAAGATAAAGCTGGCACTATTGCATTCGCTTCTATTGGCGGCGGCTCGGCTGCAAAAGGTATTACCGTGTGAGGTTGCTCGTTATAACTTGACCACTCCAACTCAAATCCCACTGACGTAGCCATCAAGGTGATAAGGTCTGGGTGGTAAAATCGAACGTGCTCAGGATCCCGCCAAAACCCTAATAACTGTGAACGTATAGATTCCGGATCTGGAAAAACGAGCACCAGTATTCCGTCCTGGTCCAAACGGGCAGCTGCGAGTTGCAGTACACGCTGTACTGCGTCAACAGGTAAATGTTCGATAAAGTGGGAGCAATAGATTCCATCGTAATTTGTGCGAGATTGGCTTAGAAACTCCAATGCATCAGCCGCAGTAACGCTAAGCCCCATTCCCTTTGCATACTTGACTATGCGGTTATCCCGCTCAACACCCTCTGCCTTAATTCCAGCTTGTCGCAAGCAATCCAAAAATATCCCAACGCCACAGGCCAAATCCAACACTCTGCCGCACGTTTCAAAGTGCCTTGTATCACCTTGTTGCATCCTCATTAACAAAGGATGGTCGCGCTGACAAAATTCATAGAGCGAATAGTCGTAAAGGTTCTTGGTTGGAGATTGATCCAGAAGACAAGCTACAATGTCATTCAACACATTCGTCTCGACCAGATTTTGGTCCAAATAACTCTCCGACCATGCACGGTGGTACTCGGGAAGCGTTGAAACAATGTATGAACATGCGGCCAGAGATGACTCAAGCCACATCTTCGTGTCCACCCCTACCCTCTCCAGGTCTTCCACCGGATAGTCATTCAGAAGCAACACAACCGGTATGTTCAACAGCGAGGCGATACGCACCAAATCGATGGTACACCCGAATGCTCCGATAACAACGACTAATTTTGGGGTGAGTCTCAGCAAAGCTTGGGAGAAAATCCTGTTCAATGCGTGTTGCGCAAAGCCTCCAGTATAGGATCTACAATCAGCGGTAACATTTACAAATTCTCGCTGAGGGGAAGCGTCTATCCGCCATGCGGACAGGCCATCAGACGGAAAACTTTCTACAAATTGAAACACGAGATTGTATGGCTTCCACTTCGACAGAAAGCCAATATCCCATCCGACAGGGGAAACCACTAGCAACTGAAAATCAGCCATGAAACTGCCTATAGTTCGTCGTGACCGATTCTACATCTCAATTACTTTCGGCTGCATCCTGTACGAGTCACCGAAGGTAAATAGCTGTGTTGCGAGTTAAGCGATTCTAGTTTTTGCTTGTATTGGATTGATACTTCTGCTGCAACTCTCGGAGAGATTTCTCATCCACTTTGATGTCTTTGGAGGATCGTATGGCTATCAACTTGTCCTGCCAAAGTTTATTTCCCATTTGAGTCTGCAGTTTTTCCTTGATCTTCTCTTTTGCGACTTCATAGGGAATTTGTTCAGGCGCCTTCCTAGCTTGGTACTCAATAATATGGAAGCCAAATGGCGTTCTTACCACTTCACTGATTTCTCCCGGCTTATGCATGGCGAATGCGACATCTTCAAACGGCTTAGCCATTTGTCCCCGCTTGAAAAAGCCCAAGCTACCGGAATTTCGTATTGCAGAGGGATCATCTGAGTACTCTCGCGCTAGCTTCGCAAAATCTTCGCCTTTCAGCGCACGATCTCGAATTTCTTGTGCCAAGCTCTTAGCAGCATCCTCGTTACGACCTTCATCAATCTTAATCAAAATGTGGGATGCCTTTACTTTTTCATCAGTCATGTAGTTCTGCATGTTTACTTTATACTCTTCCTCAGCCATTGCTTCCCAATCGACATCCTGCAGCATCTTCTTGACGTACTTAGTTCTGTAGTCGCTAATTATGCGCCGCTGATACATAATCCGTGCCATCCATTCGGCCTGTTCCTTATCGAATCCTGGCGCGTTTTCAGCCTCGGCCGCCAAAATTTGGATCGTATACAACATTTCTGCCATTTCACGGTAGATAGTCGGTCGCCTTAGAATTGCCGCTTTCTCAGCCGGGTCAGGCGGTGTATTTTCGTCGATATAACGCTCGATATCCCGCGTTGTAATTTCTGTTTTTCCGCCCTGAAATACAACCACGTTCTGTTCCTGCTGTGCCCCATGTACTGCCAGCGCATAGAACCCAATAAGCGCGAAAACTAATTTGATTTTTGTCATCCTGTTCCCCAAAAAAAAGCGCCAAACATTAGTTTGGCGCCATAGAACCTCTTTTAGACTATTGAGTCAACACATGTTTTCCAACTTACGGAGACCCACTGGTACTCGCACTCCGGTAGATCCTGCTGGAACTTGTGGGACCTGCACCCGTACCGAATTTCGCTTGCTCATAGTTGAGGTAGTACTGTTTATTCGGATCCAGTCGGCATTGTGTTGAATACGTTGGATTAACCTCCTGCGACCAGCTCAACTTGGGCTCCACGCCCGACACATCACAAGCGTTTTTTGTTTCCCCTTTGTAGTTGTACGTATCTACGATGGGCTGGCCACCAGGGCACTCTGAGAACCACATACGGCGCGTCAAATGGCCTGAAGCGCTGTCAGCTGCCGCTGCGAGGTACCCTTTGTAAGTCCGAGACGCGGAGGTGATGAACTTGGACGCAACACCTGTTTTGCCAGTCGTTACCGAAATTTTGCGTGGTTGGCTCTTCCAATTTAGCGTCTCGAACACGGTAAGCCCTCCTTCACACTGATCAACCACACAGGATGGATGACTGACATTATCAGGAAGGGCACAGAACGCCGCTGATCCCGGACAAGATACATGTTCCGGATTGGCTTCGCAGTATGCCTCTGAGCCCGGACAGGATGCATGATTTGGATTAACTTCACAGAATAAGGTAGAGCCCGGACAGGTTTCTGATTCGGGGTCCTCGCAGGGGTTCACCACATCCGCTGTCGAAATCGTCAGCGTTCCTTCTATTTGTTCAATGGTGAGATTGGTAACCGGCACACCATTCAGTATTACCTGACTGATCGGGGTACCGTTGACGACTACCTGAGCAAAGGCTGCAGCAGTAAAGCTGGAAGCCAGCATTAAAAATATGACGTGTAATATATGCTTTTTCATGGTAAATCACTCCTAACTTTCTGTTTTGGGTGCGATATAACTTAATGATATCCTAAAACACGAATATCATTCCACCCTTATTGTAAAAATGTGACAGTATTCAAATTTTTTTCCGGCCATTCGACAACATTACTTCTACCTGGTTCCACAAATTATTCAGCCCGAAACAAAAAAACGCGATATTAATCGCGTCCTTTTGATTTAGGTTTGCAGACGGTCGCCCCATGTTGCAGGGGCGACCGTTTGCTTGTTTCACGTTAGATATCTGATGAGATAACGTCTCGTGCACCTTTGTGGATATCTGTTCCAGAGTAGTTGGACAGAACACCGTTAGGCAGTTCGCCATTCACGTAACGCTGTACAGCGAAGCCAACCACGGGCAAGCCGGAGAAGAGGTGATCATCGGTCTGCAGTTCACGATCATTGCCCCATACACCGATGTCGTTACCCCTGAAGTCGATTCTTGCCCAGCCGTTTTCGAAGCCGGATTCGAGGTTCAGGTTCACACCGGTACGTGAGGACGCTGCCAACACATTTGAGTTGTTAAACGTCAACACGTTGGCTTCGTAGCAGAAGCTGAAGGTCGGAATTTCACCCGGCGGAGGCAGCGGTGAGAAATCGTTCGGGTCGATTGGATCTACAGGGGTACGCTCTTCACGATCCCAATACTCGATATTGAACACTTCACACGCGGTTGACGTTTCGCTCGTCCAGTCGTTGGTGAACGGCTCTACCGGCGGAGTCTGGTTGACGTAGAAACGCTTCGTGGGGAAAGTAACTACCCAGTCCGTGCCTGCTGAGATGTCTTGCTCGAGTACGAAGTCGTTGGAGATCGCACCCTGCATCATAGTTGCGCTGACTGAATCCGCGCCGGTAAATGCAATTCCGCTAACCACGCCGCCTTGATCAAATACATCATATCCGAGATCGGCATCGCTGGCGATTGATGGAAAGAGGTCACCCGGGGCGGAGTGGAACCAGCCATTGCCCTGGCTGTCGATCCAGTCGTCCACTGCTACTGCGTCATAAGATGCGTCAGTACCTTCTTCAACGTCGATCAGTACGCCATAGCCGTACAGACCACCAGTTACAGCGGTTACACCGTCATCGCCGTCTGACTGATCCCAGCTGCCACCGGAAGTCCACGCATCATCAAGATAACCACAGTCACCGGGAACGCCATCGGAGCCGTGCAGAATCGCCGCTCGATAATCGCTTCCGGTAATGGTCGCCATTTCGATCACTTCGATATAGCCTTCGCGTGTACGCTCAATACCGTTCACGGAGTCTTGGGTAAACTGGAATTTACGGAAAGGGACTTTCTGGTGGTTGGAGATAGCCAACGGCACAGTACAGGAGTTGTCATTTGACTTGATCGCGCCGCCGCCAGCTTCGTCGGCCGTAATTACCGCGGACCAATGATCCTGGGGAGAGAGGTACAGGTTGAAGTCCAACACTTCCTGACTGTTCATGGATTCAAGGATACGAACCTTGACAGCCTTATAGTCTTCAGTCGTGTTAACCAAGTTGATGTATGTGTCCTGACCCGATTCTACAGTGTAAAACGGGAACACCAGCACCTGACCAGTTCCGTCCGGATTAACGTGCACAGCTTGCGCTGCGTTAACACCGGCCAGTGCAGCGAGGACTGCCACGGGAAGTATTTTCTTCATGTTTGTTACTCCTAGGTTTAACAAAAATATCGTTGTTGCAAGTTAATAAATGCTGCATTTAGTAAGGCGTAAGTATGCCCCCAAAACCTTACCCCTGTCTAGCGTCCGCCTTCAAAAACGCTGTCCAGAGAGGTGTCTAACACATACATACGAGGCGAAAATTAGCACAAGGCCTAGTAGGCGTCAACTTTATAAATGCCAAATATTCAAGGTCTTTGTGCGCTCTCTGGAGGCCTTTTTACGCGGTCGATATTCTTATGAAAATCAACCGCTAAGGAAACTTCCACAGCGTCAACGAGGCGCGTCCGTCCTAGTTCGCGGAAACGTGCAGCCACCACTCACCATCAACCCGCACCCACTTGTATTCGAGTGGTCGTTGGTTCTTCATTTTCATCTGCTTGATCTCATAGTTCACGATCAACCTGACATTACAAACGTCGTCCGAGCAGTTGACGGAATCAACGACCGCGCTGGTCCAACGGCCACTGCCCAACACGAACCTGGAATAGTCTTTGGAGGAGGAAAACTTCCGGTAGTGCGGCGAGGTATAAGCCCAGGCTTCATTGAGGTTGCCCGCGAGCAGGGCGTTCGCCCAGGCTTGCGCACGTTGTTTCACCGCCTCCTCGGGAGTCGATTGCAGTTTCGCGCCCAAATTTGCGCATGCCACGGACAGCGCCAACCCGAGGCTCAGTATGATTTTTGCTGTACTTTTCAGAAGCTGGGTGTACATATTATTGAACCGCTCTCAGTATTCCTTTTTGGGATGTCCATCCGCTTCCTTATCCGTCAGGAACGAGGACGCCTTGGACACATCGATTAATTCCAGACCCTGCATCTGCGAACGCATCTGGCGGCTCACCTCTCGCAGGTCCGAATCACTGGCAATGACCCGGGGGGTGATGACAACCAGCAGTTCCGTGCGATTGTTATCCTTGGCTTTACTTCCAAACAAAGCGCCGACGTAGGGCAGGTCATGTAAAAGCGGTATGCCGGTGCTGCCATCGCTCTTGTTTTCCCGAATCAACCCTCCAAGCACCACGGATTCCGAAGACTTGACCGAAACCCGGCTATTGATCCTGCGCTCCAGAAACGAGCGATTGCCTTCCTGCCCGGGATTGACGGCGCCTACATCGGTGACTGACTGGTCAATATCCATGGTAACCATGCCGCCAGCATTTACCGACGGCGTCACGGACAAATGTACTCCGGTATCCTTGTACTGAATGGAATTTGTCACCACGCCACCATCTGTCACCGCACTGCCCGTGGTCACTGGCACCTGCTCACCGACCTGTATCTCCGCCGTCTGGTTGTCCAGCACCATCACGGACGGGGATGAGATGACATTTAACAAATTCTCGTCTGCAAGAGCATGGAGTACAGCACGCACGTCGCCACTGCTATCGGTCACCGTGTAGGAAAAGCCGGGAACTCTCGGCCCGATCTTCGCCCCTTCGACCAACTGCCCGATACTGTCGTAACCATTGGCGAGATTGATATTGAACGACCACTCCAAGCCGTACTGCAACTTGTCGGTGAGCGTGACCTCTATAATGCTGGCCTCGATAATCACCTGCGTGGCTGCCACATCTAGTCGCGTCAGCGCGGCCTCGATCTTGCGAAATTCCCGGCCGTTTGCGTAGATGAGCAGCGCATTGTTCTGTTCATCTGCTACGACACGGACACCGCCCACATTGACCGTTTTACTGGTTGCAGCCGTACTATTGCCGCCCAGACTACTGCTGACTTTCGTCTCAGGAGCGGCTTCTGGTCCACCTTCCTGGGAAGACACCTTTTCAGGCGTAAGCCCTGGTGCTACACCGGGTTTACTTGCACCGCCGGCACCACCGCTAAGACCGCCGCCGTCGGAGAATATTGTGCTGATCAGCTCAGCCAGATGGCTGGCGCTGGTGTTCTGTACGGGATACACATACAACCGTTGCTCGACATTGGAGTCGGGCGCCTGGTCCAGGCGCTCGATCCAGACCTTGATACGTTCCAGATAATGTGCTCGAGGCGACACCACCATAATACTGTTGAGCCGGCTGACCGGGATAATCCTGACCATGCTGCCGATACCTGCCACACCCTCGGCAACTCCTTCGCCTCCCTCACCCCCACTATCCTTGCCCAATAGGCTTGCAAGTGCCGCTTCGATATCTTCCATGGAACTGTTTTCGATAGGAAAAATTCCAACAGACATGCCCTTCAATAAATCGACATCAAATGTCGAGATAATCTCCTGCCAGCCCTCCAGTTGATTGCGCGTTCCGGCCAGCATTAACAGGTTGCGCAAATTATCTACACGCACAAATGCGTCTTCTTCCGCTACCGGACGCAGGATCTCCGCCATGTTTGAAGCGCTGATATATTGTAGCGGCACCACAATGGTGCTGTACCCCACCGCGCCTGCCGAAGAAGCTGCCACGCTCGGCTTGAGCTTACTCATTTGACCTGATGCGCTGATAAAAAACCTTCCATCACGATCCCGCACCATGACTGCTTTGTTAGCCTGCAGCAGCGACTCAAGAATACCGATTAACTGATCGCGCGGCACGGGCGTGCGAGTGCGCACGGTCACTTCACCGTCGATCGGATGTTCAACGACGTAGTCAAGCTCCAGGATGTCGCCCATGATCGCGTGGATGACCTCCATGAGCGGCGCCTGCTCGAAGTTGAGACTCACCGCATCGCCAAACAACTGCACGGGCTGTTGCCGCGCGGGCATGCGGATAACCTCATCGGTACCTCTGAACAACGTCGGCTCGCTCCGTGTGTTGGCATCGAGGGCTTCCACGTTCTTATTGGGCACATCCCTGCTGCCACCCCGCGACAATTCAAGCGGATCCGTGGCCGGCGCACCGCTGACCGTCAACGGCGATGCGGAAGAGTCCAACGCCGCCTTATCCGTCTCGGTGCCAGATGTCTGTGGTTCCAGTGTGGAGCAACTCGACAGTGTGAAGATCGCTGCCAACATCGCCACCAACGGTAACTCAAGAAAATTTCGCAATGCTATTCGCCTGTTTTAGATGGTTTCTTGGGCTCTTGTTGACTTGCTGCGTCACCTGCAGGCGGTTCCTGCTTTTTAGCCCGTTTACGCGAAGGGACGGACTTCGCATGTTCCAACTCCAGTACTTTTGTCGCCTCGCCGCTCTCAAATGTGGCGCCCTCTTCGCTCAGCAGCGTGAATGTCCACCCTGCAATCTCCTCGTCACGCTGCAAACGCCGGCGTTCATCTTTGTAAGAGACAATGACCCCGGTTTTGTCACCGGCCGAATAGGTACCCTGCAGCGAGACATTGTCGATATTCGAATTGCGAGGAGCGCGCTCGGGCTCACTCGCTTCCGCAGATAACTTTTCCGGAACAAACTTTTTCCGCCCCTGCCAGAACACCGGCCGTTCCACCAGACTCTGAGACAGATCTTCACCCAACGGCGCACCCTGGTGTATTTCATCGACCTGCAACGACCCTGCGGCGGGTGCAGTTGATTTCGGATCGGATCTCAATATCAAACTGGCCCCACTCCAGAGCAGTTGAAGCAGGAGTATCACCGTGAGCATTATTGCTGCGGTTCGCAGTCGCGACTCGGTGGTCGTTTTCATGCGCGACAGCCCGGCGTGCCCAAACTTTTGGCGGCAGTATACTGCATCAGTCTTTCAATCTTAATGAGAACAATTGAAATCGCGCCGTCAATCGGCGCGGATCCTCGGTCACCGCATCCTCCGGCAGACGTTCGCGGCCGCGAACCCGACCCCGGTTCTGGTTGCGGCTGCGTTCAGGCGTCAATTTCAGCGACTCGACAAACACCAGAGGCCGCATCGCCTCAAGACTCGCCAGGGCGCCTTCCAGCGCCTCAATATTCCCTTCCGCTGTGATATCCAGCCGCAATCGATCAAACTCAGGCGACTGCAGCTGCGGCAGGATCTGGCTGCCAGAAATCGACAGACCGACCCCGGTCAATAGTTCGCGGATATCCTGTTGCATGGCCGCAGCGGTCGCAGCAGCATCGCGATCGGTCGGGTAGGTCAGCTCCTGCAACTTGCCACTGGCGGTATCGGCAGCCACCGCCAGCGCGTCTGCACTCTCCGTAATCCCGAGCAAGCGCGATGTTTTCGGCTCGAGCACTGCAATCTCGTCAGCAAACTCCTGCCGCATGAACCAGAACGCGAGCACACAGTACAGAAACACCACCAGCAACAACCCGAGTGAGCCGCCCACCACAAGTGTGGTCCGATCCATCCTGAGCCGTGGCTTCATGGCTTGCCCCCCGCATCCGACAGCGCGATTTTCAGGACAAACTGCTCGCTGCCAGGGCCCACCTTCCTGATCGCCACCGGTGCCTCAACCCGCGCATAAGCACTCTGGCGCAGCAACTCCTGCATCACGGCGGCTGCATCCGTGGACTGGCCCTCTATCTTGATGGCCGCGCCCTGGATTTCCACCAGGCCCAACCAGGTATCGTCATCCAGCAATGCCGCAAGCCGCTTCAGTTCCCGGTGTGGTGAAGGGTGTTCGGCTAGTAACTGGTTGATAGTCACTATCCTGGATTTTGAAGACGCCAGGGACGTGCGCAAGGCCACGGCATCACCCGAGGCCAGTTCCACCTTTTGCTGAATCGCGCGCACCTTCTGGAGTTCCAGATACTTGGTGCCGGCAGCAATCGCCGTCGACAACAGGATCGCGAAAATACAGTACGCCAGCAGGATCACCATGCGTCCGAGGCGACGGCGATTTCTCTGGAGACGGGGAGCCTCGCCAAAACCCGGCAGCAGCACCATATGATTCGCGACCGACGCCCACACCTCCTGCGAGCCGACTTCGTGGTCGCCGTCGTGGGACGCGACGAACCCCATCACCGCGCTCTTGGAACTGATCGCCAACTGCACGAGCAATTCCGTGGTGCTGCGCTCCGTCACCAGATGCCCGTAGCAGGTATCAGCCTTGGGAAAGGGGCTGCTCGACACCACTTCCAGGGCGAGCATGGAGTCCAGACTGGCTTCAGCAGCCACGGGCACTCTCAATGACTTCGATAACACCAGTGCATCGGGAAGTATCACCGCCCTTGCGATAGCCGCTTCGGCCGGAGTTGGCGCCTCGATGGGCCTGCCCGCTCGGTAGTAACGCACCTCGCCAGCACCATCCCGAGCAGCGACCACCTCATCGACAACGCCGAGCACCACGGAGGAATCGCCCCACAGGAATTCGCGCCAGCCGGCACGAAAATAGTGAACTATGCCGCGCACATCGTAGCCGAACAGGCTCCAGGGCTGGCTAGCTTCCGGCACGTTCGCCCCCTGCGATCATTGTTGCAGCCGCAGCCATCGGCGACATAACCCGCAACGCTTCGGTGCGAAAAAAACGCCATGGTAGCCCGTCACTACCGGACTTGCCGCTGCTTACCCAACGTCGGCGATTGAACACTGATCCGTCGAGCGCGACGAGAGCATCAATCCGGTACGAAGAACGGATTCTCGACTCCTGAAAGCTCATATCCATATCGCTGGGAGCCGCCAGCATTTCCTGCGCTTCACCCAGACGCGACGCGGCCACAGCCTGCGCGGATTGCTCGTCACCGCCCAGCAAGCCACGCAGCACACCCACCGGCGCCGTAGCCCAGTCCACACCGGACTGTTCCACCTGGCTCACATAGATCGCGTCCTGTACCGCTTCGAATATGCGCCTGTCGACACCGGCAACCAAAAGCAGATCTTCGTTGGCTTCGAACCGGCGGTTGCGAGGAGCCTCCGGGTCGGTCGGGTCGTAGCGAGAACCTTCACCGCCGACGCCCTCGATCGGCTGCGCGCCTGCGTCCGCGTGCATGCCGGGCGTCCGCCACTCGACTACATTGAACGCCAATTCCCGTGCGGCGTTCTCGTCCACGCCTTCCACCGTCGAGAACAGCAGCGCCAGCAGTTCCTCCGGGGCCTGGTTGAGGTTGACCAATCCACTCAACGGCGTGATGTCGACTCGTACGTTCACTCCACCCAACGAATAGAGCAGCCCCTGCAATACCTGCCCGGGCGGCGTGCCCGTCTCGACCGGCTGCATCATATGCGCCAGGGCCAATTGTATGGCGCCATCTGCTGCAGCTTCGGCTCGCGCGCGCGCGATGTGCAACTGAGTCAACTTGATATCCACCCGCGACTGCATCACGATCCCGGCAACCAGCAGGGACATTGCGGCCAGGAACCAGACCAGGATTGCCAGCGCTACGCCGTCCTCACCTGAGTTGGGGCAGCCAGCTCGTTGTCTGGATAACTTAGGTGATGTCACTCTTCCACCCGTTCATTGCATGTTCATCTCGTCGCCATTGAGTCGGATCACGAGTTCAGGCCAATACCTGCCACGGGCGCGGATCGAAATTCGAACCGCCACCGGATTGCGCTGTGAACCTTCCCAGGTATCCATCCATTCCTGTCCGTAAGCGCCGAGATAACCCACCTGAAAGTCCTCCACCGATGGCAGCAATTTGCGCGGCTCGGCTGTGCTCCAATCCAGTGCTGCAACATCGCTCTGGTAGGGCAGCCACCGCAGTTCCAGCGACTCGTCGACCTGCGCAAGATGCAGCACGAACACCCCTCCCATATCGGCACCCGCCACCAATGGCGCCGCCCAGGTCAGATGCGTCGCATCGCCGGCAAAAAAAGTGCCGTAGCTTTGCTCCGTCGAGAACTCCTCGGAATGCCCCGCCCGTGCCAACGGCATGGCGGCACCGATGGTGTTGCGCAGGAACTCGCTGACGATGCGTATCTCGTCGACGCGCTCGGTCAGTTGCTCAACACTCGCCCGAGTGTTCCCCAGTGTGCGCATCGCCGCAATGGTCGCCACCATCACCATGGACAGGAGGGTCACGGCGAGCATGACCTCGAGCAAGGTGAAGCCCCGGGATCGGTTCACTCCGGCTCCTCCTTGCCTGCAACAACTGACTCAATGGCAACCTTGCGTTCGCGCCCTGCATCGCCCCACCTCACCACCACGCTGATGTGCTGCAGCAGCCCGGGAGTAAGCGGCGATTGCGCCTCCAGTTCAATGGGGGCGGCGGCCACCGCCCACTCGAATCCACCCTGTGTCTCACCCGACTCGTCCATCCCGCCCAATGGCACCGTCGCATGGTCGGCGAGCAGCGAACGCGCAAGTTCGACGGCATAGACGGTTTTTTCGTCGATCGTCACGGTGCGGGTCGCGCCACCCGCGGCCTGGTAGAGCGCTGCGAGCGCCATGCCCAGTATCGCGATCGCCACCACCATCTCCAGCAGGCTGAAGCCCCGAGATCTTGTTGCCGAGCCAACGGAGGTGCTCACTTTGCGTTATATCGCCGTTGATTTCGCGACCAGTATATCCGAATGCCGCGCGCGCCATGGCGGAGCAAACACCATCGAGAGGGTAAAAAAATGTAAAGCTCTCTCGCTGGCGAGGTCCGCGACCCGCGCGTCAGCAGACGGGTTATCAGGCAACCTCGAACAGACCCGCCGCACCCATGCCGCCGCCGATGCACATCGTCACCACGACATACTTCGCCTTGCGGCGACGGCCTTCCAGCAGCGCGTGTCCCACCATGCGGGCACCGCTCATACCGAATGGATGGCCGATAGAGATCGAGCCGCCGTTGACATTGAGCTTGTCGTTATCGATACCCAACTGGTCGCGGCAGTAGATCACCTGGCAGGCAAATGCCTCATTCAACTCCCACAGGTCGATGTCGCTGACACGCAACCCGTGGCGCTTGAGTAGTTTGGGCACGGCGAAGACCGGGCCGATGCCCATCTCATCCGACTTGCAGCCGGCGACGGCGAGGCCACGGTAGATACCCAGCGGGGCCAGCCCGCGCTGCGACGCGAGCCTGGCGTCCATCACCACGCAGGCTGAGGCGCCATCTGACAACTGCGAGGAGTTGCCGGCGGTAATGAATTTGCCTTGCTTCACCCACTGCCCGTCCTTGAATACTGGCTCGAGCGCCATCAGGCTTTCCAGCGTCGTCGACGGTCTGTTGCAGTCATCGCGGTCCACAACAACCTCGACGTATGTTGTCTCTTTGGTGTCTTTGTTGAAATCCGCCCTGACGGCTTTCATCGCCACGATTTCGTCGTCGAACAGCCCTGCTTTCTGCGCGGCGGCAGTGCGCTGCTGGCTTTGCAGGGAGTAGATATCCTGATCTTCGCGGCGGATGTTATACCGCTCGGACACTACTTCCGCCGTTTCCAGCATGGGCATGTATGCGGTGGGGTCGATGGCAGTCACCGCGGTAGACACATTGCGGTAGGCGTTCTTGTGCTTGGTCTGCACCAGCGAGATGGACTCCACACCGCCGGCCACTGCGATGTCGTACTCGTTGCACATGATGCTCTTGGCGGCGGTGGCGATGGCCATCAGGCCGGAAGAGCACTGGCGTTCGATCGACATACCGGCGACGGTGTCGGGCAGGCCACCGGCGATGCCGCTGAGTCGGCCGATGTTGTACCCTTGCGTGCCCTGCTGGGCGGCGGCGCCGAAGATGCAATCGTCGACCTCGGCTGGATCGATGCCGGCACGCGCGACCGCGGCGCGCACCACATGCCCGCCCATCGCCGGCGCCTCGGTGTCGTTGAAACCGCCGCGGAAGGATTTGGCCAGGCCGGTTCTCGCGGTGGATACGATTACTGCTTCTCTCATGTGTTTTCTCCTGAGTTTGAACTGAAACCTTCTCTACTCTGCGCAGTGTTACTCTGTTAGCTGGCTGCCAGCGCAACACTCCTCCACTGGAATTTTCACGACCTTGGTCGCTTCTTCGCGGTATCGCATCCGAGGTCACTGCGACCGGGAGCGCGGAGCACTACGCCCGCTGACTCGAAACGGAAACAATCTCCCCAGTCATATAGCTCGAATAGTCCGACGCCAAAAACATCATCACATTGGCCACTTCCCACGCCTCGGCGGCGCGACCATAGGCTTCCTTCGACTCAAGCTCGGCCAACAACTCCTCGGAGGCAGATTTGCGGAGCATCGGGTGCAGCACGATGGAGGGCGCCACCGCATTGATGCGAACGTTGAACTCCGCCGCCTCCAGCGCCGCGCAGCGCGTCAGCGCCATGACGCCGGCCTTGGCGGCGGCGTAATGCGACTGTTCCTTCTGCGCGCGCCAGCCCAGCACCGAGGCATTGTTGACGATGACGCCGCCCTGCCCGCGCGCTTTCATGACCTTCATCATGTAGCGCGTCATGCGCATGGTGCCGTTGAGCGTCACGTCGATCACGCGATGCCACTCGTCATCCTCCATGTCAATCAGCAGTTTGGACGTGCCAAGACCGGCATTATTGATCAGGATATCCACACCGCCCAGGCTCTCCTCGGAAAACTCAATGAGTGCGCGCACATCGGCCTCGACCGCCACGTTGCCGACCTTGCCGTAAACCTCCGCAAGACCCGTTTCGGCCTTGAGCTGCTCGACCGCCTTACCCAGGCGCCCTTCGTGAATATCACTCAATACGATCGCGCGGGCGCCTTCTTCCGCGGCGCGTGTCGCTGCGGAAAATCCGATGCCCGCGCCGGCGGCGGCCGTGACCAGGACCGACTTGCCCTTGATCAGGCCGTGGCCCTGCACATACTCGGGTGATTTCAGGTTCATGCTGCGTTCCTCAACTACCGTCTATTTGGCCGCGCCGCGCGGTTCCTTGGGCATGCCCAGGCCCCGCTCGGCGATGATGTTGCGCTGTATCTGGTTGGTGCCGCCATAAATGGTGTCGGAGCGGACGAACAGGTACATGGATTGCAGGCGGCTCAGTTCGTAGGGCCCGCCCTCGAGTATCTCGCATTCGGGACCCAGCACATCCATGGCCAGTTCACCCAGGCTGCGGTGCCAGGTCGCCCAGAACAGCTTGTAGATCAGCGCTTCTTTCTGCAGCGCGCCGTCGCTGCCGCTCTGCCCCGACAGCATGCGCATGGAGTTGTAGCGCATGATCTTCAGCTCGGCGTGCGCGCGTGCGATGCGCTGGCGGATCACCGGGTCCCGCGCCGCGCCGTTGCGCTGCGCCAGGCGCACCACTTCATCCAGCTCGTTCTGGAACTGCATCTGCTGGCCTAGCGTGGATACGCCGCGCTCGAAGCCCAGCAGGCCCATGGCCACTTTCCAGCCATCGCCGGGCGCGCCGACGATGTCATCGGCGTCGCACTCGGCCTCATCGAAGAACACTTCATTGAACTCCGACGTGCCGGTGATCTGCTGGATGGGCCTGACTTCGACGCCGCTCTGGTGCATGGCGACGAGGAAGAAGCCCAGGCCTTTGTGCGCCACTGAATCCGGATCGGTGCGCGCCAGCACGAAGCAGAAGTCGGATTCGTGGGCGAGCGAGGTCCACACTTTCTGGCCGCTGATCAGCCACTTGCCCCGGGCCTCGTCAAAGCGCGCCCTGGTTTTCACGTTCGCCAGATCCGAGCCGGCACCGGGTTCGGAATAGCCCTGGCACCACAGCTGCGTGCCGGCGACGATGCCGGGCAGGTACTTCTGCTTCTGCTCCTGCGTGCCGAAGGCGATGAGCGTCGGGCCAGCCAGGCCCTCGCCGATATGGCCGACCCGCCCGGGCGCGCCGGCGCGCGCGTATTCCTCGAAAAAAATCACCTGCTGCTCGATGGAGCAACCGCGCCCGCCGTATTCCTGCGGCCAGCCGACGCAGGTCCAGCCGCCTGCAGCCAGCGTCTGCTCCCACACCTTGCGCTCGTGCGGGTACATGTGTTCGTCGCCCGGCCCGCCCCGGTATTTCAACTGCGCGAACTCGCCGGTGAGGTTACGCTGCAACCAGCCCGCCACTTCCGTGCGGAATTGTTCATCCGCGGCACTGAAACTCAGTTTCATCGTTGCTCCCCCTCAGTCCAGCAATGCAGCGGCCAGGCGCTCGCGGTGCTGCGCGCCGTTGCCGAGCAGGTGCTCCGAGGATTTGGCGCGCTTGAAATACAGGTGCACGTCATACTCCCAGGTAAAGCCCACGCCGCCGAACAGTTGCATTGCATCGCCGGCGATCGCGAAGTAGGCGTCCGAGCAGTACGATTTGGCGACGCTGGCGGCTTCGGCAAGTTCACCCGCCAGAGGGCCGCCTTCCAGTGCCTCCTGCGCGACACAGGCGGCGTAGTAGATGGCCGAGCGCGCCACTTCCGTTTTCAGCATCATATCGGCGGCCTTGTGTTTCACCGCCTGGTAACTGGCGATGGAGCGGTTGAACTGAACGCGCTCGCCGGTGTACGCCACCGTCATGTCCAGTAGTTGCTGGCAACCACCGACCTGCTCCGCCGCAAGCGCGATCGTCGCAAGGTCAATGGTTCGCGCCAGCGCACGCCAGCCCTGCCCCGGTTCGCCCAGCACCGCATCCGCGCCGACACGCACCGCCTTCAGCTGCACTGCGGCCTGCTTACGCGCCTGGTCCATGGTCGGCAGCCACTGGCGCGTGATGCCGGCGCTCTGCGCAGGCAGCAGGAACAGGCTGATGCCCGCCTCGCCGCGCGAGCCCTCGGCCCTTGCCGCGACGATCAGCAACTCGGCGGTGTGCCCGTCAACCACGTAGCGGTAGTCGCCATCGAGTACGAAGCCCTCGCCATCGCGGCGCCACGTGGCGGTGACAGCCTCGGCATCCCAGCTCCTGGCGCCGCCGTTGAAGGCCAGCGTCGCAGTCAGCGAGCCTTCGCACAAGCGCCCCAGCCACTGTGCCTGCTGCGCCTCGGTACCGGCGACCAGCAGGGCATTGCCCGCCAGGCACACGGTGGAAAAGAACGGCGAACACAGCAGGTATCGGCCCATCTGCTCCAGCGTCGCAACCAGTTCCACGTAGCCCAGTCCCAGGCCGCCGCAATGCTCGGGCAGGTGTATCGCCTGCCAGTACATCTCGCCGCAGATCCGCGTCCACAGCGCGGGATCATAGCCCTGCTCCGTGGCCATCGCGCGACGCACGGCCTCACTGTCCGACACCTCGGCGAGAAACGCCGCCGCGGTATCGCGGATCATTTCCTGTTCCTGTGTAAACGCAAATTCCATAACGGCTCCGATAAGTTCCCGGGATCAGGTGCCCCAGACTTTCTGCGCGGGGACTTCCTTCGCCAGCAAGTCTTGCATCGCCGCGCCGATTTCCGCAGGCCGCCAGGGCGCGCCGCGATCCACGCCGTCGGTGGTGCGCCAGCCGTCGCAGATACAGATGCGCCCGCCTTCGGCCTCGAACACCTTGCCGGTAACGTGGGCCGCTTCAGAGCTGCCCAGCCACGCCAGCAGATTGGAAACGTTCTCGGGCGCAAAGTGGTCGAAGCTGCCGTCTTCCGGCTTGGCCATGCGCGCCGCCATCTCCGGCACGGCGCTGGTCATGCCGGTGCGGGCGGAGGGTGCCACGGCATTGGCGGTGATATTGTAGCGCGCCAGTTCCGCAGCCTGGTTCAGGGTCAGCGCGGCGATACCCGCCTTGGCGGCGGCATAGTTGGATTGGCCGATGGAGCCCTGCAGGCCGGCGCCTGAGGTGGTGTTGATGATGCGCGCATCGACCGTCTTGCCGTCCTTGTGCTGGCCGCGCCAGTAGTGCACGGCGTGGGAGGTGATGCAGAAGTGGCCCTTGAGGTGCACCGCCATGATGGTGTCCCACTCCTGCTCGGTCATCGACGCGAACATGCGGTCGCGGTTGACGCCGGCGTTGTTGAGCACGATGTGCAGGTCGCCGAATTCCTTGATGGCCTGCTTGACGGCGTTCAGGCTGTCGTCGTAGTTGGTGATGTCGGAGCTGTTCACCACGGCCTTACCGCCGGCATTGGTGATTTCGTCCACTACCGTCTGTGCAGCCGCGGTATTGATATCATTGACCACCACGGCACAGCCTTCGGCGGCGAATACCCGCGCGTGTGCGGCTCCGAGGCCGCCGCCGGCGCCGGTGATGATGGCCACACGGCCTTTCAGAATTCCACTCATGATCTCGTTCCTCTGTTCAATTCCTTTCGTTTTGTTGCTGGGCTCTGCTGATATTCGGTTGCTCCGTTGGCGCGGCGGCTAACGGAGCAGCCGTGGATGGAGACGCAAAAGCGCCATCCATGGCAGCTCGGGCGAGGCCATCCATGGCCTCGCACGCTCCATCCACAGCTGCTCCGCCAGCCACCGCTCTTACCGCTGCTTTCTCAAATTCGATTTCTGGTGTATCCGATTGCTGGAGTAGCGCGCGAACTGCCTGGAGTGGTGGGATTTACTGCCCCTGGACCGTCGGCGGCCATGGACGGCCGCCGTCGAGCGCACATGGA
>CAYWWD010000014.1:0-53986 GCA_964461965.1 uncultured Halioglobus sp. | reverse complement strand
CGCCGAGGTCTTCGATGTGGCCAATGCGGTGCTCGACGGCACCGACGCCGTCATGCTGTCGGCGGAAACCGCGGTCGGCAACTACCCGGTGGAAGTCGTACAGGCCATGGCCGATGCGGCGCTTGGCGCTGAACGCCAGCCGGTGGCCCGTACGGAAAAATTCCGCCTCAACACCTCGTTCGCCAGTGCCCAGGAAGCCATTGCGATGTCGGCGATCTATGCCGCCAACCACTATGAGAACGTGCGCGGCATCGCCTGCCTGACCGAGTCCGGCACCACGCCACGCCTGATGTCGCGACTGAGCTCCGGCCTGCCGATCTTCGCCCTCAGCCACCTCAGTGAAACGCTGCAGAAGCTGTGCCTGTGCCGGGGAGTGGTGCCGCTGTTCTTCGACGCGGATGCCTTCGACCACGACAGTGTCGACGGCCGGGCCATCGAATTCCTGCTGGACGGCGGCTACCTGCGCAAGGGCGATTCGATCATTCTGACCAAGGGCGCCATCATGGGCACCGCCGGGTCTACCAACATCATGAAAATCCTGCCGGTCTACTGAGCCCGTGTCCGGTCGCGCCACTCGCCTCGTCGCCGACATCGGTGGCACCAACAGCCGCCTCGCCCTCTTCGACCCTGTTGACAATACGCTGCGGGCGCTTCGCACCTATATCAACCGGGAGCACGCACGCTTCGAAGACGTCATCGCCGACTGGCTGCGCGAGCTCGCAGAACCGCAGCCACCTGCCTGTTGTCTCGCCGTGGCGGCGCCGCCCTTCGACGACCGGGTGACGATGCTCAACATGGACTGGTCATTCTCCCTGAGTGAACTGGGTGAACGCTTCGGCTTCACCCGTATTCGCGGCATCAATGATTTCGAGGGCAATGCCTACGCGTTGCCGTATCTGGCCGCTCACGACCTCGCCACGCTGCATCCGGGCAGCACTACAGAAGGCGCAACACTCGCCACCGTTGGGCCCGGCACAGGCCTCGGCGGAGCGACGCTCAGATACTGCGGCGGTCGGCACACCGCCTGGGCCAGCGAACCCGGGCATATGGGTCTGGCGCCAGCCACTGCACTGGAACTGGAACTGTTTCGCCACCTGCAGGCCATACACGGGGAGATCTACGCCGAGCTGCTGGTATCCGGTCCCGGCCTGCTGCGGCTGTATCAGGCGCTGGCGGCGATCCGGGGCGAGGAGGCGCTGCGGCTCTCGCCGGAGGATATATCCACTCGCGCCAGGGACGGAGGATGCGAACTTTCAGCGCTCAGCCTGACGATATTCTGCGCACTGTTGGGATCGGTGTGCGGGGATTTCGTGCTCGCCAACGGCGCCTATGGCGGAGTGTATCTGGCCGGTGGATTCCTGTGTGGCATGATCGAGTTTCTCCAGGCCAGCCCGTTCCAGTCACGCTTTCAGACGAAAGGAAAAATGTCGCCGCACCTCACACGAGTCCCCTTGCACGTGATTACCAGTGCAACACTCGGCCTGCAGGGAGCCGCGCACGCTCCGCTATAGCTGAATCAAATGTGACGTTGTCACGTCACCGCTGCAGGCGCATTAATGCCTAAAAATAGTTGTATGCCGTTCATGAAAATCGCCAATTATGGTGCTACACTCGGTGGGCTGATTGATTTCAGCGGTATTTATGCGCACGGTCGAAGTTCCCTCAAGGTCATCGGTACGTAACCCATAAATAACACTAAAATGACAAGGCGCCTGGACATGGCGCTGCTCGCTATTCAGGCAAACACAGGTAAAGATTATGTCTAAGACTACAGGTACGGTTAAGTGGTTTAACGAAACCAAGGGCTTCGGCTTTATCGAACGCGCGGATGGCCCCGATGTGTTCGTGCACTTCAGCTCCATCCAGGGCGAAGGATTCAAAACGCTGGCTGACGGCCAGAAAGTTGAGTTCAACGTGACGGATGGCCAGAAAGGCCCGCAGGCAGAGAACGTAGTTCCGCTGTAAGGCACCACAACTAGCCGGACCACCTATAAAGAAGGAGCGCTCATCGCTCCTTTTTTTATTCCGATGAAAAGAAATCCGCACGGCATGATTGCCCTGCGGCATGACCTCATTGCTGATACGAATTGGCGATGGACGGCTTACATCAAGCGTGCTATCTCCCTTATGATAGGCGTCGTCGCGTCGATCGGCGGCGCGAGCCGCCAACACACAGGATCTGGCCCATGACCATCGACATCAAATTCTCGCTGGACGAATCCGATATCGCGTTTTTCCGTGGTGTGATGGAGCGAGCACAGGACGATGCCTGCGACTGTTCCGAGCAGGAGATCATCGAAGCGGCCCGCAACGCACTGACGGTGACCGAGCCCCCGAAGCCACCTCTCTTTGTGCGTGAGCGCCTGGATCGCCTCGCTACCATGATCGCCATGCTGGAAGATACAGAGTGGCCGCTGGACGGCGAGGAGCGCCTGGATGTCATCAGCGCGCTGGCCTACTTCCACAATCCAGCGGACCTTATTGCGGATGACGTGCCCGTGATCGGGCTGATCGACGACGCCATCATGATCGAGTTGGTGGCACGCGAACTGAAGCACCAACTCGAGGCATACGATGAATTCTGTGCCTTTCGCAGCAGCGAGGAAAAGCAGCGCGGAACGGATGTGTCGCGTGCCGAATGGTTGCAGGCCAAGCAGGAACTCCTCATGAAGCGCATGCGCGAGCGCATGGGGCGAATCAATCGCACCGAACGCGGCTCCACACGCCTGACGCGGTTTTCCTTCCTGAACTAAACGCCGGGCCTTCGCCGACTAGGCAGTGATCTCAGTTCGGTTGCGCGGGCATTCCGCGCACGGCTGCTCTACCATCGAGTACGCATACTGGATCGCGCGCATCGTGCTGGTCTGGCGCACGCGCTCCTCACGGAAGACCTGCTCGCCGGCAGAGGCGATCATGCCGGTGTTTTCCAGCACGTTATACAACTCGGTGCGCACGCCGGACAACAGCACCAGCACGCCGCGCGCCTTCATACGATCGAGAAAATGCTCCAGCATCGTGAGTGCAACGGCGTCCGGGTTGCGCGAACGCTTCAGCCGCAGCACGATCACCTGCGTGTTCCCGGTCACCGCGCTCTCGATGGTTTCAAAATGCCGTTCCAGCGCGGCGGTTGCGCCGAAAAACAGCTCGCCATCCAGCCCAAAGATCAGGATGCGATCACACGTGTGATCCTCTGGCAGGCGCTCGTGGGTATGGCCGTGCGCGCTGCTGACCACGAACTGTGTCAGCATCATGCGGCCGGCGCGCGGCACTGTCAGCATGAACGACATCAACACGCCGAGCAGCACGCAGAACTCCACCGAAATCGCGAGCGCGCCGACTGCGGTCGTGACCACGATGGCTGCGTCGAAACGGGTGGCGCGCAAGTGGTGGCCCAGCGCATGCCAGTCCACCATGCCGTAAGAGGCCACCAGCAGTATGCCCGCCAGGGCGGAGCGCGGCAGGTGGTAGGCGTAGGGCGCGGCCACCAGCATGACCACGGCCACGCCCACGGCGGAGATCACACCCGACCATTGGGTGATCGCTCCCGCCTGTTGATTGATGGCCGAACGGGTCAAGGAGCCGGAACCGGGAATACACTGGAAGAAGCTGCCGCCGAGATTGGCGAGCGCTTCGCTGAGGCACTGCTGGTTCATATCCAGCCGCTGCCGGGTTCGTGCCGCGATGGCCTTGGCCATGGAGATGGCTTCAAGCAGGCCGAGCAGGGCAATCGCCAGCGCGCCGGTGGACAGCCGTTCCATGAGCGCAAAGTCGAAATCCGGCATCTGGAACGAGGGCAGCTGTGCCGGGACGGCTCCCACGACCTTGACGCCTCGCGCTTCCAGCCCCAGCGCGGCGGACAGCGCCACCATCACACAGAGCACCAGAAAGAGTTCGGGAACCAGAGCCAGGTCGAGGCGCTTCTTGATCCAGCGCAGCAACAGAATCAATGCGATCGTACCGAGGCCCACGGCTGCGGTTTCGAAATGAACGCCGCCCCCTTCTGTCATCGTCAGCCAGAACCGGTAGAGCACATGGTCGTGCGGGCCGCCCATGCCCTTCATGCCGAGCAGGTTCTTCATCTGGTCGATGACCAGCAGGCTGCCTGCCCCAAGGGTGAACCCGACGATCACCGAGTGCGAGATATAGCGGGTGAGGTCGCCGAGGCGGAAGAGCGAGATGCCTAGCTGCACCACCCCGACCATAAATGTCAGGAGAACGACCACAGCGAGCAGGTTATCCGGCGTCGCCAACGACCCGACGACGCTCAGCACGGCGATGGAAATCGCATTCGTCGGGCCGTTGATCAACTGCCGAGATGAGTCCAGCAGCGCGCCAATGGCCGTCATAACGATGGCCGTATACAGCCCGTACTGGGGTGGCAGGCCGAGGATGAGGGCGTAGGCCATGGCCTGGGGCACCGCGATGGCTGCGACGGTCAGACCTGCGAGCAGGTCGGCACGCGCTGCGGTTGCGGAATAGCCGCGCAGCGAATCGAACGCCGGCAGCACCCGAAAAAACCAGGATGTCACGGTCTGCGGGGGTGGATTCGGTGGCATAAAGCGGATGGTTCCTGTCGATCCGGCCCCCGTTACGCGAGAGCACTTTCTTATAGCGGCAGCGGGCAAGTGTAGCCGAGCCGCACAAATCAACTCCACATCGCGCCACGTAAAAATGCCGCGCATAATAAGTCGTGCAATTTTGTGCCTGCTTGAGTACTATGCCCATCGCATAGCCGGCGGCGAAGTCAACGCCGAACCCTGCTATGAACCTCTTGTAACTTGTTGATTTTATATAAATTTGGGTTAAACCGAGGTTCGCCCGTGGCTACTGTATCCTCCACGCTTGCGCAATACTGGTCGTTCGGCGTTTACCTGCTGGTGCTCGCGGTGCTCTGCGCCGCCATGCTGGGCGTCTCCTACTTCATCGGTTCGCGCAATCGCGGCCGCGCCGGATTGGAGCCCTTCGAGTCGGGCATCGTGTCTGTGGGCAGTGCGCGGCTTCGACTCTCATCCAAGTTCTACCTCGTGGCGATGTTCTTCGTCATATTCGACGTGGAAGCCCTCTTTCTTTACGCCTGGGCCATCTCAGTGCGAGAAAATGGCTGGCCAGGGTTCATCGAAATCACCATATTCATCACCGTACTGCTGGCGGGTCTCGCCTACCTCTGGAAGGTGGGCGCCCTCGACTGGGCGCCGGAAAGCCGGCGGCGCAGGGCTGGTGACCCGGCCCGGCACTGACCACACGCCATCGTTGCCCAACGCGAGAATTGCATGGACTACACGCTGACCCGAATCGACCCCGACGCCCCAGGCCGCTACCCTAACGGCGAGCGATCCACGGTCTCGGACCCGCTGGAGGACCAGGTCCACAAGAATATCTTTCTCGGCAAGCTCGAAACCGTGCTGCACAACGCTGTCAACTGGGGCCGCAAGAACTCGCTGTGGCCGTACAACTTCGGTCTGTCGTGCTGCTACGTGGAAATGGCCACCACCTTCACCACGCCCCATGACGTGGCGCGCTTCGGCGCGGAGGTGATCCGCGCCTCCCCGCGCCAGGCAGATTTCATCGTCATCGCGGGCACCTGCTTCATCAAGATGGCCCCCGTGGTGCAACGCCTGTATGAACAGATGCTGGAGCCGAAATGGGTGATTTCCATGGGCGCCTGTGCCAATTCCGGCGGCATGTACGACATCTATTCGGTCGTGCAGGGCGTGGACAAGTTCCTGCCGGTAGATGTGTACATTCCCGGCTGCCCGCCGCGTCCCGAAGCTTTCCTGCAGGGCCTGCAGCTGTTGCAGGACGCGATCGGCCAGGAACGCCGCCCCCTGTCCTGGGTAGTCGGCGAACAGGGCGTCTACAAGGCCAACCTGCCCGCGCAACGCGACCTGAAAAAAGACGCGCGCTGCGCCGAACAGGTGCTGCGTTCGCCAGATCAAATCTGATGACCTGAACCCGCAGCCTCCGTGTCGACCGAAATCAAACATCCCCCCGAAGCACCCGCCAGCGGCAGCCCGCAGCGAAGCCCCGAACCGGACGTGGTGCACGAACTGACCGCGCGATTTTCAGCGGAAGTCTGCAAATTCCAGCGCACCCGCGATGGGGTGCCGACGGTATGGGTGCCGCGGGAAAACCTGCTGGAAGTTTTACGCTTCCTGAAGCAGTTGCCGCAGCCCTTCAGCATGCTGTACGACCTCTCCGCGATCGACGAGCAACTGCGCACTTATCGTCGCGGACAACCGGCGTCGGAGTTCACGGTTTTTTATCACTTGCTCGCGCTGGAACGGACCACGGCAGCCTACGGCGGTGATGTGCGCATCAAGGTGGCGCTACAGGCGGATGCGCTGAATCTACCCTCGGCTACCGGCGTGTTTGCCAACGCGAACTGGTATGAACGCGAAGTGTGGGATCTGTTCGGCATCCGCTTCGACGGACACCCCCACCTCACCCGCATCATGATGCCCCTTACCTGGCAGGGCCATCCCCTGCGCAAGAGCTACCCTGCCAGGGCGACGGAGTTTGATCCTTTCCACCTGGACGCGGCAAAGCAGGACGCCGAGCAGGAGTCCCTGCGCTTCAAGCCCGAAGACTGGGGCATGAAGCGCCATTCCGCGCACGAAGATTTCATGTTTCTCAATCTCGGGCCGAACCACCCGTCAGCGCACGGTGCCTTCCGCATCGTGCTGCAACTGGACGGCGAGGAGATCGTCGGCTGCGTACCGGATATTGGCTACCACCATCGCGGCGCGGAAAAAATGGCCGAGCGCCAGAGCTGGCATTCCTACATTCCGTACACCGACCGCATCGACTACCTCGGCGGCGTGATGAACAACCTGCCGTACGTGCTCGCGGTGGAGCAGCTGGCCGGAATCAGGGTGCCGGAGCGCGTGGAAGTCATCCGCATCATGATGGCGGAATTTTTCCGCATCACCTCGCACCTGCTGTTCCTCGGCACCTATATCCAGGACGTGGGCGGCATGACGCCCATCTTCTATATGTTCACCGACCGGCAGAAGCTCTACGACGTGATCGAGGCGATTACAGGCTTTCGCATGCACCCGGCCTGGTACCGCATCGGCGGCGTCGCCCACGACCTGCCCAACGGCTGGCAGAAACTGGTGCGCGAAGTGCTCAACTGGATGCCCAAGCGCCTCAAGGAATACGAGAAAGCCGCGTTCCGCAACGGCATCCTGCGCGCGCGCACCATCGGTGTGGCCCAATACGACAGCAAAGCTGCGATCGAGTGGGGCGTCACGGGCCCGGGCCTGCGCGCGACCGGCATCGATTACGACCTGCGCAAGAAACGCCCGTACTCGGGTTACGACCGCTTCGAGTTCGACGTGCCGCTCGCTGCCAATGGCGATGCGTACGACCGGGCGATAGTGCGCATCGAGGAAATCCGCCAGAGCCTGCGCATCATCGAGCAGTGCATGAACAACATGCCCGCCGGGCCATACAAGGCCGATCACCTGCTCACCTGCCCGCCGTCCAAGGAGCGCACGCTGCAGGATATCGAAACCCTGATCACGCATTTTCTCGCTGTGTCCTGGGGGCCGGTGATGCCCGCAGGCGAAAGCAGCCAGATGATCGAGGCGACCAAGGGCATCAATAGTTATTACCTGATTTCGGATGCCAGCACGATGAGCTATCGCACGCGCATCCGGACGCCCAGTTTTGCGCACCTGCAACAGATTCCCTCGGTGATCCGCGGCTCCATGGTTGCGGATCTGATCGCCTACCTGGCAAGCATTGATTTTGTGATGGCCGATGTCGACCGCTAAACCCGTACAACCCAGCAGTGTGCTGGCTACCGACCGCAGCATGCGCTACTCCTTTCATCCAGAGGACCGCGAGGCGATCGCGCACTGCCTGGAGCACTACGATGATGCGCGGGCGGCATCCATCGACGCGCTCAAGATCGTGCAAAAACGGCACGGCTGGGTGCCCGACGAAGCCATCGCCGCGATTGGCGGCATTCTGGATATTCCGTCGGCGGACGTGGAAGGCGTGGCAACGTTCTACAACCTAATCTTCCGCCAGCCCGTCGGCCGCCATGTCATCAAGGTCTGCGACAGTATCAGCTGCTTTCTCACCGGCTATGACGAACTGGTTGCGGCGATCAAGCAACACCTGAACCTCGAGTACGGCCACACCACGGCCGACGGCCGCTTCACCCTGTTGCCGATCTGCTGCCTGGGCAATTGCGACAAGGGGCCGGCGCTTATGATCGATGACGATACCCACGGCCCGGTGGCGCCCGCGCAGGTTGCCACCCTGCTGGAAACCTACCGGTGACGCCCGCGCTATGAATGCTGTCATTGCTAAATCGGCCGAAACTCACCCGCTGACCTGGCGGCTGGACAAACTCGGCAGCGCACCACTCGACCTGCCAGCCTACGAAGCGCTGGAAGGCTTCGCAGCCCTGCGCAAGGCCGTCGGCGAGATGGCCCCCGAGGCGGTGCAGGCACTGGTCAAGGATGCCAACCTGCGCGGTCGCGGCGGCGCCGGATTCCCCGCCGGGGTGAAATGGTCGCTGGTGCCGATGGGCGAGAACGCACCCCGCAATAAGTACCTGATCTGCAACGCCGATGAAATGGAGCCGGGCACTTTCAAGGATCGCCTGCTGATGGAGCTGCTCCCTCACCAGCTCGTAGAATCCATGATCCTGGTCGGCTATGCGCTGCAGGTCTCCAAGGCGTACATTTTCCTGCGCGGCGAGTATGTGGTGGCGGCAGAGCGATTGAATCGCGCCATCGCGGATGCCAAGACCGCAGGCTATCTCGGCGACAACATTCTTGGCTCCGGCTGGGGCATGGAACTGCACGTTCACACCGGCGCAGGCCGCTATATCTGTGGCGAGGAAACCGCCCTGATCAACTCACTCGAAGGTCGGCGCGCCAACCCGCGCGCCAAACCGCCGTTCCCGCAGATTGCCGGCCTCTGGGGCAAGCCCACCGTGGTCAACAACGTCGAGACGCTCAACTGCGTGCCCGGCATCGTCCTGCGCGGGGCCGAGTGGTTCAGGGGCCTGTCGCGCGGCAAGAGCGCAGACAGCGGCACCAAGCTGTACGGTGTGTCCGGGCGCGCCAAGCGCACTGGCGTATGGGAGTTACCTATCGGCACTACCTGCCGCGAACTGCTGTACGAGCACGCAGGCGGCATGCAGGACGGCCTGGAGCTGATGTGCTGGCTGCCCGGCGGCGCCTCCACCGATTTCCTGTTGCCGCAACACCTGGATCTCGCCATGGATTACGACACCATCGGCAAAGCCGGCAGCCGTATGGGCACCGGACTCATCACCGTAGTCGACAACAGGCAGAACATTGTGTCCGTGGTGCGCAACCTGGAGCAATTCTTCGCGCGGGAATCCTGCGGCTGGTGTACGCCCTGCCGCGATGGCCTGCCCTGGTCGGTGAAACTTCTGCAGGCCATCGAGAACGGCGAGGGCCAGGATGGTGATATCGAAGTGCTGGAACAGATGACGCATTTTCTCGGGCCGGGCAAGACCTTCTGCCCCCACGCCCCTGGCGCTATGGAGCCGCTGCAGAGCGCACTGAAATTTTTCCGCGCCGAGTTTGAACGCGGCATCCAGGGCACGAGCACCTCCGGCGCAGCGGTCCAGAAGGCGAGTTAGCAATGGCAACGATCTATGTAGACAACAAGCCTTTTGAAGTCAACGGCGCCGACAATCTGCTGCGCGCCTGCCTGTCACTCGGCCTCGACATCCCCTACTTCTGCTGGCATCCCGCACTCGGCTCCGTGGGTGCGTGCCGCGCCTGCGCGGTGAAGCAGTACGCCAATGCGGACGACAAGCGCGGCCGCCTGGTGATGTCCTGCATGACTCCCTCCACGGACAATACCTACATCTCGATCGACGACGAGGAAGCAAGGGCGTTCCGCAAATCCGTGCTGGAATGGTTGATGACGAACCACCCGCACGATTGCCCGGTCTGCGAAGAGGGCGGCCATTGCCATCTGCAGGACATGACGGTCATGACCGGACACAACATGCGCCGCTACCGCTTCAACAAGCGCACGCACCACAACCAGGACTTAGGCCCCTTCATCAACCATGAAATGAATCGCTGTATCGCCTGCTACCGCTGCGTGCGTTATTACAACGATTACGCCGGCGGCGATGACCTCGGCGTCTACGGCGCCAACAGCAACCTGTACTTCGGTCGCGAAAGTGACGGCGTCTTCAAGAGCGAGTTTTCCGGCAACCTGATCGAAGTCTGCCCCACCGGCGTGTTCACCGACAAAACGCACTCGGAACGCTACAACCGCAAGTGGGACATGCAGTTCTCCCCCAGCATCTGCCAGCAGTGCAGCGTCGGCTGCAACACCAGTCCGGGTGAACGCTACGGTGAACTGCGACGCATCGAAAATCGCTACCACGGTGAGATCAACCATTATTTCCTGTGTGATCGCGGCCGTTTTGGTCACGGCTACGTGAATCGCAAGGACCGGCCGCGACAGCCGCTGTACCGTAATACGTCGATGGCGATCAATGTCGTCATGCAAACGCTGCCCGTGGGAGAAGCGCTCACCCGGATCAGCAGCAGCCTGCAACCGATGCTTGCCCAGCGCAGGGTGATCGGCATGGGCTCTCCTCGCGCGAGCCTGGAAGCCAACTATGCATTGCGCGACCTGGTCGGCGCGGAAAATTACTATTGTGGGATCGGTGAAGCAGAGCTGAAGCTGGTCCGGCTCGTGCTGGATATCATGCGGGACACCGCCGCCCATACGCCGGCACTGCGCGAGATGGAAGAAGCCGATGCGGTGTTCGTATTCGGCGAGGACGTGACGCAAACGGCGCCGCGAATCGCTCTCGCACTGCGGCAGGCCGTCAAAGCCGTCGCCGTGCAGATGGCGGCGGACAACAAGATCCCCGATTGGCAGATCGCGGCCGTGCAACACATCGGCCAGCGCGCCAGGAGCCCGCTGTTTATCGCCAGCTTTGCGTCGACGCGACTCGATGACATCGCCGAGTCCACATTCCACGGCGCAGCGGACGACCTGGCACGTCTGGGCTTCGCTGTGGCGCACGCCATCGACAGCAGCGCACCCGCCGTTTCCGGCCTGTCCGATACAGAACAGGCTATGGCGCAGCGCATCGCGCAGGCGTTATTGACGGCACAGAAGCCCCTGGTGGTCTGCGGCACCGGGCCTGCGTCGGAGGCCGTCCTGCAGGCCGCGGGCAATATTGCCAGCGCATTGTGCAAGCAGGGGAAAGCCGCCTCACTGGCGCTGTGCGTACCGGAGGTCAACAGCCTCGGAGTGGCCATGCTGGAGGCGGGCTCCGCCGACGCCGGACTGCGCGCCCTGGTCAACGGTCAGGCCGACGCGCTGATCGTGGTCGAGAACGACCTCTACCGGCGTGCGCCTGCGGAATTGGTTGACGGCGCCTTCAGCCACGTCACTACGGTACTCGCCATCGATCACCAGACGCATGCGACGGTGGAGCGGGCGCAATTCATACTGCCCGCAGCCAGCTTCGCCGAAGGCGACGGCACGGTGGTGAACATGGAAGGGCGCGCGCAGCGCTTCTTCCAGCTGTATAACCCGGAGTATTACGACCCCGCCTCGCGCATCAAGGAGGCCTGGCGCTGGCTGCACGCCCTGCATACTGCGATAGCGGATCGGGAAATTTCCTGGACACAATTCGATGAAATCACCGAAGCCTGCGCCAGCAACATTCCCGCGCTCGCCCGCATCGTGGATGCCTCACCCAATGCCAGCTACCGCGTCAAGGGCCTGAAAATCGCCCGCGCGCCGCGCCGCTATTCCGGCCGTACCGCCATGCGCGCCAATCTGTCGGTGCACGAACCACGGGCGTCACAGGACGTAGACAGCCCGCTGGCGTTCTCCATGGAAGGGTATGTAGGCCCCAATGAAGATGCTTCATTCGTTCCTTTCGCCTGGGCTCCTGGCTGGAACTCGCCTCAGGCCTGGACAAAATTCCAGGACGAGGTCGGCGGTCATCTACGCGCGGGCGATGCCGGCGTACGACTGATCGAAGCGAACACCCGTGCATCCGGCGCTTACTTCACCGACATCCCGGCAGCGCACCAGGTTGAGCAGGATGAGTGGCAGGCGGTCCCCATGCACCACATTTTCGGCAGTGATGAATTGTCGTCCCGCGCCGCCGCCACCGAAACGCTGCTGGAACAGCCGTACGTGGGTATGAATCCGTCCGATGCCCAGCGTCTCGGTGTGCGCGAAGGGGTGCTGTTGAAAGTACACAACACGGAGTTCAATCTATCGCTGGCGGTACGGATACTGGATGAGCTGCCCTCCGGCCTGGTCGGCCTGCCGGTGGGCCTGACCGGGATGCCCTTCCTGCCTTTCCATCTGCCGGTGAAACTGCACACGGGAACCGGTCTATGAGCCTGGAGTCCTCCTTGCCCGCACTCATCACCCCCGAGGTACTGGAGGTGCTGGTCGCCGTACTGAAAGGCGTGGTTATCCTCGTCGCGACACTGGCATTCGCGGGCTTCCTGAGCTTCGTCGAGCGCCGTGTACTGGCGCTGTGGCAGGACCGCTACGGCCCGAACCGCGTCGGACCCTTCGGGATCTTCCAGTTGATTGCCGACATCGTCAAACTTCTGTTCAAGGAAGACTGGACGCCACCCTTCGCCGACAAACTGACGTTCTGGATCGCGCCGGTCATCGCCATGAGCGCGCTGTTGGTCTCCTTTGCGGTAGTGCCTGTAACGCCGACCTGGGGCGTCGTCGATATGAACGTCGGCGTCCTGTTCTTCCTGGCGATGGCGGGCGTTTCCGTTTACGCCGTGTTATTCGCGGGGTGGTCCAGCAACAGCAAGTACTCACTGCTTGGTGGGATGCGCTCCGCCGCCCAGACGGTCAGCTACGAAGTGTTCATGGGGATATCCCTGATGGGCGTCGTCGCGCTGGCAGGCTCCTTCAATATGCGCCAGATCGTGGCGGCGCAGGAATACGGCTGGTACGTGTTCCCGCAGTTCATCGGCTTCCTGACCTTCTTCATCGCCGGGGTCGCCGTGGCGCACAGGACGCCATTCGACCTCCCGGAAGCGGAATCCGAACTCGCCGCCGGCTACCACACCGAGTACTCGGGCATGAAGTGGGTGATGTTCTTCGTCAGCGAGTACGTCGGCCTGGTGTTGATCTCCGCGCTCACCGTCACGTTGTTTTTTGGCGGCTGGCATCCGCCCGCCGCGTTCGGCTTCCAGTTGCTTCCCTCCGTGCTGGGCTACATTCCGGCGTTCATCTGGTTCATGCTTAAAACCTGCTTTTTCATCATGATCTTCATACTGCTGCGCGGCGCGCTGCAACGCCCGCGGTACGACCAGGTCATGGCCGCCGGCTGGAAAGTATGCCTGCCGTTGACCCTGATCAATCTGCTGCTCACCGGCATCTGGATTCTCCGGTTCGACGCGGTGGGCGGAGGCTAATCCCATGACGTCCCACTCATCCACCCGGCCATTAGCGCTCCTGAAGTCCATCCTCGGTGGATTCGGCAGTCAGTTGCGCAGTATGTACCTGGTGTTCATGCATTCGTTCCGCAAGCGCGACACGCTGCTGTACCCGGAAGAAAAAGTTCCGTTGCCCCCGCGGTATCGCGGTCGCATCGTGCTGACCCGCGATCCGGACGGCGAGGAACGCTGCGTGGCATGCAACCTTTGCGCTGTATCCTGCCCCGTGGGCTGCATCTCGCTGCAGAAAGCCGAGCGGGACGACGGCCGCTGGTATCCGGAGTTTTTCCGCATCAATTTTTCCCGCTGCATCTTTTGCGGCATGTGTGAAGAAGCCTGCCCCACCAACGCCATCCAACTGACCCCGGATTTCGAAATGGCGGAGTATGACCGGCAGAATCTGGTGTACGAGAAAGAGCATCTGCTGATCGATGGCGTCGGAAAGTACCACGATTACAATTTTTATCGCGTATCCGGCATGGCCATAGCAGGCAAGCCGAAGGGCTGTGCACAACACGAAGACCCGCCCGTCGACGTGCGCGGCCTGATGCCCTGACAGGTAGAGCGACATGGCAATAGCATTTTATCTGGCGTCTCTGGTGGCAATCTTCGCCACCGTCCGCGTCATTACCAACGCCAATCCGGTGCACGCGCTTCTATATATGGTAGTTTCGCTGCTGGCCGTCGCCATGACGTTCTTCTACATGGGCGCGCCATTCGCCGGCGCCCTGGAAATCATCGTCTACGCCGGCGCCATCATGATCCTGTTTGTGTTTGCCGTCATGATGCTGAATCTAGGCGAGGAGACGCGCCGGCAGGAAAAACTCTGGCTGACACCACGCATCTGGGTGGGGCCGACGCTACTAGCGGCGGTCCTGTTCACAGAGCTGGCATGGACCCTGTGGGTGCACCACGCCGGAGGCGGCGGCGAGGCCATCGGTACAGACATCGTCGACTCCAGGGCGGTGGGCATCTCACTCTTTGGATCGTACCTGTTGCTGGTCGAACTGGCTTCCATCCTGTTGCTGGGAGCATTGATCGCAGCGTATCACCTGGGCAAACAAGAATAGATGATGAACATCAGGCACTGACCCCATGATCGATCTCTTCGCACAACAGGTTCCGCTCGAGCACGGGCTGATCGTCGCCGCCATTCTGTTCGCACTCGGCTTTATCGGTGTGATGGTGCGACGGAATATCCTGTTCATACTGATCAGCATCGAAGTGATGATGAATGCCGCCGCCATGGCCTTCGTGGTCGCCGGCAGCCGCTGGGTGCAACCAGAC
The DNA here is from genome assembly GCA_964461965.1 of uncultured Halioglobus sp. GTDB lineage: Bacteria > Pseudomonadota > Gammaproteobacteria > Pseudomonadales > Halieaceae > Marimicrobium. The sequence continues at coordinate 39,245 of CAYWWD010000014.1, read as the reverse complement.
GGCCAGGTGATGTTTATCATGATTCTCACCCTGGCAGCCGCTGAAGCGTCGATTGGCCTCGCCATCGTGCTGAGTCTCTATCGCGAGTTCAACGCCCTGGATATCGACTCGGCAAGCGAGATGCACGGATGAACCAGCTCTATCTCACCATCCTGTTCCCGCTGCTCGGCTACCTGCTGCTGGCGCTGTCGCGTGGCCGTTGGTCGGAAAACGTATCGGCGGTGATCGGTGTCGGCTCCGTGGCATTGTCATTCGGCGTGGCAGCGAACATCTTCCTGCCCCTGTGGCAGCAGTCGGCGCTGCAGAATGTGCAGGTCGAGACGCTTTGGACTTGGCTTAGCATAGGCGGCTTTACGCCAACTGTCGCGTTGCGGCTGGACGGGCTGTCACTGACACTGCTCGGCGTCGTCAGCGGCGTCGGCTTCCTGATTCACTTGTTCGCGTCCTGGTACATGCGCGGCCAGGAAGGGTACAGCCGTTTCTTCGCCTACATGAACCTGTTCGTCGCGAGCATGCTGCTGCTGATTCTGGCGGATGGCCTGATCCTGCTCTTTTTTGGCTGGGAAGGCGTGGGTCTGTGCAGCTACCTCTTGATCGGCTTCTACTATACCGAGCGCAAGAATGGCGCGGCGGCCATGAAAGCGTTCATCGTGACGCGTGTGGGCGATGTGCTGATGCTGATCGGCCTGTTTATTCTGTTCCAGGAATTCGGCACCCTGCATATCCAGACACTGCTGGACATGGCGCCCGACCACGATAACTCCGCCGCGCTGCAACTGGCAGCACTGATGCTGCTCGGCGGCGCCGTTGGAAAATCCGCACAGATTCCACTGCAGACCTGGTTGGCGGATGCCATGGCGGGCCCGACGCCGGTCTCCGCGCTGATTCACGCCGCCACCATGGTGACCGCCGGCGTCTACCTTGTTGCGCGCACCCACACCCTGTTTGAAGTCTCGCCCGACGTGCTCTATCTCGTCGGGGTGGCAGGCGCGCTCACACTCCTGATGGCGGGCTTCAGCGCCCTGGCGCAGACCGATATCAAACGCATCCTGGCCTACTCCACCATGAGCCAGATTGGCTACATGTTCCTGGCCCTCGGTGTGGGTGCTTTCGACGCCGCGATCTTCCACCTGATGACACACGCGTTTTTCAAGGCCTTGCTGTTTCTCTCCGCCGGCTCCGTCATCATCGCCACGCACCACGAGCAGGACATCTTCCGCATGGGCGGATTGCGCAAGTCGCTGCCGCTGGTGTATGTGTGTTTTCTCGTCGGGGGCGGCGCCCTCGCCGCACTGCCGTTCGTGACTGCGGGGTTCTACAGCAAGGATGCGATCCTGTGGGAAACACTTGCCGCCCAGCGTCCGGAGTTCCTCGTCGCCGGCCTGCTCGGCGCGTTGCTCACCTCGATCTATACATTCCGCCTGATTTTCATTGTCTTCCATGGCAAGGAACAGGTGCATGCGCACGCGGATCGCAGCGTCACCCAGGTTTTGCCACTCACCATCCTGCTGGTGCTCTCTACAGCGATCGGCGCGTACATTCACCCCCCGCTCACCGGCGTGTTGCCGCTGTCACCGGGCGCCGGCAAGGAGGAAGGCAAACACCTGCTCGAACTGATTTCGATTGGCATCGCCATAGGCGGTGTCGTCATCGCGTTTTTACTGTACGGGGGCGATCGGCAGTTCATCAACCGCGTGGCGGCGACCGGGGTCGGGCGCTTCTTCACCGCGCTGTGGAAACAGGCCTGGGGCTTCGATCGCTTGTACGATGCGCTGTTCGTCAATCCGTTCCGCGTGGCGCTGACGTTACTGCGGCGCGACCTGGCGGACTATGTCATGGAAAGCTTTATCCCCGCGCTGCTGCAGACACTGCGAGCCCCGCTGGTGGTGGCACAAAATGGCCAGGTGCGCTGGTATACCGCGGTCATGGCGCTTGGTGCGGCATGCCTGCTGGCTTTTGTGCTGATAGCCTGATCGAGGACGATTAAGCCGACATGATTCCAGAATCATTTTACCTGCCCGCCCTGATCATACTACCCGCGCTGGGCGGCTTTCTCTGCTGGCAGAGTGAGCGACTCGGCCGCGGCGCGCCGCGCTGGATTGCGTTTGCTTCCATGTTCGCCGTGGTGTTGCTCTCCCTGTACATCTGGTGGCAGGGGGATTTCAGCATCCAGCCGGATGCGATTGGTAGCCGGTGGCAATACGAGGTAAACGTGCCGTGGATTCCCGCGCTGGGCGTGAATTTCCATCTGGGTATGGATGGCCTCTCCCTGCTGATGGTGATTTTGACTGGCGGACTGGGGCTTGCCGCTGTGGTGTGCTCCTGGCGCGAAATCGATCGGCATGTTGGGTTCTTCTACCTGAACCTGCTGTGGAACCTCGGCGGCGTGCTGGGTATTTTCCTCGCTCTCGACCTGTTCATGTTCTTTTTCTTCTGGGAACTGATGATCATCCCCATGTACTTCCTGATCGTCCTGTGGGGACACGCCTCCGAGCAGGACGAAGTGCCCGGCGGCAAGGGTCGTGCTTACGCGGCCACCAAATTCTTTCTGTTCACCCAGACCAGCGGCCTACTCCTGCTGTTCAGCATTCTGGCGCTGGTATTCGCGCACTATTTCCAGAGCGGCACGCTGACGTTTGATTACGTCACTCTGTTGAACAGCGGCATGCAGTTCAAACCGGAGTGGGAGATGCTGTTGATGCTGGGCTTCTTCATCGCCTTCGCGGTGAAGTTACCCGTGGTACCCCTGCACTCCTGGCTTCCGGACGCCCACGCAACCGCGCCCACTGCAGGCAGTGTCGACCTCGCGGGTATCCTGCTCAAGACGGCCGCCTACGGGTTGCTGCGATTTGCGCTGCCGCTATTCCCGAACGCATCGGAACAGTTCGCTCCCATCGCCATCATGCTGGGGGTCATCAGTATTTTCTACGGCGCCGTCATGGCCTGCGCACAGAACGATATCAAGCGTCTCGTCGCCTACACCAGCGTATCGCACATGGGTTTCGTCCTGATCGGCATCTATGCCGGCACGCTTATCAGCCTGCAGGGTGTGGTGGTGCAGATGCTGGCGCACGGACTGTCCGCCGGTGCACTGTTCATTATCTGCGGCGAGCTGTACGAGCGCGTACACACGCGCGATCTGCGCGAGATGGGCGGGTTGTGGTCACGCCTGGCATGGCTGCCCGCCATCAGCTTGTTTTTTGCTGCGGCGTCCCTGGGTCTGCCGGGACTTGGAAACTTCGTCGGCGAGTTCCTGATTCTACTCGGCGCATTCCCCGCCTCGCCCTGGCTGGTTTCTATCGCCAGCGGCGGTTTGATTCTGGCCGTCGTATACAGCCTGTGGTTGATACAAAAGGCTTACTATGGCACTCCCGCGGCCGCAACCACGCCATGGGATTCCGAACTGGAATCGCTCACCCTGCGTGAGCGGGGACTGCTGCTGATCCTGATGATCGCGCTGCTGGCGCTCGGCGTCTATCCACAACCTGTACTGGACGTTTCCGAGGCTTCCGTGCAAACAGTTCTTGAATACTATCCCGCGGCGACGAGGTAAACACGATGCTCACCGAAGCACAGTTCCTCGCCCTCTCGCCGCTGATTATCCTGAGTGCCAGTGCCACGCTGCTCATGTTATTGATCGCGTTTTCCCGACACCACGGCATCAATGCGACGTTCGCTGTGGTGGGCTTGATGGCAACACTGTTCGCCACTCTGGGGCTGTGGTATTGGATTCCGCAGGATACGCCGATACAAGTCACCGAGTTACTGGTGGTCGACAGGTTCTCCTGCTTCTTCGGGGCCCTCATGCTGGTGACAACGCTGGCCTGCTGTACACTCTCGCATACCTACTTGAAGAACTTCCCTGGCAATCGCGAGGAGCTTTACCTCCTGCTGTTGTTGTCGTTGATTGGCGCCCTGGTGCTGGTGAGCAGCCGGCATTTCGCTTCCTTGTTCGTCGGCCTCGAGATGTTGTCCGTGCCGGTGTACGGACTGGTCGCCTATCACCGGAAGAATCCGCTCTCCCTGGAGGCAGGGATTAAATACCTGGTTCTGTCCGCAGTTGGCTCAGCGCTGATGCTGTTCGGCATGGCGCTGCTGTACGCACAATGCGGCACGCTGTCCATCCCCGATATGGGCGCGCAATTGGCGGCGATGGGAGACGCCCTGCCGCCCATGGTGCTGGTAGGTTGCACCTTGATCCTGATTGCGCTGGCCTTCAAGCTCTCGCTGGTGCCCTTCCACCTGTGGACTCCAGATGTGTACGAGGGTGCACCGGCACCTTCGGGCGCTTATCTGGCGACGGTGGGGAAACTGGCCGTCGCCGCGCTGTTATTGCGCTGGGTAGCCTGGTTTCCGGTGTTCGAGAACTCCACCCTGCAATTCCTGCTCATGCTGGTGGCGGGCCTTTCCATGCTGGTCGGGAATCTGCTCGCCATGCTGCAGGACAACCTCAAGCGGCTGCTGGGCTACTCATCCATCGGGCATCTGGGCTATCTGATGACAGCCGTCGCCGCATTCAACTTTGCGTCACTGCAATCCAGCATGATCTACCTGTTCACGTATACCTTTGCCACGCTGGCCGCCTTCGGCGTGCTCTCCGTGGTATCGGTCAGCCATAAACTAGAAACCGGACATGCCGATGCAGATCACCTGCAGCACTACCGCGGCCTGTTCTGGAAGCAACCCTACCTGGCGGTGATCATGACTGTTTCCATGCTCTCGCTCGCCGGCATGCCGATGAACATGGGCTTCATCGGTAAACTGTATGTCATCCTGAGTGCCGTCAATTCGAGTATGTGGTGGCTGCTGGCCATCCTGGTCGTCAGCAGCGGTATCGGGCTCTTCTATTATCTTCGTGTGATGTTGACGCTCTTCCTGCAGGAGCCCGGTGTCCGGCGCCTGCGAATCCCCTTCGACTGGAGCCGCAGTGCTTGCGGCGCCATGCTCATGATTACCGCCATATTGATCATGGTGCTGGGTGTGTATCCACAACCCATGCTGGACCTGGTCAGGCTGGGTATGCTTTGAGCTGAAAGCTGATTGCCCGGATTGGTAGATACTGGAGCTTTGCAGCTGGTCTGTACTGTTATCGACCGGGGCGGCGCCACCCACAGAATTCAAAAAGTCAGGCGTTCAGTGGTGGCAGGCTACACCGTCCGGTATTGCCGTTCTTGCGCGAGAACCGCACTGGTTCATGTAGAACATGATGGCAGGCATGAGCCGGTGATGTCCGTACATCACCGGGGATTCGAAGTTCGGAGCGAGGTTACGCTTTTTCGCTGAGGTACTTGGCCAGCAGTGCCTGACTGTGTTCGTCCAGAATCTGCGTCAATCCAGTAGAGAGCTTGGCCAACCCTGAGTTGATGAACAACAGCGGGATCGCAATACCAAGGCCCAGCACGGTCGCGATCATGGCCTGGCCGATACCGTCCGCCATGAGCCGGGGATCGCTGGAGCCGGACGCCGTGATGGCGTGGAACGTCAGGATCATGCCGATCACGGTCCCGACCAGACCTAACAGAGGGCCGGCCGCAACGGCCAATCGCAGGAATGACTGGAACCGCTCCAGTTTTGGCACCTCGCGCAATACCGCCTCGGAGAGCCGCAACTCCGCCACTTCGGCATTAGGTGCTGGTTGCTCGCCACGAAACGCCAGCATCACACGACCGAGTGGATTGCCGGATTCAGGGTTGGAAAGCTTCCCAAGCTGCCCCTTGACTGCGATGCGTGTTGCAAACAGATAGATGTACTGGAAGGCCGCCAACAGTACGCCCAGTAGACCGACGCCCACGATCACCCAGCCGACCGCCTCGCCGTGCTGGATACGTTCGAGGAAATTGGGGCGCTCCACATAGCGGGTGAGCAACGCACCACGGGCAGGGTCGACAATCGCCTTGTGATAGCCGCCGTCCGTCGAACTTTGCAGGTCTTCTGCGGTGGAGCGTAAGTCTCCTCCCAATTGTCGATCCAGCAGGCTCAATGATTTTTTACTGGGTATATACCCCAGATAGTTGCCATCGGAAACTGCGGTGAACGGTCCCACGCGCACGACTTCCATTTCCTCCGTGGTGTTATCGGGCTTCAATACGGGCGTTTTGAAGCGTACCACTTTGCCATTTTCAATCATTTCCCGCTGGAGTTCGAACCACATCCGCTCCAGTTCGACGATCGAAGGCAGGCTCTTGGCACTCGCCATGTCGACCAGGAACTGAGCTCGATCTTTCTTTCCCTCTTTGGCCGGGTAGTGCACGGTCAGCATTGATTGTTGTAACACGTTGGCCGCGTCGCCTGCGATCTGTCGCGTCACACCGAACAACTCACCCAGGTTGCCTTCATGCTGCTTGAGCAGGGTAGTCATTTCATCGAGGCGCGCCTGGTTTTCGTCGAAGGCTTTATTCAGGGCGTTGCCGCGCGCTTCCGCTGCGTTGCGCCGCGCCAATGCATTGCGTGCCTGTTCTTCCTGCTTCTGCAGGTCGCTGCGGAATGTGGCTTCCCGCTCCTGCGCTAATTTGGACTCTTTGTCACGCATTTGGCGCACAAGTTTGTCCAGCTCACCCAGCTGAACGGCGGCGAATGCGGGTGTAACCAGAAGCTGCGCGAGAAGGAATCCCGCCGTGGCCAGCGCAATGCGATGAAGATTCTTCACAGCGGTACCTCTTTTGGCGCAGGCACCGGAACCGTCACAAGGTCTGGGGCCAGTTCTTTCGTCGCAATCAGCACGGCTTTATGGATTGCCTTGTTGTATTCGTTGGCGACGATCCATTTTTTCTGGTCGGCGTCCCAGTACCCGGCTTCTTCGCCATCGGTAGTTCGGTACATCAGCGACACTCGGCCCATCCGCACGAAGTTAGCGTCACGGCCGTCCGGCAATTTGCCGGGATAGGAGACCAGGTTCCGGCCATAATCAAGTTCGATTTGGTATGCCTCAAGCAGGCGGCGATAGCGCTCCGCAGTCTTTGCATGGGATTTGGCGAGGTCCTCTGCTTGTTTCGCATCGGCAGACGCTGCCCCCTCCGGTGTACCAGCTGTAGCCTCTTCACCCCCGGCGTTCTCATTGGCCTCGGCCGTGGGGGCAGCAGCGGACTCGGGAGCGGGTTCCTCCGCCATCAACTCGCGCAGTCTGGCCATGCGCTCGTGGCGAGTGTCTGGGCCGGCCTGGGTGGGATCGAGGAAAGGAAGATCCGCAGCCACGAACTTTTCCAGAGTCTGGTACATCTTTTGAATGAGCGCAGGTATCTGGGCGCCGGTTGCATCCATCCCCGCCAGCTGCTGTTCCATTTTCGCAGCCTGTGCCTGCTGTGACGCTAGCTGGCTGTTCAATTGCTCGTTGTAGCGTGCCAGGCTCTGCGTTTCCGCCAGAATCTTGGCGTAACGTTCACCCGCGCTTTGCTCCTGTGCGCAAACCAGTGTGGTGCCCGTCATCAGCACTACACTCAGTCCCCAACGCGCGATCGATCGAAACTGTGCCATATCTGATACTACTCGCCGCATGCCTGGTGCCCGTCCATTCGCAATCAACCCGCCTGTGCCTGCATGAGTTGCAGATAACCTTCGGCTGTCTTGCGTGATTTTTCTGAGGACTTGGCCTTGTTAAACCATTCCGCTGCCTGATCCAGTTTCTTCTGGTTGTAGAGCGCAATACCGAGCATCAATTGCGCATTGCCGGTATCCTTCAGGCCGCCTTTCCTCAGGCCCTTCGAGAGCGCATCGGCTGCGCCGTCCCAGTCACTGCGCTGAACCTGCACTTCACCAAGGCGCACATAGAGGTCACCATTGCCCGCCATCTCGGCCGCGCGGGTGAGCGGTGTAACCGCTCGTTTGAACTCTCTCGCCGCAATCCAGCAATTGGCTTGCTTCTCATACAGCTTGAGGTCACCTTTGACAGCGTTCTTTGCCATCGCCTGGTCCAGAATTTCACCACAGCGATAGGGCACATCGTTGAACAACAGAAGGTCGGCGAGCCGACGGATATCGCTGTCGCTGTCGAGCAGTCCGGCATTATAGGCGAGCTGCATCACGGCCAGCGCCTGGGGATACTGACCCAGCTGCCCATACACAGAAGATAATTGTTGCCAATAGGTTTTCTTGTCCGGCGCGATATTGATCAGTCGGTTCAACAGCGGCACGGCCTGCTGCCAGTTTTCTTTTTGTAGATGTAAAGCCAACACGAGTTGTATCCAGCTTTCCTGCGGTTTCTCCGCCAGGTCCACCGCTTTCTGGGCAGGAGAAAGTGCCTTGTCATACAGTTCTTGCTGATAGTACGCCACCGCCAACAGATAGTAGGCGGCGGAGTTGGGTTTGGTCGCCGTTCTGAACCAGTCTTCGAGCGCCGCTGCACCCTCTTTCCACTTTTCTTCTGCCAGCCAGAGCTGCGCAATCTGGTATTTCGTCTGGGAAACTTCTACCTCGTTCAGGCCGCCTGCCGCGATGGCCTTGTTCAAGTGGTCTCGTGCGGAGGCGTATTTATCCTGGGAATGGTCTATCGTGGCGAGGATCTGTTCGACGCGGCTACGCTCGTACGGACTCAAGCCATCCAGCTTTAATTTCGCCAGAGCGGCTGAGGCCGCACTGTATTTTTCAGCATTTAACGCTTCGATTGCTTCGGTCAGGATTTTTCCCGTCGCAGCATCGATGGAGGGTGCCGGGGCCTTCTTCTTATCGTCGGCTTTAGGTGCCGCGTAGGACGGCACGATCATCACGGCCAGCAGCAGCATGGCGAGTATTCGTACGAATCGCATGCCCTAGTTCTCCAACTGGAAGACGAGTTTCGTTTGCACGCCGACGCGTTCAACCGCTACGCCTTCTTCAACTTTGGGGTTGTACCGCCAGCGAGCAATCGCTTTCAGCGCGGCTTCATCAAAGATACTGTTCGACGAATCGACCACTTTGGCGTCTTTCACGGTGCCCGTGGCGGAAATCGTAAACTGTACGATCACCCAGCCCTGCAAGCCGCGGCTCAACGCGCGCGGTGGGTAGTCCGGATTGATACGCACCAGCGGAATGATGTCGCGATCGGAACCCGCGGTCATTTTCATTTTGGACATCGCGCTGTTGGCGTCAACCGTGGGTGTCAGTTGTGCTACGCTGTTCTCTACGCTGCCCTTGGCAAAACTCATCTGCGGCACTTCCGGTACCGGCGGTGGTTTGTCCGGTTGCACTTTATCCTGCTGCTTTTTCTGCACCTCGGTATCCTGCCGCATGCGGGTAAACTCCACACGCGTCGCCGTTTTCAGTGCGATCATGTCGACAGGTACACTCACCAGGCGCCACATCACCCAGAACAGCACCAGCATAAATACGGCGCCGAATACAAAGCCGATAGGATAACGAAGACTCACGCTCTACTTACCTCTTCGTACCGATTAACCGCCTGCTTTGCCGGGATCGGCAGCAATGGCGATATCCTTGATTCCACCCATACGTACTTCATCCATCACCTTGGCGACCACGCCGGCTTTGGATGCCTTATCGGCTATGATGACCACCGTATCGTCAGGCCGTTCGATATGCAGTCGTTCAATCAATGCGCGCAGTTCTCGTAGTTCAACCCGTTGGCGATCCATCCAGATTTCGCCGTTCTCCCGAATGGCGACCAGCAGGTTGCCAGAGTCGCGATGTTCGGCGGTGGAGGCCTCGGGCTTGAAAACCGTTACGCCCGCTTCCTTGATGAAGGACGTTGTGATAATGAAAAAAATCAGCAGGTTGATCGTAAAGTCCAGCATAGGCGCCAGATCGATGCCGTGATCTTCCTGCTCTGGCGTGTGCTTTGATGCTCGCATGAAGGAATCCTCGTCACCAATTCCGTTAGTTCAGCGTGCTGAACGTAATGTTGTAGATGCCGCCCAGGTGCACTTGGTCCACCACTTCCACCATGGTACCGGTAGGTGCCTGTTCGTCGGCGAGGATCAACACGCCGCTATCCGGATTCACCGCGCTCATGCGCTCAACGTTGGCGCGTACCGCACGCACGTCGACTGCACGGCCATCGATCCAGATTTCACCGGTGTTAAGAATCTGAATCTGGATGCTTTCGTTATCATCTTTGTCCTGTTGCTCAAAACTTGTGGGGCGGTTCACATTGAGCCCGGCTTCCTTGACGAATACCGCAGTAATAATAAAGAAAATAAGAAGGTTGATGACGAAATCCAGCATAGGCGCAAGGTCTATGCCATGGGATGACTCGTGGTCTGCTGTTGATCGACGTCGTAGGCGCATGATTACAATCCGAACCTGTCTGCGAGGAGCTCGGTTTCCCGTGCGGTGCGCGTGCGGAAATAGTGGACCGGATAAAGACCGGTGATACTCACGGCAAGACCCGTCATAGTGCAGATCATCGCCTGGGATACACCACTGGCCATACTGCGTGCGTCGGCATTACCGCGCAGCGCCATCGAGTCGAATACCTCCAGCATGCCGGCCACCGTACCAATCAGTCCGAGCAACGGGGACATCGGCACCAGTACCTGCATCACCGGCAACCCTTCCGACATCGCGACGTTGAGCTTGGAAATCATCGCCTGTCGAATTTGCCGGGCAGTCCACGATGTGTGTTCAGAGCGCGCATCCCAGATTTTTTGCAGCTCGGCCGCCTGCTTTGGGAGCACGCGCCGAAAGTACCAAAAACGCTCGGCGATAATGGTCCACATCAGCACGCCGGCGGCGAAGATCAGGCCCACAAAGGGGCCGCCGTCATCGACGAGTTCCAGTACTCCTCGTATCAGGGGTATCTGATCAAGCACGGCGCTGCTTCTCGATGCTCTCTGCCAGCATGCCTACCGCCTGCTCATCCAGCGTTTGCGCGATGCCTTTGGAGAGCGAGGTCAACAGCGCGTTAGCGAACAGCAACGGAATGGCGATACCGAGGCCCAGTACCGTGGCGATCATGGCCTGTCCGATACCAGTCGCCATAAGTTTCGGGTCACTGGAGCCCGACTCGGTAATACTCTGGAACGTGATGATCATACCCAAAACGGTACCGATCAGACCGAGCAGCGGACCGGCTGCAACGCCGAGACGCAGGAACGACTGGAAACGCTCGAGCTTGGGTACTTCACGGAGTACAGCTTCCGAGATACGCAGTTCAGCGACGTCGGCATCCTGTTCGATCGTGTTGGGATCGCCCTTGAATGCCAGCAACACGCGACCGAGTGCGTTGTCCGGAGCCGGTTTTTCCAGATTCTTGAGCTGCCGGTTGACGCCCATGCGTACACCGACCAGGTAAACCAGCTGCACGATGAATGCGAGGAAGCCCAAAGCACCGACCAGCAGAATGATATAGCCGATTTCCTCGCCGAGTTCGATACGCTCACCCCAGTTGGGACGATCGACGTAAAGGCCTAATAGTACACCGCGTGCCGAGTCGACAACGGCTTGTACATAGCCGCTGTCGGTGGACTGCAGCTTATTTACGTACGCCAGGAATTCCTCGGGCGGCTGGCGCGGATAGACGTTAAGCGACTTCAGACTGGGCAGGTAGGAGAGAAATTTGCCGTCCGAGGTTGCCGTGAACGGGCCGATACGGATGACTTCGGCCTCCACCGCTTCACCGCCGGGCTGCACGACTGTAGTCGTGTACTTGGCAACCGCGCCGCTGGCCGTCATTTCGCGCTGGATTTCAAACCACACCCGTTCCAGATCTGCAGCGGTGGGCGTTTCGCTTGACGCGGCGTAGGCACGCAGGAACTCATCGCGATCCTGCTCGCCTGTTTTTGCAGGGAACTGCGTAGAGATCAGGGACTGCCGTAGCACTGTGGCGGAGTCGCCCGCTACCTGCTTGGAAAGACCGAAAATTTCGGTAAGTCCCAGTGCTGTGGCTTTTTCACGCAGCGCTTTTTTTAACTCGTTGATCTTCAGTTCGTTGGCGGAAAACTGCTCGGACAATGTGTTCGACGTTGCCGACAGCGCGTCGCGCTTGGCCACGGCTTCAGCGAGCATCTGCTCCTGCTGGTTGGGAGGGGCTGCATCGAACGCGGCTGAACGCTCCTTGAAGGCCTGGTTCTCCTGCGCGCGCACCGTGCGCACCGACTCCAGCAGGTCGTCGAGTGAAGCCGCTGCGGTTGCGACTTGCGCGGTCAGCGGCAATGCCAACATTGCCGCAGTAAGAATCAATTTACGCATCTTCCTCACGACCGCACCTCCTGGGGAGCCGGCACCGGTACCGTCAACAGATCGGGGGCGCCATCTTTTTTGGCTACACGCCGCGCTTCGGACACCGCGTGGGCGTAGCTGTTATCAATAATCCATTTCTTCTGCTGCGCGTCCCAGTACCCGGTCTCGGCGCCGTCCAGCGTCTGGTACATCAGGGCCACCCGACCGAGGCGAACAAATTCGACGGTGCGTGCGTCCGCGCCTTCGCCGAGCAAGCCTTCATAGGCGTCGAGCGTGCGGCCGTATTCGAGTTCGATTTGATAGGCTTCGATAATCCGGCGGTATTTCTCGGAAATGGCGACGTCGGCCTCGGTCATCAGCTTCTGCAAGGACTCGACCCGCTTGGTGCGCTCTTCGAGCAGGAACGGCACGTCCAACGCCACGAACTGCTGCAGCGTGTCCACCATTTTCTGCATGAGTGGTTGTACTTCGCGGTTGGTGGTGGCGATCTCGAGCAACTGCTTCTCGATGGACGCCATTTCTTCTTTCTGCTGCTCGACCTGCTCGCCGAGCTGCTTGTTGTACTTTTCCATGCTCTCGGCTTCGGCCAGCGATTGTGCGTATTTCGCGGCCGCGTCCTGTGTCTTGTCGAGAAGCTGGTTGATGCGGCCCTGTGACGCAGCAGCAGCCTTGTCAACTCCGACCTGGGCATTTGCCGCCCCTTCGATTGATTGCGCCGCAGCCAGCGTCGACATACCGAGTGGCAACGCGGCAGCCAACGATATTGCGATCGTCCTCACTATCCGAATCCGAAAGTTAATTGGGATCATGACAAAAAGCGCCTCCTAGTCAATGAGATCCACGACCCTGCGCGGGCATCGAGAATATTGTTGCGGGCAGAGCATGCCGCGAACCGAGCGCTGATGCAGCCCGGGACGAGGATGCTAACACCGTGAAGATTAAAAAGTCGATTGCTTCGTCGCATCGCGTACCAACTGAACCCTTTGCTTTGTCCGTGCAGCAGTAATGCACGGAAAAATCCTTGTTGTCTACACACCCGCTGACCCGCATGTGTCCCGCACGTCGCCGCATACCGGTGATGCTATGTTCACCGGAGGGTGTTTCCTGGAATTCAACGGAGTGATTCACAGCTAAACTATAGACCCGAATTTTCAAAATGCTTGCAACGGAAAATCCGGTGTCGGCAGGTCAAGCGCGCCAATCTAAACCATGTCCCATGGCTTTTCAATGCGACACGCCAGACATTAGCGCCTTCAATTCAAAATGTGTATTTCGGTTACACTTTTTCCAGCAACGGCAAGGTGAAGTAACAATCGAAGCAGGATTATCCTGATCCACACGCAACGTTGCGCTCATAGCTCACTACGCTGAACGCGGGGTCCCCGGTTGGCTGTGCCGCGTGCCGCTCCCGACTGACTTCCCTCCACTGCGTCCAGTCGATGGCAGGTATCACGGCATCGCCCACGACGTCCCCGTGCACTTCGGTGAAGTACAGGCGGTTCGCCAGTGGCAGCGCGGCGGCGTAGATCTCGGCGCCACCGATCACGAATACCTCTTCGACCCCGTCCTGTTCCGCTTTGTGTGCTGCCATCGCAAGGGCGTCCCTCACGGAGGTCGCCACCATCACCCCGTCCGGTCGAAATGCCGGGTTGCGGGTGATTACGATATTGGTTCGACCTGGCAGCGGCCTGCCGATCGACTCGAAGGTCTTGCGGCCCATGAGAACTGGCTTGCCCATCGTCACGCGCTTGAAGTGCTGCAGGTCGCCAGGCAGATGCCACGGCAGGGCATTGTCCCTGCCGATCACGCCGTTTTCGGCGGCGGCGACAATAAGCGCCAGTATGGTCATGCCCTCTGCTTGTACCTCACACCGCTACCGCGCCCGCGATATGCGCGTGCGGGTCATACTCCAGCAGCTCGAAATCCTCAAAGCTGTAGTCGTAGATGGTGTCCGGGCGGCGCCGGAGGTTAAGGCGCGGGAGGCGCCGCGGCTCACGGTGCAGCTGCTCGCGCACCTGCTGCAGGTGGTTGCTGTAGATGTGCGAATCACCGGTACAGATGACGATTTCCCCCGGCTCAAGGTCGCACTGCTGCGCCAGCATGAGGGTCAACAGCCCCAGGCTCGCGGTGTTATACGGCAGGCCGAGAAAGGAATCGCTGGAGCGGATCATCAATTGCGCAGACAGCCGCCGGTCGGCGACATAAAACTGGTACAGCAGGTGGCAGGGGGGCAGGGCCATTCGCCCGGCCCGGACGTTGTCCTGCGGGCTCAGCCGTTCGTCGGGCAGATACTCCACATTCCAGGCGTGAAACAGGATGCGCCGGCTGTCCGGATTGTTGCGCAGGCAATCAATCACATAGTCGATCTGGTTGATCGCACCGCCGTCGCGGGTAGGCCAGGCTGTCCACTGCGCGCCGTAGATCGGCCCCAGCTCGCCATCCTCCGTCGCCCACTCATCCCAGATGGATACCCCGTTTTCCTTTAGCCAGCGCGTGTTGGTGTCGCCGCGCAGGAACCACAGCAACTCGTTGGCAATGCTTTTGAAGTGCAGCTTCTTCGTGGTGAGCAGCGGAAAACCGTCCGCGAGGTCGTGGCGGAACTGCCGGCCAAATACGGACAGTGTGCCGGTGCCGGTGCGATCCGCCTTGCGCACGCCGTTGTCGAGGATGTCCTGCAGCAGCGCCAGATATTGCTTCATGACGCCCGCTTTCCCTGCGCTGCCTGCGTAGCACCGGCTTTGTGATACGCCATCGCAATGAGGTAGATCCCGAGTGCAACCATGGGCAGCGACAACAGCTGGCCGCGCGTCATCCAGCCGAAAGCCTGGAAGCCAATGTTCTGGTCGGGTTCACGAAAGAATTCCGCGATGAATCGCAGGACACCGTAACCGAGGGCAAACACACCAGCGACCGACCAGCTCGGCCGTTCGCGAGCGGAAAACCACAGCAGGATCACAAACAGCAACATGCCTTCAAGCGCGAACTGGTACAGCTGCGAGGGGTGCCGCGCCAGTTGCTCCGGATCGCGCGGAAACACCATGGCCCAGGGCACATCCGTGGGCCGTCCCCACAGCTCCTGGCCGATGAAGTTGCCGAGGCGACCGAGCCCCAGGCCCACCGGCACCAGAGGTGCGACAAAATCCATCAGCGAGCCGAAGACGATGCGGTGGCGGCGGGCAAACAGGTACATGGCAAACAACACACCGAGGAAGCCGCCGTGGAACGACATGCCTCCCTGCCATACACGCAAAATCCACGTCGGATCCTGCATCAGTTTCTCACCGCCATAGAACAGGGCGTATCCGAGGCGCCCGCCCAGCACCACGCCAAGGGCCGCGTAAAAAATGAGGTCGTCGATCTGTTCACGCCGCACCACGGACCAGGGCCTTCGACTACGCCGTATCGCCAGCCACCACGCGAAACCGAGGCCGGCCAGATACGTCAGGCCGTACCAATGGACCTTGATTGGCCCGAGCGCCAGCGCGACCGGGTCTATTTCAGGGTAAGCGAGCATGGTTGCACTCTGTAGGGCGCCAGGACAGCAGCCAGCCTGCAACGGTCAGCGACGTCATGGAAACGGAAAACCGTATTATCATCCAGCGCATTGCGATGCACAATTTCTTCTTCTCGGACGGTGGGAAAGCTGTCATGTGTCTGCTGGTCTTCGCACATCAGGTGTCTTCTCGCTACCCACTGCTGGTGGCAGCCAATCGCGACGAATTCCACGCAAGGCCCACTGCCGCATCCGCGTTCTGGCCGGAGCACCCGCAACTGCTCGCCGGCCGGGACCTGCACCAGGGCGGAACCTGGATGGGCGTGACCCGTGCGGGGCGCTTCGCGGCGGTGACCAACTTCCGCGACCCAGCTCGCACCCATTCCGCCCCCCGCTCGCGCGGTGAATTGCCGCTGGCGTTTCTCCTCGGAGTCGAGGCGCCCGAGGAGTTTCTCGCTGCCGTGGCGAAGCGCGCGCAGGAGTACGCCGGCTTTAACCTGTTACTGGGTGACCGCTCAGGCCTGTGGTATTTGACCAACAGCGACAGCGCGGGACCGCAGCCGTTGCCGACCGGCATCTACGGCCTGAGCAACGCACGGCTGGACACTCCGTGGCCCAAGGTCGAGCTGGGGAAGACCCGACTGCGCTCGCTGCTTGCGGGCTGCGATATCTCTCACGATGCCCTGCTGCAGGTGGTGGGCGACCGCGCGCTGGCGGACCCTGATGCGCTGCAGCTCCAGGGGCTGGACGGCACGATGGATCCGCTGCTTTCGGCACAGTTCATCGTGAGCGCGGGTTACGGCACCCGTTCCGGCACGACGCTGTGGATCGACTCCGCTGCACAGGTCGACTGGCGGGAGCTCAGCTTCAACGCAAACGGCGAGCTGCGGGAGCAGCGGCAGCACGCGTTCGCGCTGGATGCGGGTTAAATCCCGATAGCAGGCGCTCACTCCACCGGAGTGTGTATGAACTGCTCCATGCCGTGCGCGATCAGGAAGTGCTCCAACCGCGCATTGATCTCGAACGCGCACTCCATCGCCATGACGTCGCGCAGCAGATCGCGCGCCTCGCTCAGACGCAGGTTGCGCAATGCCTTCTTGACCTTGGGCAGGCTGGTCGCGTTCATCGACAGCACGTTATAACCCATGGCCAGCAGCAGCACCGCACCGCCGGGATCGCCAGCGAGTTCACCACAGATCCCGACGGGAACCTGCTCGGCCTGGCCGGCCAGCGCGATACTCTGTAACGCCTGCAGTACCGCCGGATGCAGGGAGTGGTACAACCGCGCGACACGCGTGTTGTTGCGATCAACCGCCAACAGGTACTGCGTGAGATCGTTGCTGCCGACCGACAGGAAGTCGACACGACGGGCGAGCGCCCGCGCCTGGTACACCGCCGCCGGCACTTCCACCATCACGCCGATGGGCGGCAGCTCGCCTTGCAGGCCGTCCTGGCGCAGTTCGCGGTGGCTGCGCCGGATCAAGTCCAGCGCCTCGTCCAGCTCGGAGGTGCTGCACACCATGGGCAGCATCACGCGCAGGTTGCCGAGACCCTCGTTGGCCTTGAGCATGCCGCGGATCTGCGCCAGGAAAATCTCCGGGTGATCCAGCGTCACGCGAATCCCGCGCCAGCCCAGGAAGGGATTGTCCTCCTCGATGGGAAAATACGGCAGCGCCTTGTCGCCGCCGATGTCCAGCGTTCGCATGGTCACCGGTTTGGGCGCGAATGCCTCGAGCTGCTCGCGGTAGATCTGCCGCTGCTCCTCCTCACTGGGAAAGCGATCCCGCAGCAGGAAAGGCACTTCCGTGCGGTAGAGGCCCACACCCTCCGCGCCCTGCTCCAGCGAGCGGGTGACGTCGATCATCAAGCCGGTGTTCACCCACAGCGGCATACGGTGGCCGTCGAGGGTGACGCAGGGCTCATCGCGCAGGGATTCGAGATCTCGCGAGAGCGCCCGGTCTTCATCCAACACCCGCTGGAAGCGCTGCTTGATGTCCGGCAATGGATTGAGGTGCACCGTGCCGTTGTAGCCATCGATGATCACCTCATGATCCTGCAGGCGGGCATAGGGCAGGTCGACCGCGCCCATCACCGTGGGCACACCCATGGCCCGCGCGAGGATGGCCACATGGGAATTACCCGAACCGCGTACGGAAATCAGTCCCGCCAGCTTGTCGCGCGGAATTTCGCCAAGTGACGTCGCGGTAAGTTCCTCGCTCACCAGTATCGTCTGCTCCGGGTATACCCGTACTTCCTGATTGGCCTCCTGCAGGTAAGTAAGCACCCGCGTACCCAGATCCCTCACATCCACGGCACGCTCTCGCAGATAACTGTGCTCCATGCGCTCGAAATGGCGGATGTGCTCGATCATCACCTGGCTCAGCGCACCCTGTGCCCATTGCCCGGCCTTGATCCGGCCCACCACTTCCGCGCCGATGGTCGAGTCGTCGAGGATGCTGAGGTAGACGTCGAACAGGGCGCGGTCCTCATCGCTGAGCTGCGGACCGAGGTTGTCAGCTACCTGCTGGATATCCCGTTGTACCGACTGCAGGGCCTCGCGAAAGGCGCGCACCTCCTTGCGCCGGTTTTGCGCCTCGCGCGGCTGCACCGCGTACAGGTCGGCGCCCGGCGACAACACCACGGCGGTGCCGATCGCGATCCCGGGGGCGCCAGCGACACCGGTGATCTTGGCCGGCGTCGCACCGGAGAGCGACAACGAATCCACAACGCCTGTGACCTGGGCGTGGGCGATGACACCCGCGAGCTGCGCCGAGAGCGTGACCAGGAAAGCTTCATCGCTCTCGTCGAAGCGCCGGCGCTCGGCCTGCTGTACGACGAGCACACCGAGCACGCCGCGCTGGTGGATGATGGGCACGCCGAGGAAGGCGTGGAATGGCTCCTCGCCGATGCCCGGCAGGAAGCGGAAGCTGGGATGGGTTTCGGCCTCCTCCAGGTTGACCGGTTCACCGCGTTCGGCGACCAGCCCGACGAGGCCGTCCCCCGGTGCGAGACTGGCCACGCCGACCAGCGCCTGATTGAGACCCTGCGTGGCCCGGAAAACGTAGCGCCCGGTGGCAGGGTCGCGCATATACACGCTGCACACCTGCGTGCGCATCGCGTCTCGCACCCGGCGCACGATGATCTGCAGCGCCTCGTTCAGGCCGCCTGCGGCGTTCACCTCCTGGACGATATTGCGCAGGATTTCCAGCATGGCGTATCAGCGGCTCCGGAACTTGTCGGTGTGGCGTCCGAGCGGCAGGGCGAGCTCCTTCATCGCCCGGCGATAGACCTCGCGCTTGAAGGAAATCACCTGGTTCAACGGGTACCAGTAACTGACCCACTGCCAGTCGTCGAACTCCGGCTTGGCATTGCGGTTCAGCTGCACCGCTTCATCCTCCGCCAGCAGCAGCAGCAGGAACCATTTTTGTTTCTGCCCGATACACTTGGGCGTCTGGCCTTCGCGAATAAACCGCTCTGGCAGACGGTAGCGCAGCCAGCCCCGGGTGGCGCCCAGAATCCGCACGGCGGACTCCGACAGGCCGACCTCTTCGTGCAGCTCGCGATACAGGGCCTGCTCCGGGGTTTCCCCCGCGCTGATGCCGCCCTGCGGGAACTGCCAGGCGTTCTGGCCCCCGACGCGGCGCGCCCACAGCAGCTGGCCCTGCTCGTTGGCCAGCATGATTCCCACGTTGGGCCGATATCCGTCTGCGTCTATCACGTCTGTGGGCCACCCGGTTTGAATGCAGGCTATTGTTCCACACTTCGCAGGCCCAGAGAAATTTACTATGGCGTACGGTGTCGCTATGCTGGCCGGCGATTTTTGTGGGGCTGAGACTGTGACACTGGCGATTTTTGATCTGGACAATACCCTCCTCGGCGACGACAGCGACCATTTGTGGGGGCAGTTCGCCTGCGCGCGCAAGCTGGTCGACAGTGCCGGATTCGCCGAGCGCAGCGACCGCTTCTTCGCCGACTACCAGGCCGGTGTACTCGATATCGACGCCTACCTGCGTCTCGCGCTCAGCACGGTAGCCGGACGCACGCAATCACAGGTCGATGCACTGCACCACGACTTCATGCAGGGCTGGATCGCGCCGATCATGCTGCCGGCTGCGGCAGAATTGATCGCCGACCATCGCCGTCGCGGGCACGAGCTGCTGGTCATCACCGCCACCAACCGCTTCATCACCGCGCCCATCGTCGCCGCGCTCGGCGTGGACAACCTGATCGCCTGTGAGGCGCAGGTTGCGGACGGCGTCTATACCGGCGAGCCCATGGGAATCCCGTCGTACCAGGCGGGCAAAGTGACGCGACTGCGCGCGTGGCTGGCCGAGCGCGGGACATCGCTAGTCGGCGCGTGGTTCTACAGCGACTCGCACAACGACCTGCCGCTGCTGGAGCTGGTGGATAACCCGGTGGCGGTCGATCCCGACGCTACCTTGCGGGCGCGCGCGATCGAGCGCGGGTGGCCGGTGATTTCACTGCGCTGAGGCTGGCCTCGATGCTATCGAGCTGGAAGCTAACGAGCATTGCGTATCTCGCCGGTGGAACTGAAGCAGGATACATCTACAACTTGCGAACGAACACGGCTTTCAGGTATTCGGTCTCCGGAATCGCCGGATGAATCGGGTGATCGGGTCCCTGCGCGCCCTGCTCCACCACACGGACCTGGCAGCCCGTGCGCACCGCAGCCTGCTGCACGCACGCAACCAGATCCGCGCGCGAAAGGTGCATGGAACAAGAGGCCGAGACGAGCAGGCCGCCGGGATGCACTAGCTGTAACGCCAGCTCATTGATGCGCCGGTACGCGGCAATGCCCTTCTTCAAATCTTTCCTGCGCTGGATAAACGCCGGCGGATCGAGGATCACCACATCAAAGCGGCTGCCCTGTGCGTGCAGCTGCGCCATCTGTTCCGGCGCGGAGCCGCGCACTGTCGCGACCCTGCCGTGCACGCCGTTGAGACGGGCATTTTCCGTAACACCTGCAAGTGCCTGCGCGGAGCTGTCCAGGCAGCACACGGAGGCTGCGCCGAACACGGCCGCCTGCACACCCCAGCCGCCGATATAGCTGTACACGTCCAGTACGGTTTTACCACGCACCCAGGCGGCAAGCCGCGCCCGTGAGAGGCGGTGATCGTAAAACCAGCCTGTCTTCTGCCCCTCGAACACCGGTGCGAGAAAACGTACGCCATTTTCCTCAAGCGAGGTCTGTTGCGGCACCTCGCCGTGCACCACCTCGCTGTCGGTGAGCAATCCCTGCTCCCGGCGGCTGCGACTGTCGCCGCGCAGCAGGATACCGCGCGGCTTGACCACCGCGAGCAGAGCCTGCAACAGCGGCTCGCGGTAGCGCTCCAGGCCGGTGTTGTTGAGCTGCATGACGAGTATGTCGCCGAAGCGGTCGACGACCAGGCCCGGCAGCGTATCGCTGTCGCCGTACACCAGCCGGTAGAAAGGTTGGTCGAATGCGGCCTCCCGGGCGGTCAACGCCGCCGTCAGTCGTTCGGAGAAAAATGGCGCGTCCAGGGCGCGTTGTTCGCCGGGCGCGTACATTCGCGCGCAGATGAGCGCATGGGGTTCCATGTAGGCGCTGCCGAGCAGCCTGCCATTGGCATTGCGAATAACAACCGGATCGCCAGCCGCAAACTGCTGCAGCGGCGAGCGCTCCGTATCGACCTCGTTGGAGTAGACCCACAGGTGGCCGCCGCGCAGGCGCTGATCGGCGCCCTTGCGCAGGTAGAGATCGAACACAGCGGCCTGCGTCCGTCGGGTCAGCGGCTTACTCGTCCTCGCACTGCTGCTTGTAGTCCTCGGCAGACAACAGCGACTCCAGTTCGCCGATGTCTGCCGGTTGCAGCTTGTAGAACCAGCCGTCGACGTAGGGATCGGCGTTCACGATTTCCGGGTTGTCGTCCAGCGCCGTGTTGATAGCGATCACCTCCCCCGCCAGTGGTGCGTAGATATCAGACGCCGCCTTGACGGACTCCACCACACCGGCTTCATCGCCCGCTTCCAGGGAAGCGCCGAGTTCGGGAAGCTCAACAAACACCACATCACCCAGCGCATGCTGCGCGTGATCTGTGATACCAACAGTTACAGTACCGTCGTCTTCCAACCGGGCCCATTCATGTGTGCTGGCATATTTGAGTTCGTTCGGCGTGCGGCTCATGGCAATTCCCCTGAAAGTCGATATCCCCGGCTGCAGCCCTGCACCTGCTTACCGGTGGCGCCGCGAAGGCGCTGTTGAGCGGATCATTCTAACGGCCCGCGAGTCAAAAACAATGTCCGCGCCGCTACCGCAGCCCCATCGCATGGCGCATGAGTTGTCGC
Organism: uncultured Halioglobus sp.; assembly: GCA_964461965.1. Classification (GTDB taxonomy): domain Bacteria; phylum Pseudomonadota; class Gammaproteobacteria; order Pseudomonadales; family Halieaceae; genus Marimicrobium. The sequence continues at coordinate 17,317 of CAYWWD010000014.1, read as the reverse complement.
TTCAGCGGTCGCAGGCCATCTACGCGGCGCAAACCTTCGTTGCGCAGCCAGCGCAGCGGCAGCGACTGCTGCTCGAACAGGCGTTTGAAGCCGTCCATCGCCGCCATCATCAGCAGGTTCTCGCCTTTGCGCCGACGCTGGTAGCGCTGCAGCAGTTCCAGCTGCCCGGGACTGACGGTGCAGTGATGTCCCGCCACGATCTCCTGTGCAAGTGCCGCGACATCCTGAAGGCCCAGGTTGATGCCCTGCCCCGCGAGCGGGTGAATGGTGTGCGCGGCGTCGCCGACCAGGGCAATGCCGGCCTGCACATAGTCCACCGCATGGCGCTGGCGCAGCGGAAACGCGAAGCGCCTTGATACATCCAGCACCGCGCCGAGGCGCGCCTCGCTGGTGTATTCGAGCTCAGCGCAGAAGGCGTCGTCATCAAGCGCCAGCAGATCGTCGACCAGATGCGACTGCAGCGACCACACAATGGAACAATAGTGGTGATGCGCGTCGCCCGGCAGCGGCAGCAAGGCCAAGGGCCCGCTGGGCAGGAAGCGCTGCCAGGCTGTGTCGTCATGCGCGTGCGCCACTTCCACGGTGGCCACGATGGCGCGATGGCCATAGTCCCACTCGCGACAGCGAAAGCCCATCATGTCGCGCACGCGCGAGAGCGCGCCGTCTGCCGCCACCACCAGTTTCGCCTGCCACTCCTCGCCGCCGACCAGAGTGAGGTGCATCAGGCCTGATGCCAGGCGCGAACACGAGTGCAGCACCGCCGGTTGCAGCAGGGTGATGTCCGCAGACTGCGCTACTCTGGCCAGCAGCGCACTGACGATACTGCGATTTTCGACGATATAGCCCAGCTCTGCGGCATCTACCTCGGCCGCGTCGAACTCGATCTGTCCGGTGCCCTCGGCATCCCATACGGTCATGTGGCGATACGCGCAGGTCCGGTACGCGCAGATCGCGTCCCAGGCGCCCACCGCACTCAGGAAGTCGCGCGAGCGCGGCGTCAGGGCACTCACCCGGGCGTCGAAATCGTGTACACCAAGAGTGCGCGGCAACGGCGCGGTATCCGCTGGCTGCGCCTCGATCAGCGCAATGGACAGGCCTTCGCCGCCGAGCGCCACCGCCAGCGACGCGCCGGCGATACCCGCACCAATGATCGCCACATCGACCTGTCGGGGCTCAGCCACGACCACGTCCCTCACCGCCGGCCATACCCGCCGCGAAGCGTACAAATTCGTGCTTCAGGCCGGGCAGGATATCGAGCCCCGCCAGCGCCAGGTCGCGGCCCAGCCCCAGCAGCGGGTCGGTGTGCATGAACAGGGCGGGGACGCGGTCGCTGAAACCGATCGTGCGCGCCTGGTCCGCGTGTTGTCGCCGCTGATAGCGCTGCAGGACACCGAGGTCGCCGGGCGGTAAGCCTGCGGCAATGCCCTGCGCCAACACATCGCCCAGCCCGGCCACATCGCGCAGCGCCAGGTTGAAGCCCTGGCCCGCCACCGGGTGCAGGGCGTGGGCGGCATTGCCCATCACGACGATGCCCTGGCGCACCTGCTCGCGGGACTGCACCAGCGACAGAGGGTACTCATGGCGCTCGCCGACCTGCAGCAGCCGCCCCAGCCGGTAGCCGAAGCGCTGCTGGAGTTCCTGCAGGAAGTCTTCCGCGGGGCAGTCGCGCAGCAGCCGCGCCCGCGCCGGCGGCAAGGTCCACACCAGGGCGTTGCGACACGCACCATCAGGCGCCGGCAACAGTGGTAACAACGCCAGCGGCCCCTCGTCGGTGAAGCGTTCATAGGCACAACCCTGGTGTGGTTCAGCGCTGGCAACCGTGGCCACCAGTGCGTGCTGGCGGTAGGACTTCTCCAGCACTGCGACACCCAGTTCCTCGCGCAGGCCGGACGCCGCGCCGTCGGCGACCAGCAGCAGGCCGGCATCGATCTGCGACGCATTACCCGCAAGCCGCAACCGGACGCCGGCGCCCTCCGGCGCAGCCGTTGCCACGGTCGCGGGGCTGCGCACTTCCACTCGGCCACGGCGGTGCAACTGCTGGATCAGTGCATTGCCCAGCCACGCGTTCTCCACCACATAGCCGAGCGCTGGCCAGCCGTGCTCTTCGGCACGCAACAGCGTGCTGCCGAAACGTCCCCGCGTGGAGACATGAATGGTTGCAATTGCGCACACCCATGGGCTCAGCTCTTCCCACACCGCTATACGTTCATAAAGCTGGCGGGCGTTGTAACTCAGCGCCGTGGCGCGCGCATCGAACGCGGGGTGGTACTCTGGTCTGCCACCCGGTGCCGGCGCGGGGACCGGATAGCTCTCGATGAGCAGGATCGAGGTGCGCGCCGGCAATACCTCGGCAAGCTGCAGCGCGAGGCTGACGCCCACCATGCCGCCGCCCGCAATTACAATGTCGAATTTCTCAGCCATTCATCACCCGGCCATCAAGGCCTCTATATCTGCCACCGTCTTGGGTGCATCTGCGGAGATGACGTCGCAGCCCTGTTCGGTAACGACGACATCGTCCTCGATGCGGATGCCCATGCCACGCCACTTTCTCGCCACCGCAGTGTCATCGGCCGCGATATACAGCCCGGGCTCTACAGTCATGACCATACCCGGCTCCAGCATGCGCCATTCATTGCCCACACGGTAGTCACCGACATCGTGCACATCCAGTCCCAGCCAGTGGCCGACCTTGTGCATATAGAATGCGCGGTGCGCGTCGCGCGCGATCAGCTCCGCGACGCTGCCCTGGAGCAGTCCCAGTTCAACCAGGCCCTCGGTGAAGGCTTTCACGCTGGCGTCGTGCGGCTGGTTCCAGTGATTGCCCGGCCTGATTTCGGCGATGGCCGCCTGCTGTGCGTGCAGTACCAGTTCGTACAAGGCGCGCTGCTCGGCAGTGAAGCGGCCGTTCACCGGGAACGTGCGCGTGACATCCGACGCGTAATAGTCCAGTTCACATCCGGCATCGATCAACACGAGATCGCCGTCGCGGAGCTTGTCACTGTTGTCGGTGTAGTGCATGACACAGGCATTGCGGCCCCCCCCGACGATGCTGGGATACGCCGGCGAACGCGCGCCGGCGCTGGCGAACTCATGCTGTAGCTCGGCCTCCAGCTGATATTCGTACAGGCCGCTGCGACAGGCCTGCATGGCGCGGCGGTGGGCGCGCGCTGAAATCGCCGCCGCGCGCCGCATCAGGCGCAGTTCCGCCGCGCTTTTGTACAGGCGCAATTCATGCAGCATGTGATCCAGATCCTTGAACTCTCCCGGCGGTACCGCGCCCGAGGATTCCTTGGCGCGTATGCTGTTTACCCAGCCCATGATGCGGCGGTCGAAACCGGCACTGCGTCCCATGGAGTAGTACACACGGTCGCGACCTTCCAGCAGGCCGGGGAGAATGTCATCGATATCACCGATAGGAAAAGCGTCATCCGCACCGTGCTGTTCGCAGACGCCCTCCGGACCCGCGCGCCGGCCGTGCCACAATTCCGACCCCACATCACGCTCGCGACAGAATACGACGAACTGGCCGTGGCGACGGCCCGGCAACAGAACCAGTACCGCCTCCGGTTCGGTAAACCCCGAGAGGTAGTAGAAATCGCTGTCCTGGCGAAACGGGTAGGCAGTGTCGCGGCTGCGCACATGCTCCCGCGCCGAGGGGATGATGGCGATACTGTTGGGGTCCATCAGGGCCATGAGATTCTTGCGCCGCCGCGCAAACTCCGCCTTGCCGATGCTCATCGTGATGCGCCGCACTCCTGGAACACATTCACCACCGCGACTCGCAGGTATTCCACGAGCTCACAGTAGCTGTCCTCGGCTTCATCCTCGTTGTCTTCTTCCGTTGTCACCGCCTGTGCCATGGCGGCGATATCGGTGAGCACCTCCCCGGCATCCGGAGATAGCGCCGGGGCGGACTCCGCGGCGGCTTGCCACGCGAAGCCTGTGAGGAAGCCCTCGCACCAGTTCGCGAGTGCCAGCGTCCGCAGATCGAGTTCCTCCTCGTCGACGGGCAGCAGGGGCTGGAAGGTAAATCCCTCATCCCGCAGAGCCTGCGCCGTGAACGTGTACAACTGCATCGCCCGTTCGGCGAACTCACCGTGTGGGCGCACGTCGAGGCAGTGTTCCAGAGCATTGAGTCCATATTCCGGCCCTGTGCTCGCACCCGCGCAGAGCAGCCCGCTCATACAGCCGTGCAACTGCGCTGGCGAGCATTGCGCACCCTGCTCCAGCAGGTAATCGGCAATGTCGTCGAAGTCGAAGTTCCCGAGATCCTCGGGCGTGTCCTCGTGCATCTGCAAGTCTCTCCCTCGAAACGTCGCGCCTGCCGGCATCGCTTCGACTGAAAACTGTAAATTGCGTGGCAGGCTATTGATATCCAAACACTTTGTGTCGTTGACCTCATTCTCGGGCGCCACTATAGTAGTGCTTCGATAAAAACTCTCCCAGTATATCTGCATGGCCGACTACACACTCAAGGACCTCGACAGCAAGATCGATGCGCTCATCGCGCTGTGCAGTGAACTGAAGCGCGAAAATCGCGCGCTGAAGTCCGAGATCGCAGGCTTTCGGGAGGAGCGGCGCGAGCTGCTGGACAAGAATGAGCTGGCGCGCTCCAAGGTCGAAGCCATGATCGACCGACTGCGCACCATGGAGTGAAGCGCGTGAGCCCTGCCAACACAATTTCAGTCAAGATTCTCGACAAGGAATACCAGGTCGCCTGCCCGCCGGAGCAGGAAGCGGAACTGGCGGTCTCCGCCAAGTATCTGGACAAGCAGATGCGCGGTATTCGCGACTCGGGCAAGGTCATCGGCCTGGAGCGCATTGCCGTCATGGCCGCGCTCAATATCAGCTACGAATTGCTGCAGGCGTCCGATCAGGCGGAGACGAAGCCGAGTGGTGACGACGCGCTCAGGCGCCTGCATCGCCGGCTTGACGACGCGCTGCACGACCTGCGACAACTCGAAATCGGCTAGCCCGCGACATCGAAAGCATTTTCGCATTCTGTGAACTACAGCCGTTCGATGTGCGCTATACTCAAGCCGGGTTCCTGGCGTATTTGCCAGACTTACAGTCCTCGAGCCGATAGCATGTAACCGGGGGCTTCTCGCCTCTGCTGGTGTGCAGGTCCGGTCCTAGCCGGAAAGCCTGAAGCAGCGCTGAAGCCACCACCTTGAATCTTCGGGTTCAAGGGCAGTTCTGTCAGCGGTACGCCGGGTATCCCTCTCTACTTCTATGGTCGACACCTCCTCCAGCAAAGCCCGATGGCGCAGCGCAATGCGCCAGCGCCGAAATGCACTGAGCTCCCGCGAACAACAAGCTGCCGCACAAGCATTGATTCACACTGTCGCGCGCCTGGGTGCCTGGGCGGCGGCGCGGCGCATCGCCGTTTATCTCGCGGCGGATGGCGAAATCGATCCCCAGGCCGTGGTGCGGATGGCGCGCGATGGCGGCAAACAGGTGTTCCTACCCGTGATCGAGGAGAACAACTGCCTGGGTTTTGCGCGGTGGGACTCTGATACGCGCCTGCTTCCCAATCGCTTGCGCATTGGAGAGCCACCGGCGGAGGCTGCGCGCTGTGCCGTCGCGGACCTCGACATCATCTTCCTGCCGCTCGTCGCCTGGGACCGGTGCGGCCACCGGCTGGGCATGGGCGGTGGATTCTATGATCGAACGTTGTCCGGCGTCAGTGGCCCATTGCTGGTCGGGCTGGCGCACAGCTGCCAGCAGATGGGTTCGGTGCCACGCGACCCCTGGGATATCAATCTGGATTTCATCGCCACGGATGTCGCGCTGCATCGCCGCGAGCCCGAGTGATCCGTCGCCAATCCCGGCGCGGACGTTACAGTTCGTTTCAGTTCTCTACGGTGGTCGACGCAGCAGGACAAAAAAAGTCTAGGGTTGCATCGCAAACGGCACTGGCGGCGTGGAGTGGGTATCTTCGATCGGCAGGACGCCCGCCTGCAGCGCCGACGCCGAGTCGGCGACCGAGTCATTTGCCGCCAGCGGCAGAAGGAGGGTCAGCAATACACCTGCGACGAACGCCGCCGTCAATATCAGCATCACATCAGGTTTACGCTTCACCAGTGTTCTCTCACTGCAGACAGGGCACGATTATTCGAATTCCAGCACCCACGTACACGCGTCCCGCCAGAAACAATTCAGTTGTAATTATTCTGCTATCGGTGGCGATCTTAGCCCAGCATCCGGCAAAAGAAAACCCTGCGAGCCGCGTTCTCGCCGGAATTCGCGGTCATCGCCCCCGACCGCCGAGATACAGCCGATACGCGGGGTTATCGGTTTCCTCCGAGTAAGGGTAGTTGATACGATCCAGCACCTGTTCGAACTGCCGGCGCTCGCGCTTGGGCACCTGCACGCCGATCAGGATCCGACCGTAGGCGGCGCCATGGTTGCGATAATGGAACATGGAAATATTCCAGCGCTGGCCCAGACCCGTCAGGAACCTGAGCAGCGCGCCGGGGCGCTCGGGAAACTCCACACGGTACACGCGCTCGTCCCGCAACTGCGCCGGAGCATGCCCTCCCACCATGTGGCGGATATGCAGCTTGGCCACCTCGTTGTCGGTCATGTCCTCAGTGGTGTAGCCGCGTTGCCGCAGCTCGGCGATCAAATCCGCGAGATCCCGGCCACCGGGGGTGACTGACAGGCCGACGAACACCTGCGCAGATGTCGCATCTGCGTAGCGATAATTGAATTCGGTAATGTTGCGCCCGCCCAGCGCGCTGCAAAACTGCCGGAAGCTGCCGGGGCGCTCCGGCACAGTGACGCTGATCACCGCCTCGCGCTGTTCGCCGATCTCGGTGCGCTCGGAAATGTAGCGCAAGCGGTCGAAGTTGGTATTGGCGCCGCTGACGATCGCCAGCAGATCCTGGCCGCGCACGCCGGTGCGATGCACATACTTCTTCAGGCCCGCCAGTGCCAACGCCCCGGCAGGCTCGGCGATGCTGCGAGTATCCTCGAAGATGTCCTTGATCGCTGCGCACATTTCATCGGTCGAAACCGTGATGACCTCGGCCACCGTTTTGCGGATGATGCGAAAAGGTTCCCTGCCCACCTGCGCTACCGCGCAGCCATCGGCAAACAGGCCGACTTCCGCCAGCGTTGCGCGTCGTCCGCGCGCCAGCGCCAGTTGCAGGCAGGCGGCGTCCTCCGGTTCCACCGCGACAATCCGGGTGCCAGGCCAGACATAATTCAGATAGGCGGCAACGCCCGCGATCAACCCGCCACCGCCTACCGGCACGAACAGCGCATCGAGCGGCGCCTGGTGTTGGCGCACGATCTCCATGCCCACCGTCCCCTGACCGGCGATCACATCCGGGTCGTCAAAGGGGTGCACATAGGTCAGGCCCTTCGTCTGCAGCAGTTCCTGCGCGTGCAGCGCGGCCTCATCGTAGGAATCGCCGTGCAACAGGACGCGAGCGCCGAGGTCGCGCACGGCGTCCACTTTGATCAGCGGTGTGGTGCGCGGCATGACGATGGTCGCCTTCACACCGAGCGTCCGGGCTGCCATCGCCACGCCCTGGGCGTGATTGCCCGCGGACGCCGCGATGACGCCGCGCTCGCGCTGCTGTCGGCTGAGGCGGCTCATCTTGCAGTAGGCGCCGCGCAATTTAAACGAGAACACCGGCTGCAAGTCCTCGCGTTTGAGCAGGACCCGGTTTTCGAGACGGCGTGACATGAGGTTTGCTTCGTGGATGGGTGTTTCGCGCGCGACGTCATACACGCGGGCATCGAGGATTCGCTTGATGTACGACTGCGGCATGACATGACCCGTGACGCGGAGCGATTCGGCCATCTTAATGCAGCGCGCAGCGTATTTCAGCCGGATCACGATTGTGGCGCCAGGGAGTTCCGGGTGATCGCAACCGCCGCTTGCCCTATACTGGCCCGCGCGCAAGCGATCCCCGGAGCACGGTATGAGTCAGGACAACATGAAGCAAGCGGTGGCGGCTGCGGCGCTGGCTTATCTACGTTCGCGCATCGAGGATGATACGGTGCTCGGCATCGGCACCGGCACGACAGCCAACCTGTTTATCGACGCGATCGCCACTATTCGAGGCCAGATCAACGCCACCGTCGCTAGTTCCGAGGTGTCTGCGCAACGGCTCAAGAGCTACGGTATTCCCGTTTACGACCTCAATACCGTGAACCAGGTGGACTTTTACATCGACGGGGCGGATGAGACCAATCACGCGCTGCAATTGATCAAGGGCGGCGGTGCGGCGCTCACTCGCGAGAAGATCGTCGCCGCAGTCGCGCGGCAATTTATCTGCATCGCCGACGACAGCAAACTCGTGCACACGCTTGGATCATTTCCGCTGCCGGTTGAAGTCATTCCCATGGCGCGCAGCCATGTGGCCCGTCAACTGGTCAAACTCGGTGGTGATCCGGTATACCGCGAGGGCGTGGTGACCGACAACGGCAACGTCATTCTGGACGTGCACAATTTCCCGATACCACAGCCGCTGGCGATGGAAGAGAAGATCAATAACATCACCGGCGTGGTGACCAACGGCCTGTTTGCGCTGCGACCGGCGGATGTGCTGTTGTTGGGTACGCGCGAGGGCGTGAAAACACTGTTGGCGGAGTAGAATCAGTTGCTGTTCCCTGCCGCTGCGACCGTGTAATTGGCGTACGCTCTACGAACGACATGGATAGCACTGCTGGTAGCTGCGGTTGTGCCTGTGTCCGTCTCAGGACCGTGGGCGGCCATGGACGGCCGCCCTCGAGCGCACAGGGATGTGCTTGTAGCGTGTCCTGAGACGGACACAGGCACAACTGCGGCGGCGAAAGGGTTTTTTTCAGTTAATCGAATATTTTCCCGGGGTTCATAATCCCCAGCGGATCAAACACCGTTTTGATCTGCCGCATGATGGCGACTTCCAAATCCGAACGCGTGTAGTGCAGGTAGTCCTTTTTCAGCAGGCCGACACCGTGCTCGGCGGAAATACTGCCGCCGTAACGCTGCACGATGTCGAACACCCAGGTGCTCACCTCCCCACAGCGCTGCTGGAATTCCTGAAGTGGCAAGTCGTCCGGCTTGAGCACGTTCAGGTGCACATTGCCGTCGCCGATATGGCCGAACCAGATGATCTCAAACGCAGGGTAGCGAGCAGTGACGACTGCCTCCACCTCGGCCAGAAAATCGGGCACGCGGGACGTCAGTGTGGAGATGTCATTTTTGTAGGGCGTCCAGCGGGAAATGGTTTCGGAAATATCTTCCCGTAGACGCCACAGCGCTTTTGCCTGCGCCAGGCTCTGGCTGGCCACACCGTCCAGCACCCAGCCCGCCTCCACGCAGTGCTCGAACAGGCGCACGGCCTGATCCAGGGTGCGCTCATCCTGCAATTCGAACTCCAGCAGTGCATAGTAGTCGGTCGGGGTCTCGAACGGGCGCGACAGGTTCTGGTGCGCGATCACTTTGCGCAGGGCCAGTTCGGAGAAAAACTCGAATGCGCTGAGTTCGAGTTCGGCGCGGAACACACGCAACACCTCCATGATGCTCGCCATGTCCGGCACACCGAGCACGAGCACCGCCAGCTCACGCGGCGGACGCGACAGGCGCATGGTGGCCTCGACCACCACACCCAGCGTGCCCTCGGCGCCGATCACCAACTGCCGCAGGTCATAGCCCGAATTGTTTTTCACGAGGCCACGATTGAGTTCGAGCACCTCACCCGTACCGGTGACCAGTTTCAACCCCGCCACCCAGTCGCGCGTCATGCCATGGCGAATCACCTTGATGCCGCCGGCATTAGTGGAAATATTGCCGCCGATCTGACTGGAGCCACTGGAGGCGAAGTCCACGGGATAGAACAGGCCGCGTTCCGCGGCGTACTCCTGCAACTGCTGTGTAACGACGCCGGCGCCACAGCGCACCGTGCGGTCGATGGCGTTGAATTCCCCGATGCTATTGAGTCGATCCAACGCCAGCACGAGTTCGCCATTGCAGGCCACCGCGCCGGCGGAGAGGCCTGTGCGCCCGCCGGAAGGCACGATGGCCAGGTTGTTCGCCCCTGCGAGACGCACGATCTCCTGTACCTGCCCGATGCTGTCCGGCAGCACGACGGCCGAAGGATTCGGTTTGTGCGCGCGCGTCCAGTCGCGGCCATAGCGTTGCAGCGCGTCGGTGTCGATCAGCACCCGTTCGGGCCCGACAATTTTTTGCAGCGCGGTCAGCATCGCGTCGTCGATGGCGGGCAATTGGAGCTCCTTCGGAATACTGTTCAGGGCGCTGGATCACGGGGCGCATATGGTACCATACGCGCCCTTTCGCGCCCGGGCGGCGCACACCGTCGGCACTGCGACGTTCATCAGCTGAGGTTCTACATCAATGGCGCATCAATCGCTGGAGAAGAGCAAGATCAAGTTCCTGCTACTGGAGGGCATTCACGCCAGTGCGGTGGAGACGCTGCAGAAGGCCGGTTACAGCAATATCGAGCAGCACAAGAAAGCGCTGCCCACGGCCGAGCTCAAGGCGGCCATCGCCAGCGCTCACTTCATCGGTATCCGCTCAGCGACCAAACTGACGGCGGAGGTCCTTGAAACGGCCGGCAAGCTGGTAGCCGTGGGCTGCTTCTGTATCGGCACCAACCAGGTCGATCTGCCGGCCGCGACGCGCCGGGGTATTCCCGTGTTCAACGCACCATTTTCCAACACCCGCAGCGTGGCCGAGCTGGTGCTGGCCGAGGCCATCCTCCTGCTGCGCGGTGTGCCGGCCAGGAATGCCGCCGCCCACAGGGGGCAATGGCAGAAATCTGCCGCCAACGCATTCGAGATCCGCGGCAAGAAGCTCGGCATCGTCGGCTACGGCAACATCGGCATGCAGCTCGGCGTGATCGCCGAGAGCCTCGGCATGCAGGTCCAGTTTTTCGATATCACCAACCGCTTGCCGCTGGGGAATGCGCGCCAGGTGCCCAGTCTCAACCAGTTGCTGGCCAGCTCCGACGTGGTAAGCCTGCATGTGCCGCAGACGGACACCACCAGAAACATGATCGGTGCGGCGCAACTGGCGCAGATGCCCGCGGGCAGCATCCTGATCAACGCCTCTCGCGGCAACGTAGTGGATATTGACGCGCTCGCCGATGCGTTGGAGAGCGGCGCCCTCGGTGGCGCCGGTATCGATGTCTTCCCGGTGGAGCCAAATTCCAACGATGAGGAGTTTGTGTCCCCGCTGCGCCGCTTCGACAACGCCTTCCTCACCCCGCATATCGGCGGCAGCACAATCGAAGCGCAGGAGAATATCGGCATGGAGGTCGCTGAAAAACTGGCGCGCTACAGCGACAACGGGACCACCACATCCTCCGTCAACCTGCCCGCAGTGGCGCTGCCGGAGCATGTCGGCAAGCACCGCCTGCTGCACATTCACCGCAACGTGCCCGGTGTGATGAGCGCCATCAACAGCGTGTTCTCCGAGAACCGCATCAATATCGCGGCGCAGTTCCTGCAGACCAATGACACTGTAGGCTATGTCGTCATCGACATCGACGCGGAGTACAGCGACATCGCGTTGAAGAAGTTGGCGGCGATCGAGGGAACCATCCGCAGTCGCGTCCTGTTCTGATCCGCGCCGCAGCAAGTACCTTCATTATTTCCCGGGCGTGTCACGGCAGGCTCGGTGTACCGCGCCTGATTGGTAATATTGCGCATTGCTGGTGTGCCACCGGACACCGGCTGATACTATCCTAGCCAATACAACGATAAGCAGGACTGCCGAATGCCAGCGGAGTCCAGGGACAAAATAATCACACCATTTAACCGGGCAGCACGGATGGGCCTTTATTCTGGCGTCACTCATCGCATGAGTTAGTAACGCAGTAGGGGCAAACATGCGTAAGCACACCACATTCCAACTCACCACGTTATCCGCCGCCATCGCGTCGGCACTGGTCAGCACATACACCTGTGCGCAGGAAGTGCTGCTGGAGGAAGTGGTCGTCACCGCTACCCGGCGCTCGGAGTCACTGCAGGATATTCCCATCAACATCACCGCGCTGAGCAGCGCGCTCATCGAGCGCGACCGGCTCACCAACCTGTCCGACGTGGCGCGCGTGGTGCCGGGCATGACCGTCGTCGACCAGGGTCCGCGCAGCAGCCAGACGCTCACCGTGCGCGGCCTGAACGTCACCTCGATCACGGCCACTGACCAGTCCAATGACGGCGGCAACACCGTCGGCACCTACATCGGCGAGATACCGATGTATATCGACCTGAAACTCAACGACATGGATCGCGTGGAAGTGCTGATGGGGCCGCAGGGCACGCTGTATGGCGCCGGGGCACTCGGTGGCGCGGTGCGCTATATTCCCAAGCGACCTGAGACCGATGCGCTGAGCTACCAAGTGCGCGGCGATGGCTACAACCTGCAGCACTCGGATGATCTGGGCTACGAGGGTGGCGGCACCGTCAATATTCCCATCATCGCCGACCGGCTGGCGTTTCGCGCCTCGATCGACTACGCCGACGACCCCGGCTTCATCGACTACAACTACCTGGTGCGCCAGGCCGGTGTGTCCAATCCACAGCCGGATTTCAGCAACCCGAGCGATGTCAACGCCAACCTGAAAAAGCAGAAAGATGCCAACACCGTGGAGACCTGGTCGGGCCGTGCGGCGCTGCGTTACACGGATGACTTCCTCGACGGCACGCTGTCCTATTATTCGCAGGACCAGGACGTGGGCGCGCGCCAGATCAATCACCAGGAATCGTTCGGCACCGGCGAGTACGAAGCGGCCCATCGCTTCCTAGAACCCAATAAACTGGATAACGAGTTGTTCGCACTGGAGCTGGTAGCGGACTTGGGGTTTGCGAGCCTGACCTCGGCCACGGGTTACTCGGAGTATTCCGAACACGGCCAGCGCGACCAGACCGACCTGTTGCTCACCTTTGAATACGGGTACGAATTATTCCCCAGCTTCGCAGCCTACACCCGCGAGGACTCCGACCAGGACACCTTCACCCAGGAGTTGCGCCTGGTCTCCGACGACGAGGGTCCATTCGACTGGATCGTCGGCGCGTTCTACCGGGACTTCCAGGCGGACTCCCTGAGCCGAGAATTCACACCGGGCTATGACCAGTTCGCCGTGGATAACTTTGGCGGCGTGCAACTGCGCCCCGATGCACTGGAGTATTACGAATCCCTGGAGGAAACCCAGAAGGAAACCGCCTTGTTTGGTGAACTGGGCTACCAGATTACCGATGCCTGGCAGGTCACCGTGGGTGGACGCTGGTTCAAGTACGAGAACGATGTCTCCAGCGCGTTTGCACTGCCGCTATTCGACACGGTGTTCAACGGTGCCCCGCCGGACGCGCTGGGTCTCGAATACGAATCCAGCGATGTGGATGACGATGATGCCATCTACAAAATCAATACCTCCTACGATTTCAACGACGACATCATGTCCTACCTGACCATCAGCGAGGGCTACCGGCTGGGCGGCATCAACCTGGTGCCTCCCTGCGAGGTTCCGCTGAACCCCGGCCAGAACGTGTGTGCGCTTCCCGACGAGGTTTCTTTCACGCCCGATACCTCGACCAACTACGAGATCGGCGTTCACTCACAGTTCGGCGACAACCTGCTGCTGAACGGCGCGGTGTACTACATCGACTGGGACGATGTGCAACTGGAATCCCGCACAGAAAATGGCCAGGCGATCATCCTCACCAATGGCAGCGCCGCCGAAAGCACCGGGCTCGAACTCTCCAGCCAGTATTTCATCCTGCCCACGTTATCCATCAGCGCCGCCTATGCGTGGACCGATGCGCAGCTGACCGACGATGCGCCCGACCTGTTCGATCCGGGTGTCGGCGCCGAGAGCGGTGACCGGCTGCCCGGCACGCCCGAACACCAGGTCTACCTCGCGGCGCATTATGAAATGCCGCTGCGCGACAGCTCACAATTGGAGTTCGACTGGTCCATGTCGGCCCAGAGCGACGTGATCACCAAAGTGGGCGAGCGCGATGACGGTGAGAGCATGGCCGGCTTTGCGTTGCACAATGTCGCCACCAGTTGGGTGAACGACGCCTGGCGGGTATCCCTGTACGCCGACAACGTCTTCGACAAGTACGCACAGACCGGGGTGCGCGCCGACACCAGCGATATCGGCGAATCGGGCCTGTTCACGCTGCGGCGCTACTACCACAACATGGTGCGCCCGCGGCAGGTGGGCCTGCGGTTCATCTACAATTTCGAAGACTGATCGCTCGCCCGTTGACCCTCGAGGGCGCCGCGGCGCCCTTTTTTATTGCCCGCCGTGCCGAGTGAGCGACGCCCGATCCGGTGACGGACAACACTGTCGGCCATAGAATGCTGCTGCCATGAACGCTGAAACTGAACAGATCATCAGCCTGCACCGCGCCGCCCAGACGGCGATGCGCGAAAACCGCATGCAGGAGGCGCATCAGCACTGCCTCGCCATCCTCCGGATCGACCGCGAATTCGCGGACGCCTGGTTCCTGTGCGGCGTGATCGCCGCGCACAATGGCAAGCTCACCAAGGCGGTGGAAATTTTCCGCACCGCGATCACACTGGCGCCTGACAACGCCGAGTACCTGGCCGAGCTCGGCCGGCAGTTGCTTGCCCTGCGCGAACAGCAGGAAGCGCTGGCTATCGCGCGCAGGGCACTCGCACTCGCGCCCACCAGCGTGCCTGCGCTCAATACGCTCGGCACCGTGTTCAGCCACTGCGCAGAGCACGGGGACGCACTCACCTGCTATGAACGCGCCGTGCATAACCTGGAGGAAAGACCCTCGGGTGCAGGCGGACTGTCTGCTGACTGGCGGGCCGATCTGTACTTCAACCTGGCCGCCTCGCTGCTGTTTGCCGGCCGCTTCGATGCCGCCGAGCAGGCGTATGAGCGCGCCATTGCCCTGCAACCGTGCCTGTACAAAGCGCATTCCGCACTGGCGGCGCTGCGCCGCCAGACACCGGGCAACAACCATCTCGAGCGTTTGCAGGCGCTGCGCGATACCGTTGCGACCCCGCACGACCAGCTTCACCTCGGCCACGCGATCGCGAAGGAGCAGGAGGATCTCGGCCATTACCCCGAGGCGCTAGCGGCACTGGCCTGGGCGAAGGCTGCGCAGGCGCGGCAGGTGGCCTATCGCGCGGAAGCCGACGAATTGCTGTTTTCCGCTGTCTGCGGCTTGTTCACGCACGAGCGTTTCAACCAGTCGATACCGGGCTGCGACAGCGCGGAACCCATCTTTATCGTCGGCATGCCGCGCACCGGCACCACGCTGGTTGAACAGATGCTCTCGGCCCATACGCAGGTGTTCGCTGCGGGCGAGCTCGCGAATTTTCCGTTGCAGGTAAAACGCCTCACGGGTTCTCCGTCAGCGCAGGTACTGGACAGCGAGACACTGGTGCGCTCTGTGCAACTGGACATGTCGAAACTTGGCAGCTCGTACCTTGAAAGCACTCGCCCCCGCACCGGCCACACGCCGCACTTCATCGACAAGCTGCCACTGAACGTCATGTACCTGGGCCTGATCCGGCTCGCCCTGCCCAACGCCAAACTGATCTGCCTGCGCCGCGACCCGATGGATACCTGCCTCAGCAACTACCGCCAGCTTTTCGCCACGCAATTTACGTACTACCACTACAATTACGATCTGCTCGACTGCGGGCGCTACTACATCCAGTTCGACCGTTTGATGCGCCACTGGCGCGACGCCCTGCCCGGTGCGGTGCTTGAACTGCGGTATGAAGCGCTGGTGGCCGATCCGAAGAGCGCGGCGCGGGCGTTGCTTGAACATTGCCAGCTGCCATGGGAGGAGGGATGCCTGTTATCTCACCAGCGCAACACCCCGGTTGCGACCGCCAGCGCCGTACAGGTCAGGCAGGAAATCTATACGAGTTCGGTAGATCGCTGGCGGCGTTACGGCGATGCCCTGCTGCCGCTGTACGAATTGCTGAAATCAGCCGGTCTCTACGCGTGACGGTTCATCCAGCCGGATGCCGCAGTACAGCAACCAGTCCACGACGCTGCGGAGATACTCCGCGCGAATGGCATCCGTTTCGTTGGCCAGCTGGTGCCGCGCTCCGTGCAGGTACTCCACGCGGCTGCCGGGCAGTAACCCGCGCACAACTTCGATGTTGTAGCGCCAGTCGACGGTGGTGTCGGCATCGCCCTGGATGATCAGCGCCGGCCCCACACCGAGGTCACGCCGGGGTAACTGCCGCAACCAGCGCCGCAGGGCACCCACCCAGCGTACGGAGATGCGCTGTGATTGCAGTGGATCGCGCTTCAGAAACGCAAGGAATGCCGCGTCGCCGGAATTCACCGGGAATGTGCGCGCCACACTGTCGACGAACCGATGCAGAACCACATGCGCCAGTGCGACCTGCTGCCAGTTCGCCGGCCGCACCAGCGGTGCGAGCAGGACCGCCGCCTGGAACGGCCAGCGATAGTGCGCGGCGAAATCCAGCAGGGCTGCCGCGCCAGTGCTCTGCGCCATCACCCACAGCGGCAGTGCGGGGAGCGGCGCGGCGCGGAGCACATCGTCGATGGCGCGACTGTAGTCACTAAAATCGTCGATCGCGGCGGGCGCGCCGCTCGACAGGCCGTGTCCCGGCAGATCGAATATCAAGACATTGCAACGGTGCGACAAAGCCCAGCCGATCAGCTTGCCGTACAGGCCAGTGTGGTCGAAATAGCCGTGCAGCAGCAGGAGATTGGCCGTTGCATCGGCCCGGCGCCAGCGATGCACGGCGAGATTGAACTCGCCGGAGCGAACATAGCCCGCAGTGTGCGCGACGGCTGCCGGATCCGCAGCGAACACCAGCTGATAGTCCCTGCAAAACGCCTCCAGCGCCGGCGCGGAGGCCGCGTTGTCACTGAAGGGTGGAAGTTGCCGGCGCAGATTCTCCAGTTGCTCCAGCGACAACACAGCGGATCGCTCAGTGCACGACGGGTGTGAGTTTCCCTGATTCGTAGGCCAGTTGCATGTCGGCCAGCGAACGCACCCTGATCTTGCTGGCATTACCGGCCGTACCGAATGCCTCGTAGCGCGCGACGCAGATGTCTCTCATGGCCGTGATGGTCTGCGCCAGGTATTTTCGCGGGTCGAACTCGGCGGGGTTCTTCGCCAGGAAGCGCCGGATGGCGCCCGTCGAGGCGAGGCGCAGGTCGGTGTCGATGTTGACCTTGCGCACGCCGTGGCGAATGCCCTCCTGCACCTGCTCCACGGGTACGCCGTAGGTTTCGGGAATCTTGCCGCCGAACTCGTTGATGATCGCGAGCCAGTCCTGCGGCACTGCGGACGAGCCGTGCATCACGAGATGTGTGTGGGGAATGCG